>NZ_LLXV01000109.1 GCF_001431665.1 Stenotrophomonas beteli | reverse complement strand
GCAGGAACGGTGTGGCCACGGTGTTGTCGACGATCAGCGGCACGCCGGCGGCATGCGCGACCTCGGCGATCGCAGCGATGTCGGTGACATTGCCGCGCGGGTTGCCGATCGATTCGACGAACACCGCCTTGGTGCGGTCGTCGATCAGCGCGGCGAATGCGGCCGGGTCGGCCGGATCGGCAAAGCGCGCCTGGATGCCGTACTGCGGCAGCGTGTGCGCCAGCAGGTTGAGGCTGCCACCGTAGAGCGCACTGGAGGCGACGACGTTGTCGCCGGCCTCGGCGATGGTCTGGATGGCGTAGGTGATCGCGGCCTGCCCCGAGGCCAGCGCCAGCGCGCCGATGCCGCCTTCCAACGCGGCCAGGCGCTGTTCCAGCACGTCGGTGGTGGGGTTCATGATGCGGGTATAGATGTTGCCGGGCACCTTCAGGTCGAACAGGTCGGCGCCGTGCTGGGTGTCATCGAAGGCATACGCCACGGTCTGGTAGATCGGCACCGCCACCGCGCGGGTGGTCGGGTCGGGACGGTAGCCGCCGTGCACGGCCAGGGTTTCCAGTTGCCACTGCGGGTCGCTCATCGGGCCAGGCTCCATCCGGGGAAACCGCCACCATAGGCCAGCCGACATCCGCCGCTGAAAGCCGCTGGCGATGACGCCCGTACCGGCGGTTATCAGGTTGGCCGCGATTCAGGCAGCCGTGATGGGCCATTGCTAGGCTTCGCCGCCGGGCGCTCCTGCCCGGGCACGGAGGCCCCCACGCATGCAGCCATCCCCCTGGAC
>NZ_LLXV01000108.1 GCF_001431665.1 Stenotrophomonas beteli | reverse complement strand
CCGGCGTGGCGCTGATGAGCTACTGCGTGCTGTGGATCGCGCTGGGTTGGGAAGGGGGTGGCAACGGCGCGATGATGGCCGCGGTGACCGCTGCGTTCTTCGCCGCACAGGACGACCCGGCGCCGAGCATGGTGTCGTTCCTGGTGTGGGCCATGGTCGCTTCGGTGGTGGCCGGCGTGTATCTGTTCGGCGTGTTCCCGGCGGTGCACGACTTCGGCCTGTTGGCGCTGGTGCTGGCAGTGGCGTTCCTGCCACTGGGGCTGATGCTGCACCACCCCAAGAGCGCGCTGTTCGCGCTGCCGCTGACGGTGAACCTGGCCGCGCTGCTGAGCCTGCAGAACACCTACAGCGCCAACATCCAGACCTTCCTCAACTCGTCGATCGCGATGTTCATCGGCATTGGCTTTGCGGTGGTGATGACCCGCCTGTTCCGTTCGGTGGGCGCCGAGTGGACCGCACGCCGGCTGGTGCGGCAGGGCTGGACCACGCTGGCCGAAGCCGCCGAAGGACGTGGCCAGCAGGACCGCCAGCGCTTTGCCGCGCGCATGCTCGACCTGCTGGGCCTGCTCGCGCCGCGCCTGGCAGCAACGCCGGAGGGCAGCGACATCGCCTCGGTGGACATGCTCAATGAAGCGCGCATCGGCCTGAACATCCTGCAGCTGCGCCGCGCCCGGCTGGAACTGCCCGAGCGCAGCCGCGAGGCGGTCGAGCACATTCTTGAAGAGATCGCCGTGCATTACCGCCGGCAGATCGCCGCGCGCAAACCGATTGTGGCGGCCGAGGCGCTGCGCGAGCGGTTGGATACCTCGCTGGGACGGGTCGGCAGCGTTGCGGCCTGCAAGGCCCGCGATGAAGCCCTGATGGGCCTGATCGGCCTGCGCTTCGCGCTGTTCCCGGAGGCGAAGGCGCTGGCGCCGGGCCTGGCCATGAGTGCAGCCGAACAGCCGTAGCGCGATACCCTGTGCAGCCACAGACCCCGCGCAGGGGTCAGAGCCCTCTCCTGCGGAGAGGGATCCGACCCTGGCGCTGCAACAGGACGGTTCAATG
>NZ_LLXV01000107.1 GCF_001431665.1 Stenotrophomonas beteli | reverse complement strand
CCCTTGTCGTTGTAGAGGGCGCGGCTGGGCCAGCTGGACAGCGCGCTGATGCTGGCACGCACCGCCGCCGCATCAAGCGCGGCGGGCAGTGTGGCGATGTCCTGGATGTGGCTGTCCTGCGCCCGCATCCGCGCGTTCTGCGCCTCGATCTGCGCGCGATCCAGGATCGGCGCATCGGCAGTGTCCAACCGGGCCGCCCAATACTGCGGGGTCAGGTAGGCCTCGTGCAGGCCGATCACGTAGGGCAGCGGTGCGCCAGGATCGGGGGCCGGCGCGGTCCGCGCAAAAGTGGGCGCCGCCAGCAGGCACAGCGCCAGGGTCAAGCGGCGCGGCCAATGCCGATGCCGTTCGCGGGAAGCCAGGATCATGCGCAGCACACCCTCCTCGAATGCCTTTTGGAATATTTATTCCTTTCGGCATAGAAAGCAAGAATAAATTATTGACCGGGATCCCGGCCCGTGTTACACAGCCATTACCACCCGCGCTGGGGAAGTGTCGCTGTGGATCCTGCCGTTCGCAAACCGCGTCTGCCTGCCGCCGCCGGCCTGTGTGCCGCGCTGCTGCTGTGGGCGTCGGCCACGCAGGCAACGGATGGGAACAGCAGCCAACAGCGGGCGCGCCAGGCGCAGGTAATCGACCTGATCGACAGCGGTCGCTTCAGCGATGCCGAAGCGCTGCTGGCAACGGCCGGCGATAGCGCCGAAAGGGCGTTCCAGCGCGAGCGCATGCGCCGCATCCGCTTGGATTTCAGCCTCGACCAGGCCGCCGCCAAGGCCGCCGT
>NZ_LLXV01000106.1 GCF_001431665.1 Stenotrophomonas beteli | reverse complement strand
CCAACCACGAGGGGCTCAGCCGTTGGCCGCCGCAAACTCCGGCCGCGTCAGGTTGTCCGCCTCGCCCTCAGTGCACAGCACTTCGTCTTCGATGCGGATGCCGCCATACGGGCGGAAGAAATCCACGCGGTCCCAGTTGATCGCATCACCATGGCCGGCGTCCTTCACTTCGTTCAACAGCATGTCGATGAAGTACAGGCCCGGTTCGATGGTCACCACCATGCCCGGCTCCAGCACGCGGGTCAGGCGCAGGTACGGATGCCCGGCCGGGCGCTCGATGCGGCCGCCTTCGTCGCTGGCCGCGAAGCCGGCCACGTCATGTACCTGCAGGCCGATCAGGTGGCCGATGCCGTGCGGGAAGAACGCGGCGCTGATGCCGGTCTCCAGCGCGGTCTGCGGCGAGACGTTGATCACGCCGAAGTCCTTCAGCACGCCCATCAGCGAAAGATGGGCGTCCACATGCAGCTGCTTGTAGTCGAAGCCCGGGCGCACCGCGGCGCACATCTGCTGCTGGGCGGCATCGACGGCGGCGATCATCGCAGCGAATTCGTCGTGGCCCTGCGCGGCATAGGTACGGGTGATGTCGCTGGCGTAACCGTGGGCGCTGGCGCCGGCGTCGATCAGGAAGCTGCGCAGCGGCTGCGGCGCCTTGCGGCCCAGTTCGGTGTAATGCAGCACGGCGGCGTGTTCGTTCAGTGCGACGATGTTGCCGTACGGCAGCTCGTTGGCATCCTGGCCCACCGCCTGGCAGTACGCCATGTGGATGCTGAACTCGTCGGCGCCATTGCGGAAGGCCGCCTCGGCGGCGCGGTGGCCGCGCACGCCCAGCACCTGCGCCTGGCGCATCAGTGCGATTTCATACGGCGTCTTGCAGGCGCGGTGCCATTCCAGGTAATTCACCACCGGCGCCGGGTTGTTCGGCACGTAGTTGCCCAGCGCGCTCTGCGGTTCGCCGAGGATCGCGCAGCGCGACGGGTCGGCCGGCAGCAGGGCCAGCGCCTCTTCGGGCGTGCGGATGATGTGGATGTCGAAGTGGTCCACCCACCAGCCGCTCGGCGCATCGGGCACCACGTGCCAGTAATCGAAGGGCTGGTGGAAGATCACGGCCGGGCGCTTGCCCGGGGTGAACACAATCCAGCTGTTGGGCACGCGGGTGAGCGGCAGCCAGGCCTTGAACTGGGGGTTCACCGCATACGGATAGTCGCGATCGTCGAACACCTGGTAGTGCAGGGTGCCGCTGGGCACCACCAGGTGATCAAAGCCGCCGCGGGCCAGTGCCTGTTCGGCGCGTCGGCACAGCACGGCCAGGTGGTCGGAATACAGGGCGCCGGGGTCTTGCTGGATCATTGCGGTGGCTCGACACGGAAAACGGCCCTAGATTCTGCCGCATACCGCGAAAAACCGCTGTGCCGGAACCGGCACTCAGGCCGTCGAAAGCGGCCCTTCATCGCTGTCCTCGCCCACCCACTGGCGCAGCAGCTGCCGATGCTCGCGCGACAGGGTGAGGAAGCGGAAGCCGGTCCAGCTTTGACCTGGCGCGTGTGCCGGTTCGCTCCACAGCAGGTGCACGCCCACGTCGATGGCTTCATGGCGACCGTCGCCCATTGGCAGCGGGAAGCGCAGCTGGTACAGCGCGTCCTCGCGCAAGGGCGTACTGGCCAGCATCAGCATGCCGGTCTCGGAAACATTGCCGAGCCGGCCCACCACGCAGTCGCGCATCTGGTCGGTGACCGGCACCAGGTCCGACACCTGGCGGCGCGGGGCGCGACGGGTGTCCTGTGGCAACGGGTTCATGCGTGCGTCTCCTTGCGATGGCCACCCGCCAGCGCGCGCAGGGCGCTGAGGCTGGCCTGCCAGGCACGGTCCACCAGCCGGCCACGGTCTTCGGTCACCAGCTGCGCGTGGCCGGCGCTGACCTGCCGCGCCAGTGTGTCCAGATCGGTCTCGGCGATCTTCTGCCCGCGCGCATTGACGAACAGGGCATGGCCGGTCAGCAGGCTGTACCAGGACAGGCGCTGCCGTCGCACGTTGCCGTCGCCACTGTCGATGTCGAACCAGCTGCCGAACGGCAGGCTGGAAAGCTGCTGGTAGGCCGCCTCTTCCGCGCTGCTGCGGGGGAGGGGGGGCGG
>NZ_LLXV01000105.1 GCF_001431665.1 Stenotrophomonas beteli | reverse complement strand
GCAGCGCGCCGCCGGCGCCGAACTGGGCCGCGCGGTCGCGCAGTTCCAGCACCATGCGCTCGGCGGTCTTCTTGCCGATGCCCGGAATACGGGTCAGCGCGGTGATGTCCCCGGCCTGGACCATGCGCGCGAACTCCTCCACGCTGACCCCGGACAGCACGGCCAGCGCGATCTTCGCGCCAATGCCACTGACCTTCTGCACGTCGCGGAACAGGCGCCGTTCGCCCTCGCGCAGGAAGCCGTACAGCGAGACGCTGTCTTCCTTCTGCGCGTAATGGGTGTACAGGGTGACCTCGCGGCCGAGCTCGGGCAGGTCGTAGAAGGTGCTCATCGGCGCCTCCAGTTCGTAGCCCACGCCATTGACATCCACCACCAGCCACGGCGGCGCCTTGTAGGCGACGATGCCGCGCAGTCGACCGATCATTGCGTGCAGCTCCTCATTTGCGGCCCCACGCCTGGCGGGCACTGAGCCCCAGGCGGTTGGCCGTCGCCCTTACGTGGGCATGGGTGATTGCTACCGCCAACGCGTCGGCGGCGTCGGCCTGCAGCTTGGTTTTCAGGTTGAGCATGAGCCCGACCATGTGTTGGACCTGTTGTTTTTCCGCGCCGCCACGGCCCACCACCGCCAGCTTGATCTCGCTGG
>NZ_LLXV01000104.1 GCF_001431665.1 Stenotrophomonas beteli | reverse complement strand
CAGGGCCGAGCGCTGCGGCCCGTTGAGCTCGTGCGGAAGTGCGATCTCAAACTCGCGGGCCACGGTCGCGTCCTTTCGCCTCTCGGCCGCCTCAGCCGCTTGCCATAGCTTTGAGGCGTCGAGCGACCAGTCGGGTGCCTTCAAAGGCACTACCCAGCGGCTCTCGACCACTCCGCCCCTGCGAGAGTAGTCGTGCCGCGCTCCCGTGCGCTCATCTACGAGCGACAAGCCCGCGCGGTAGGCAGCGGCGGCAACGGCCGAATGGCCCTTGGCACGGGAGAAGGTTTTGACGCGGGTGTGGTAGATCGCCATGCAGAGAGCTCCAGTTCTTTGAGCTCTTTATGCCTTTGAATTTGCCGTTGGCAAGTCGCAAAGCGGCTTGGGGTTCAAGGGGCGAAGCCCATTGCGCACGCATCACTTGTGATGCCTAAGTGCGCTTTTCGCTCTTTGCTTTTGCTTCTCTTCTTTGTGATTTTCCGAATTGCTTCAAGCGCGAAAACGATGCCGCCATCGATAGGTTGACGGATGAGAAATCATTGCTTCACTGAAGGACACTTCACAAGGAGAAGAGCATGTCGTCCACCAATCATTACCGCGATCAGATCCAGCGGGCCACCCATCGGCTGGCCCAGCTTCAAGCCAGGGAGCTTCTGGCGCACCAGCGGCAGGATGCCCGGGAGAAAGCCATCAAACGCCGCGACGACGCCAAGCGCAGGCGACAAGTGGCCGAACTCGTCTTCCTGGCCGGTGCCCAAAACCTGCCAGACGATGAGATCGTCGCAGCCTTGAAGCGGCACTTGCTCACGGTTGGCGAAACACGGTTCTCACCGCCCCACTGATCATCCCCGCTCCCTGGACCGGCCATCAACGCCAAGGCATGGGTCAGGCACTCCAGGAATATGGGTGAAAATACTGAATGGGCGGAACCCGATCCAAGTCGGTCCCCCCGCCCCTTCCTCGCGATGCGCGTCCCCCTTCTGACGGGCGAGCTACAATGGCCCGAAGGAAGCGCCAAAGGCAGGGGGCCACATGGCGAGAAGGAAGCAAACCGCAGGCAGCTGGATTGTCGCAGTCCTGGTCGTCATAGCGTTGGTACCAAAGGAAGTCTGGATCGGTTTGGGGATCGTCGTTGCGGTGGCCACTGCCGTTTGGCTCTGGGCCAAGTGGCAGGCGATGCGCCCGAAAGGGCCACCCTCTCCCGCCCAGCCGGTGCCCACTCCAGAGCCGACCTTGGCCGAGTTGATGGAGGCATCCGCCCTTCCCTCGCGGCGTTCAGCGCAACAAGCGCCGCGCCCGGTAGCGGCCCAAACGGGCGGACCGGCGGGCATTGAATCGGGTGCCCCCGCCAGATCGGCAGGCGCTGCTGTGGCAGAAGTGGCTCGGCCCATCGATTCCGTGCCCCCCCCGCCACTGGCCCCCGCGCAGGAGTCGAACCGAGGGCCGGCCGAGGCTGTTTCACCCTCCCGTCCTGGGAACTTGGAAGAGGCCAAGGCTGCGGTGAGCATGCG
>NZ_LLXV01000103.1 GCF_001431665.1 Stenotrophomonas beteli | reverse complement strand
TGCCGTGGATGGCCGCGCCATGCGACTTCAGCAGCGACAGGATCGGCTTGACGTACAGGCGGGTCGGCGCCATCAGCGCATCGACCAGCTTGACCCCGCCTTCCAGCTCCAGCTCGGCCGGGCGGCCGGCGCGGTCGTAGATGCGGCGAACCAGCGAGTAGCCGTTGGAGTGCGGGCCGGAGGAGGCGATGCCGATCAGCACGTCGCCGTTGGCCACGCTGGCGCCGTCCTTCAGCTCGCTCTTCTCGACCGCCGCCACGGTGAAGCCGGCCAGGTCGTACTCGCCCGGGGCGTACATGTCGGGCATTTCAGCGGTCTCGCCGCCGATCAGCGCGCAGCCGGCCTCGGTGCAACCGTTGGCGATGCCGCCCACCACGGCCGCCGCGGTGTCGATGTCCAGCTTGCCGGTGGCGAAGTAATCCAGGAAGAACAGCGGTTCGGCACCCTGCACCAGCACGTCGTTCACGCACATGGCGACCAGGTCGATGCCGATCGTATCGTGGCGGTTCAGCTGGTGGGCCAGCTTCAGCTTGGTGCCCACGCCGTCGGTACCCGACACCAGCACCGGCTCGCGGTACTTGTTGGACAGGTCGAACAGGGCGCCGAAGCCGCCCAGGCCGCCCATCACTTCCGGCCGGAAGCTGCGCTTGACCAGGGGCTTGATGCGCTCGACCAGCTCGTTGCCGGCGTCGATGTCGACACCCGCGTCACGGTAGGTGAGGGGGGAGGGGGCGGAAGACGGGCTGTTGGTCACGGGCGTCGGCGCTGGCAGGGGTTGAACGGGCGATTTTAACAGGCCGCATTGGCGCAAAGTCCGTATTCGGGCAACAATTCCCCCGGATACGTCGAGCCAATGGATGTCCTGATGCGCCGCAGCCTGATTCTGACCCTGCTCCTTGCGCTGAGCCTGCCGGTGGCCACGATGGCCCAGAGCGGCCTGCGCACCGAAGGTGATGTTGCCACCGCCACTGGCGCCTACGAGGCCGAAGTGCCCGTCAACAGCCAGGCCGAAGCCGATCGCAACGGCGCCCTGGCCCGCGCCCTGAGCGTGGTGCTGGGCAAGCTGTCCGGCGACCGCAGCGTGATGTCACGCCCGGGCGTCGTGCAGGCGCTGCGCAATGCCAAGGACTACGTGGCCAGCTATGACTACAAGCAGGACCAGAGCGTGGGCGCCAGTGGCGCACCGAGCTTCCGGACCCTGCTGGTGGCGCGCTTCCGCGAGGACGACGTCGATTCGTTGGTGTCGGCCCTGGGCCTGCCGCTGTGGCCGCAGCCGCGACCGAAGCCGGTGCTGTGGCTGGCAGTGGATGACGGCAGCGGCCCGCGCCTGGTCAGCGTGCAGCAGGCCAATGCCGCCCGCCCGCTGCTCAATCGCGCCATCGAACGCGGTTACAAACTGGGGCTGCCCAGTGGCGGTGCCGCTGAACAGGCGCTGGCCGGCGCCATCTGGCGCCAGGACAGCGCTGCCGTGGCCCGTGCCTCCTCGCGCTATTCGCCGCCGATGCAGCTGATCGGCAAGCTGTACCGTGCCAATGGCGGCTGGCAGGCGGACTGGGTGTTCGTCGACAACGGCCGTGAACTGAACAAGTGGACCAGCAAGGACGCCAACGCCATGCGTGCGATGGCCGCCGGTGCCGATGGCGCCGCCGACGCGCTGGTCAAGCGCTACGCCAAGGCCGGCGCGGCTACCGGCCAGGCCGGGACCTACCGCGTGGTGGTGACCGGCATCGACAGCGCCGACGACTACCTGCGCCTGGCCGCGGGCCTGCGCGAAGTGCCGGTGGTGCGCAGCGTCACCCCGCTGCACGCCTCGGCCGGCCAGCTCGAGCTCAGCCTGGAGATGACCACCGGCCTGGCCGGCTTCAACCGCATGCTCGGCGACAACGGCGTGCTGGTGCCGAGTGCCACGCTGCCGGCCCCGATCGATGAGACCAGCGGCGCCCCTGTGGCCGCGCCGGTCAGCAACGAGTACCGCCTGCGATGACCCTGACCCCGGAAGCGGAAATCGCGCAGTTCCTGCGGCGGCTGAAGTACATCCTGTTCGCCGGCCTGGTCGGCTGGATCGTCTGGCTGCTGGCGCCGATCCTGACCCCCTTCGTACTGGCGCTGGCCCTGGCCTGGCTGGGTGACCCGCTGGTGGACCGCATCGAGGCCACCGGACGCTCGCGCATGACCGGCGTGGTGCTGGTGTTCGCGGCCATGGTGCTGGTGATCGTGGCCCTGCTGCTGGTGCTGGTGCCGATGATCGAACGCCAGATCACCACCCTGATCGCGGTCGCGCCGCAGGCACAGGCGTGGCTGATGGAAAAGGGCATCCCCTGGTTCGAGCAGAAGACCGGCCTGGAAGTGATGCAGTGGCTGGATCCGGATCGCCTGATCGAGTGGGTGCGCAGCCACTGGCAGCAGGCTGGCGGCTTCGCCACCACGTTCATGGGCTATGTCTCGCGATCGGGCTTTGCGATGGTGACCTGGGTGGTCAACATCCTGCTGCTGCCGATCCTGGCGTTCTACTTCCTGCGTGACTGGGACAAGCTGGTGGAGCGGGTGGCGTCGGTGATCCCGCGCAACCACATCGGTACCATCAGTGCGCTGGCACGCGAGTCCAATGACGTGCTGGGCGCGTTCATCCGTGGCCAGTTCCTGGTGATGCTGGCGCTGGGCGTGATCTATGCCGGTGGCCTGTCCTTGGTGGGCCTCAAGCTGGGCCTGCTGATCGGCCTGATCGCCGGCCTGATCAGCTTCATCCCCTATCTGGGTGCGACTACCGGCATCGTGATGGCGATCGTGGCCGCACTGGTGCAGGCGCAGGGCTTCGACCTGAAGCTGCTGATCCTGGTCGGCGTGGTGTTCACCGTGGGCCAGCTGCTGGAGAGCTACGTGCTGACCCCGCGCATCGTCGGCGACAAGATCGGCCTGCATCCGGTGGCAGTGATCTTCGCGGTGATGGCCGGTGGCCAGTTGTTCGGCTTCCTCGGCATGCTGCTGGCGCTGCCGGTGGCGGCGGTGACCAACGTGCTGCTGCGCTATGCCCACCAGCGTTACCGCCAGAGCGAGCTGTACGTGGGCGAGAAGCCGGCGATCGTGCTTGATGGCGTGGTCGAGGCCCCCCATATCATCGTTCCGGACGACAAGGGCCCCGACCTGAAGTGATGGGTGTGCCGCAACTGCCGCTGGCCCTGCATTACCCGCGGGACCAGCGCCTGGAGACCTTCATCGGCGCGCCGGATGGCGCGCTGGCGCAGCTGCGCGCGATCGCAGTGGGTGCCAGCCACGATTGGGTCTACCTGGAGGGCGCGGCGGGCACCGGCAAGACCCACCAGGCGCTGGCGATGTGCTCCAGTGCCGAGCAGGCCGGGCGCCTGCCGACCTATGTGCCGTTGGCCAGCGCGGCTGGCCGCGTGCGTGCGGCGCTCGATGGGCTGGAAGCGCGCGAACTGGTGGCGCTGGATGGCCTGGACGAGGTCGCCGGCAACCGAGAGGACGAGATCGCGCTGTTTGATTTCCACAACCGCGCGCGCGCTGCAGGCGTGACCGTGCTGTACACCGCGCAGAAGGCACCGGGCGAGCTGGGCCTGGTGCTGCCGGACCTGCAGTCGCGGCTGGGCCAGTGCGTGCGTGTGCTGCTGCAGCCGCTGGATGAGGAAGGCCGCGCGGCGGTGCTGCGCGAGCGCGCGCTGCGGCGTGGGCTGGCGATCGACGAGGCCGCGATCGAGTGGCTGCTGTCGCACACCGGGCGTGAACTGGGTGGACTGATCACGCTGCTGGACTGGCTGGACCGCGAGTCGCTGGCGGCGAAGCGGCGGATCACCGTGCCGTTCCTGCGCCAGGTGCTGGAAGAAGGCCGGCCGCGTTACTGAGGGTGGGGTTTGTTTGCAGGGCTGCGCCCTGCACCCGCAGAAACCGAAGCAACAGCAACGTCAAAAGCGGGCTTCCTGAGGGGGAGGCGGGGGGGGGCCTGGGGTGGGGGGGGGGGCGGGGGGGGGCCCGCATCGTCCCTCCCGCCCCCCCCCGTCCCCCCGCCCCCCCCCCCCCCCCCCCCCCCCCCCCCCCCCCGTCCCCCCCCCTCCCCCGCCTCTGTTTTGGTCTCCCGTTTGTTGTGGTTTGTGTTTGTTGGCGCGC
>NZ_LLXV01000102.1 GCF_001431665.1 Stenotrophomonas beteli | reverse complement strand
CCCGGCCACCGCCATCGTCAGTGAGCCCTGCGTCATCCAGTTCAGCGCCACGCCGCTGGCCAGGGTGGTGTGGGTGCCGCTGACCCAGACCTGATCGGCGGGGGTCAGGCTCAGTACGCCGGCCACGCCACTGCCCAGCAGCACCGGTGCGCTCCAACCCGGTGCTTCGCCGTCGCCGCCCGCGATGCTGCCCGCGGCACTGCCGCTGTGGGTGGCACGCAGCGCTTCCTGCAGCTCGGTCAGGGTGGTATCGACCGGCAGCTCTTTCGGGTCACTCGGCAGCTGCGCCTGCTGGTTGGCGGCCGATTCTGCCAGCTGCTGCAGCAGCTGCTGGCTTTCCTGCAGCTGGCTCAGTGCCTGCGGCGCCGCCATCTGCGGCGTGCCCTGCTCGGTGGTCAGCAGCAGGCCGCGACCGGCGCGCAGTGCGCCCTGGGCCTGGGTGGACAGCTCCACGCCAAAGCCGCGCTCGCCTTCGCGCACATTGTCCTGGCCGCCCTTCAGGTGGCCCAGGGTGAGCGTGGTCTCGTGCTGGGTGGTGGACAGCTGCGCGCGGCCCTGCCCGGGCGTGTCGTCGAAGCGCAGCTGCTGATACCCACCGGTGCCGCCCTGGCTGTCGGCCAGCGCCTGGCTCTTGAAGCCGGTGTACACCGCCGCGTGGTCGTTGCCCTCGAACCAGGCGGCAGCGTTGCCGGTGGCGTTGGCGCCCCCGCCGTTGATCTGGTTGTGCTGCGCATCCTGCTGGCCACGGCCGTTGTAGACCGCACCGACCACCACCGGGCGGTCGATGTCGCCTTCCAGGAATGCCACCAGCACTTCCTGCCCGCGCCGCGGCAGCACCACGCCGCCCCAGTTGTCGCCGGCCCAGGGCGTCATCACTCGCACCCAGGTCCAGGCGCCGCCGTTGGCCGGCGCGTTGTCGTCACCGCCGGGATGAGCCAGGCCGCTGCTGGCATTGCCGCCGCGCTGCCACGGGAACTGCACCTTGATGCGGTGGTCGCGGTCGGACAGCAGCGGATCCCCATCGCTGACCACGATCGCGCTGAGCGTGCCGGTGATGGTCGGCCGCGGGTGCAGGTGCGTGCCGTGGCCGTCTTCGGTCTGCGGGCGGTAGCTCACCTCGGCCGGAATGGCGACGAAGCGGTTGTCGTAGAACGCGGTGGAGACCTCACCCGGTACATC
>NZ_LLXV01000101.1 GCF_001431665.1 Stenotrophomonas beteli | reverse complement strand
CGCTTGTTCGTGTGCGCTGTCCTGCGCACACGGCAAGACCGGGGTTGGGCGTCCTGCCCAACCCGCCCGAGGCATGCCTCGGGCCCATGGCGCTCACGCCCCCGCAACCGGACCCACCCCATTTCTCGCAGCCTGCAGTAGATCCACGCCATGCGTGGATGCTCTTCGTTTCGTTGTCGAAATATTCGATTTCGATGGAGATTCATCCACGCATGGCGTGGATCTACAATTCCTCCATGTCCTCCCCCGCTCTGCCCTGGAATGGCATGTTGCTGCTGGATGCGCACGCCGCCGTGCTGCACGGCCATGCCGGTGACAGCGCTTCGCATGCACACTATGCCCATCAACTGCTGTTGAGCGACGGTACCCCTTGGCACGTCGAGATCGATGGCATGCAGCGGCAGGGCCAACGGCTATGGCTGCCTTCGTTCCAGCCGCACGCGATCCTGTCAGCGCCGGAAGCAGGCTGCACGGTGTTCCTCGAACCCGCGCATGCCGATCCCGAACAGATCCAGCAGCACCTGCACGCGCTGCCGGGAAACGCGCTGGCGCTGCACGACTGGCTGCCACGGCTGAGCCGCCCGCAACCGCTGGACCGCCGCGTGCAGGCGGCGTTGGCCCGTATCGCCCAGCACCTGCCTGGCCCGGTGCCGGCTGCCGACATCGCCGAAGCGGCGCATCTGTCGACCAGCCAGCTGCATCGGCGCTTCCAGTCCGAGCTGGCGGTGACCCTGCGCGGCTGGGTGCTGTGGCAACGGCTGCGCACTGCGCTCACGCATCATCTGCGCGGACACACCCTGACCGACAGTGCGCATGCCGCTGGATTCGCCGATCTGGCCCATCTGTCGCGCAGCCTGCGCCGCATGTTCGGTATCGGTGCCGCGCAGCTGCAGGGACTGCAGCTGCACGCGGCCTGACACGGCCCATCATCCGCGCCTGCGCAGACCTTCCGGCAGCTCCGGTACCTCGCCATGCGGCAGTTCGCGGAACGGCGCCAGCAGCTGTCCGGGGTAATCGCGCGGATAGTCCGGCTGGCTGCCGATGCCGAGGTCGCGTTGCTGCAGCCGATAGCCCGGCGCATCGAAGGCGGTCCCCAGCAGGTGATCCCAGACGGTCAGGAACAGGCCGAAGTTGACGTCGCCGGCGGTGCCGTAACGCATGTGGTGGAAGCGATGCAGCGGCGCCCACGCCATCACCTGGCCCAGCACGCCCGGGCGCATGTCCACGTTGGAGTGCTGCAGCAGCAGCTGGATGGCAATGGCGAAGGCCAGCACCGCCGCCACCGGCATCGGCAGGCCCAACAGCAGCAGCGGCAGTACGCCGCCGACCGCTTCGGCGGCCTGGTGCAGCGGGTGCTTCATCAGGCCGTTGAAGCCATACATGCGGGTGACGCTGTGGTGCACTGCATGCAGCCGCCACAACCAGCCGATGCGATGGCTGGAATAGTGCACCAGGGTGATACCAAGGTCGGCGCAGACGATGGCCAGCAACACCTGCAGTGCGAACGGCCACTGCACCGGCCACAGCTGCCACGGAATGATTGCCGCCAGCAGCGGCACCGCGGCGATCGACAGCAGGTTCAGGCTCTCGTTGACCAGTGCATGCAGGGTGTCACGCAGGCTGTCGCCGTGGTCGTGATTGAATGCGGGATCGTACGGCCAGGCCCGCTCGGCGGCGAACGAGATCGCGATGGCGGCCGCCAGCAAGGCCAGCAGCCACAACGGGTCACCGTGGCAATGGCCGACCCAGACGACGGCAGTGGCAACGAAGCCCAGCAGGAACAGCGGGGCATACAGGCGCAGGATCCAGTGCTTCATGGGCAACCCGGAAAGTGAGGGGCCTGCATGCTGGCGTGGCATGCGGGTTGGCGGCTTGAACAAACGGCGCAAGCCGTGGGTCCGCCGCTGCTGGGTGCCCATCGTGGTCGGCACCGCGTTTGCCACATCCACGCACGGCGCGGCTCTACAATGTCGCCCTCATCGCGCCCGGGACCGGCATGGATTCCTTCAACCTGATGCGCGCCTTCCGCCGCATCGTCGAACGTGGCGGGCTGGCCCGCGCTGCCGAAGACCTTGGCCTTTCGCCAGCCGGGCTGAGCAAGCAGCTGCGCACGCTGGAAACCCACCTTGGCGTAGTGCTGCTGCAGCGGACCACGCGGCGCATGAGTCTGACCGAAACCGGCCACACCTATTATCGCGAATGCTGCCGCCTGCTCGACGAGCTGGACGCGCTGGAGCGCGGCATCGCCGAACAGCGTGGCGAGGTGGGCGGGCGCCTGCGGGTGAACGCACCGCAGTCGTTCGCGCTGAGCACGTTGTCGCCGCTGCTGCCGCGCTTCCTGCAGCAGCATCCGCAGCTGTCACTGGATCTGCTGATGGAAGACCGGTTGATCGACGCCGTCGGTGAAGGCTTCGATGTCTCCCTGCGCATCCGTGCCGAACTGGACGATTCGCGGTTGGTGGCACGCCGCCTGGCGTCGCTGCAGCAGGTGCTGTGCGCGGCGCCCTCCTACCTGCAGCAGCAGCCCGCACCACAGACGGTGGATGATCTGCAGGCGCACAGCGTGCTCGCCTACAGCCTGTCCGACTCGCCCGGCAGCTGGCCGCTGCTCGGCCCCGATGGCCAGGTGACGATCACCCTGCCGGCGCGCGTCACCGTCAACAACAGCCTGCTGTTGCGCGACCTGCTGGTGGCCGGCATGGGCATCGGCGCCCTGCCCTCGTTCCTGGCGGCACCCGCACTGGCCCGTGGCGAACTGCGGCAGGTGCTGCCCGACCACCGCTATCCGCCGCGCTTCGTGCATGCGGTCTACCCCACCTCGCGCCACCTGCAGCCGAAGGTGCGCGCCTTCATCGATTTCCTGCACGCCGAGCTGCCCGGCTGCGCCGGCCTGGATTCGTAACTCCCAGCGAAAACTGAGCTGCCCGCGGCGTGCTGTTTCGGCCACGCGGCACTGCCTACTCTGCCGCCTCCTCCTTCACCGATGGCAGGCAGATGTCTTCCGCTCCTTCCCCCGCCACCGCAGCGCCGGTGGTCGATTTCTTCCACGACGTGGTCTGCGGCTGGTGCTTCGTGCTGGCCCCACGACTGCTGCAGGTCTCGGCCGAACTCGGCATCCAGGTGCGCCACCGCAGCTTCGTGCTGCAGGACTCGCGGGCGCAGATGATCGAGGTGTTCGGCTCGATGGCCCGCGCCAAGGCGACCATCCTGCGCCACTGGACCGAGTGCGCCGCGCATGAAGACACCGCGCGCATCGATATCGAAGGCATGCGCGCACAGGACTTCGAGTACCCCTCCGGCTGGCTGGGCGCACTGGCCTGCCAGGCCGCAGGGCTGATGGGCGGCAACGACGCCCATGGCGCGATGTTCGACGCGGTGCAGTGGGCGCACCTGCACCAGCACCGCAACATCGGCGATGCCGAAGTCCTGCTGGATATCGCCGAATCGCTGGGGCATCCACGTGGTGCCTTCGCTGACCACATGCGCAGCGACACAGTGCGCCAGCGCGTGCAGGCCGATCGTGCCGAAGCCACTGCCCTCGGCATCCGCTCCATTCCCACCGTGATCGGCGGCAACGGCCTGCGCCTGCAGACGCTGCCACTGCCCCACCTGCGCCAGGCCCTGGCGCCCCTGGTCGCGGCCTGGGCCGCACCGTCCCCCACCCCACAAGGCGATTCCCCATGGCCCCACGTACCCTGGCCACCGCGCTGGCCCTGGTGCTGGCCGGCACCGCAGGTTCCAACA
>NZ_LLXV01000100.1 GCF_001431665.1 Stenotrophomonas beteli | reverse complement strand
CCCCCCCCCCCCCCCTCGCCCTGAGTAGTGGGGACGCCGTAGCCAGGAATGATCGTGCGATGCGAGGCACCGATGGTCCTAAAATTACTCCGCTGATCCCTACCGGGCGGCAGCGGACTCGGTGGGACATCTGGACGAGAGGGGAGTGGAGTGTTCATGGCTTATCGAGGCTTCGCTGAGCTGACTTGTCAGCAGCTATTGCACCCCAGCATTGCATTCAGACGTGAGGCCAAAGAGACGCAATATAAGAAAGCTCTGCGTCCACCATCGGCTTGAAGTTCTTCCCCGTTGCCGAGTAGGTGAAAAGCTTACTATTGCGAACATCAAGAACACTAAAATTCATACCCGGAGGCTGCACTGGGCCTAGGACATGATTCATGAGCGTGACAATAAGATCAGCCTTTGTTTTGGTCAACGCATCGGTCTTCAAATAGAGTTTTATGACGTGCGGATCACCATTGATCTTTAGACCAAGCTCCGGACTCAAAGCAACGTCAATTCCCGAATGACTGTATATCTCACTGGGAGGGACAAACCAATCAAGCTTCTTTTGACCCCACCATTTCTTGTATCCAGCGACCATCGGCGGATAATTTGCCAGCTTTTTTGGATCCGCGAGCATCTTTGTCAAGCCTGACAAATCCGCCTTTGCCCCGCCCCCCTTATGTATCGAAACAAGACCCTCCCGAAGCGCCTTATAGAAATCAGTAGCCGGATCATACGCCTGCCTGTTCTTCAGCTGACCGACTTTAGTAGCCTTTGGGCTTCCCGACTTAGTTACTACTTCAATAAGATCTGTGAGCGTAATTCTTGGCACGAGACACTCCTTGTAATCCCATGGTAAGAGGGAGGCGCCCCGAAGCGGGACGCCCATAACCTCAAGAACGTCAACCAGACTTCACGAAAGCAAAAAATTAGACTCAACAACCCTACTCTGAAAATATCTTTCCTAGCCGTTCAACTAGGGAAACTGACCTCTCTAAGCTCCCGCCCCATCCCCTCTACTAAAAGCGCTGGCCTCGGAAATATTCCAGTACTCGAATGCCTCCTTCGCCTGCGACCGCTCCGCAGCAGCACCATAGGACTCAAGATAGCACTTTAAAAGCGGGAGCCCAGAGCAGAATGACAGCGCTCTCATTTAGCACATCGGCTGCCAGAAAAACAACAAGGGCGCCTCTCGGCGCCCTCGTTCTTTCAACTCACTCCCACTCAATAGTAGCCGGCGGCTTCCCCGAGATGTCATAGACCACCCGCGATACCCCCCGCAACTCATTGATGATCCGGTTGCTCACCGTACCCAGGAACTCATACGGCAGATGCGCCCAATGCGCCGTCATGAAGTCGATGGTCTCAACCGCCCGCAGCGCAATCACCCACTCATAAGCGCGCGCGTCGCCCACCACCCCCACCGACTTCACCGGCAGGAACACGGCAAACGCCTGGCTGGTCTTGTCGTACAGGTCGGCCTTGCGCAGCTCATCGATGAAGATGGCATCGGCCTTGGCCAGCAGCTCGGCGTACTCACGCTTCACTTCGCCCAGGATACGCACGCCCAAGCCCGGGCCCGGGAACGGATGGCGGTAGACCATGGTGCGCGGCAGGCCCAGCTCAACACCCAGGCGGCGCACTTCGTCCTTGAACAGCTCGCGCAGCGGCTCCACCAGGCCCAGCTTCATGTGCTCCGGCAGGCCGCCCACGTTGTGGTGGCTCTTGATCACATGCGCCTTGCCGGTCTTGCTGCCGGCCGACTCGATCACGTCCGGGTAGATGGTGCCCTGCGCCAGCCACTTGGCGTTCTTCAGCTTGTTCGACTCTTCGTCGAAGATCTCAACGAACAGGTTGCCGATGATCTTGCGCTTGGCTTCCGGGTCGCTCACGCCTTCCAGCGCGGCGAAGTAACGGTCGGCGGCATTCACGCGCACCACCTTTACGCCCATGTGCTCGGCAAACATCGCCATCACCTGGTCGCCTTCCTGCCAACGCAGCAGGCCGGTATCCACGAACACGCAGGTCAGCTTCTCGCCGATGGCCTTGTGCAGCAGCGCAGCCACCACGGACGAATCGACGCCACCGGACAGGCCCAGGATCACTTCGTCATCGCCCACCTGTTCGCGCACGCGGGCGATCTGGTCGTCGATGATGTTGGCGGCGGTCCACAGGGTCTGGCAGCCGCACACGTCCACCACGAAGCGGCGCAGCAGCGCCTGGCCCTGCAGGGTGTGGGTCACTTCCGGGTGGAACTGCACGCCGTACCAGCGCTTTTCTTCGTTGGCCATGGCGGCCACCGGAATGCGGTCGGTGGTGGCGGTGATGGTGAAGCCCGGCGGTGCAACGGAGACGTGGTCGCCGTGGCTCATCCAGACATTCAGCTTCGGCTCGCCGCCGTGGTCGCTCAGGCCCTTGAACAGCGCATCCGGGTTGATCACGTTCACTTCGGCGTGGCCGAATTCGCGCTGGTCAGCGGCTTCGGTGGCACCGCCCAGCTGGGCGGCCAGGGTCTGCATACCGTAGCAGATGCCGAAGATCGGCAGGCCGCTGTCGAACACTTCCTGCGGTGCGGCCGGGGCACCCGGCAGCGTGGTCGATTCCGGGCCACCGGACAGGATGATGCCCTTGGCGCCAAACGCGGCGATCTCGGCCGGGTTGTGGTCCCAGGCCCAGATTTCGCAGTAGACACCCAGCTCGCGGATGCGGCGGGCGATCAGCTGCGTGTACTGCGCGCCGAAATCGAGGATGAGGATCTTGTCGTTATGGATGTTGGTCATGGCGCCCCGGCAATGCAGTAGGGAAAACGAAATCAGATTTACGGCGGCAGATGGAGAAAGAGGAACGGGAAGTGCTTCCCCGTTCCTCTTTGCTCGGCCCGCATCAGGCGCGGTAGTTCGGCGGCTCTTTGGTGATCGTCACGTCGTGGACGTGGCTCTCACGCTGGCCCGCGCCGCTGATCTTCACGAACTTGGGCTTGCTGCGCATGTCTTCGATGGTGGCGCAGCCCACGTAGCCCATGGTGGCGCGCAGGCCGCCCATCAGCTGGTGGATGATGCCGCCCACCGGGCCGCGGTATGGCACGCGGCCTTCAATGCCTTCCGGCACCAGCTTGTCGGCGGTGGCGGCGTCCTGGAAGTAGCGGTCCTTCGACCCCTTTTCCATGGCGGCCAGCGAACCCATGCCGCGGTAGCTCTTGTACGAACGGCCCTGGTACAGCTCGGTCTCGCCCGGCGATTCCTCGGTACCGGCCAGCAGGCCGCCGACCATGATGGTCGAGGCACCGGCGGCCAGCGCCTTGCCGATGTCGCCCGAGTAGCGGATGCCACCGTCGGCGATCAGCGGAATGCGGTCCTGCAGCGCTTCGGCCACCAGGTCGATGGCGGTGACCTGCGGCACGCCGACGCCGGCAACGACGCGGGTGGTGCAGATCGAGCCCGGGCCGATGCCGACCTTGACTGCGTCCGCGCCGCTGTCCAGCAGCGCCAGTGCGGCTTCGCCGGTGCAGATGTTGCCACCGATGACCTGCACGTTCGGGAAGTTCTTCTTGACCCAGCTGACGCGGTCCAGCACGCCCTGCGAGTGGCCGTGCGCGGTATCGACCACGATCACGTCCACGCCGGCGGCGACCAGCGCTTCCACGCGGCGATCGGTATCACCACCCACGCCGACGGCAGCGCCGACCAGCAGGCGGGTCGACAGATCCTTGGCAGCGTTCGGGAAGTCGGTGTTCTTCTGGATGTCCTTGACGGTGATCAGGCCACGCAGTTCGAACGAATCATTGACCACCAGCACCTTTTCGATGCGGTTGCGGTGCAGCAGCTGCAGCACTTCGTCAGACGCGGCGCCTTCCTTGACCGTGATCAGGCGATCCTTCTTGGTCATGATGTGGCGGACCGGATCGTCCAGCTCGGTCTCGAAGCGCATGTCGCGGTGGGTCACGATGCCGGCCAGCTGGCCGTCGCTGCCCACCACCGGCACGCCGGAGATGTTGTGCGCCTGGGTCAGGGCCAGCACGTCGCGGATGGTGGTTTCCGGGCCGACGGTGATCGGGTCGCGGATGACACCGGCCTCGAACTTCTTGACCTTGGCCACTTCCGCGGCCTGCTGTTCCAGGCTGAGATTCTTGTGGATGATGCCCATGCCGCCGAGCTGGGCCATGGCAATGGCCAGGCGGGCTTCGGTGACGGTATCCATGGCGGCGGACAGGATCGGAAGCTTCAGCTTCAGGTCGCGAGTCAACCGCGTTTCGAGGTTGACGTCCTTGGGCAGGATGGTCGAGTGGGCGGGGACGAGCGAGACGTCGTCGTAAGTGAGTGCTTCAGCCTGGATGCGCAGCATCGGCATACCCGAGATGTGGGGAAGCGCGACATTTTACCCCTTTTCAGGAGCCAAGAACAGCATTTTTGGTAGCCAGAATTGGAACTTCGCGCGACACAGTGTCGCACCCGCTCACCTGTAGAGCCGAGCCCTTGCTCGGCTGCTTTCCGCCAGACCGCGATGAGCCGAGCATGGGCTCGGCTCTACAGGAGGCCCGAGGCCCGGTACCACCAAGCGGTGCCGCAGCGTCGCGCGGGCGGTGATTGGTTCAGGGGGCTTGGGTGGGTGCCAACCTTGGTTGGCACAACCCGTCCGGCACCGGCACCCCAGATGGGCCGATGGCCCCGATGGATGTGTGCCAACCAAGGTTGGCACCTACCAGGAGC
>NZ_LLXV01000099.1 GCF_001431665.1 Stenotrophomonas beteli | reverse complement strand
TCGCCGGAAACTGTCGAAGGCGGGGTGGGTCCGGTTGCGGGGGCGTGAGCCGCATGGATGCGGCGACCGAGCCTACATGGACGTATTTACGGCGTCCCCCGCAACCGGACCCACCCCGCCTACCCACAGGAAGCCCGCTTCTGCTGTTGCTGTTGCTCCAGCTCTCAGCAGGTGCAGGGCGCAGCCCTGCCGAACACCCCCGCGACGGGGTGTCGCAAATGCCTGCGACGGTTCGTCGCACAGGGCAACCCTGGCCCCCCCTCTAAACTAGCGGGGTGACCCGCCTGTCTCGCCCGCAACGCCTTCTGCTCCAGCTCGCCATCCTGGCGACGCTGCTGATGGTGCTTGCGCCGCTGGTCAGCCGCGCGCTGCAGGCGCCGCCGATGGAGCACGCCGCGATGGCAGGCATGGGCCACGCTGCCATGGGTCATGACATGCACGCCATGGCCATGCCTGGGCACGATCAGCACGGCGCCGCGCCGGCTGCGCCCAGCCGTCCGGCCGAACCCCACGCCATGCACGGCGACGCCTGCGAATACTGCGTGCTGGCCATGCGCCTGCTGCCCTGGCTGGCGGTGCTGGTGCTGTTGTTGCCGCTGCTGTGGCGGCCACGGCTGACGTTCGCGTGGACGCAGCAGGTGCTGCCGGCGCTGCGCTGGCCGGCACACGCCGCGCGTGGGCCACCGCGCCGCTCCATCGTCCGCTGATGTCCCCATGAATCTGCCGCACGACGTCCGGACGGACGCCGTGCGCGCGTGCGTACCTTGGAGCTGTTCCGATGAAAATGACTTCCCGCCCTGCGGGCGCCAGCGCGTGCCTGCCGGTGGCCCTTGGCCTGGCCGTGTCCGCGTCGCTGGCCCACGCTGCACCTGCCGAGCAGGCGCGCACCCTCGATACCGTGGTGGTCACCGCCGCCGCGCCGTCTTCGCCGCTGCACTGGGAGACCGATCCGCGCCTGCCACGGCAGCCGGTACCGGCCAGCGACGGCGCCGATTACCTGAAAACCGTCCCCGGCTTCTCCGCCATCCGCAACGGTGGCACCAATGGCGACCCGGTGCTGCGCGGCATGTTCGGTTCGCGCCTGAACATCCTCAGCAACGACGGCAACCTGATCGGTGCCTGCCCCTCGCGCATGGACAATCCACTGTCCTACATCGCGCCGGAGAGCTTCGACCGGCTGATCATCATCAAGGGGCCACAGAGCGTGCGCTGGGGCGCCGGTGCTTCAGCCGGCACCGTGCGTTTCGAACGCGATACGCCGCGCTTCGAAGAGCCGGGCCTGCGCGCCGATGCCAGTGCGCTGGCCGGTTCGCGCAACCGCAACGACCAGGTGCTGGACCTGACCCTGGGCAACCCGACCGGGTATGTGCGCGCCAGCGGCAACCGTTCCGAGGCCGGTGACTACAAGGATGGCCACGGTGACGTGGTGCCGTCGAAGTGGCGCAAGTGGAATGGCGACGTGGCCGTCGGCTGGACGCCGGATGCGGACACGCTGCTGGAGGTCTCCGCCGGTGCCGGCGATGCGATCGCACGTTACGCCGGGCGTGGCATGGACGGCGCCGCGTTCGAGCGCACCAGCTACGCGGCACGCTTCGAGAAGCGCAATCTGCGCGGCGCCTGGGACACGGTGCAGGCCAATGTGTACTACAACGAAGCCGACCATGTGATGGACAACTACACGCTGCGCACGCCGAATCCGCACAGCATGATGCCAATGCCGATGGCATCGAACGTGGACCGCCGTACCCAGGGGGGCCGGGTCAGTTCCGAGTGGCGCTGGCAGGGCGTGCAGCTGGTGGCCGGTGTGGACGGCGAGGACAGCCGTCATCGTGGCCGCATGGGCATGGGCCACGACGCCTACAGGCAGGCCGCATGGCAAACCGATGCCGAATTCCGCCGCTATGGCGTGTTCACCGAACTGACGTTGGGCGCCGGCAGTGGCCAGCGCTGGATCAGCGGCCTGCGCATCGATCGCGCCGGCGTGCGTGATGAGCGGCAGTCGATCCGCGGCATGATGGGGAACATGCCCAATCCGACCGCAGGCCAGCGCCGCAAGGAATGGCTGGGCAGCGGCTTCCTGCGCTATGAGCAGGATCTGGCCGATGGCCTGACTGCGTATGCCGGTCTGGGACACAGCCAACGCATGCCCGACTATTGGGAACTGTTCTCACCCGATCACGGTCCGGGCGGTGCGGCGAACGCGTTTGCCGGCATCCAGCCCGAGCGCACCACCCAGCTCGACGTGGGCCTGCAGTACAAGGGGCCGCGCGTGCAGGCCTGGGTCTCGGCCTACGCCGGGCAGGTCCAGGACTACATCCTGTTCACCTATCACGGCAGCGGCATGATGGGCATGAGCCAGGCCGGCAACATCGATGCGCGCATCGCCGGTGCCGAGGCGGGGCTGGATGTACGCGTGGGCGAGCAGTGGAAGCTGGGCGGTACGCTGGCGTACGCCTGGGGCGAGAACCGCGACCAGCAGCGTCCGCTGCCGCAGATGCCGCCGCTGGAAGCCCGCCTGAGCGCCAACTGGGAAGGCCAGCGCTGGAGCGCGGGAGCCTTGCTGCGCGCGGTGGCCCAGCAGCATCGTGTCGCAGATGGACAGGGCAACGTGGTGGCCCAGGACCTCGGGCCGAGCGCGGGGTTCGCCACCTTCGCACTCAATGCGGCCTACCGCTTCAACCCGCAGTTGCAGCTCAGCGCCGGCGTCGACAACCTGTTCGACCGTGCCTACAGCGAGCACCTGAACCTGGCCGGCAGCGCCGATTTCGGCTTCCCGGCCGATCCGGTTCGCATCAACGAACCCGGGCGCAGCGTGTGGATGAAGGTGAATTACCGGTACTGATCGGCCGGGCAAAAAAAAACGGGGCCGGATCCCCGCCAGGATCCGCCCCCACCCGACGCCCTCTGTCGGGCAGCTTCGACTCTACGATGACAGTGCCGTCGATGGGGCGCCGGATACACCCCGACACACGCCGACACCGCGCTCTTCGGCCTTGCACGGAACGGGTTCAAGGCGCCATCGCGGCATCGGTTCCACGCCGGTAAACGCTTGGCACATACCGCTTTCGCAGGCCCTTGCCTACACTCGGCGGCCGTGGATCAATGAGGACCGTTCATGTTGGCTCGTATCGCTTCGACCCTGGCCTTCGGCCTCAGCCTGGCCGTGCTGGCCGGGTGCGCAGGCAAACCGGAGGCCGCCGCACGCCGGCAGGGGGAAGCGGTGCCGGTCACCGCGCAGGTCGTGCAGTCCAGGCCGTGGAATGACACCCTGCAGGCGCTTGGCACGGCCAAGGCGCGCGAGTCGATCAGCGTAACGGCCAAGGTCAGCGAGATCGTCGAGAAGGTGCATTTCGAAAGCGGCCAGCACATTGCCGCTGGCGCGCCGATCGTGACCCTGCGCGGGCAGGCCCAGGAAGCGGCACTGGTGCAGGCGCAGGCGACCTTCCACGAGGCCGACCAGCTGTACAAGCGGCAGCGCGAACTGGCCACGCAGCGGCTGGTGTCCAGCGCCACGCTGGATACGCAAAAGTCCATCCGCGATGCCGCCGAGGCGCGCGTCGCGCAGATGCAGGCCGACATCGGTGACCGCCGTGTGCGCGCGCCGTTCGCCGGCGTGCTCGGCATCCGCCAGGTCAGCCCGGGCACGTTGCTGACGCCGACCACGGTGATCGCCACGCTCGATGACATCGAGCACATGCACATCGATTTCCAGGTGCCGGAAGTGGAACTGGCCGCGCTGGGCGTCGGTGACAAGGTCAGCGCCACCAGCGTGGCGTGGCCGGGCCGCACCTTCGAGGGCGTGGTCAGCACCATCGATGCGCGCATCGACCCGGCCACGCGTGCGGTGACCGTGCGCGCCGACTTCGCCAACGGCGACCACGCACTGCGCCCGGGCATGCTGCTCGACGTTCGGCTGTTCCGCCCGGAGCGCCCGGCGCTGGTGGTGCCGGAGATCGCCGTGGTGCAGGTCGGTCGCGATACGTTCGTGTACCGCATCAAGAGCGACGACAGCGTCGAGCGCGTGGACGTGGTGACCGGTGCGCGCCGTGCCGGTGTGGTCGAGATCAGGCAGGGCCTGGAAGCGGGCCAGCGCATCGTGGTCGACGGCACCGGCAAGCTGCGCCCGGGCCTGAAGGTCGCCGCCAAGGACGCGGCGCCGGCCAGTGGTGCGAAGCCGGCTGACGCGCCGGCGCCGGTCGCGGCCGAGGGCCACGGCGGATGAAGCTGTCCGACATTTCCATCCAGCGGCCGGTGTTCGCCGTGGTGATGAGCCTGCTGCTGCTGGTGCTGGGCGTGATGTCGTTCACCCGCCTGACCCTGCGTGAGCTGCCCGCCATCGATCCGCCGATCGTTTCGGTATCGGTGGATTACACCGGCGCCTCGGCGGCGGTCATCGAAAGCCGCATCACCCAGGTACTGGAAGATGCGCTGGCCGGCATCGAAGGCATCGATACGATCAATGCGCGCAGTACCAACGGCCGCTCGCAGGTCAGCATCGAATTCACCTCCAACCGCGATATCGAAGCGGCGGCCAACGATGTGCGCGATGCGGTCAGCCGCGTCGCCGACCGCATGCCGGAGGAAGCGCGCCCGCCGGAGATCGCCAAGGTCGAGAGCGATGCCGATCCGATCATCTGGTTCAACATGGTCTCCTCGACCATGGATACGTTGGAGCTGAGCGACTACGCCGACCGCTACGTGGTCGATCGTTTCTCCAGCCTCGACGGCGTCGCCCAGGTCCGCATCGGTGGCCGCCAGCGCTACGCGATGCGGATCTGGCTGGACCGTGACCAGCTGGCCGCACGCGGGCTGACCACCGGTGATGTGGAAACCGCGCTGCGCAACGAGAACGTGGAACTGCCGGCCGGCCGCATCGAGTCGACCGACCGCGATTTCACCCTGCGCGTGGAGCGCAACTACATCAAGCCCGAAGACTTCGCGACCATCCCGCTGGGCAAGGGCCGCGACGGCTACGTGGTGCGCATGGGCGATGTGGCGAAGATCGAGCTGGCCTCGGCCGAGCGTCGCGCGTACTACCGCAGCAACGGCGAGCCGGGCATCGGCCTGGGTATCGTCAAAACCTCCACCGCCAACTCGCTGGACGTGGCGCGCACCGCGCGTGCCGAGGCCGAGCGTGTGGCGCTGACCCTGCCCAAGGGCACGCAGATCTTCGTCGCGTTCGACAACACCACCTTCATCGAAGCCGCCGTGGACCGCGTCTATGCCACGCTGGTGGAAGCGATGATCCTGGTGCTGGCGGTGATCTGGCTGTTCCTGGGCAGTTTCCGCGCCGCGCTGATTCCGGCGGTGACGGTGCCGGTGTGCCTGGTCGCGGCGTTCATCGCGCTGTATGCGTTCGACTTCTCGATCAACCTGCTGACCCTGCTCGCGCTGGTGCTGTGCATCGGCCTGGTGGTGGACGATGCGATCGTGGTGGTGGAGAACGTGCAGCGCCGCATCGACCTGGGTGAGCCACCGCTGGTGGCCTCCAAGCGCGGCACCGCGCAGGTCGCCTTCGCGGTGATCGCCACCACCGCCGTGCTGGTGGCGGTGTTCCTGCCGGTCGGTTTCCTGGAAGGCAACACCGGGCGCCTGTTCCGTGAACTGGCGGTGGCGCTGGCTGCGGCGGTGGCATTGTCTGCCTTCGTGGCGCTGACGCTGACGCCGATGATGGCTTCCAAGCTGCTCAAGCCGCACACCGGGCACGCGCCGCGTGGCCTGCATGGCTTCGTCAACCGCAATCTGGAGCGCCTCGCAGGCGCCTATGGCCGCGTGCTCGACCACCACGTGGACCGCACCTGGATCTACCTGCTGGTGATGGTGGCTGCGCTGGCCGCCAGCTGGGGCCTGCTCAAACTGCTGCCGTCGGAACTGGCACCCGCCGAAGACCGCGGTTCGTTCCAGATCATGATCGACGGCCCGGAAGGCGCGGGCTACGACTACACCGTGCAGCAGGTGCAGCAGGTGGAAGCGCTGCTGGCACCGCATGTCGGCCCGGACAAGCCGATCGTGCGTGCCAACCCCCGCGTGCCGGGCGGTTGGGGCGCCAGCGAGGAAATGCATACCGGCCGCGTCAGCATCTTCCTGCAGCCGTGGCGCCAGCGCAGCGAGGCTACGCCGGACGTGGCCAACGAACTGCAGAAGGAACTGGACACCATCCGTGGCGTGCGTGTGCGTACCCAGGTCGGGGGCGGACTGGTGCGCAGTGGCGGGCAGCCGTTCCAGATCGTGCTGGGTGGCCCGGAATATGCCGAGATCGCGCAGTGGCGCGACCGCATCCTGCTGCGCATGGCCGACAATCCGGGCCTGGTCGGCCCGGACTCGGACTACAAGGAAACCCGGCCGCAGATGCGGGTCAACATCGATCGCCAGCGTGCGGCCGATCTCGGCGTGCCGGTCACCGCGATCGGTTCGGCGCTGGAAACCATGATGGGCTCGCGCCGGGTCACCACCTTCGTCGACAACGGCGAGGAGTACGACGTGCTGGTGCAGGCCGGCCGCGACGGCCGCGCCAGCCCGGCCGACCTGGCCGCGATCCGCGTGCGTGCGACCTCGGGCGAACTGGTGCCGCTGTCCAACCTGGTCACGCTCAGTGAAGTGGCCGAGGCCGGTACCCTGAACCGCTTCAACCGCCTGCGCTCGATTACCATCAGCGCCGGCCTGGCGCCGGGCTATCCCTTGGGCGAGGCCATTGCCTGGGCGCAGAACGTGGCCCGCGAGGAGCTGCCGCAGTACGCGCAGGTGAACTGGAAGGGCGAATCGCGCGAATACCAGAGCGCCGGCGGCGCGGTGCTGCTGACCTTCGCCATGGCCCTGCTGGTGGTGTACCTGGTGCTGGCCGCGCAGTTCGAGAGCTTCATCCACCCGCTCACCATCATGCTGACCGTGCCGCTGGGCGTGCTCGGCGCGCTGGTCGGGTTGTGGGTGAGCGGCGGTACGGTGAACCTGTTCAGCCAGATCGGCATCGTGATGCTGGTCGGCCTGGCGGCGAAGAACGGCATCCTCATCGTCGAATTCGCCAACCAGCTGCGTGACGACGGGCGCACGGTACGCGAGGCGATCATCGAATCGGCGATGGTGCGCCTGCGCCCGATCCTGATGACCTCGATCGCCACCGTGGTCGGCGCGATCCCGCTGGTGGTGGCCGGTGGCCCGGGTTCGGCCAGCCGTGGCACCATCGGCATCGTGATCATCTTCGGTGTGACCCTCTCGACCTTCCTGTCGCTGTTCGTGGTGCCGGCGTTCTACGCGCGGCTGGCCCCGTACACCCGTTCGCCCGAAGCGGTGAAGCGCGAGCTGGAGAAGCAGGAAGCCGAGTCGCCCTCGGTGGGCGGTCATGCCTGACCGGCACGCCGACGGGGTCGGATCCCTTTCCCAAAGGGAAAGGGCTCTGACCCCAAACCTGCAAGGCGACGGTTTCCGCCTGCGCCCCTGGCGCCCGGATGATCTGGAATCGCTGCTGCACCACGCCAACGACGCCGACGTGTCACGCGGCCTGCGCGACCGCTTTCCGTACCCGTACACGCGCGAGGATGGCGAGGCCTTTCTTGCCGGTCGCGTATTGACGCCGGGGACGCTGGCGCTGGCCATCGAGATCGATGGCCAGGCCTGCGGCAGCATCGGTGCCCAGCAGGGCAGCGCCGAACGCGCGCACATGGCTGAACTGGGTTACTGGCTCGGCCAGGCCCACTGGGGCCGGGGCCTGATGACCCGGGTGGTCGGCCTGTTCGCACCGTGGGTAATGGACGAACTTCGCCTGTTCAGGTTGCAGGCCACCGTGGTCGACTTCAATCTCGGCTCGGCCCGGGTGCTGGAGAAGAACGGCTTCCAGGAAGAGGGCGTGGAACGCTGCGCGGTCTACAAGCGGGGCGTGCTGCACGACCTGCGCCGCTTCGCCCGGGTACGCACGCAGCTGCCCTGACCCCAACCCGCCAAAAGGGCGAACCGGGGTCGGAGCCCCCGCGCGGCGCGCAAGGGATCCGACCCCTTGTCTTCTGGCGCTACCGCAGCGGCCTTCGATCAGGGAGAATCGACCGGTCCCTTCCAGCCGACGGGACGTCCTTACAACCCGCCGACTGGAGAGAGCGCGCGTGGAAGCAACCGTACACTTCATCAACAGCATCATCTGGAGCAAGGCACTGATCTTCGTGTGCCTGGGCGCGGGCCTGTTCTTCAGCCTGCGCACGCGCTTCATGCAGATCCGTGGCTTCCTCGAGATGTGCCGCCTCACCGTCAAGGGTGAGAAGTCCGACGCCGGTGTGTCCTCGTTCCAGGCCCTGGCCATGTCGATGGCTGGCCGCATGGGCATTGGCAACATCGCCGGCGTGGCCACCGCCATCGCCTTCGGCGGTCCCGGTGCCATCTTCTGGATGTGGGTGATGGGCTTCCTCGGCGCATCCACCTCGTACGTGGAATGCACCCTGGCGCAGATCTACAAGACCAAGGACGCTGAAGGCCGCTACCGTGGTGGCCCGGCGTACTACATCGAAAAGGCCATGGGCCTGAAGTGGTACGCGCTGGTCTTCGCCATCGCCACGATCATCGCCGCCGGCTTCCTGATGCCGGGCGTGCAGGCCAACGCCATCGCCGACAGCATCATCAACGCCTGCCGTGGCACCGCGCTGTGTGGTCCGCTGGATGGCCAGACGATGGGCATGGAGTCGGTGCAGGCGCTGAAGCTGGGCATCGGCATCGTGGTGGCGCTGCTGCTGGGCGTGGTGATCTTCGGCGGCGTCAAGCGCATCGCCAATTTCGCTGAAGTGGTGGTGCCGTTCATGGCGGCGGCCTTCATCCTGACCGCCATCGTCATCATGATCATCAACTACGATCGCGTGCCGGAGATGTTCGGCATCATCTTCAGCAGCGCCTTCGGCACCCACGCCGCGTTCGGCGCGATGATGGGCCTGGCGGTGGAGTGGGGCATCAAGCGCGGCATCTACGCCAACGAAGCCGGCCAGGGCTCGGGTCCGCATGCGGCCGCTGCCTCGGAAGTCTCGCACCCGGCCAAGCAGGGCTACGTGCAGGCCTTCGCGATCTACTTCGACACCATGATGGTGTGCACCGCCACCGCGTTCCTGATCCTGGCCAGCGGCACCTACAACGTGTACTCGCCGGCAGGTGCCGGCGCCCCGCCGATCTTCCAGGGCCTGGCCGGCATTCCGGAAGGCGCGGGCTACGCGCAGGCCGGTGTGGAAGCCGTGCTGCCGGGCTGGGGCTCGGCGTTCGTGTCCATCGCCATCTTCTTCTTCGCCTTTACCACCATCATGGCGTACTACTACATGGCCGAGACCAACCTCAGCTATGTGAACCACAACAGGAAGCGCCCGCTGACCGTGCTGGTGCTGCGCCTGGGCATCATCGGCATGGTGGTGTTCGGTGCGTTCCACAATGCAACCCTGGCCTGGGCGCTGGGTGACATCGGCGTGGGCCTGATGGCCTGGCTGAACATCATTGCCATCCTCATCATCCAGAAGCCGGCCATGCTGGCCCTGCGTGATTACGAACGACAGAAGAAGCTCGGCCTCGATCCGACCTTCGACCCCGATGCCCTGGGCATCAAGAACGCCGATTTCTGGCGTCAACGCAAGCTGGAGTTGTCCCGTAGTGAATGATCCCTGGAAGAACGCCCGCCGCCCGTCGTCGCGACCGCCGCGGGCTACCCCGCTGCCACCGCGTGACGGCGGCACCCCGCCACCACCGGGGCGTGGCAACGACGAGCTGCGCCTGTATGGCTGGAACGCCGTGCAGGCCCTGTTCGCCAAGCGCCCGCAGGCGCTGCGCAAGCTGTACCTGGTGGACGCGCTGATTCCGCGCATGCAGCCGGTGCTGAAGTGGTGCGTGGCCAACCGCGTGGGCTATCGCGTGGTGGAAGAGGGCGATCTCAACAAGCTGGCCGCTACCACGCACCACGAAGGCCTGGTGGCCGACGTGCTGCGCGCGCCGGTGGTGCCGCTGGCGCAGTGGCTGGCGGATCTGGGCGAAGGTCCGGCGCTGGCGTTGTGGCTGGATGGTGTCGGCAACCCGCACAACTTCGGCGCGATCCTGCGCTCGGCCGCACACTTCGGGGTCAAGGCGCTGCTGCTGCCGGCCGGCAGCACGCTGGCGCTGTCCGGTGCCGCCGCACGCGTGGCCGAGGGCGGTGCCGAGGCGGTGCCGCTGGTGCAGCTGCCGGAGACCGCGGAGGCGATGGCACAGCTGCGTGCGGCCGGCTTCGGGCTGGCCGCGACCCTCGTTGAGGGTGGCGACGACGTGTTCCGTGCGTCCCTGCCGGAACGGCTTGTGTACGTGATGGGCGCTGAAGGCGAAGGCATGGACCGTGGCCTGGCGAGCCAGTGCGATCTGCAGGTCTCGATTCCCGGCAGTGGTGCGGTGGAAAGCCTCAACGTGGCCTCGGCCACGGCGGTATTGCTGGCGCAGTGGGCCAGCCGCCGCGGCTGAACCCGTATCCGGGGTCGCATGATCGGGGTCGGATCCCTCGCCGCAGGCGAGGGCTCTGACCCCGCCGGGTTCCTGATTCAGGACCCGCCGTGGTGGGTGCGAACCTTGGTTCGCACCGCTCCTGCCACTGCGCTTGCCGGGCATGGCCCGGCACTACCGCATCATTCGTTCGGCGGCGTGGTCGCCTTGGCCTCGCTGCCGAAACTGCCATCGGCTTCCGCCGCCAGGTACGCGAACACGGTATACGCGGCCACGTTCTGCGCCAGTGCCTTCGGGTCGATCTTGTCCAGCGTGTCGTCGGCGGTGTGGTGCAGGTGGAAGTAGTCCGATCCATCCTGTGCCAGCCACGCCCACGCACCGCCCTTGGCGGCCAGCGGACCGACGTCCGGGCCCGGGCCCCCCTTGTCGGCCTGGTACTCGATGCCCAGCGGCTTCATCACTTCGGCAATCTGCCTGGTCGCTTCGCGCGAGCCTTCCGGGTTCGGCGAACCGGTGTTGAAGGCATAGATGCGGCCGGCGCCGAAGTCACTCTCGGCTGCCAGCTGGTGCAGGGCCACGTCCTTGGCGTGCGCTTCGGCGTAGGCCTTGCCGCCATACAGGCCCTGTTCCTCGTTGGCGAAGGCGATCACGCGGATGGTGCGCTTCGGTGCCTGCTTCAGCTGGCCGATCAGGTGGCCTGCAGCCATGGTGATACCCACGCCTGCGCCGTCATCGACAGCGCCCGTGCCCAGGTCCCACGAATCCAGGTGACCGCCAATCACCACCACTTCCCTGGGCAGGCTGCGGCCGGTGATCTCGCCGATCACGTTGTACGAGGTGGCGGTGCCATCCCAGCCGCAATCCAGCGCCACCTTCACCGTGGTGCTGCCACGGGCCAGCAGGCGCGCCAGCTGGTCGGCATCGGGCACCGACAGCGCCGCCGACGGCACCGGGGTCAGGCCCTCATCGAAACGGGTAATACCGGTGTGTGGCACGCGGTGCGAGTCGGTACCGGCCGAGCGCATCAGGAAGCCGACCGCACCCTTGCGGATGGCCTCGGACGGGCCCTTGCTGCGGATCGCGCCGCCCCGGCCGTAGTCACGGCCATCGCGGAACGGCAGCATCTGGTAATCGACGAAGGCGATCTTGCCCTTCAGCGAACCGGCCGGTGCGGCCTGCAGCGCGGCCAGGTCAGCGAAGCGCACCACCTCGGCTTCCACCGTGCCGCCCGGGCTGCCACCCAGCGCAGTGATCTGCAGCGGCTGCGGGTGCTTGCCGGTTACGGCGGCATGTTCACTGCGGCGCTCCCACTTCGGGAACGTCACCGGCTCCTTCCACACCTTGTCAAAGCCCAGCGCCTTGAACTTGGCTTCGGCCCAGGCCACGGCACGCGCGTCAGCTTCGCTGCCGGCAATGCGCGGGCCGATCTCGGTGGTCAGCGATTCGACCACTTTCCAGCCGGTGTCGTCGGCCAACGCCTGGTCGCGCAGCTGTGCGGCGGTCGCCAGCGAGGCCGGGGGCAGGGTGGTGGTGCGCGGCGCCGCGAAGGCCGGTGCGGCCAGCAGGGCGAGGGAGGATGCGATGGCAAGGACGCGGCGACGCATGGGCAACTCCGGAAGGGACCAAGCCTTGGAGCTTAACAGTCGTTCAGGCCAGCGCATGGGCGGGAGGTCATGGCTGGCGCGGATGCTGTTTTCCGCCAGATGCAGCAAAGCGAAAGCCCCGCCGGGGCGGGGCTTTCGCCTGCTTCTGCAGAGCCGAGCCAATGCTCGGCTGCCTTTTGCAGATCAGCCGAGCGTGGGCTCGGCTCTACAGCTGGGAGGGGCGCCCATAGGCGCCCGGTACCCTTATTTCTTCAGGCTGTCGCGGATCTCTCGCAGCAGCACCACTTCCTCGGCCGGGGCCGCGGGAGCGGCTTCCTTCTTGCGCGACAGGCGGTTGATCGCCTTGACCACGATGAAGATGGCGAAGGCCACGATCACGAACTGGATGACGGTATTGATGAAGTCGCCGTAGCCAACCACCACGGCCGGAATCTCCTTGCCATCCGGACCCAGGTGGGCCGGCGACAGGGTCCAGGCCAGGCTGGAGAAGTCCACGCGGCCGATCAGGTAGCCCAGCGGCGGCATGATGATCTTCTCCACCAGCGCGGTGACGATCTTGCCGAAGGCCGCGCCGATCACCACGCCGACGGCGAGGTCGATGACGTTGCCGCGCATCGCGAATTCCTTGAACTCGGTGAGCATTCCCATTGTTGTTTTTCTCCGGTGGGGAAGTGGACAGCGCGCAGGGTAGCGCAGGTGATGTCAGCCGGCGATCACACCGTGGCGCTCGGCCACGTTTTCCAGGCGTGCACTGAAGCGGTCGCCGGGCTTCAATGCGGCCACGCCGGACGGGGTGCCCATGAACACCAGGTCGCCGGCACGCAGCTGCCACAGCTTGGACAGTTCGTGCAGGATCTCCGGTACGTTCCAGATCATCTGGTCCAGCAGCGCCTGCTGGCGCACTTCACCGTTGACCTCCAATGACAGATTCAACGCGGCCAGATCGCCCACTTCGGCGGCATGCACGATCTCGCTGATCGGCGCGGAGGCATCGAACCCCTTGGCTGCATCCCACGGGTGGCCCTTTTCCTTGGCGGCGGCCTGCAGGTCGCGTCGGGTCAGGTCCAGGCCGACGGCGTAGCCGTAGACCAGCGCCTCGGCGTCGGCCACGGCCAGCTCGCCTGCGGGAGCATCGCGGCCGATTGCCACCACCAGCTCCACTTCGTGGTGCAGGTTGGCGGTTCCCGGCGGATAGGGGATCGCATCGTCGTGGCCGACCACGATCGCGTCGGCCGGCTTGCAGAAGAACATCGGGCGGCCACGGTCATCGGCGGCCGGCACGGCGGCGCCCATTTCGCGGGCGTGGTCGGCGAAGTTGCGGCCGACGCAGTAGACGCGGTGCACGGGGAAACTGCCACCGCCCACCACCGGTACACGTGGCAGGGCTGCGGCAGGAATCACATCGGAGACATCGGACATGCGGGCATCCAGGAAGGGCGTGCCCGCAGTCTAGAACGCATGGCGCCCGCCGTCAGCGGGCGCCGCACACGTGGATCAGCGCGAGGCCGGCAGTACCGGCTTGCGCACCACGCGGTACTCGCCCTCGACCACGGTCGGGTCGACCGGGCGCGCGGCGCCCGGCTTGCGCGAGGCCAACAGCTTCCAGGCCAAGCCAACCAGGATCATCGCGGCACCGACGAACACGCCGATGAACACCATCGCGGCCAGGATCGCCAGGCCAAGCAGGCCCACGGCAACGCGCACCAGCGGGTGGCGCGGCTTGCGCGGCGCGAACAGGGTGCGGAACTGGTTGAAGGCGGATGCGCGATTGAACATGGCGGCTCGATAGGCTGGGATCAGCGAAACCAGAGTATCGGGACGTGCCACTGTCATTGAGTGAAAAACTCGTTAAATATAGCCAAGGCTTATTACCAATCAATGACTTGTGTTCATGTCACAGCCAGTCACCTGAGCAGGCGTGCGACAATGCGATTTTACTGTCCGAGCCTTCGCCATGACTGCCGCCGTCGCCTTGATCGCCCTTGAAACCCTTGCCGATGGGGCATTTGCCGAGGTCGAAGCGGTGGTTGAGGGTGATGCCGAGTCGCTGCTGCTGTATCGCGACGGCGAGCAGGTGCGCGCCTTCCTGAACATCTGCCCGCACGCCGGCCGCCGCCTGGACTGGGCGCCGGGCCAGTTCCTGAAGAGCCGCGAGGGTCATCTGGTGTGTGCCGCGCATGGTGCCTCGTTCGCGCTGGACAGCGGCGACTGCATTGCCGGCCCCTGCAAGGGCGACCGCCTGCGCGCTGTGCCGGTGGACGTGCGCGATGGGCAGGTCTATCTGGCCTGAAGCCAGAAGCAGTCGAGCATGGCTCGACTCTACAAATGCCGTGTCGACCAAGGTCGACAGCTACCAGAGCGAGATCCGTGCCGACCAACGGTCGGCACCCACCACCAGCCGCGTGAAACTGTCGAAGGCGGGGCACGGCGTCCCCGCAAACCCACAGTGCCCCGCCATCCCACGGAATGCCAGCCTTTGACGTGTTGACGTTGATTCGGCGGGTGCAGGGCGCAGCCCTGCCGATAGACCCGACACTCAGAACATCAGGTTGATCATCAACACCACCACGCAGGTGTAGATCAGCGACAGCGGGCCGCCGACCCGCCACATCTCGCGCGGGGTGTAGTTGGCCGGACCGGTGATCATCGAGATCACCGGGTTGGAGGCCGTCATCAGGTTGTTGGAGGCCGACAGCGCCACGATCAGCGCGAACGCGGTCGGGTTGCCGCCGGCCGCCAATGCAAGGTTCACCGCAATGGGCACCATCACGATGGTCGCACCCACATGGCTGATCACCAGCGAGAACGCGGTGGTCAGCAACGCCAGCGCCACCTCCAGCACCCACAACGGAATGCCGGTGGGCAGTTTGTCGATCGTATGGCCGGCCACCCACGCCGCTGCGCCGCTGGAGTCCATCGCCCAGCCGAGCGGAATCAGCCCGGCCATCATGAACACCGTCTTCCAGTTGATCGAGGCGTAGGCCTCATCCATGCGCAGCACGCCGGTCAGCAGCATGCCGGCCACGCCGGTCATCAGCGTCAGCGCCACCGGCAGCTTGCTGGTCAGCGCGATCAGGATGGTCAGCGCGAAGATCGCCATCGCGATCTTGAATTTGTGCGGGCGCTGCTCGCCGGTCGGGTAGTCGGTCACCACCACGAAGTCGCGGCTCTTGGCGGCCTGCGCCAGGTCGGTCCAGATACTGTGGAAGACCAGCATGTCGCCTGCGCGCAGCTGCACGTCGCGCGCGTCCTCGCGGATGACCTGCTTGTCGCGGTTGATCGCCAGCAGGCTGATGCCGCGCTCCTTGCGCAGGCGCAGGTCGGCCGCGCTCTTGCCGATCACGTTCGAGGTAGGCGGTACCACCGCCTCGGAAATGCCGGCGCGGCTGGGGTTGAACAGGTCACCCAGATGCTTCAGCCGCGACGACATGCGCAGGAACTGGTTCTGCGCGAAGTCGTTGATCTGCTCGCGCGGGCCCATCGCGCCGAGCACGCTGCCGACCCAGATGCGCATCTCCGCCGGCGGCGCCAGGCGGGTGTCGTTGCCGGTCTTCAGGGCCAGCAGCAGTGGGGCATCGTGCAGGTTCTCGGCCTCGCCCAGGGTCATGCCCACCAGCGGGCTTTCGGCGGTCACCACCAGCTCGAACACATCGCCTTCGATGCCATAGGTCTTGGCAAAGTAGCTTTCGGTGCGCGCCGGGGTGACCCCATCGTTGACCAGGCTTTCCTCTTCCACCAGCTTGCGGTCGCCGTAGTAGCGGAAGTACAGCAGCGAAGCGATCAGCAGGGCGACGCCGATCGGCAGCGGCGCGAACATGCGCAGCGGTTCGATGGTGGCCAGGCCCGAGGGCAGGTTGTTGTTGGCCGAGGCCAGCAGATCGTTCAGCAGGATCAGCGGCGAGTTGCCGACCATGGTCAGCGCGCCGCCCATCACGATCGCCGCCGAGATCGGCAGCAGCAGGCGCTGCATCGTCAGCCCGGTGCGCGCCGCCAGTCGCGAGGCGACCGGCAGGTACAGCGCCATCACCGACGGGTTCTGCATGAAGGACGAGTTCAGGCCGGCGATGGCGGTGGTCATCATCAGCAGACGCTGCTCGACACCGTGGCCGCGCCGCAGCAGCCACGCGGCCAGCCGGTTAAGCGCGCCGGTGCGGTCCAGGCCCGCACCGAGGATGGTGGTGGCGATGATGCTCATCACCGCGTTACCGGAGAAACCGCCGAAGATCTCCTCCGGCGCGATCAGGCCGGTGACACCGAGAACCACCAGGACCACCAGCGCGACCACGTCGGCGCGGATGCGCTCGAACAGGAACATCGCCATCGTGAAGCCGACCAGCCCGAGCACGAGCTTCATGTCGTTGGTCAGCGTCAGCGCGGTATCCATGTGGGGCGCGGCGTCCTCAGGCGATGGTCAGGTGCGGTCGTACAGCAGGTCCCAGACGCCATGGCCGAGTTTCTGGCCGCGGGTCTCGAAGTGGGTCTGCGGGCGCCAGTCCGGGCGCGGTACGCTGCCCCGGGGGCCTGCACGGTTGACCAGCCCGGGCGTGGCGTCGAGCACGTCCCACATCTGCTCGGCGTAGTCTTCCCAGTCGGTGGCGCAGTGCAGGCGGCCACCGGGGCGCAGCTTGCGCACGATCAGCTCGGCGAACGCCGGTTGCAGCAGGCGGCGCTTGTTGTGGCGCTTCTTGTGCCAGGGGTCCGGGAAGTAGATGCGCACTTCGTCGAGCGCGCCGTCGCCGATCTCGTTCTGCAGCACTTCCACCGCATCATGGTGGTACAGGCGCACGTGGTCGGCGTTGTCCTCGGCCAGAGCGTTCAGCAGCCGGCCCACGCCGGGCGCGTGCACTTCGATGCCGATGTAGTCGCGCGAAGGATCATGCTGGGCGGCAAAGCGCATGGCCGCACCGTTGCCGAAGCCGATTTCCAGCACCTTGTGCGCCGTCCGCCCGAAGGTGGCGTCCAGGTCGCGCGGCTGGCCGTTGTAGTCGATGCCGAAGCGCGGCCAGCGTTCGTCGAACGCGCGCTGCTGGGCGGGAGTGAAACGGCCCTGGCGCAGCACGAAGCTGCGTACTTCGCGGCGGCCTTCGCTCACGGTGAAGGGCTTGGGCGGGGCCTTGGAGCCGGCGCTGTCGAAAGGATTGGTCATCAGCCGATCAGCCCGTCCACCGGAGAAGATGCGCTGGCGTAGCGCTTGCGCGGGATACGCCCGGCCAGGAACGCTTCGCGGCCGGCCTCGACCGCCTTGCGCATGGCGCTGGCCATCAGCACCGGATGGCGCGCCCCGGCGATGGCGGTGTTCATCAGCACGCCGTCGCAGCCCAGCTCCATCGCGATCGCCGCATCGGAGGCGGTACCGACGCCAGCGTCGACGATGATCGGCACCTTGGCGTCTTCGATGATCTGCAACAGGTTGTACTTGTTCTGGATGCCCAGGCCCGAGCCGATCGGCGCGGCCAGCGGCATCACCGCAGCGCAGCCGATCTCTTCCAGTCGCTTGGCCAGGATCGGGTCGTCGGAGGTGTAGACCATCACCTCGAAGCCATCCTTGACCAGCTGCTCGGCGGCCTTGAGGGTCTGCACCACGTCCGGGTACAGCGACTTCTGGTCGCCCAGCACCTCCAGCTTGGTCAGGTTGTGGCCGTCCAGCAGCTCACGGGCCAGGCGGCAGGTGCGCACGGCATCCTCGGCGGTGTAGCAGCCGGCGGTGTTGGGCAGGATCGTGTAGCGCTCCGGCGGCAGCACGTCGAGCAGGTTCGGCTCGCCCGGGTTCTGCCCGATGTTGGTGCGGCGGATGGCCACGGTGACGATCTGGGCGCCAGCGGCCTCGGTGGCCAGGCGGGTTTCTTCCAGATCCTTGAACTTGCCGGTGCCGGTCAGCAGCCGCGAGCCATAGGTCTTGCCGGCGATCACCAGCGAATCGGGGGAGACATGAACGTTCATGACGCGATTATCGCCTATCCGCCTGAAGATGGGATCACGCAATGGGCGGGGTCGAGCGTGGGGTCAGATCCCTTTGCCACTGCAAAGGGATCTGACCCCTGAAGACCCGGGCAGCCTCAGCCCCCGCCCAGCGCGTGCACGATCTCCACCACGTCGCCTTCGGCCAGCACGTGCTCGCCATGACGGCTGCGGCTGACGATCTCGCCGTTGACCTCCACCGCCACCCGGCGCTGCAGCAACTGCTCGGCCTGTAGCAGGTCGTGGAGGGTCGCCGAAGCGGGCAGGGTGCGGGGTTCGCCGTTGAGCTGGATGTCCATGCGCACATTGTCGCTGATGGCCTGCTCGGATCGGAACCCTTGCAAATCGCCGGCTCCGCCATCTGCGGCACACCCGGGCGTGGCCAAGGGCGGCGACAATCCATGCGGCGGCGCAGCGTGAGCAAACGGCGGTGCGGTGAAACCATTCACCGTGCGCCGGCGTACGTGCGCCGGATCCTCAACGACATCCCCACAGGAGTTTCTTACATGCTGCTCAGCAAACGCCCGATCCGCTCCCTCATGGCGGCTGCGATCGCGCTGGCCGCGCTTCCGGCCATGGCAGGCGAATCCCCGTTCAACCGCACCGTCTTCTTCGGCGACAGCCTGACCGACAGCGGCTACTTCCGCCCGCTGCTGCCGCCCGACGTGCGCCCGGTCACCGGCCAGTCCACCACCAACCCGGGCTGGGAATGGGCGCAGTTCGTGGCCGACTATTACGGCACCAACGCCAGCCCCAACGGCAACGGCCAGGCCGGTGACAACTACGCCGTCGGTGGCGCCCGCGTGGGCGTCGACCTGACCCAGCCGGCACTCGGCAACGTCGCGGTGCCCTCGCTGAAGACGCAGATGGCCAACTATCTGGCCGCCAACGGTGGCAAGGCCGACCCGAATGCCCTGTACACCGTGTGGGGCGGCGCCAACGACCTGTTCTCGATCACTGCCCCGGCCCAGGCGCCGGCGGTCATCGGCGCGGCGGTCAGCACCCAGATCGGCATCGTGTCCAGCCTGAAGCAGGCCGGTGCAGCGTACGTGCTGGTGCCCAACCTGCCTGATATCGGCTCCACCCCGGGCTTCATCGACCGTGGCGCCGCCGCGCGCGCACAGGGCACCGCTTTGTCCACCGCCTACAACAACGCGCTGTACGGTGGCCTCAAGCAGGCCGGCATTGAGTTCATCCCGCTCGATACCTATACCCTGCTCCACGAAATCATCGCCAACCCGGGCATGTACGGTTTCAGCAACGTCACCGGCCGCGCCTGCCTGGTGGCCTCGTCGCTGACCTGCAGCCCGCTGGCCTATGTGCGCCCGGATGCGGCCAGCACCTACCTGTTCGCCGATGACGTGCACCCGACCACGGCTGCGCACCAGATGCTGGGCCAGTACGCCATTTCGATCCTGGAAGGCCCGCGCCTGCAGCAGGTCCTGACCCACTCGGCGCAGACCATCGGTCGTTCGCGCGCCGACCAGGTCAGCCTGCACCAGGCCGGCCGTCCGGCCGATGGCCTGTCCTGGTGGGGCGGCCTGCGCGGCGACATGCAGCGCTACGACCACGCCGATCTGTACGACGGCATGGCGCCGGCCGGCCTGTTCGGTGTCGACTGGGCACGTGACGGCATGGTCTTCGGCGGCTTCGCTGGTTTCGGTCGCATGAACGCCGACTTTGGCAACAGCCGTGGCGACTTCACCCAGAAGGACACCACCGCCGGCCTGTTCGCGGGCTGGTACGGCGACCGCATCTGGGTCAACGGCCAGGTCAGCTACACCTGGCTGTCCTATGACGTGAACCGCAAGGTCCAGCTCGGGCCGGCCACCCGTGAACACGGCGGCTCGCCGGACGGCAGCAACCTGACCGCCGCCCTGAACGCCGGTTACGAGTTCGGCACCGAAGGCGGCTTCCGCCACGGCCCGATCGCCTCGGTGATCTGGCAGAAGGTGAAGGTCGACGGCTACACCGAAACCGCTGATGCCAATACCCTGGCCACTGCCCTGGGTTACGGCAGGCAGGACGTCGATTCCACCGTCGGCCGCATCGGCTGGCAGGCGCGCTTCGACGGCGGCAGCGTCAAGCCGTACGTGCAGGTGACCTACGACCACGAGTTCGAGGACACCAAGCAGGCCAGCGCATGGGTGCAGAGCCTGCCGGACGTGGGCATGTACCGCGTGCCGGGCATGGCGTTCGACAAGAACTATGCGACCGCCATCCTGGGGGCCCGCATGGACCTGTTCGGCCTGCAGAGCAACATCGGCCTGAGCGCGACCACGCTGCAGAAGCGTGCGATGGATACCTCGATCTTCGCCAGCTTCAGCGGCAGCTTCTGATCCTGGGCGGGGTCGGCTCCCTTTCCGCAAGGAAAGGGCTCCGGCCCCGTTGCTGCACGGTAGCGCCGGGCCGTGCCCGGCGGATGTGGCGGCCGCCATTGCGCAACACCGGCCGCTCCGCATAGACTTTCCCCCTGCAACGCGGGCGTAGCTCAATGGTAGAGCTGTAGCTTCCCAAGCTACTGACGTGGGTTCGATTCCCATCGCCCGCTCCATGTCTCCGGGGTATTCACCCCCAACCAGACGCAGCGCACTGGTTGAACCACGCCGAAATCCAGCGTGTGGCGGCAACGCCCTGATGTGTTTACAAGCCGCATTTCAATCGCGTTTGAATCGTCGACACGGGCTCCTGCAACCTCCGCTGCCTGCCGCGACCGTGAGCCGCAGGGTTCAGTTGATGCTCGGCTTGGGATGCTAAAAGATCGTTGATCCCTGCCTCCCCTCGTCCGCTGCCCGGAGCGTGAATGATCGCCGCACTCGTGCCCATCAGGCGTTGCTTTGATTCTTTCAGGACGATCCAACCGGAAGGAGTTCTGGTCGCACTCCTGACTCAGCGCCGGGCGAAGTCCACCAGGTCGGAAGGGTAGTGCGGGCAGGTGCGCAATGTGGCGTCGTCACCGCCATACAGCACCACCAGCGCTGCTACCTCAAGCGCCCAGTATCCCCATGCATTCGGCCCGGTCAGGCGTCGGGTCCGCTTCTGGGCCTTTGGCGCCAGCAGGAAGAAGTCGCGGTACTGCACCTGCAGATAGCCGGCCAGCAGCGAAGGGTCGAATGCTTCATCGTCGCGCAGCGGCGCGAACAGCTCGGCGAACGGTCGTGGATGAAAGACCTCATCACTGGCTTCCACCAGGCCCAGCGCCGGCGCGGTCAGGTAGTCCAGTACGCGGTCGGTGTCGAAGCAGAGCACCTTCTCCACCAGCGCCGGCAGGCGCTCCTGCGCATCCAGCAGCACGCCCAGTGACAACAGTTGCAGTGCGTATTCGTAGTGCTGCGTTGTACGCGGTTGCAACGACGCAGCCAGCGCGATGTCGTGGCCTTGCTGTTGCAGGCTGTCCCGGGCAACGGCCAGCAAACGCGCATGCTCGAGCCAGAGATCTGCTACGTCGGCATGCAGCTGCTGCAATGCCACGGGCGCGAAGCCTCGGTCGATGCCTTTCAGCAGCAGGTTGCTGCCGGTCTGTGCGGCCGTCTCCCAGCCGTGGGCATGCTCCAGGGCTGCATGCCCCTGCAGCGGTTTCTCCGCAGATTCACCGCGGTCGCGCGCATGGCGCGCAAGCAAGGCCATGCCTGAGTTCCAGTCCGCCTGCCAATCAGGCAGGCGAAGGGTACGGCGCGGTCGGCCCGGGGCCTTTGCCAGTGCTCTCCATCGCGGCAACATTGCCTGCAGCGGATTCCGGCGCTTCACGGCAGTCATCGATTCCATCGTCACGGAGAGTCTAGCGGCATTGCCGGTTCGAACCCCATTGCCTGGCACATCGTTGACGGCTTCAATGGTGCGCAGTCGCTGCCATCAAGCCCGCATGACCGTTGATCGAATCGCCCTCCGCCGTTTCACCCAGTGGCTGCCATTCCTGATATGGGTCGCCATCTGCGTGGCGTGGTGGTCGCCTTGGGGTGTGGTCGTTGGCCTGGTCGCTTGCCTTGCCCTGGGCGGCGTGCTGCAGCGCTTGGATCTGGTCGGCGATGCCGTAGGTGGCGCACTGCTGCGCTCGCGCGCGAAGCTGCCCTTCGCCACCCGGCCGCCCACGCATGACGTCCTGTTGGATTGGGGTGAGCTGGGCATGGGCGGGCCGGCCTACGGCACCCTGATGCTGCGCGATGGCGCCATCGTCGAGGGTGTATCCACTGCGGGCAGCCACGATGCCAGCGGCGATTGGCAGGCGCTGGCGGGCAGCGCGCTGCGTGTGGCCAGTGGCTACAGTGATCGCAGCGAAGCCGTGATTGTCTACGACGAAGCGGACAAGAGGGTGACGCACCTGTTGGCGATTGTTCCCAGCCTGTTCTGGCAGGAACTGCACGAGCGCCGGCAGCTTGGCGGGGATGCCGAAGCCGCGATGTGGCTGCGGGATCTTCCCGGTCGATCAACCACGCTGCGCCCCTGCCGGGGTCTATGGCTGGAACAGGAGCATCCGGCGCTGGCCGCCGGGTTGCCACAGGTGCTGCGGCATGTCCTGCCTGATGGCCGGGTGCTGCAGGCCATCCCGCTGCTTCCCGACGACCTGCGCCTGACCGCGCATCCGGCCCTCTTCGCGCGCATCTGTCCGTACGCCCTCTGCCTTGATGGCGAGGCCAGTGATCGTCACGCGTGTGATCTGGAGACGGTCATCGCCAGCCCGTCCGGACGATGCGTGGCCGTAGCGGGCAGCGTGCTTGATGGCGATCTGCGTCCCATCGAGGGCGTATGGCTCGTCCACTGGCAGGGGCATTGGCAGGCCATTGGCCGCCGTGCGATGGGCGGCAGCGGCAAGACCCGGATTGGGGCCTGGATCGACGTGATCGAGGCCGGTGATGACGGCACGCTCCGATGCGAGGCCTACGAGGAACACTGGGCGGTTGACGACATCACGCGCCGCCCGACAGTACACACCTCGCTGGGGCTACCCGTGGAGTGGCGGGACACTCCGTTGCCACTGCGTGTTCGCAATGGACGCTTCAGCCTTCGCATCCCTGCTCCCTGATCAGGCCAGGGGGGCTGGCTCGCCTGCTTCGCGCCCCCGTTGCGCATACTCCTCGGTAAACAGCGCCGACAACGCCTGTCGCTGCCCTGCATCGATCTCGCGCGAGGTATTGGCCGCATAGTCGAAATGCACCATCACGCAGCGTCCGCTGGCGACCAGTGCATCGAACTGGAATGCCTGCTGCACGATCGACAGCGAGGAGCGGCCAATGTTCTCGATGCGGGTTTCGATACGCACCTCGTGTCCTGGCTGTATCTGCTGCAGGAAGTCGATCTCGTAGCGGCGCAGGATCAGCGTCAGGTCGCGCATGCTGGCTTCGCGGCTGAAGTGCCGGAAAATCTCCTGGCGGCCTTCCTCGAACCAGACGGGCAGGGCGGTGTTGGTGACGTGGCCGAGGACGTCCACTTCGGAGAATCGCGGAAGGATCGTCAGCGGCATGAAGTCTCCGGGGGCGTAGTGGGCGGAATCTCCGGCGACGATGCTGCCATCGCCGGAGAAAGTACGGCGGCTATCAGCTGTCAGTCAGAGTAGAAGCCATTGCCGAGGGTGCCGGGCAGGCCGGGTTCCGGCCACGGCATCAGTGATGTGCAGGCGTCATACAGCGTGCAGAAGTCCTGCCGGAGTTGCGCAGGCACCCAGCTGCCGTAGGAAACGTCGGTCGAATCGCCCTGGCAGGCGTAGGAAACATCGATCCAGCGGGTATTGGCGTGTGAGGCAACGCCCTGGTGCTGTGTCTTGCCCGTGCAGTAGCGCAGGCCCTGGCCGATCAGGGTGTTGTTGGCATCGAAGTAGAGCCGGGAGACTGCATGGGTCGGCGCAGCCTGTACGTCCGCGGCGCCTCCCACCAGGCCAAACAGCAACAACAGCGGAATTCCCATTCGCATCTGTGGTTCTCCTTGGATTCATGTAAGCCGGCCGTGTCCTGTCCTGTGGCCGGCGAAAGGCATCTTCGCACAGCGCCGGCATGCACGCAGATGCGGCGGCCTGCGGGGCATCATCCGCCCGCCACACGCCCGCGCTATGCTTCGCGCCTGCCGACCGATCCCACCGCGATGAAGCTCGCCATCCTGTCCCGCAACAGCTCCCTGTATTCCACCCGCCGGCTGGTCGAGGCGGCGCGTGCACGTGGTCATACAGTGCGCATTCTCGACCCGCTGCGCTGCTACATGCGCATCGCCGCCGACGGCTTCTCGATGCATTACAAGGGCCGGCCGATGACCGGGGTGGACGTGGTGATCCCGCGCATCGGTGCCTCGATCACCCGCTACGGCACCGCCGTGCTGCGCCAGTTCGAGCTGATGGGCGCGCGCACCCCCAATCCCTCCGATGCGATCCTGCGCTCGCGCGACAAGCTGCGTGCGCACCAGCTGCTGGCGGCCAAGGGCATCGACATGCCGGTGACGGTATTCGGCGACAACCCCGATGACACCGTGGACCTGCTGTCCATGCTTGGGCCGCCGCCGCATGTGGTGAAGCTCAACGAAGGCACCCAGGGCCGCGGCGTGATCCTCACCGAGAAAGCCAGCGCCTCGCGCGGCATCGTCGAGGCGTTGCGCGGCCTGTACGCCAACTTCCTCATGCAGGAGTTCATCGGTGAGGCCAAGGGCGCCGACCTGCGCTGCTTCGTGGTCGGTGACCAGGTGGTGGCCTCGATGCAGCGGCAGGCCCCGGAAGGCGACTTCCGCTCCAACCTGCATGCCGGTGGCACCGCTGTGGCGGCCAAGGCCAGCCGCGCCGAACAACAGGTGGCGGTGCGCTCGGCCAAGGCGCTGGGGTTGTCGGTGTGTGGCGTGGATCTGATCCGCTCCGCGCGCGGGCCGCTGGTGCTGGAGGTCAACTCCACGCCTGGCCTGGAGGGCATTGAGGCGGCCTGCGGCGTCGATGTCGCCACCCGCATCATCGCGCATGTCGAGAAGCTGAAAAAATCCTGATTATTCAGTGCCTTGAGAATCTCATCACCCGTGAGTCGGCCTTTTAACAAGGCTTTAATCGAACCCGGCGTAGGCTTCAGCGAACCGCAGCTCTGCCTCTCAGCAGGATCGGTAATCGGGATACGACTTCAGGCCCAGGCGGGTGCACCGTCTGGGCCTTTTTTATGCTGCGGGGCAGCAGCGCCAGTCCCTTGTGGAGGCCGCGTGAGGGTCGTAGAGTGGGGCCTTCGTTCCGGGATGGATCGGGGGGTTGGCATGTACCGCATCATGATGATCGCGTTGTTGCTGGGCCTGTCTGGTGGTGTTGCCGCCAAACCAGAGAAAGCCGCTGTACAGATGGACCGGCAGGCGCCGGTGGCCGAACAGATGCGCCAGGTGGAAACCGCCCTGGGCACTCCCGAATACGCTGAACTGTCCCTCGAGGACCGCACCCAGGTGCAGCAATCGCTGTCGCGCATCCGCCAGCACATGGGCGAGCGCCAGACCGTGCAGGAACTGCCGCCGCAGTTGCAGACCGAAGTCTTCAACGAGCAGGAGCGGATCAACACCCTGCTGGTGCGCGGGCACGACGACAGCCGGCAGATCTGCAGGTACGAGCGCACCACCGGCAGCAACATGCCCAAGAGCCGCTGCCTGACGGTGGCCGAGCGGCGCCGTATCGAAGAGAAGGGCAAGGCGCTGATCAACGACCAGCGCAGCTACAACACCCTCGCACCGCCGCCCGCGGGGCGTTGATCGCACCGTCTGTGGGCATGCGCCAGCGCTCCCCTGCGGAGCGCCGGTGCAACCGCAGCGCGGACGTTCCACTCATGGACGACATGGAGAAGACAATGCAGCGCATGATATCCCTCACCCTGGTGCTGGGCCTGGCCCTGGCCACAACCGCGCAGGCCAAATCCGAGAAGGGCAGCGTGAAGCTCGATGGCAGCGCACCGGTGGCCGAACAGCTGCGCACAGTGGAAGCCGCGATCAACTCCGAGGATTACAGCGAGATCGGCCTGGAGGACAAGAGCCGCGTGCAGCAGGCGCTGGGCCGTATCCGCGACCGGATGGGCGAGCACGAGCGCGTGGAGCAACTCAGCCCGAACGATCAGACCGCCGTTTTCAACGACCAGGAAGTGATCAACACCATCCTGACCCGGGCGCGTGCCGACAGCCGCATGGTCTGCCGTCGCGAGCGTTCCACCGGCAGCAACATGCCGCAGAGTGTCTGCATGACGGTCGCCCAGCGCCGCAAGGCGCAGGAGGACAGCCGCAAGGTGCTCAATGGCATCCAGAGCTTCCCGCCGGACGACAAGAACTTCAGGCGCTGATGGCTGACGCTTCCGCAGGCCCCCGCCAACGGTCACCCTGCCGTGCGTCCCTTGTGAACGCATCGGTGGAACCGTAAAGTCGGGGCCCTATTCACGGACGAACATGGAGCTCGTCATGTACCGCACCACCACGCTCGCGCTGATGCTTTCCCTGGGCCTGGCAGCCACCGTGCAGGCCAAGGCGCAGAAGGAAGCCGTTCGCATGGACGCCACCACGCCGGTCTCCGAACAGATCCGCCGCGTTGAAACGGCCATCGGCAGCGAGGACTACAGCGAGATCGGCCTGGAAGACAAAAGCCGCGTGCAGCAGGCGCTGAACCGGATCAAGGTCAAGATGAACGGCCGCGAGAAGGTGGACGAGCTGGCCGCGCAGGAGCGCACGGACATCTTCAACGAGCAGGAAATCGTCAACACGATCATGAGCCGGGCCCAGGCCGACAGCCGCATGGTCTGCCGCCGCGAGCGCCTGACCGGCAGCAACATGCCGCAGAGCGTGTGCATGACCGTGGCCCAGCGCCGCAAGGCCCAGGAGGACAGCCGCCAGGCCCTGACCGACCAGCAGCGCCTCAGCCGCTGAGCGGCGCCCCCGGGGACCCTTGCCCGCCTCGCGCCTTCGGTACGAAATGTTAAGACTGGAACCTGTATCGTTCAGCAGGTAGACGTCGCGTCCACTGCCCCCAGGCCATTCTGGGGCGGTGGGCCTGGCCCCCGACGACCCTTCAAGAACCAGAGGTTCCAGTGCGCATTCTCGTAATCGAAGACAACAGCGACATCGCCGCCAACCTTGGCGACTACCTTGAGGATCGTGGCCACACCGTGGACTTCGCTGCCGACGGCGTGACCGGCCTGCACCTGGCGGTGGTCCACGAGTTCGACGCCATCGTGCTGGATCTGAACCTGCCGGGCATGGATGGCATCGAAGTCTGCCGCAAGCTGCGCAACGAAGCGCGCAAGCAGACCCCGGTGCTGATGCTCACCGCGCGTGATTCGCTGGACAACAAGCTGGCCGGTTTCGACTCCGGCGCCGACGACTACCTGATCAAGCCGTTCGCGCTGCAGGAAGTGGAAGTGCGCTTGAACGCGCTGTCGCGGCGCGGCAAGGGCGTGCAGACCCGCGTGCTGGAGACCGGCGATCTGGAGTACAACCTGGACACGCTGGAAGTGCGCCGCCAGGGCAAGCTGCTGCAGCTCAACCCGACCGCGCTGAAGATCCTGCAGGCACTGATGGAAGCGGCCCCGGCCGTGGTGACCCGGCAGGAACTGGAAACCCGCGTGTGGGGCGAAGAACTGCCCGACTCGGATTCGCTGCGCGTGCATATCCATGGCCTGCGCGCCGTGGTCGACAAGCCCTTTGAAGTGCCGCTGATCCAGACCCGCCATGGCATCGGATACCGCATCGCCACCCCGGAAGCCTGATTCCGTGGCAGCCAAGGGGGAGCGCCGGCGTACGCCCTATCGGCGGCGCCTGCGCAGCCGCATCATCGTTTCATTCGTGTTGTTGGGCTTCTGCCTGACGACACTGTTCGCGTTCGCCACCAACTGGGCCCGCCTTCGCGTGGAGAACCAGCTGGTGGAAGAGCTGATGAACCGCAATATCGACGAGTATGCGCGGCGTTACTACGAGCATCCCGGGCACAACCCGGATGCGCCGGTGTTGCAGATCCGGGCGTATGCATATTCCAAGGACAAGTTCGACCGGGTGCGCGAAGAGCGCGCGCAGTGGGCGGGCTTTGCCGATGGCATCCACAGCGTCAGTGGCGACGAACACGGTGAGCCCTATTCCTACAAGCTGGCTGTGCGAAAAACGCCCGACGCCTGGTTCTTTCTTGCCTATGACATGACCGACAGCGTGCGCGGCGGCAAGCAGCTCAACCGCGCGCTGGTGTTGTCGGTGCTGGTGTTCAGCGTGCTGTCGCTGGTGCTCGGCTGGTGGTCGGCCTCGAAGGTGATGAAGCCGGTGTCGGACCTGGCGGCGCGGCTGCGCGCCTACCGTGGCGGCACCAGTGAGCCAGAGCCCCTGGCCCCGCGCTTCCCCGATGACGAAGTGGGGCAGCTGGCGCAGGCGCTGGACGACTACTCCTCGCGCCTGACCGAAGTGGTGCAGCGCGACCGCGAGTTCAACGCCGACGTCAGCCACGAGCTGCGGACGCCGCTGGCGGTGATCCGTGGCGCCACCGAACTGCTGCTGACCCGGCCTGGCCTGGACGAGAAGGTGCTGCAGCGCCTGCAGCGCATCCAGCGTGCCGAACAGCAATGCAGCGATCTGATTGGCGCGCTGCTGCTGCTGTCGCGCAACGAGCGCGGGCAGGGCACCAGCAACGTGGCCCGCGTGGCCGAGCAGTTGCTGGATGCACACCGCGCGCAGCTGGGCGGCAAGCCGCTGGAACTGGCGCTGGAAGGCGAGCGGGATCTGGTGATCGACGCGCCGGAGGCCGCCTTGTCGGTGGCGCTGGGCAACCTGATCGGCAACGCGGTGAAGTACTCCCAGGATGGCGAAGTGCGCGTGCATGTGGGCGCCAATGCCGTCTCGGTGACCGACAGCGGCCCGGGCCTGAGCGAGGAAGACGCAGCCAGGCTGTTCCAGCGCGGCTACCGCGGTACCCACGCCGGCCATTCGCAGGGCGGCGGCATCGGCCTGTCGATCGTCAGTCGCCTGTGCGACCTGTACGGCTGGCAGGTGAGCGTGCGACCGGGTGGCCAGCGCGGGGTGATCGCCACACTGACGTTCTCGCCCAAGCCGCTGTAACGGCGGCGTGGCTGACCCGGGGCGGCACACGGATCTGCATGGGGTGGGGGCCCACCTGGTTGGCACTGATGGCCGGCACATCGCATCCGCCACCCACGCACGGCGTGGATCTACCGCTGCTGGCGGCATCAACATGACTGTTTCCGCCTGCCTGGGTGTGCCGTGGCTCACGGTTCCAGACACCCGCTCCCACGTTGACGCATTTGCCTCCTGACGCGCCGGAGCGCAGATGGCCAGATGCCAGCGTCGGATCGTCCGTCGCCTGCCAGGAGCATCGTCGTGTCACACCACACCCGTTACCCGAACCTGCACCAGTTGGTTGGCGATTCGGTCAGCCAACTCTCCACTGAGGTCGCCCAGCGCGTCGAGGATATGCTGTCGCGGCCCGATGGGCTGATGCCGATCCTGATGGCGCAGATGGACGTAGACGGTTTCACCGCGGACGCTGCGCGGCGCGCCGGGCTGAAGCCTGCGCAGCCCGGTACGCCGGCTGGCCTCAGGCACACCGTCGCCGGCATCTCCACCCTGACCCGGATGATGTATGCCGCGCATATCGCGCGCACCCGCGGAGGCCCGTTGCAGGTCGTGCCGTCGGACGCTGTCGAAGGCCTGCTGCTGGCCGCGCGCGAGCTGACCTGCTACGCACAGCAGCAGTTGCAGGCCGAAATGGCCCGGGGTGCAGCAACCCTGCACTAGCGTGGCTCAAGGGTCGGCCCGGAACCGCACCACGCCTGGACACGGGCGATCTCCCGCGTGCGGTGTCGCATTCCACGATCCCGGCGGCGGGGCATCGGCCCGCCCGTCGCCACGTGGAAACAAGCGAGGCCCGGCATCCTGGAGCGGGATCGATCCTTGGCGCTTTTCAGACACTTTTAAGATTGCGTCCTCCGCATCGATCCGACAAGGCTTGAACCACGGGAAAGCGCGCCCTCGCGCGCTGTATTCGTCGAGGTACTGCCATGGATCATCGAACATCATTATTCGTTGCTGCCTACGAAGCGTCATCGCGCTTCCATCGTTTCTGCGGTCCTGGCGACCTGCGGTTGGTCGTGGAGCGCTGGCACGGCAGCGAATCGTTGTCCGAAGGCCTGCGCTGCCAGATCGATCTGCTGGGCGAGGCGTGCGAGCACAACCTGGATGATTGGGTGGCGCGGCCCGCAAGCATTACCACGCGCCTGCCCGATGGGGCCGAGATTGTCCGGGCGGGGTTGGTCCGCAGTGTCGAACGCCTGGCTTACGCGGGCAGTCTGGTGCGGTACCGCGTTCACTTGGCCGACTGGACCGCCTGGCTGTACGACAGCCGTCAAAGCCGCGTGTTCCAGGACGAGAATGTGGCGAGCATCATCAGCACGGTGCTCTCGGTACACGCGCCGCTGGCACATTGGACCTGGCACGTTGGAAGTGCGGCGGCGCTTGAGCGTCGGTGCCGGGGCTATCGCGTGCAGTACCGCCAATCGGACATGGCGTTCCTGCAACAGCTGATGGCCGATGAAGGCCTGGGCTGGTGCATCCGCACGTTGCCCGAAGCACCTGGTGGGCATACGTTGATGATCTTCGGCGACAGCACGCGATGCTCGGTGCTGCCACGCCCCCGGCGCCTGCACCAGACCCAGCGCGTGCCCGACGACGCGGGTATCGTGCTGTTGCATGAGGCCTGTCGCGTGGTGCCGACCCACATGACCCGTGTGGCGGATCTGGACGATCCGTTGCGGGTGGTTTCAGCCAGCCTGCCTGTACGCACTGTGGCCAGTAGCCCATTGGAGGACTATTCGCCGACACGCCACGCGGCGTGGGAGACCTCACGCGAGGCTCTGGCCGAAGTGATGCGCGACACCGAAGCAGCACTGTGTGAGCAGCGGCGCTGGACCGGCGAGAGTACCGAGCCGGACTTCCAGCCCGGCTACGCATTCGAGGTCCTGCCAGAGCCCGGCCAGCGTGTGGTACCTGCTTTGCTGCTTACGGCGGTGCGGCACGCAGCGGTCAATCAACTGCCTGCGGTTCTCGAACTGCAGCAGCACCTGTCGTCGCACGCAATGCCCGACACCCTGCCCACCGATCGCGCGCAGAGGCTGGGCTATGCCAACCGCTTCGAGGCCATACCGTTCGACCGTCGGTGGCGGCGTTCTCTGCATGGCAAGGCAAGGCGGATGACGGCCCCTGGGCCACAACTGGCGACCGTGCTCGGTGGCGATGACGGTGCACCGCTGCACATGGACAGCAACGGGCGCATCCGGGTGCGGTTCGGCTTTGTCACCGACAGCAAGGCTGACAGCGGTTGGCTGCGTGTCACCCAGGCCTTTGCCGGCCCCGGCGTGGGCAGCCAGTTCCTGCCCCGCGTCGGCCAGGAGGTGGTGGTGGACTTCATCAACGGCGACCTCAGCCGCCCCATCGTGATTGGCGCGCTCTACAACGGCAGGGGCGAGTCACGCGCTGAAGCGCTGGCGTTGTCCACCGATGCTGGCAGCAGCGCCCAGAACAACCTGGCCGGTGGCAACGCCCCGCGCTGGCATGCTGCAGGCGCGGGCGGATCGGCCCAGCGCAATGCGGGCGCCGTATGGGGCATCAGCTCGCAGGGCTGGGATGGCGATGGCGGCAACAGTCTCGAGTTCGACGACAGCGACGACCAGCTGCAGGTACGGCTTGGCACAACGCAGTGCCATAGCGCGATCAGCATGGGGCATCTGCATCACCTGCAGCACAACTTCCGCGGCAGTCTGCGCGGAAGCGGATTCGAACTGCGCAGCGACGCGTGGGGGGCCGTGCGTGCGACGGCAGGCCTCTGGCTGGAGAGCATGCAGCGCTCCGCGTCCGCTCCTGCCGGCTTGCGTGCTGCCCCCGTCGCGCTGCTGCGGCAGACGCTGGTGCTGGCGGAGTCCTTTGATGAAGCGGCACGGCAGCAGGGTACGGTGCGGCTGCGCGGGCACGCCGTCGAGGGCAACGATGCCAGCAGGCTGCAGACTCTGGCCGACAGCGTGGCAGCATCGCAGCGGCTGCAGGGCACTGACGAAGACATTCCTGCAACCGGGTCTGCAGTGCTTGGCCTGTCCGCACCGGCAGGCATCTGCCAGGTGGCCGGGCAGGCAATCCAGCTGGGGGTGGGGCACAGTACGCTGCTGGCCAGTGGCGGCAGTTCAGCGGTGATCGTTGCCGGCCATGGGCGTTGGCAGTGCCGCCAGGCCATCGGCGTGCTGGCTGGCGCGACACGCAATCCGGGGAGTGCCGGGTTGAGTGTGGTGGCTGGCGAACAGGCGCTTGATATGCAGGCGCAGGCAGACGCCGTGTACCTGCAGGCGCGGGCCAGTATGGTGGCGGCCAGTCGCCAGGGGGAGGTGCAGCTGGCCGCAGGAGGCACCCTGCACATTGCGACGGGGGGCGGCGCGGCAATGACCTTGAAGGACGGCAACCTGCACGTGACCTGCCCGGGCACGCTGACCTTCAAGACCGGCGAACGGCACTTCACTGGCCCAGCGCAGGAGCTGTTTCCGCTGCCGCAGTTCGCGCAGACGGTCTGCGTGGAGTGCCTGCTGAAGGCGATGCAGGCCGGCTTGCCGTGGTCTGCGAAGAATGGCTGACGCCCCATGGATCGATCCGTGGCGGCATTCCCGGTTGCCGTGGCAGACCCCTGGCGACCAGCGTGTGGAGACGCAGCCCGCCTGCGCGCTGCTGGATATGGCATTCGCGCCGGACGCCTGGACGCAGCTGCGCGCGATGGCCGCTGAAGTGGCGCCCCTGTTCACGCATCGCTACGCGGGCAAAGGGCTGGACCGGTTGTCACCCTGCCTGGTTGTCCTGCCGAACGACGCTGGAGCACGCGATCGCTGCTGGCAAGGGCTGCTGGAGCTGAGCGATGGCGCACCAATGTTGTCGGTGCTGCGCACGAGCGCCGATCCACATGCCTTGGCCGGGCATCTCCGGCGGATAGGGGAAGGCCGTTCCAGTACCGGCCAGCCGTGGTTGCTGCGCTGGGGCGATGGGCGTGCCGCCGCCCGCTTGCTGGATGCGCTGGACGATGCACAACGGGCACGCGTGCTGGCTGGTCTGCATGACTGGCACCTGCCTACCGGCATCGGAGATTGGATGTGCGTGACCGGCAAGGGCGGGACGCAGTTCGATGCCGACGCAAAACCACTGACGTTCACTGCGGCTCAGGAGGCCGCATTACGGAGCGGAAGCCAGGCCGATGCCATCACGCGCTTCATTCTGCAGCGGCCCGTGCTGCGTCCGGGCGGCATGCTGCCCTCGCAGGTGCATCGCTGCGCGGAGAACGTGCTGGCGCGCTTGGCGCGCCGGGGCATCGACCATCCTGCGCTGGCACATCGGATGACGATCAAGGCCGTTGCCTGCTGGGGCGCCCGCCAAGGCGATTGTGGGATGCCATGAAGGGAGCTGGGCGGCAGCCGAAGACCTGCGTATTCCTAGCGATGTACGCCGCTGCGTGCATATGGTGGCGGCACATGAGGTGCGTGGTTCGTTCCCGGTGGATCTGGCGGATGGCGCGAACTACGAGCGGATCATCTATCACAGCACGTCCCGCAATCGAGGGTACGTTTGACTGAAAGGCGTCGGGCGAATGGCTCTGTTGAAGAAGGTATTTGTCAGGATTTCTCTGATCGGGCTGGCGCTGTTTGCGTTGACAGGTCTGGTGCTCAAATTCATGGATTTCAGGGTCGGGCCACCGTCGCCCGGTCCGCCGAAGCCACGCATCATTGACTACGCGTCCGGCCACGACATTACCGATGCCCCACCAGAGATGCATCTGATGATTGGCATCGCTAACTATTCTGACGAAGGGCTAGGAAAGGTCTTCATCAATGATACTTGGGGGGGCGGTATGCAGCCACGCGCCAGCAGTAACGGACGCATCTGCTGCGTGACGCTCCCCCGAATTTGGCATCCAGGACTGAAAGTAACGCTGGCTTATCGTACGAGTAGCATGTTCCTCAGGGATCCGCGTAGTTATATTGAAAAGGAGGTCGTTGTGCCGCGCTACAAGCCCTTCCTGGATGGTTTCATCTTCTTCATGTATTTCCCTGGTGATCAGGTAAGGGTTGTAGCTACCCCATATTTCCCAGGGTTTCCCAAGTTTGCATACGATCTTGATTTTGCTGACAGCGAGCGCGATTCAGATAAGATCAATGAGTTCCTTGATGTGACGGCGAGGGGTGGGGTGGCGGAATGAAAGTGGTCGCGGCGCCTCCGATGTCAGATCCTTCAATGCAGCTCAGTTTGAATGAATTGGGTAGATATTCCGCTTCCCGTATAGTGACTGAATCGGATTGTGGAATAGATGTGTCAATCGGCTGCTTCTTCGATGGGACTCGTAATCACAGACTGGCCTCCAAGAAACGTGGAGACATGAGTGAGAGTAATGTGTCTCGACTCTTCGACGTCTACGATCTAGAGCGAGCGAAAGGAGTTGGTCGTCGGCCAACCAACTTTGCTAGCTACATCCAAGGCGTAGGTACCGAGGCGCTGCAGGAGATTGGCGACACCGGCACCGGCTGGCACGCCCGTGCCGGCGCGGCAGCAGGTTGGGGCGGTGAGGGGCGGGTGAACTGGATGCTGATGCAGGTCCAGGATCATCTCTTGACCCATTTTGCAGAGACAACCGTCACGACCGCGATGGGCTTTGATTCCACTGTCCCCATTGCGCGGAGAATGAGCGCCGATCTCCGCTTGAGCCTGCAGGACGTGGAGCGCTTGGCGCAGGTCGCGCGCATGCCGCTGTCCAACTATCTGGCTGTCAACCAGGGCGAGAAGGAGCTCGATCTACGCAACTCGCTCAGCGGTGGTTTCTGGAATACGGTCCATGCGCTGCAGCGGGTGCGGGGCACCCACCTGGCCCGTGCCGATCACGCGTCGCGCCGGGCGGTATTGCAGGAACGGCGCGCCTTTCTGGAAAAGAAGGTGGCGCCGTTCCAGAAGCAGAATCCCCGGGTGGATCGCATCCGGATCTCGGTATTCGGCTTCTCGCGGGGCGCCACCGAGGCGCGCGTGTTCTGCAACTGGCTCGGCGATGCCTGCGATCCCGGTCCGGGTCCGCTACGCCTGTGTGGCATTCCAGTGCAGATCGATTTCATGGGGCTGTTCGATACGGTGGCCTCGGTCGGTGCTGCGCAGAGCTTCTTTAAGTCGGTATTCGATGGCCACGGCGGCTGGGCGGCGGCCGAAGACCTGCGTATTCCTAGCGATGTACGTCGCTGCGTGCACATGGTGGCCGCACATGAAGTACGTGGCTCGTTCCCGGTGGATCTGGTGGACGGCGCGAACTGCGAGCAGATCATCTGTCCCAGAATATCCCCCATTCGAAGGTACGTTTGAATGAATAGTGTCCGCGGAAAGGGCGTTGTGAAGAAGGTGTTCGTAAGTATCGTTCTGATCGGGTTGGCGATGTTTGCTTTGGCAGGCCTGGCGCTCAAGTTCATGGATTTCAGGATTGGGCCACCACCGTTGGCTCCCCCGAAGCAGCGAATTATTGAGCCTGATACTGGTCACGACATTACCGATGCTCCGCCGGAGATGCATCTGAAGATTGGCATCGCCAACTATTCCGACGAAGGCCTTGGAAAAGTCTTTATCAATAACGTGTGGGGGGGCGGCATGCAACCGTACGCCAGCAGTAACGGACGCACTTGCTGCGTGACGCTCCCTCGTTCTTGGCATCCGGGACTCAAAGTGGCAGTGGCCTACCGCACCAGCAGCATGTTTCTCAAAGATCCCCAAAGCTATGTTGAGAAGGACGTTCTTGTCGCGCCCTATGAGCCGTTTATTGATGGGTTCATCTATTTCTTCTACTTTCCAGGTGATCAGGTGCGGGTCGTGGCTACTCCGTACTCTCCAGGATATCCGGGCTTCGCTTACGACATTGACTTCGGTCGTGGGCACGGTGATCCAGCAAAGATTAAGAGATTTCTGGAAGCAACAGCGGGCAAGGAGGCGGAATAGTGAGGGTGGGGATATCTACTCCGACGTCAGAGCAACCAACGCAGCTCAGGTCCAGTGAAGCGAGGCGATATGCGGCCTCATTGTCGGAAGTCGGATCCGACTGTGGTGTGGATCTTTCAATGGGTTGCTTCTTTGATGGGACACGTAACCACAGGCTGGCGTCCAAAAGACGTGGGGATATGAGTGAGAGCAATGTATCGCGGCTTTTCGATGTCTATGATGCTGACCGATTGCGGAGTGAGGAGCGACGCAGAAAGAAGTTCTCAAGCTACATCCAAGGCGTAGGAACCGAGGCGCTGAAAGAGATTGGCGACACCGGCACCGGCTGGCACGCCCGTGCCGGTGCGGCAGCGGGTTGGGGCGGCGAGGGGCGGGTGAATTGGATGCTAATGCAGGTGCAGGACCACCTGCTCGATCATTTCGCGGGTACCACCGTGACCAGAGCCATGGGCTTCGAATCCACCGCCCCTGTCGCGCGGAAAATGAGCGCCGATCTCCGCTTGAGCCTGCAGGACGTAGAGCGCTTGGCGCAGGCCGCGCGAATGCCGCTGTCCAACTATCTGGCTGTCAACCAGGGCGAGAAAGAGCTCGATCTACGTAACTCGCTCAGCGGTGGTTTCTGGAATACGGTCCATGCGCTGCAGCGGGTGCGGGGCACCCACCTGGCCCGTGCCGATCACGCGTCGCGCCGGGCGGTATTGCAGGAACGGCGCGCCTTTCTGGAAAGGAAGGTGGCGCCGTTTCAGAAACAGAATCCCCGGGTGGATCGCATCCGGATCTCGGTATTCGGCTTCTCGCGGGGCGCCACCGAGGCGCGCGTGTTCTGCAACTGGCTCGGCGATGCCTGCGATCCCGGTCCGGGGCCGTTGCGTCTGTGTGGCATTCCAGTGCAGATCGATTTCATGGGGCTGTTCGATACGGTGGCCTCGGTCGGTGCTGCGCAGAGCTTTTTTGAAGCGGTATTTGATGGCCACGGTGGCTGGGCGGCGGCCGAAGACCTGCGTATTCCTAGCGATGTACGTCGCTGCGTGCACATGGTGGCCGCACATGAAGTACGTGGCTCGTTCCCGGTGGATCTGGTGGACGGCGCGAACTGCGAGCAGATCATCTACCCTGGGGTGCATTCGGACGTGGGTGGCGGGTATGCACCGGGCGAGCAGGGGCGTTCGCCGAATGACGCAGACAAACTCTCGCAGATTCCGCTGTGCGACATGTACAGGCACGCTCTGGCGGCAGGTGTGCCACTGCTGCCCATCGCAGAGGCACGCGTGGAGTTGCAGCGCCAGTTCGAGATCTCTCCCACCCTGCGCCAGCACTACAACGCCTATCTGAAGGCGATGGCGCCGTTCCTGCCGGCCATGAATCCCGCGTCCAGAGCCAATCGCACGGCGGCGCTGATGTATGCGCACTACCGCCAGTATCTGTTGTGGCGGCGCCAGCATCTGGACGACTTCGCCGCGCTGCCGGGTTTTCAGCGTGCGTCGGCGCAGGACCGCGCGGACCTGCGCGGTGGCAATACCGAGCTGGCTCAGGAGGTATGGGGCATGCGCTACAACAACGCAACGCGGCGGGTGCGCAGCACCGTTGTCACCTCGCACCACGGCATGGCTACGCCGCCGCCGTACAACAGCATTCCGGCGTTTGATTTCGTGCAGGCGAAGCTGCGTGGCCAGAAGGAGCAGCAATGGCTGGATGGCCACATCGAGCAAATATGGGCGTCGCGGCAGGTGCCGCCCGAGCCCGTGGCAACATTTCTGGATGGCTATGTGCACGACTCGCGGGCGTGGTTCAAGCCGTTCGGGCTGGACGATGACGAGTGGCTGCATGTGCAGCAGCGGGAACGTGACGCCTACCGGCAGCGGATGCAGGAGTTGGATGCGATCGAACAGGCCCACCGGCAGGAGCGGGAGCGCATGCAACGGGCCGGGCAGCTGTTCCAACCAAGGGTGCCGTTGGCGATGTCGGTGCAGGAACTGGAGGAACTGACAGCCTGGCGCGAGCACCCGGAGAACTATGAGGAAGCACTGCAGCTGACTGGCCGCGAGTACCACTGGCAGTGGGGCTATCTGCGCTGGCGCACCTGTTATCTCAATCCACCCGGTGTGGCGGTGGCCGAGGCATCGGCGCGAAGGTGGCAGCGTGCGGAGGACGCGGCCGCGTAGCACTTGCGCCCGTTGTCGTAACCGGCGTGCTCAGCGCTACTGGTGCGCCTCAGCACCGAGGGGCATCGCGACACCTGCGTGATGCGTGCCGCGCCTCGGACGTGCGTCGCTGCACGAATCGTCGCAGCCGCGACTTCCCCTACGGACATGCGCGTCTTCCGGTGGCCTGATGGCTGAGCCGGGGCGGGTGCCCTGGCCGGGATTGGCGTCCTGAAATCAACTCCAAGATGGAAAGCTTCCGATGCCTCGCAGGGCATCGTGGACAATGCACCGTGTCTGATTCACGGCGGACGGTGCGTGGGGATTCCTGGGAATCCGCCGGAGTTTTCATCCATCTGGGAGTTGTCCGGTACGCCAACCCGCACCGTCCGCCACCTTGCCTCTGCGGGTGGCTTGCCGTCTGCGAGGAACCTCACCATGTCCGCACGCCCCGTATTTCCCCATCTATCCGCCCTGATCGGCGAGGCCGTCAGCCGGCTGCCCGCCGCCGCCGCCGAGCGACTGGAAACCCTGCTCGATGATCCCAACGATCTGCTGCCCGCGCTGCTGGCGCGCATGGACGGCCGCGACGGTGCCGATGGCCAGCGGTTTGAAGCGGCGGGCCTCAGCCCGGCGCAGGCTGCAACGCAGGCCGGGGTGGCACGCACATTGGCCGGTCTGGAGGTAGTGGTCCAGGTACTGCACGCTGCCGCCGCCGCGCGTGAACAGGGCGGTGCCCACCAGCAGCTCAGCCCGGATGTGGTCGATGGCCTGCTGCTGGGCGCCCGCGAACTGGTCCGCCACGCGCGCCAACAGGTGGAGTAGGTCCACGCGTATGCGGAATGCCTCTGTGATCGCAGCCGAGCGTGGGCTCGGATCTACAGCAGAACTGCAGATTCCCGCAACGCGTGGATACGCTTTGGTAGTGCCGGCCGCTGGCCGGCAACCGGGCCTCAGCCCCCCGCCAGCCTCAGATACCGCGCATGCAGGTGTTCCACCTGCGCCTGCAGGTCCTGCGGCTGCCCATCATTGACCACCACGTCATCGGCCAGTGCCAGGCGCTGCGCGCGGCTGGCCTGGGCGGCGATCATGCGGTCGGCCAGCGCGGCGTCGATGCCGTCGCGCTGCATCAGGCGGGCGTGCTGCACCGCTTCCGGCGCATCCACCAGCAGCACGCGGTCCAGCCATGGGTAGGCTTTCCGCCCACCCACCTCGGTCAGAAGCGGAATGGCCGCGATCGCATATGGGCTGCTTGCCTGTTCACACTGCTGCTGCATCAGCCGGCGGATGGCCGGGTGGGTGATGGCTTCCAGCGCCGCCCGTTCAGCCGGGTCGGCGAAGACATGAGCGCGCAATCGGGCCCGGTCCAGCTGGCCATCGGCCAGCAGCATCCCGGCACCGAAGCGTCCGGCAATCTGCGCCAGGGCCGGACTGCCGGCGTCCACCACCGCGCGCGCGGCCAGATCGGCGTCGGCCACCACGATGCCCAACGCCTCGAAGCGCCGGGTCACCTCGCTCTTGCCGGCGGCGATGCCACCGGTCAGGCCCACCACATAACGGCTCATGGGGAATCCCCTCAGCGCAGCCCGCTCAACACCAGGTAATGCTCCACCAGCGGCGCGCCCCACATGAAGTAGAGCCAGCCAGCGATGGCCAGGTAGGGGCCGAACGGAATGGGCGTAGCGCGGTCACGGCCCCGGCTGTACAGCCAGATCGAGCCGATGATGGCGCCCAGCACCGAAGACAGCAGGATGATCGGCAGGATGCCCTTCAGCCCGCACCAGGCGCCGAGGGCCGCCAGCAGCTTGAAATCGCCGTGGCCCATGCCTTCCTTGCCGGTCAGCTGCTTGAACAGCCACCAGACCGTCCACAGCGACAGGTAGCCCACCGCCGCGCCCACCAGGGCGGGCTTGGCCGGCATGTACAGGTTGTCGATGCTGCCTATCAGGCCCAGCCACATCAGGGGCAGGGTCAGCTGGTCCGGCAGCAGCTGGGTGCGCAGGTCGATGCCGGACAGGGCGATCAGGAAGCAGGTCAGCACGATGGCACCGAACCCCTGCCAGCCGAAGCCGAACTGCCAGACGCAGGCCAGCACCAGCACCGAGGTCAGGGCCTCGACCAGCGGGTACTGCAGCGAGATGGGCGCCTTGCAGTGGCGGCATTTGCCCCCCTGAACGAGCCAGCTGAACAGGGGGATGTTCTCGTACCAGCTCAGCTTGTGCTTGCAGTGCGGGCAGTGCGAGGGCTCCACCACGATCCCCGGCGGTGGCGGCTCGTAGAAGTCCGGTTCTTCCAGCACCTCGCGCGCATCGCGCTTCCACTGCCACTCCAGCCGCTTGGGCAGGCGCAGGATGACCACGTTGAGGAAACTGCCCAGTAGCAGTCCAAAAGCGGCCGCGGCGGGATAGCCGAGGCCGGGGTGCTGGTCGAGAAATGCCATTGATGCCTTTAGCCGACGACGGCGCCGAGTTTGAAGATGGGCAGGTACATCGCGATGACCAAGCCACCGACAATGGTACCAATGAACACCATGATCATCGGTTCGAGCAGGCTGCTCAAGGCATCCACGGCATTGTTCACTTCCTGCTCGTAGTATTCAGCCACCTTGAACAGCATGGCATCCAGGGCGCCGGCCTCTTCACCGATGCCGGTCATCTGGATGACCATGTGCGGGAACAGGTTCAGCTGCTTCATGGCCATGTTGACCGGGTAGCCGACCGACACGTCATCGCGCATGCGCAGCACGGCGTCGCCATAGACCTTGTTGCCGGTGGCGCCGGCCACGATGCCCAGCGCCTCCACCAGCGGCACGCCGGCCTTGAAGGTCACCGCCGTGGTGCGGGCGAAGCGGGCGATGGCGCTGTTGTGCATGATCTGGCCGATCACCGGCACCTTCAGCACCAGCCGGTCGACGGTGTGCTGCATCTTCTCCGAGCGCCGGTAGGTCATGGCGATGGCCACCACCGCCCCGATCACCACAATGGCGATCAGCCACCACCAGGACACCATGAACCGCGACAGGTTCACCACCATCTGGGTGAACGCCGGCAGGTCGGCACCGAAGTTCTTGAAGACCTCCTCGAACTGCGGCACCACCCACACCAGCAGCACGGTACTGACCAGGAAGGCCACCACCAGGACCATAGCCGGGTAGAACAGGGCCTTCTTGATCTTGCCCTTCAGTGCCTCGATGTTCTCCTTGTAGGAGGCGATCGTGTCCAGCACGGTTTCCAGCACACCGGCGCTCTCGCCGGCGCGGACCAGGTTGCGGTAGAGCTCGTCGAACTGCACCGGATGCCGGCTGATGGCCTCGTACAGCGAGGAACCGCCCTCGATGTCGGCGCGGATGCCGTCCACCATCTTCTTCATGCGCGGGTTTTTGTGCCCGCTGCCGATGATTTCCAGCGCCGAGACGATCGGCACGCCGGACTTCATCATGGTGGCCATCTGCCGGCTGAAGAAGGCAACGTCCTTGGCGGTGACCGGTTTGCCGGCGGCCCCGAGCAACGGCTTCGGCTTGGGCTTGACCTGGCCAGGGTTGATGCCCTGCTTGCGCAGTTCGGCACGCAGCAGGTTGGCGTTCTTGGCCAACTGCTCGCCCTTCATCTTGATGCCCCGCTTGTCGGTCCCCTCCCAGACAAACGGTTGCAGTTCCATCGTGGCGCGGGCCACGGGCTCTTTCTTGATCGCACTGCGACTGACAGACATGTTGGCTCCCCAAGGCCCGCCATCCCCAGGCGGGCATCCTGACCGGCGATGGTAGCCGGTTCGGGGCCGTCCGGGGAGCCCGCTGGCGTGACGCTGCGCAGGGTTTTCGACCTGCCGAGACGAAAGGTGACGTGCCGCGTCACATTGCCGCGTCCATCGCAGATTTGACGCGGGGGGGTTCCCATCCGCGAAATTGCTGCCATCATTGGCGCGGGGAAATCGGGGAGACGCTGCCATGGGAGATTGGCACGTTACCTGCGTCGATCCACCCGCGGGGACGGGCAGCCTGCTCATCCGGTCAACTGGCCGGCCGGCCGTCAGCCCCGACATCAACCACCACTCATCTTGGGGATGTACCACCATGAAGAACCAGAAGGGCTTCACCCTGATCGAACTGATGATCGTTGTTGCGATCATCGCCATCCTGGCCGCCATCGCGCTGCCGGCTTACTCGAACTACACCAAGAAGGCCAAGGTCTCGGAAGTGATCCTGGCGGCTTCTTCGCTGCGTACCGACGTGTCGGAGTACGTGGCCAGCAACAACTCGCTGCCGCCGGCATCCTGGAAGCCGGACGTCCAGACCACCCAGTACGTGTCGGCGCTGACCTGGGATTCGACCACCAAGAAGATCACCGCGACGGCCCAGAACATCTCGGGCGATATCGACGGCAAGACCATCACCCTGCTTGCCGATGACACCAACGTCGCCAATGGCGTGATTCCGAAGTGGACCTGCGAAGGCAGCATCGAGTCCAAGTACCGTCCGGGTAGCTGCCAGGGCGCGAAGGCTGCGGCTCTCTGATGCTGCAGCAGCAATAAAAGAAAGTCCCGCATGATGCGGGACTTTTTTTTTGTGGAAAGTGTTTGGTCTGGCTGGCTCACTGCCACTAGAGCGGAGGGGCTCTTGAACTATTTGGCCACCATCGTTCCGGCGACGAACTTCAATCTATTGGAGCACCTGAGTGCCGCATACTCGATGGTGTCGGTTGAGGCGGGCGCCTTCCTGCTGTTATCGCTGATTCTGCAGCGAAAGAACCTGATTGCGGTTCTGGCAAAACTATGGCCGCAGGGGGCGATGGTCAATTTCATCTGCCTGCTGATGGAAGTGGTTCTCGTCATGCCTCTCCTTGGCATGCTCATGGTGTGGATGCATGAGATGTCAGCAGTGGGGCCAGCGGCTGGATTGCGGAGCTTGTGGACGGAGCTGCCGCCGGTGCTGGCGCTTGCTGCAGTGTCGTTCATCGCTGATGGCATCAGCTATGCCCGTCACCGGCTGGAACATACGCGCTGGCTCTGGCCCATCCACGCCATGCATCACAGTGATCGCGAACTGAGCTGGTTTTCCGCTTATCGCCAGCACCCATTGAATCGGCTCTGGGCAGTCGTTTTCGACATCGGCCTTCTTCTGCTGATCGGTGTTCCGTTGTGGGCAATCTATGCTAATGCTCTTGTCCGGCATTACTACGGTCTGCTCACGCATGCCAATGTTCCATGGACATTCGGCTGGCTTGGCCGTGTGCTGGTCTCGCCGGCAATGCATCGGTGGCACCACGTGCGCGAAGGGGAAGGCGTCGGCAAGAACTTCGCTACCGTCTTTGCCATTTTTGATCTGGCATTTGGCACTTATTACGTGCCCAGCGCATGCCATTCGCCTACCGGATTGACTGATGAAGGGCACAATTCCTTCATTGTTCAAGTTTGGGCCCCTTTCAGAACGCTGTTAACCCCAATTGGGTGGACGCAAAGGCGAGGCATCCCCGCGACCGGGGACGGCGGTGCCATCAAGGAACGGATCGGGCCCGCTGACTGATCGCATGGCCCGCCACTGACGTTGTTTGGTCTGAGAAACGAGCCAGTTATCATGTCAGCAACGCATCCGCTGACGCAGCTGTTGAAGGCATTCCAGCGCATCGAGCCAGCTCACTGAGGAACATTATGAACGCTGCCTCCCCCCCCAATCTGGTCGGCATCACCGGCCTGGCCCGCCGCCTGGTCCAGGACGGTGCCCTGGACGAGGCCACTGCACGCGATGCCATGGCCAAGGCCACGGCGGCCCGCCAGCCACTTCCTACCTGGTTTGCGCAGAACAAGCTCGTCAGCGCCTCGCAGCTGGCGGCGGCCAATGCGGTCGAGTTCGGCATGCCGCTGTTCGACGTGTCCACCTTCGACGCCAGCCAGAACGCGATGAGCCTGGTCAGCGAGGAGCTGCTGCGCAAGCACAACGTGCTGCCGCTGTTCAAGCGCGGCGGCAAGCTGTTCGTGGGCACCAGCAATCCGACCCACGCACTGGACGAGATCAAGTTCCACACCAACCTGGTGGTGGAGACCATCCTGGTCGATGAAGACCAGATCCGCCGCACGCTGGAGCAGTGGCATGCCAGCCACGACACCATCGGCGATGCGCTCGGCGGCGACGACGAGGGGATGGCCAACCTCGATGTCGGCCTTGGCGACGAAGACAATGCCGGTGGCGACTCCGGCATCGACGCCAAGGGCGACGACACGCCGGTGGTGAAGTTCGTCAACAAGGTGCTGGTCGATGCCATCCGCAAGGGCGCCTCGGATATCCACTTCGAGCCGTACGAAGACGACTATCGCGTGCGCCTGCGCATCGACGGCCTGCTGAAGATGGTCGCGCGTGCACCGGTGAAGCTGAACCAGCGCATCGCCGCGCGCCTGAAGGTGATGGCGCAGCTGGATATCGCCGAAAAACGCGTGCCGCAGGACGGGCGCATCAAGCTGAACCTGTCCAAGACCAAGCAGATCGACTTCCGCGTCAGCACGCTGCCAACCCTGTTCGGTGAGAAGGTGGTGCTGCGTATCCTGGATGGCAGCGCGGCCAAGCTGGGCATCGACAAGCTGGGCTACGAGCCGGACCAGCAGAAGCTGTTCATGGATGCCATCCACAAGCCCTACGGCATGGTGCTGGTGACCGGCCCGACCGGTTCGGGCAAGACGGTGTCGCTGTACACCGCGCTGGGCATCCTCAACGACGAGACCCGCAACATCTCCACCGCCGAAGACCCGGTGGAAATCCGCCTGCCCGGCGTCAACCAGGTGCAGCAGAACAACAAGCGCGGCATGACCTTCGCCGCCGCACTGCGCTCGTTCCTGCGCCAGGATCCGGACATCATCATGGTCGGCGAAATCCGCGACCTGGAAACGGCCGAGATTGCCATCAAGGCGGCGCAGACCGGTCACATGGTGCTTTCCACGCTGCATACCAACGATGCGCCGCAGACCATCGCGCGACTGATGAACATGGGTATCGCGCCGTACAACATCACCAGTTCGGTGACGCTGGTGATCGCCCAGCGCCTGGCGCGCCGCCTGTGCCCGAACTGCAAGCGCCCGGCACAGTTGCCCGAACATGCGCTGCTGGCCGAGGGCTTCAGCCAGGCGCAGCTGGATGCCGGCATCGAGCTGTATGAGGCGGTGGGCTGCGATGAATGCACCGAAGGCTACAAGGGGCGTACCGGCGTCTACCAGGTCATGCCGATGACCGATGAGATCGCCACCATCGTGCTGGCTGGTGGCAACGCACTGCAGATTGCCGAGGCAGCGCAGCAGATCGGGGTTAATGATCTGCGCCAGTCGGCATTGAAGAAGGCAGCGGCCGGTATCACCAGCCTGGCCGAGATCAATCGCGTTACCAAGGATTGAGGTAGAGCCGAGCCTATGCTCGGCTGATGGCCCGAAGAGCAGCCGAGCGTGGGCTCGGCTCTACAGTAGATCCACGCCATGCGTGGATGGGGTGGCCCGCGTCGGGTCAGAGCCCTTTCCTTTGGAAAGGGATCCGACCCGGGGCTTACTCCATGCCCAGCTTCTTCAGCTTGTAGCGCAGCGCACGGAAGGTGATGCCCAGCTGTGCGGCGGTGCGGGTCTTGTTCCAGCGGTTCTCTTCCAGCGCGCGCTGGATGGCACTGCGCTCGAGCTGCTCGATGTATGAGGGCAGGGCGGCGCTGCCGGGGTGCAGGTCGGCCACGGCCTCAGCCGGCGCGGCGCTGCCCGGTGCGCGCGGTGCATGCTGGGGCAGGCGCAGATCATCAGCACCGATGCAGTCTTCTTCGGCCAGCGCCAGTGCGCGTTCGAGGATGTTCTCCAGTTCGCGTACGTTGCCGGGGAAGCTGTACTGGGCCAACGCCTCCAGTGCCGAAGGCGCCAGCAGCGGCGTGCCGCGCCCGTGGCTGCGGGCCAGGCGCGCCAGCACGGCCGCGGCCAGTTCCGGCAGATCCTGGCGTCGCTCGCGCAGCGGCGGCACCTTCAGCTCGATCACGTTGATGCGGTAATACAGGTCATGGCGGAAGCGGCCATCCTCGACCAGCTCGGCCAGATCCTTGTGGGTGGCCGAGAGGATGCGCACGTCCACCGGCTCCTCGTTGGCGGCGCCGACCGCACGCACTGATTTTTCCTGGATCGCGCGCAGCAGCTTTACCTGCATCTGCAGTGGCAGTTCGGCCACTTCGTCCAGGAACAGGGTGCCGCCATGCGCGGCCTGGAACAGGCCGGGCTTGTCGGCATGGGCGCCGCTGAAGCTGCCCTTGCGATGGCCGAAGAACTCGCTTTCCATCAGTTCGCCAGGGATGGCGCCGCAGTTGACCGGCACGAACGGGCCGGCCGCGCGTGCGCCCTGGGCGTGGATGGTGCGCGCCACCAGCTCCTTGCCGACCCCGGATTCACCCAGGATGTAGACCGGCGCCTGGCTGCGCGCGACCTTGCCGATGGTGGTGCGCAGCACGTCCATCGCCGGCGACGCGCCCAGCAGGCGCGCGCCCTGGTCGGCGCTGGGGCCGGGTGCGGGGCGGTCGGCGTTGTTGAGTTCCAGCGCGTGCTTGACCAGCCCGCGCAGCACGGCGATGTCCACCGGCTTGCTCACGAAGTCGAAGGCACCGGCCTTCAGCGCTTCCACCGCCAGGTCCATGCTGCCGAAGGCGGTGATCATCGCTACCGGCGTGCGCGGGTAGTGCTGGGCAATCTCACTCACCAGCTCGATGCCGTTGCCGTCGGGCAAGCGCATGTCGGTGATGCACAGGTCGTACGGATTGCTGGCCAGCAGCTCGCGCGCTTCGGCAAGGTTGGCCGCGGTACTGATGCGCAGCCCCATACGGCCAAGCGTCAGGACCAGCAGTTCGCGGATGTCGCGTTCATCGTCGACGACGAGGGCGCTGCGGGTTTCGTTCATGGGCGGAGAAGATAAACGAGGGGGCTGGAAGCGACAAATGTTTGACGCACAGATCTGCAATCAGGTGGGCAGCAGGGTGTGCGGACCGGGCAGCACCAGGCGGAAGCAGGAACCACCGGCAGGCACCGGGATGTAGTCCAGGCGCGCCTGGTTGGCACGGCACAGTTCGCGGGCGATATACAGCCCCAGGCCGGTGCCGTGCTCGGAGGTGGTGAAGAATGGCCGGAACAGTTGCGCGGCCACGCTTTCGGGAATACCGGGGCCACGGTCCATCACGTCGATCACCGCGCTGCGTTCGTGCTGGGCCACGCGCAGGCGCACGCGTGCCGGTTGCTGGCCGATGCGGCCGTACTTCAGCGCGTTGTGCACCAGCACGGTCAGCACCTGGTACAGGTGCTTGCTGTCGACCTGGGCCATCACCGAGGTGTCGTTGATGATCGGCTCGATGCTGTCCGTCTCCAGTGTCTGGCCTTGCTTGTACTCCAGCACGAAACGCCGGACGAAGGCGGCCAGGTCGACGTTCTCCGGCGTGGCGCGTTCGCGCCGGGCCAGGCCCAGCACGCTTTCGACGATGCCGTTGGTGCGCTGGCACTGCTGGCGGATGATCTGCAGCAGGCGACGGTCGCTTTCGTTGAAACCGGTGCCTTCTTCCAGCAGCTGTACGGCGTAGTTGATGGCCGCCAGCGGATTGCGGATTTCATGGGCCAGGCTGGCCGAGAAGCGCCCCATGGCCGACAGCGTGAGCGATTCGGCACGGCGCGAAACCACGCTGGAATCGTCCAGGAACACCAGCGCCAGATCGCTGCCGGCCAACAGGCGGGCGAAACGCGGCTGCACTTCGGGTTGGTCCGGGTTGAGCTGCAACGGCAGTTCTTCCTGTGCCCAGCCGTTGCGCCAGCGCTGCAGGCGGCGGGCCAGTTCCGGTGCGGCGCTGGCCAGATCCAAGCGGCCGCTTTCGCCGTTGCCCTCGTTGTCGCCCAGCAGCATCGAGGCCGCTTCGTTGGCCAGGGTGATGCGGTTGTCGGCGTCCACCACCAGCACGCCGGTGCGCATGCGGCGGATGATCAGTTCATTGATCTGGAACAGGTTGGCCACTTCGTCGCCGCGCTGGTTGGCCAGCTGCTGGTTGCGACGCGCGCGGTTGCCGACCTGGTAGCTGATGAAGGCCAAGGCCAGGTAGCTGGTGGCGAACATCGCCAGTTCGGCCAGCGTGCGGGTGGGATCACCGCCTTCCAGCAGTTTCCAGGTGTACTCCACGCCCGTGGCCAGGCTGGCGGCCAGCGCCAGGCCCAGGCCCAGGCTGAGCGGCAGCAGGGTGGCGGCGGCGGCGATGTTGAACAGCAGCGACATCGAGATGCCGGCGCTGGCACCGGGCAGGGCATGCGAAAGCAGGGTGGCGGCGACGATGTCCACCAGCACGCCACTGACCACGATCGGGCGCAGCCAGCGTTCATTGCGGCCGATCGCCAGCGCCAGCAGCGACAGCAGCAGGTAGATCACCGCGACGGTATCGGCCAGGCGCGGGTGGTGGGCTTCGCCGACCATGGCCGACAGCGGGCTGTACAGCAGGCCGGCAATGACCGCGGCGATCAGCACCCGGTACAGCGCAAAGAAGTACAGCTCACGCCGCGGGATCGATTCGATGCGGTCGATCAATGAAGCACTGGGTGACACGCCGGAACTCCCCTTCTGGCTGCCTGGGTCTGGAATCTGCGGCGGGCCTGCCTGGCGTCCCCTGAAGCCGGGCCGGTTCGTCGCTTCGATGTGGCCTTCGGTGGAAGCTGTCGAGCAACCTCGACTCTTCACACCCCGGTTGACCAGTATAGGGCCCCCGGACAGGTGCCGCCGGGGCGCCCTGGATCGCGCATTTGGCCCGCTGTGGATACCGGTGGCCAGCCCCGCCCCTGGCGCAACTGCCTGAATGATGGCGGAAAACTGGCCGGGTCTGGCGCTCTGTACGGACTTCTTTGCGCCCCGGCGCCGGCTCGGCCACAATAGTGGGCCCGCCGCGGTCCATGCCGGCGCCCCGCCGGGGCCCTGAGGAATTGCGTGCGGTCGTTCCTATTCCCACGGTGACGCATGAATTTCCACGAATACCAGTCAAAACAACTGCTTGCCGAGTACGGCATCCCGGTCCCGGCCGGCAAGGTCGCTGCGACCCCGGACGAAGCGGTTGCCGCTGCCAACTCCCTGGGCCAGGGCCCCTGGATGGTCAAGGCGCAGATCCACGCTGGCGGCCGCGGCAAGGCTGGCGGCGTCAAGTTCTGCAAGACCACCGACGACGTGAAGGCCGCTGCGGCCAAGATGCTCGGCACCAAGATGGCCACCTACCAGACCGCTGGCGTTGAACTGCCGGTCAACCTGGTGCTGGTGACCACCGCCGGCGAGATCGTCAAGGAACTGTACCTGTCGGTGCTGGTCGACCGTGGCACCAAGACCATCACCTACATCGCCTCTTCGGAAGGCGGCGTGGAGATCGAGCAGGTTGCCGCTGAAACCCCGGAGCTGATCCACTCGCTGAACGTCGACTTCGTCGAAGGCGTGCAGGGTTACCACGGCCGCGATTTCGGCTTCAAGCTGGGCCTGACCGCCAAGCAGGCCGGCCAGTTCGCCAGCATCATGGTAAACCTGTACCGCCTGTTCAACGAAAAGGACCTGGCGCTGGTTGAAATCAACCCGCTGGCCATCCTGGACGACGGCAACCTGTACGCGCTGGACGGCAAGTTCGACAGCGACGACAACGCCGCATTCCGCCAGAAGGCCCTGGTCGCCATGCGCGACAAGACCCAGGAAGATCCGACCGAAGTGATCGCTTCGGAACTGGACATCAACTACGTCACCATGGACGGCAACATCGGCTGCATGGTGAACGGCGCCGGCCTGGCCATGGCCACCATGGACGTCATCAAGCTCAACGGCGGCGAGCCGGCGAACTTCCTGGACGTGGGCGGCGGTGCCAACAAGCAGCGCGTCATTGAAGCCTTCAAGCTGATCCTGTCCTCGGACAAGGTCGAAGGCATCTTCGTCAACATCTTCGGCGGCATCGTCCGCTGCGACATGATCGCCGAAGGCATCATCGCCGCCGTGAAGGAAGTGGGCGTCAAGGTTCCGGTGGTGGTGCGCCTGGAAGGCACCAACGTGGAAGAAGGCAAGCAGCTGCTGCGTGACAGCGGCATGGCCATCATCCCGGCTGACAACATCAACGATGGCGCCAAGAAGATCGTTGAAGCTGTCAAGAACGCCGCCTGATACCGACACCAAGGAATTCCAATGTCTGTTTTGATCAACAAGAACACCAAGGTGATCGTGCAGGGCTTCACCGGCCAGCAGGGCACCTTCCACGCCACTCAGATGATCGAGTACGGCACCCAGGTTGTCGGCGGCGTGACCCCGGGCAAGGGTGGCACCACCCATATCGACCTGCCGGTCTTCAACACCGTGGCCGACGCCGTGCAGAGCACCGGCGCCAACGCTTCGGTCATCTACGTGCCGCCGCCGTACGCGGCTGACGCGATCCTGGAAGCCGCTGCTGCCGGCATCAAGGTCATCGTCTGCATCACCGAAGGCATCCCGGTGCTGGACATGCTGCGCGTGAAGAACGTGCTGACCCGTTCGCATCCGGACACCGTGCTGATCGGGCCGAACTGCCCGGGCGTCATCACCCCCGGTGAGTGCAAGATCGGCATCATGCCGGGCCACATCCACCAGCCGGGCAAGATCGGCATCGTGTCGCGTTCGGGCACCCTGACCTATGAAGCGGTCAAGCAGACCACCGAAGTCGGCCTGGGCCAGTCCACCTGCATCGGCATCGGTGGTGACCCGATCAACGGCCTGAACTTCGTCGACTGCCTGAAGCTGTTCAACGAAGACCCGCAGACCGAAGGCATCATCATGGTTGGCGAAATCGGCGGCGACGCCGAGGAAGCCGGCGCCGAGTACATCAAGAACCACGTGAAGAAGCCGGTTGTCGGTTTCATCGCCGGTGCGTCGGCTCCGGCCGGCAAGCGCATGGGCCACGCCGGTGCGATCGCCTCGGGCGGCAAGGGCACTGCTGAAGGCAAGTTCGCCGCGATGGAAGCTGCCGGTGTTGTCACCGTCCGCTCGCCGGGCGACCTGGGCGCTGCCATCGCCAAGCTGGTGAAATAAGAGTGTTGCCGGCCCTCCGCCGGCGCTCTCTTGTAGAGTCGAGCCATGCTCGACTTGGGTGAAACAGAAAGGCCGCCTCCGGGCGGCCTTTCTGCGTCTGGTGTGAGTCAGATCCCTATTGCTGCGCAAAAGGGATCTGACCCCGGCGTTACAATGGCGGCATTGCAACCACAGGCTGGATTCCCATGGCTACGATCCGCATCGCGATGGCGCAGTTCGACTTCCCGGTCGGCGATGTTGCCGGCAACACCGAGCGCATCATCGAGATGATCGGCCAGGCGCGCGACGAGCATGGCGCCGAGCTGGTGATGTTCCCCGAGCTGGCGGTGAGCGGTTATCCGCCGGAGGACCTGCTGCTGCGTCCCGGCTTCCTGTTCGAATGCGAGCAGGCGATGGGCCGTATCGCTGCTGCCTGCCGTGGCATCACCGCCGTGGTCGGCTGGCCGCAGGCGGCTGGCGCGGTGGTCTACAACGCTGCCAGCGTGCTGCGCGACGGCCTGGTCGAGCAGACCTACCGCAAGCGCGAGCTGCCCAACTACGCGGTGTTCGACGAGCGTCGCTACTTCGATGTCGATCCGGATGGCGGCAGCTGCGTGTTCGAGATCAACGGCATTCCGGTCGGCCTGCTGATCTGCGAGGACCTGTGGTTCGCCGAGCCGCTGGCCGACACCGTGCGCGCCGGCGCGCAGCTGGTGGTGGTGCCCAATGCTTCGCCGTACGAGCGCGGCAAGCATGCCCAGCGCGATGCGGTGCTGGCCGCTCGCACGCGCGAGAGCGGGGCGGCGATCGCCTACCTGAACGTGGTGGGTGGCCAGGATGCGCTGGTGTTCGATGGCGCCTCGGTGGTGGCCGATGGCGACGGTACGGTGCACCCGGCCGCCGCCGCCTTCGTCGACCAGTGGCTGGTAGTGGAGTATGACGGCGAAACCCGCCGCTTCATGCCGCACGTGTGGATGGACGATGGCGACGAAAGCATGGATGCGCTGGCCTGGCGCGCGGTGACCCGTGGCATCCAGGACTACTGCCGCAAGAACGGCTTCAAGAAGGTGTGGCTGGGCCTGTCCGGTGGCATCGATTCGGCGCTGGTGCTGGCCCTGGCCGTCGATGCGATGGGCGCTGAGAACGTGACCGCGGTGCGCCTGCCCTCGCGCTACACCGCAGGCCTGTCCAACGACCTGGCCGCCGAGCAGTGCCAGGCGCTGGGTGTGAAGCTGGAGGCGGTCTCGATCGAACCGGCGTTCAAGGGCCTGATGGAATCGCTGGCGCCGATGTTCGAAGGCACGACCCCGGACGTGACCGAAGAGAACCTGCAGTCGCGCAGCCGTGGCGTGATCCTGATGGCGCTGGCCAACAAGTTCGGTGGCCTGCTGCTGACCACCGGCAACAAGAGCGAGTACGCGGTCGGCTACGCCACCATCTACGGCGACATGTGCGGTGGCTACGCGCCGCTGAAGGACCTGTACAAGACCGAGGTGTTCGGTCTTTCCAAGTGGCGCAACACCGTGGGCGGCGCGCCGGTGATCCCGCCGGCGGTGATCAGCCGCCCGCCGTCGGCCGAGCTGCGCGAGAACCAGTTGGACCAGGATTCGCTGCCGGCCTACGACGTGCTGGACGGCATCCTGTACCGCTACATCGACCAGGAGCAGTCGCGCACGGAGATCGTGGCCGCCGGCTACGACGCGGCCGTGGTCGACCGCGTGCTGCGCCTGGTGCGCATCAGCGAGTGGAAGCGGCACCAGGCCGCGCCGGGGCCGAAGGTCTCGCGCCGGGCATTCGGCCGCGAGCGTCGTTACCCGATCAGCAACGGCTACAAGGGCTGAGGGAGCCGTTGGCAGGTAGTGCCGGCCGCTGGCCGGCAACCCGTATCCCGCGTATCCACGCATGGCGTGGATCTACCGGGCGTCGTCGAGCAGCTGTTCGAGGCCGGCGGTTTCCGCAGCGTCGTTGAAGTGGCCGTCCCCCAGCCGGGCTCGTACGAACGCCAGGCCGTCCGCAGCGGCCGCGTCCAGCGTGCCGCGGTGGTCGACCGGATAGCGCCGGAACGCTACCGGCTCGCCTCGCAGGGCCAGGCCTGCGGCATACAGCAGGGTGGTCAGATAGGGTACGTCGCGGTCCTCGCTGCCATGGCCCAGCATCAGCGGTTGGCTGAAGCCACGGCGCGGTACGCCGAGATAGTCGTACAGCACCGCCCAGATGCCCGGCACGCTGGTCAGCGGTTCAGTGAACATGCTGCCGGTATCTGCGCCCTCCAGCGTGGTGGCCAGTTCGCCCAGGCACTGCTCGCGTGCCACTGCCACGCGGGCGCGGCCGGTGTCGCTGAGGACGCGATCGATCTGCGGCGCGACCTGCAGCAGGCCATCGAGCAGATACGCGTGATACGCATTGAGTGCGCCAGGATTGGCGGTGCGGTTGTCGGGCTTCATCACCAGAGCGGTCAGCTCGACCGCGGTAGGCGTACCGGTGGTGAAGCTGCCGCGGTAGTGCAACGACGGCCCACCATAGGTGGGGGCGATGTGGCCTGCCGTGAGCGCGGCGGCACCGCCCTGCGAATGGCCGACCGAGACCCAGCGCGGCGACAGCGTTGCGTTGCCCAGGTACTGGCGGCTGGCTTTGACGAGGTCGATGGCGTTGCGCGCGGCGGTGCGCACGTGCAGGTAGGCATGGTCACCTGGACTGCCGAGGCCCTGGTAGTCTGCGGCCACCACCGCATAGCCCTGTGCCAGGAACTGATCGAGGAAGCGCCCGTCGCGTTCGGGTTGGTAAGGCCCCGACACTGAAGGCGCACAGCGGTCCGCGATGCCCTGGGTGCCATGTGCCCACGACACCACCGGCCAGCCACCTGCAGGCACCGCGCCGGCGGGCAGGTACAGCAGGCCGGTGCCTTCGGCCAGCTGGCCGCGATGATCCGGGGTGCGGTACTGCAGCTTGTAGGCCTGCGCGGCCTTGGACGGCACCCATGACGCGCGATAGGGGGCTGCGGACAGCAGATCACCCGGAGCGGCCGGCGCGGCGCTTATGGGGCTGGACGACAGGGCCAGCAGGGCCGTGGCGATGACACACGAGAGGGGCCGGAAACGACGGGACAGTGGGGACATGGGCGCTCCTTGACGGCCGGGATGGCCGTTGCGCCGCAGTGTGGGGGGCGTTGCCGGAGCGGGATGCGACCGGCGTCGCATCCGTCGGGGATTCGTAGGATTCCTAGGTGCCGGCCCCGGTGCGGGGAGGCCGCCGAGGAGAGCAGTCGAGCATGGCTCGACTCTACAAAAGAAGAAGGGCCCCTTGCGGGGCCCTTTGCTCTCTTATTTCTTTTCCAGTCGCGCGTTGCGCTGGCCGGTACTGGCGGATTTCTCGCCGGCAAACGGGTTCAGCTTGCGGATCATCCACGGGTACTTCGGCCACTTGCCTTCCAGCCACGGGTGATCCGGCTGGTTCAGCTGCAGCACGCGACGGGCATCGTCGGCCAGCGTCTTGTTGCCCAGGTGGGTGTAGGAGTCGGCCAGCACGGCCACGGCGTCGTACTGGAAGGCGCTCTGCGGGTAGGTTTCCAGCAGGTAATTGGCGCGGCCCACGGCCGAGACCCAGGCGCCGCGGCGCATGTAGTACAGGGCGTTGTCCAGTTCGTGCTGGGCGAACACGTCACGCAGCTCCAGCATGCGCTGGCGCGCATCGGCGGCGTAGCGGCTGTTGGGGTAACGATCAACCACGATGTTGAAGTCCGAGTACGCCTGGTGCGGCGTGGACAGATCGCGGCGGCTGGCGTCCAGCGACCATACGCGGCGCAGGAAAACCGTACTGCGGTTGGAGTTGGCCAGGCCGCGCAGGTAGTACAGGTAGGCGATGTTGCGATGGGTCGGGTAGGTACGGATGAAGCGGTCGATGCTGGACACCGCATCATCGTGCTTGCCGGCCTTGTACTGGGCGTAGGCGGTCTCGATCATCGCCTGTTCGGTGTACGGGCCGTAGGGGTACTGGGCCACCAGGCGGCGGAAGCTGGCTTCGGCGCCGCTCCAGTTGCCACCCTGCATCAGCTTGTGGCTCTTCTCGTACAGCTGTTCGACCGGCACGCCCTCGTCGGGGCGATCACCCTTCTTGGCGCCGCGGTGGCAACCGGTGGCGGCGATGACCAGCACCAGCAGCAGGGCGGTGAGGCGGACGGGCGCGGAGAGCATGACGGAGCGTCGGATCATGGGGTCGAGGCGGGACGCGGCTGGAATACGAAGGGTCGATGATAGCCTAGTGTCCTGTCCAGCGACTGAAACCGGCCGCCGGGACCCCAAAATTTCAAAGAATGCCCCCTGCCATGTCTGAACAACCCTCCGAATCGGCCCGCCAGGCCATCGTCCCCGACACCGCCGCCGGCCGCCGTTTCGACGCCGTCGTGGCCGAACTGTTCCCCGAATACTCGCGTTCGCGCCTGACCGAGTGGATCAAGGCCGGCGACGTCCTGCTTGACGGCGCCCAGGTGCGCCCGCGCGACCCGCTGCGCGGTGGCGAGGTCGTGACCCTCAACGTGGTGCTGGAAACCCAGACCGATGCGCAGCCGGAGGACATCCCGCTGGACGTGCTGTTCGAGGACGAGCACCTGCTGGTGATCAACAAGCCGGTCGGCCTGGTGGTCCACCCGGGTGCCGGCAACCACAGCGGCACCCTGGTCAACGCGCTGCTGTTCCGCGACCCGTCGGTGGCAGTGCTGCCGCGTGCCGGTATCGTGCACCGCCTGGACAAGGACACCAGCGGCGTGATGGTGGTGGCCAAGACCCTGGAAGCCCAGACCGCGCTGGTCGAGCAGCTGGCCGCACGCGACGTGCATCGCCAGTACCTGGCCATCGTGATGGGTGCGCTGGTGGCCGGCGGTACCGCCGATGCCCCGATCGACCGCCACCCGCGTGACCGCCTGAAGATGGCGGTGCGCGAGGATGGCAAGGAAGCGATCACCCACTACCGCCTGCGCGAGCGCTTCCGTGCGCACACCGCGCTGGAGTGCCGCCTGGAAACCGGTCGTACCCACCAGATCCGCGTGCACATGGCACACGTGCGCCATCCGATCATTGGCGATCCGCTGTATGGCGGTGCGCTGAAGCTGCCCAAGGGCGCCAGCGACGAGCTGGTGGCCGCGCTGCGCGGCTTCAAGCGCCAGGCGCTGCACGCCGAGACCCTGGAGTTCACCCACCCGATCACCGGCGAAGCGGTACGCAACACCGCGCCGGTGCCGGAGGACATGCTGCACCTGATGAAGGTGCTGCGCGAAGACAGCGAAGCCTTCGCCGCACGCGAGCGGGACCGCTGGTGATGGCGGCCGCGCTGCCGTTGCTGCAGGCCGACTGGCCGGCGCCTCCGGGCGTTCATGCGTTGACGACGCGACGGCATGGCGCGGGCATATCGCCGGCGCCGTTCGCGCAGTTCAACCTGGGCAACCGGCACGCGGCCGATGGCGATACGCCGGCCAACGTCGAACACAACCGCCAGCTGCTGCGGCAGGGGCTGGCGTTGCCGTCGGCCCCGCACTGGCTGCGCCAGGTGCACAGCACTACCGTGCTGCGCTTCACGGCGCCCCCGGTGGAAGGCGCCAGCGAGCCGGTGGCCGATGCGGCGGTGACCTCGGTGCCCGGTGTTGTGCTGGCAATCCTGACCGCTGACTGCCTGCCCGTGGTGTTCGCCGCTGCCGACGGCAGCGAGGTGGGCGCCGCCCACGCCGGCTGGCGCGGCCTGGCCGATGGCATGCTGGAGGCGACGGTGGCCGCGATGCACACGCCGCCGGCGCAGCTGCGGGCCTGGCTGGGCCCGGCCGCTGGACCGGCCGACTACGAGATCGGCGAGGAGGTCTACCACGCCTTCGTCGGGCACGACCCGGCTGCCGAGGCGGCCTTCGTGGCGACCCGGCCGGGCCACTGGAAGGTGGACCTGTTCGCGCTGGCGCGGCAGCGGTTGCAGGCGGCGGGCATGGACCCGGCGCAGGTCCATGGCGGCTCGGTGTCGACCATGGCCGATCCGGACCTGTATTCGCACCGGCGCGACCGTCGCACCGGACGCATGGCGACCTTGGCCTGGATCGCGCCCTGACCCCGCCACTGTTCGCGCGCGTGCTGGGGCCGGCCTTCGCCACCCTGGCGGCGCCGGTGCAGGCGCTGCATGCCGCGCCGTTGCCCTGCCGCTACGTGGGGCAGGCGCGCATCGTGAGGGGGCAGCACTGGCTGGTGCCGCTGCTGGCCGCGTTGGCGCGGCTGCCGCAGGACGGCGCCGCTTTGCCCACCGAAGTGGCGTTCAGCCACTACCGGCAGGGCGAGCAATGGGCGCGGCGCTTCGGTCGCTGGCCGATGATTTCGCGGCTGTGGGCCCATGAAGGGCATCTGCGCGAACAGCTGGGCGCGGTGCGCTTCGAGTTCGGGCTGCAAGCCCGCGACGGTGGCATCGACTGGTCGGTACGCCGGGTCTGGGCGTTCGCGCTGCTTCCGCTGCCGAGGCACTGGTTTGGTGGCCTGCGTTGCCGCGAAGCCTGGCAGGGTGAGCGTTACACTTTCCTGGTCGATGTGACGCTGCCCTGGGTGGGAGCCCTGATCCGCTATGAAGGCTGGCTCGAACCGCAGTGAGGCCACCGCCGGGGCGGGCAACCCGGTGATCGTGTTCGATGGCGTGTGTGCGCTGTGCAACCGCTGGGTGCGTTTCCTGCTGCGTTTCGACCGCAGGGGGCGCTACCGCTTTGCCGCGATGCAGGGCGAGCGGGGCAGTGCGCTGCTGCGCGCATACGGGCTGGACCCGCAGGACCCGGCGTCGTTCCTGTTGCTGGACGCGCAGGGCGCCTGGACCGATACCGATGCGATCCTGCGTGTTCTGGCGGGGCTGGGCGGCGCCTGGCACCTGACCGGCGTGCTGCGGGCAGTACCGCGCGGCTGGCGCGATGCCGCGTATCGCGCGCTGGCGCGCAACCGTTACCGTTGGTTCGGGCGGCACGATGCCTGTTACCTGCCTGCACCGGAGCAGGCCGCGCGGTTCCTGGATTGATCGCCTGTCTTCTGTAGAGTCGAGCCATGCTCGGCTTGCTTTTTCTCCTGCCAACAGCAGCCGGGCATGGCTCGACTCTACAAAACGCAGCCGAGCATGGCTCGGCTCTACAGGAACGCGTGTTTCAACCCTCCAGCGCGTCGAGGTAGCTGCGGCGCCAGTGGTTGATGTCGTAGGTGCGCAGGTGTTCCATCATCGCGTGCCAGCGTTCCTTGCGCCTGCTCAGCGACATCGTTGCCGCCGTGGCGATGGCGTCGGCAACGCCATCCAGGTCGTGCGGGTTCACCAGCAGCGCCTGCTTGAGTTCGTCGGCGGCGCCGGCCAGCAGTGACAGCACCAGCACGCCGGGATCTTCCGGGTCCTGCGAGGCCACGTATTCCTTGGCCACCAGGTTCATGCCATCGCGCAACGGCGTGACCAGCCCCACCGCCGCCGCCCGGTAGAAGCCGGTCAGGGTGGCATGGGTGAAGTTCTGGTTGACGTAGCGCAGCGGCGTCCAATCGGGCTCGGCATGGCCACCATTGATGTGGCCGGCGATCTGCTCCAGCTGGCTGCGCAGTTGCCGGTACTCGGTGACATCGCCGCGCGAGACCGGCGCGATCTGCAGGTAGGTCAGCGAGCCGCGCTGGTCCGGGTGGCGCTGCAGGTAGCGCTCGAAGCCGAGGAAGCGTTCGGGCAGGCCCTTGGAATAATCGAGGCGGTCGACGCCGATCGCCAGCTGGCGATCACGCAGGCTGTTGCGCAGGTTCTTCACTGCGGTCTTGGTCGCGGCGGTGCCGGCCTGGCGCGCGATCAGCTCGGTGTCGATGCCGATCGGGAAGGCCGCAGCGCGGAAACGGCGCCCGCCCGGTGCTTCCAGCTCACCGTTGTCGAGCACGCGACCGCCGCCGAACAGGCGCAGGTAGGTCTGGAAGCGATCAGCATCGCGCTGGGTCTGGAAGCCGACCAGGTCGTAGGCGTACAGCGCGGAGAACAACCGCAGGTGATCGGGCATCGCCTGCAGCAGGTCGGCCGAGGGCATCGGGATATGCAGGAAGAAGCCGATGCGGCAGCCGATGCCGCGCTCGCGCAGCAGGGCACCGAGCGGGATCAGGTGATAGTCGTGGATCCAGACGATGTCATCCTCGCGCAGCAATGGCGCGAGCTTGTCGGCGAACAGCGCATTGACCTTGTGGTAGGTCTCGCGGGTACCACGGTCGTAGTCGACCAGATCCAGGCGGAAGTGCAGCAGCGGCCACAACGTGCGATTGGCAAAGCCGTTGTAGTAGCCGTCCACCTCGCGCTTGCTCAGGTCCATGGTGACGTAGTCGATGTCACCGTCCTTCTGCCGGTGCAGCGTGCCGCTGCCGTCCTTTACCGTCTTGCCGCTCCAGCCGAACCATAGGCCGCCGCGTTCCTTCAGGGCGGCCAGCAGGCCGACCGCCAGGCCGCCGGCGCGGTTCTCGCCGGGTACGGCCACGCGATTTGAGACCACGACCAGACGACTCACGATGCCTCCTGCCAGGACCGCGACAGGCGCATGGCGGCGGTGATCAGGCCGACGTGCGAATAGGTCTGCGGGAAGTTGCCCCAGGCCTCGCCGGTGTCGAAGGCCAGATCCTCCGACAGCAGGCCCAGGTGGTTGCGCTGCTTCAGCAGCAGCTCGAACATTTCGCGTGCCTCGTCCATGCGCCCGATCGCCGCCAGCGCATCGATGTACCAGAACGTGCAGATGGTGAAGCTGGTTTCCGGTTCGCCGAAATCATCCGGCGCGACATAGCGGTACAGCGAATTGCCATGCTTGAGGTCGCGGCCGATCGCATCGACGGTGGCGATGAAGCGGGCGTCCATCGCGTCGATGAAGCCGATGTCGGCCAGCAGCAGCAGCGAAGCGTCCAGGCGATGGCCGCCGAAGGTATCGGTGAAGTGGCCCAGTTCTTCATTCCAGGATTCGGCCATGATGCGCGCGTGGATGGTGTCGGCGCGCTCACGCCAGTAGTGTGCGCGGTCATCGCGCTTCAGGCGCACGGCGATCTTGCACAGGCGGTCGCAGGCGGCCCAGCACATCGCGCTGGTGTAGGTGTGCACTTCGGTGCGGCCTCGGAACTCCCACAGGCCCGCATCGGGTACATCATGCAGGGCGAAGGCCTGTTCGCCCAAGGGTTCCAGGCGCGCGAAGGTGTGTGCATCACCCGGGTCCTGCAGGCGCCGGTCGAAGAACAGCTGCGTGGAGGCCAGCACCACGCTGCCGTAGACATCGTGCTGGCGCTGCACCCAGGCCAGGTTGCCACGGCGCACCGGGCCCATGCCGCGGTAGCCGGACAGGCTGGGTACCTCATCTTCGTCCAGCTTGGCTTCGAAGCCGATGCCGTACAGCGGCTGCAAGGTGCCGTCGGTGGTGGCCAGGTTGAAGATGTAGCCGAGGAACTGTTCCATCGTGCGCGTTGCGCCGAGGCGGTTCAGTGCGCGCACCACGAACGCCGCATCGCGCAGCCAGCAGTAGCGGTAATCCCAGTTGCGCACGCTGCCGGGCGCTTCGGGAATGGAGGTGGTCATCGCCGCGATGATCGCGCCGCTGTCTTCGTACTGGCACAGCTTCAGGGTGATCGCGCTGCGGATCACCGCGTCCTGCCATTCCAGCGGGATGGACAGGTAGCGCACCCATTCGCGCCAGTAGTCGCGGGTGCGCTGGAAGGCCTCCTGCACATAGCCGCTGATCGACCGGTTGAGTGATTCATCCACGCCCAGGATCAGGTGGATGGGATGGTTGAGCACGAACGGCAGGCCGTCGCGCACCATGCGCACCGGCACGTCGGTGGTCAATCGCAGCACGTGCCCGGGCAGGATCCAGCGTACGTGATTGCTGCCCCAGGTGGACTCGGGCACGCGCGCGCCCCAGTCGGCCAGCGGGCGCGCGCGCACTGTGATGCGTGGGCTGCCGGCCAGTGGGCGCACCTGGCGGATCAGGCTGACCGGCCGGTAGAAGCGGTCGTTCTGCCGCCAGCGCGGGGCGAAGTCGAGGATCTCCAGCGCACCGCCATGCTGGTCGCGCAGCACCGTGCGCAGGATCGCGGTATTGGTGAGGTATTCCTGTTCGCTGTCGGCGAAGTCCTCCAGCTCGATGGCGAAGTCGCCACCGCTCTGCTGGTTGGGGCCGAGCAGGGCACAGAACGTCGGGTCGCCGTCGAAGGTGGGCAGGCAGCTCCAGACAACACGGGCATGTTTGTCGACCAGGGCGCCGAAGCTGCCGTTGCCGACCACGCCCAGATCAAGATCGGGTTGGGTCATCACGCGGTACATCTCGGTTGCGGCCGTGGGGATTGGCCGGGTCAATAGGCATTCTCACGCAGCCAGGCGTGCACGCTGCGTATGTCGGGCAGCGCAAACACCGCCGCGCTGGGTTCACGTTCACCCACCAGCACGCTCCAGCCGTGCTGGACGTTGGCGGCGTCGAAGCCGAATTCATCGGTGAGGTCATCGCCGAGGAACACCGGAAGACGGCCGCGGAAGGGCAGGTACTGCATCATCCGGCGCACGGCGCGCCCTTTGTCGCTGCCCACCGGAACGAACTCGACCACGTGGTCGCCCGGTTGCAGGCGGTAACCGGGCCGACCGCGCACGTGGCGGTCGGCAAAGGTGCGTACATCGCTGGCCGCGTGCGGTGCGCCGCGCCAGTGCAGGGCCAGGCCGACGCCCTTGTCCTCCACCAGCACGCCGGGATGGCCGTGCGCGAAGCGCATGGCCTGCTGGTGCAGCGCGTGCAGCCATTCGGCGGTGTCGTCGTCGTGTTCGTCGCGCAGCACGCGACCATCGTGGCCGCGCAGCTCATGCCCATGCAGGCCGGCGGCAGGCAGCTGGAGCGGAGCGAACAGCTGGTCCAGCTGTTCAAGCGGTCGGCCACTGACCAGCGCCACGGCACCTTCCAGGCGGTCGCTGATGCGGCCGATGGCCTCACGCACATCGGGCAGCAGCTGCACGGCATCCGGGCGTGCAGCGAATTCGATCAGGGTGCCGTCGACATCGAGGAACAACGCACAGGCGTCGTCAAGCAATGGCGGTGGCGGACGCAGGGGGAGCGGTTCAGCCATGACGCCCAGCTTGCCAGCCTGGGCGTGTAGGGCAGGTCGAGGGCAGGCTGCGGATCAGGGTAGTGCCGGCCAGCGGCCGGCACTACCGGACGCGCGAATCAGAACGTAAAGCGGACGCGGCCGTAATAATAGGCACCGTTGCTGCCGATCGGCGACAGTACGTCGTACGGCAGGTTGCCGAAGTAGTGGATATCGCTGTTGGATCGATCCGGGTAGTTGTCGGTCAGGTTCTGCCCGCCGATGGCCACGCTCCACTGCGGGGTGATGCGGTACTCCACCTCTGCATCCAGCTGCCACTCGGCCTGGTAGGTCTGGCGCGGGATGTAGCCGTCACCGAAGTTGAACACGCGGGTGGCGCTGCCATAGCGGTTCACGCGCGTGCTCAGCGACCAGCGGTCGTTGCTCCAGGCGGCCGAGAAGCTGCCACGCGTGCGTGGGGTGGCATCGGTGAGGGTGTTGGTCTCTTCGATGCCGAACAGCACGTAGTCCGGATTCAGCGCGCGCAGCTGCGCCGGGGTGGCCAGCACGTTCTTCAGCGTGGTCTTGGTGTAGGCGTAGGTGCCGGTCAGCAGCAGCTGGCCATCGCCGAGTGACTGGCGCCAGTTGCTCACCAGTTCGGCACCGCGGGTGCGGGTGTCGGCCGCGTTGACGAAGAAGCTGGCGCTCTGCAGGCCGGTGACGCCGTAGTTGGCGGCCACGTAGTCGGTCAGCGCATCGCCGGTGATGCTCTCCGACAGTGCGATGCGGTCGTCGATGTCGATCTGGAAGAAGTCCAGCGACAGGTCGAAGTGTTCGCCGATGCGACTGGTGAAGCCCAGCGACGTGTTCAGGGATTTTTCCGGCTTCAGGTCCTGCGCGCCCAGGCCACGCGCGATCGGATTGTTGACCGACAGCAGGCGGCCCTGAACCAGCTGGCCGCCGGCGTTGTAGCCGGTGGAGGTGGATTCGTAGCCGATCTGCGCCAGTGACGGTGCGCGGAAGTTGTTGGAGATGGCGCCGCGCAGCGCGAATGCCGGGGTGAACTCGTAGCGCAGGCCGAGCTTGCCGGTCAGTTCACCGCCGAAATCGTCGTTGTGCTCGTAGCGCGCGGCCAGATCGGTGGAGAACTTTTCGCCGAACTGGCTGGACAGGCTGGCATAGGCGCTGGCCACATCGCGCGACAGGGTGGCCGCATCCTGCGGGGTCAGGCCGCCACCGGCCTGCGAACCGGTGGGGCGATCGGTAAACGGACCTGCCGCATAGCTGGCCGGGTCGCCGGGACGGGTCTGGTAGCGCTCATGGCGTGCCTCCACGCCCAGGCCCAGGGTGTGGCTGATGCTGTCGCTCTGGGGGAACACGCGGCTCAGGTCGAGGTTTCCCACGGTCTGCGCGTATTCGTAATCGGCGGTCTTGAAGCGGGTCGGGCTGGTCGGGCCCAGCGAGGCGTTGAGCGAATCGCGCAGGCGGTAGGTGAAGTCGTTCTGGCCGTAATCGACGCTGCCGTCGTAGCTCCATTCGCCCCACTGGCCACGCACGCCGGCCACGGCCTGCACGTCGCGGTTCTCGCCTTCGGAAACAGGCCGGTAACCGTTCGGATAGACCTGCTTCCAGTTGGCATCGCCATCGGGGTAGCGGAAGTAGTTCGCGCCTTCGGTATCGCGCTGGTTGAACGTACCGAACGCGTAGAACGTCGACGTCTGGCCGACCGGAATCTCGGTGTTCAGCCACAGGTTGATGTCCTTGCTCTGGCCATCACCCAGCACATAGTTGCGCTTGCCCTGCAGCGCCAGGTTGCCCGGCGTCTGGTCCCACGGCGGAATCTGGTCGAAGCCGGCGCGGTTGGTGCCGTTGCGGTGCTTGTATTCCAGGCCGACGCGCAGGAAGCCACCGTCTTCGCCCAGCGCTGTGCCGACCTTGGCGCTGAAGTTGCCGGTCTGGCCATCGGTGAGGGTGCGCCCGATCGGCTTGAGGTCGGTGTGGTTGGCACCATAGCTGGCCTCGATCTCACCGCCGTCGCCGCCGTTGTCGAGGATCACGTTGATCACACCGGCCACCGCGTCGGAGCCGTACAGCGCGCCGGCGCCGTCGCGCAGCACTTCGATGCGCTTGATCGCGCTGACCGGGATCGAATTGAAGTCGACCGGGGTGGTGCCCTTGCCGATCTTGCTGTCGGTGTTGACCAGCGCGGTGTGGTGGCGGCGCTTGCCATTGACCAGCACCAGCACCTGGTCCGGCGACAGGCCGCGCAGCTGTGCCGCGCGCACGTGGTCGGCGCCACCGGAGTTGGACTGGCGCGGGAAGTTGAACGAGGGCAGCAGCGCCTGCAGCGCGCTACCCAGTTCACCGTTGACCACGCCGGCCTTGCGGATGTCCTCGGCGGTGAGTACGTCTACCGGCGAGGTGGATTCGAGCACGGTGCGGTCGGCGGCCCGGGTGCCGGTGACGATCACCGTATCCAGGTTGGTGGCGTCCTGGGCCAGGGCCGGGACGGCGGCGGAGGAAAGCGCGAGGGCGATGGCGAGGCCGAGCGGCGACGCGGGCAGGCGGGCGGACATGGAGGCTCCAGCAACAACGACGACAGGGAAGGGGGAGATAGTTTCACTTACATCCATCCGGATGAAGCGATATATTATCTTCGCGTGATGGCCGGTGCCGATGCAAGCCCCTGCCGGTCCGGCATGAGTTGATGCCCTGCTGGCATCAGCACGCCGGGCCGGTGGCGCTGTACGCTGCCGGCTCGCCTTGTCCCCCCTTCCCCGGAGCTGTACCGATGAAACACCTTGGCCTCGTCTTCGCCGTGCTGCTGGCCACCAGCGGCTGCGCCAGCCTCTCTTCACAGGCGCCCAGCGCCTATGCCACGGCCACCACCGCCGAACTGAAGGGCGATGCCGCACGCCCGTCGTCCGGGCACGGCTGGGTGCGCAGCGAGCTGTATTTCGGCGTGGGCGAGGAGCAGGGCGCCGGCAACCGCCCGCAGGCCGGCACCATCAGCGACGCGCAGTGGCGTACCTTCCTGGACAAGGAAGTGACCCCGCGCTTCCCGGATGGCCTGACCGTGTTCGATGCCTATGGCCAGTGGCTGTTCCGCGGTGATGCCGCGCCCAACCGCCTGCGCACCAAGGTGCTGGTGGTGCTGCACGAGGACACCCCGCAGCGCCGTGCCGATATCGAAGCCATCCGCCTGGCGTGGAAGCAGCAGACCCAGCATCAATCGGTGCTGTGGTCGCGGCAGCCGGTCGAGGTATCGTTCTGAATTGAAGGCGCCGCCACGGTGCCGCAGGGAGCGATGATGAACTACAGGGAATGCGTGCTGGGCCTGGTATTGGCAGGCGTGCTGGCACCGTCGGCGCAGGCGAGCGGCGGGGAGGGCGGAACGCTGCGCTTCCAGGTGGCCGCTCATGTGCAGGCGCACGCCGATCCCCAGCAGGGCGGAAGCATCGCGGTGCAGCTGTCGCCGTCGGGCAAGCGGCAGACGCTGGAGGGCGCGGCGGATGCCGACGGCAATTCGCGCTGGTCGCTCGAAGATGTCGATTTCGATGGCTACCCGGAACTGGTCGCACGTGCTTCGGTGGGCATGGTCAACGAAGCGGTGGCGGTGTACCGCTTCGATCCGGCCAGTACCGGGTTCCGCGCGCTGCAGGCCGACACCCATGGCAAGCACAGCTGCGGTGACCTGATGGGGCTGACGGTCGACCGTCCGAGCCGCACCCTGACCAGCAGCTGCCGCAGCGGCCCGATGTGGTACACCGACCAGTACCGGTTTGCAGGCGCGAAGCTCTATTTGTACCGCGCCGAGAGCGTGCTGATGCTGGGCGATACGCTCAATGCCGCGCTGCAGTGGGAGCCGAGCGACGAGCAAGGCCCGCTGGCGGTCTGGCGCACCTATGATGCCGCTGGCCGTGTGCTGGAGAGCGCGATTGCCGATGGCCTGGGCGCACCGCCGGATGGACCGTTGCGTGGCCGGCAGGCCGCCGTGGTACCTGCGCGGCTGTTCCTGTTCGACCGCCCCGGTGCGTCCAGCACCAAGCGTTACCTGGTGCAGGGCGACCGCGTGGAACTGCTGGATGAACAGGACGGCTGGGTGAAGCTGCGCTACCGCAACCCGAAGCAGGGCGCGGTGGAGGGCTGGATCAACGTCAACGATTGATTGAACTGAACTGACAGGCCCTGGATAGCCGGGCCACTGCTGCCTGGTGTGTTTCTTGCTTGCAGGACTGGTCCCCTCGACGCTGGAAGCAATTTCGGATTTCTTGCATGGAGCTGCCGGGTGCTCCGGCACATGATCGTGGTGGTGGCTGAAAAGCCAGTTTCTGCACGGGCATTCCAATGACAATGGGGATCGGCTTCGAGCCGCGACTGCTTGAGAGAGACGGCCCGCACATGGTTGCGGCGCTGATGTCGCTGATTCTTCTCCAGCTTGGGCTCCTTCTGCCGGGGAGGGCCTGGTCGATGCCAGTCGTGGAACAAGCGCAGCTTATGTTCGAAGTAGCACCAGCAACACCGGTAACTGTCGTCCATCAACCTGACGGGGGCATCCAGGTCCAACTCCCCTCAGGCGCGACACAGCAGCTGCCGCCAGCTCCATCGGGGTCGCTGGAATCTGAAACGAAGCTGATGGCGTTGGATGTGGACTTTGATGGTCAGCTTGATCTGGTAGTGCAGATGCCCGTTGGAATGGTCAATTTTTCAACACTTGTCTACAAGTTCGATCGGTTTCTTGGCAGGTTCATAACACTGCCAGTCCTGCGGAAAGCAAGGCGAAGTTGTGGGGAGTTCGGTCGGATCGAATTGGATTCTGAGAATCAGGTGCTCCGCAGTAGCTGCCGAAGTGCCGTCTGGCGTGTTGATGTCTACCGCCCATTCAACGGCGTTCTGTACCTTTATCGTTCTGAGCGCATGCTTACGTTGCCCAGGTTGGACGGAGAAGTGCTGAATCTGGAGGCGACGCGGTTTGATGGCCCATTGGCCGTTTGGACCAGCTACTCGGCGACCGCGGAGATCGAAGAGCGAGCCATCAATGACGGGTTGGCAGTGCCCGAAAACGATAGCCCGCTGGTTGCGTTGACAGCCACCGTGGTACCCGCGCGGCTGTTCCTGTTCGATCGACCCGGCGCATCCAGCACCAGGCGTTACCTGGTGCAGGGAGACCGCGTGGAGATGCTGGATGAACAGGATGGTTGGGTGAAGCTGCGCTACCGCAACCCGAAGCAGGGCGCGGTGGAGGGCTGGATCAACGTCAACGATTGACTCGATCTCCGCCGGTAGTTTGCCTATCGAGGTGATGTGCGCCTTGCCCACGGAGGCATCACTTCTTCGGGTCTAGCCTCGGATGTTCTCCCCTCGAGGATGTATCCGATGAGCAAGCGCGTTGCCGAGATCGTTGTCGATACCCTGCAGCAGGCGGGCGTCCGCCGCTGTTACGGCATCGTTGGCGATACCTTGAATCACGTCACCGATGCCCTGCACCGCAGTGAAATCGACTGGGTGCATGTACGCCACGAAGAAGTGGCCGCCTTCGCCGCTGGCGCCGATTCGCTGGTGAGCGGCGAGTTGACCGCCTGTGCGGGCTCCTGTGGTCCCGGTGGCCTGCACTTCATCAACGGCATCTTCGAAAGCAATCGCAACCGTGCGCCGATGGTGCTGATCGCCAGCCAGGTGGTGACCAGCGAGCTGGGCATGGAATTCCCGCAGGAAGTGGATTTCAAGGCGGTCTATGGCAGCTGCACGGTGTTCTGCGAGCAGGTGCACAGCCCGGAGCAGGCCCGACGCGTCGTGGCCCTGGCCTGCCAGGCGGCGATCAGCCGCCGCGGCGTGGCGGTGGTGATCCTGCCGGCCGATATCAGCCAGGCTGAGGTGAAGCACGATGTGCCGTTCTCGGTGCACTACACCCAGCCAGTGCTGCGCCCTTCCGACGCCGAACTGCAGCGCATCGCCGAGCTGCTGGGGCAGGGCAAGCGCATTGGCATCTATGCCGGCGCCGGTTGCCAGGGCGCGCATGCGCAACTGCTGGAACTGGCCCGGCGCCTGCAGGCACCGGTCGCGCACACCTCGCGCGCGAAGGATTTCGTGGAGCCGGACAACCCGTACAACATGGGCATGACCGGCATCTTCGGCATCGAATCCGGCTTCCACACGCTGATGGCGTGCGACACACTGCTGCTGCTCGGTGCCGACTTTGCCTGGGGCCAGTTCTACCCGGACAAGGCGACGATCATCCAGGTCGACCGCGACGGCAGCCACCTCGGCCGCCGCCACCCGGTGAACCTGGGCGTGGTGGGCGATATCGCGCCGACACTGGATGCACTGCTGCCGATGCTGCCCCCGCGCGAGGACAGTAGTTTCCTGGATGAATGCATCGAGCGTCGCGACAAGGCGCTGAAGAAGCGCGAGCAGGAAGAACAACCCGGCGAGGGCGAACTGATCCACCCGCAGCACCTGACCGCGCTGCTGTCGAAGCATGCCGCAGACGATGCGCTGTTCACCGCCGACGGTGGCTCGCCGATGGTGTGGGTACTGCGCCACATCCGCGTCAACGGCCGCCGCCGCACGCTGACCAGCCTGCTGCACGGCACGATGGCCAACGCGATGCCGCAGGCGCTGGGCCTGCAGAAGGCGTTCCCGGGCCGGCAGGTGGTTTCGCTGTCCGGTGATGGTGGCCTGGCGATGCTGCTGGGCGACCTGTTGACCGCGGTGCAGGAGAACCTGCCGATCAAGGTGGTGGTGTTCAACAACGGTTCGCTCAACTTCGTCGAGCTGGAACAGAAGGTGGAAGGCCTGCTGGACAACTACACCGACCTGAAGAACCCGGACTTCGGGCGCTTGGCCGAGGTGATCGGTTTCCACGGCCGCACCGTGACCCGCAGCGAGGATCTGGAGGAGGCGGTGCAGGATTTCCTGGCCCAGCGCGGCCCGGCGTTGCTGGACGTGCACACCAGCCGCGCCGAACTGGTGATGCCGCCGCAGATCGAGGCCAAGCAGGTGGCCGGTACGGCGTTGTACGCCGCCAAGGCCGTGTTGAACGGCCGCTTCGACGACGTGAAGCACCTGCTGGTGGACAACTTCCTGAAGAAGTAGGGGGGAGTCGATGCAGGGCTGCGCCCTGCACCCGCTGAAACCACGGCAACCGCCGAAGCAAGGTCAAAAGCAGGTTTGCCGTGGATAGGCGGGGTGGGGCCGGTTGCGGGGGGCGCCGTAAACCCGTCCCTGGGGGCTTGGCCGCGGCATCCATGCCGCGGAC
>NZ_LLXV01000098.1 GCF_001431665.1 Stenotrophomonas beteli | reverse complement strand
GTGGGCTGTCCGCCTTGCGCCGGTCCGGAGACGTCGCAGGCGGGCGGCGGAATCAGCGCTTGGGCGTGTAGCGGCCCTTGGACTGGCTGAGGAAATGATACGTGTTGTTCTTCGAATCCACCTCGAAGCCGACGCCGGACTGCTCCATGCCCGGGCGGGTCATGGTCACCAGGGCGTCGGTACGGGCGCGGTTTTCCTTCGGGAACACGTCCAGATGGTCGGTGCGGAAGGTGGTCGGCACCGTGCCCGGGCCGGCCGGGCTGTCGCCGGCGACGTTGCCGCGCAGTTTCATCTCATCGCCCTTGGCGCTGAGCCAGCCGGTTTCGGCACGCAGGGTCCAGTGCTTGCCATCCTTGTCCGGCATCTCGAACAACGGGGTGGCGATGGTGATGGTCTGGTCACCGCGCTGGCGCTCCAGCAGCGGCGCACGCAGGGTGGTCGATTCCTTGCCGTGCTCGTCCAGGGCGACAATCTGGAAGTCGTGCAGAACGTAGTCCACACCCAGTTCCTGGCTGTCGTTGGCGTGGCCCTTGTCGCGGTTGCGCAAGGCGGCCCAGCTGCTGAGCAGCGCCGCCAGCAGCAGGCCGACGCCCAGCAGGGTGCGCCAGTTCAGTGTCGGCAGGTTCATGCGCCGAACCTCGCCAGCACGGCGTCCACATGGCCCTGCGCGGCCAGCAGGATGTCGCACAGTTCACGGGCCGCGCCACGACCGCCCTCGGCGCGGGTCCGCCAGTGCACGCGCTCGGCGATCCACGGGTGGGCATTGGCCGGGGCCACCGCCAGGCCGACCGCGCCCAGTGGCGCCAGGTCGGGCAGATCGTCGCCCATGAACGCCACCTGCCCCAGCCCGACGCCGTGCTTGGCGCACAACGCCTGCACGCTGGCCAGCTTGTCGCCCACCGCGATCTGGGTATCGATACCCAGGTCGGCGCCGCGCCTGAGCGCGGACTGGCTGTTGCGCGCGGTGATCAGCACGGGGTGGATGCCGTGCTGCTGCAGCAGTTTCAGGCCCAGACCGTCCTGCACGAAGTACGCCTTGCTCTCATTGCCGTCCTTGTCGTAGTACAGCCGACCGTCGGTGAGGGTACCGTCCACGTCGAAGCAGGCCAGGCGGATGCCGGCCGCCGCAGCGTGCAGGGGAGCGGGGAAGGCGGACAGGGGGGACCAGGGCATCAGGGCGACAGGCTCGGTGGCGGCAGGAGGGTCATTACAGACTGAATGGGGTCTACGGACTGTCGGTTAAACCACCCGGGCCCGCAACAGGTCATGAATGTTCAGGGCGCCGACCGCGCGGCCCTGGCCATCGACCACGATCAGGCCGTTGATTTTCTGGGTTTCCATCTGCCGGGCCGCTTCCACGGCCAGCTGGTCGGCACCGATGGTGCGTGGATTGCGGGTCATCACATCGGCGATCCGGGCGGTACGCACATCCAGTGCACTGTCCAGCGCCCGGCGCAGGTCGCCGTCGGTGAACAGGCCGATCAGCACGCCGTCGGCATCCACCACGGCGGTCATGCCGAGCCGTTTGCGGCTCATTTCCACCAGCGCTTCACTGAGGCTGGCGTCGGCGCCCACGCGAGGCAGGTCCTCGCCGGTGTGCATGACGTCGGTGATGTGCAGCAGCAGGCGGCGGCCGAGGCTGCCGGCCGGATGCGAGCGGGCGAAATCATCGGCGGTGAAGCCACGGGCGTCGAGCAGGGCCACCGCCAGCGCATCACCCATCGCCAGCGAGGCGGTGGTGCTGGAGGTCGGCGCCAGCGCCAGCGGGCAGGCCTCGGCCGGTACGCTGACGTCCAGGTGCACATCGGCCGCCGTGGCCAGGCTGGACTGCGGGCGGCCGGTCATCGAAATCAGGACGTTGCCCTGGCGCTTGAGCACCGGCAGCAGCATCAGCACCTCGTCGGACTCACCGGAATAGGACAGGGCCAGCACCACGTCGGCCTCGGTGATCATCCCCAGGTCACCGTGGCCGGCCTCGCCCGGGTGCACGTAGAACGCCGGCGTGCCGGTGGAGGCCAGGGTGGCCGCGATCTTGCGGGCAATGTGGCCGGACTTGCCCATGCCGGTGGCGACCACCCGGCCGCGGCTGGCCAGGATCGCCTGGCAGGCCTGCTGGAAGGCCTCGCCCAGGCGGTCGGCCACGGCATCCAGCGCCTGCCGCTCGATCTCGAACACGCGGCGGCCACTGGCGACCAGGCCGGCAGGGTCGATGGAACGGGGGGGCAACAGGGATTCGGCCATGCGGACGCCACGCAGCGGAAGTAGAATGGAGGCACATTTTATTAGGAAAGCCCGTTGGACGCCGACACCATCCGCAACCTGATCGAAACCGGCCTGCCCGGCGCCCGCGCCGACGTGCAGGGCGACGACGGCGTGCATTTCGAAGCGACCGTGGTCTGCGAGGCCTTTGCCGGCAAGATGCCGCTGGCCCGCCACCGGATGGTCTATGCCACCCTGGGTGACCTGATGGGCGGCGCCATCCACGCGCTGGCACTGAAAACCGTGACCCCGGCCGAAGCCGGCTGAACCGCAGAAGATTCCCAATACATGGCCAAGATCGTTGTGACCGGCGGCGCTGCGCTGCACGGTGAAGTGAGCATCTCCGGCGCCAAGAACGCCGTCCTCCCCATTCTCTGCGCGACCCTGCTGGCCGATGCGCCGGTGGAGATCACCAACGTGCCGCACCTGCACGATGTGGTCACCACGGTGAAGCTGCTGGGCGAACTGGGCGCCAAGGTCACCATCGACCAGGGCACGCTGTCGCGTGGCAGTGCGATCGTGGTCGACCCGCGCCCGGTGAACCAGCACGTTGCGCCGTACGAGCTGGTCAAGACCATGCGCGCCTCGATCCTGGTGCTGGGCCCGCTGCTGGCCCGCTTCGGCGCGGCCGAGGTGTCGCTGCCGGGTGGCTGCGCGATCGGGTCGCGCCCGGTGGACCAGCACATCAAGGGCCTGCAGGCGCTGGGTGCGGACATCGTGGTCGAGAACGGCTTCATCAAGGCCACCGCCAAGCGGCTGAAGGGCGGCCATTTCACCTTCGACATGGTCAGCGTCACCGGCACCGAGAACGTGCTGATGGGCGCGGTGCTGGCCGAAGGCACCACCATCCTCGACAACTGCGCCATGGAACCGGAAGTGACCGATCTGGCGCATTGCCTGATTGCGCTGGGCGCGAAGATCGAAGGCCTGGGCACTGCGCGCCTGGTCATCGAAGGCGTCGAGCGCCTGTCCGGTGGCCGCCACGAAGTGCTGCCCGACCGCATTGAGACCGGCACCTTCCTGGTGGCCGCGGCGATGACCGGCGGCAAGGTCACGGTCAACCGCGCACGCCCGAACACCATGGACGCGGTGCTGTCCAAGCTGGTCGAGGCCGGTGCGCAGATCGAGACCACCGACGACACCATCACCCTGGACATGCAGGGCAAGCGGCCGAAGGCGGTCAACCTGACCACCGCGCCGTACCCGGCGTTCCCCACCGACATGCAGGCGCAGTTCATGGCGCTCAACTGCGTGGCCGACGGTGTCGGCGTGATCAATGAAACGATCTTCGAGAACCGTTTCATGCACGTCAACGAGCTGCTGCGCCTCGGCGCGGACATCCAGGTCGAAGGCCATACCGCCATCGTGCGGGGCAGTGAACACCTGAGCGGTGCACCGGTGATGGCCACCGACCTGCGTGCGTCGGCGTCGCTGATCCTGGCCGGCCTGATGGCCAGCGGCGATACCACCATCGACCGCATCTACCACCTTGATCGTGGCTACGAGAACATCGAAGAGAAGCTGTCTTCGCTCGGTGCCACCATCCGGCGCGTGCCATGATCCTGCGCGGCAAATTCAGCCCGCGTCGGAAGGCGCTGCTGGCGCTGGTGCTGATCGTGCTGGCGTGGCTGGGCTATGCCTGGTACGCCAACCTGGCCATCACCCAGGGCATCGAGCAGAAGGACATGGACTGGAACGGCGATGGCACGGTCAGTCGTGACGAGATCATCCAGTCGTTCTATGCGGTGGCGGTGAACGACAGCCAGGACGGCAACCGCCATTGCCGCACCTTCGTCTGGCGCAGCACCGGTGAGCAGATCCGCGTGGACTGCCGCACCGAGTTCAAGCCGGCCGCGGCCGAGGAAAAGAAGTAAGAAAAACGCCCGCGAAAGCGGGCGTTCTCTTTTCGCGGGGCCCGGGGTCGAATCCCTTTCCATCGGAAAGGGCTCCGACCCCAGCCCCACAACCGGGGTCAGAGCCCATCCCGAGGGGATGGAATCCGACCCCGGCACTCAGTTCATCGCCTTGATGGTCAGGTCCAGCGCATCACGGCCACTCTCACGCTGCAGCATGCGCGCCGGCACCGGGAACTCCGGCACGATCCAGGCGATCAGCTCCTTGTTGCCGTCGGCGCGCGAGACCTTGGTGGCCTCGTAGCTCTTGCCGCCCACGGTGATCGATTCCTTGCCGACCACGCGGTAGGTCATGTTCTTGATCCGGCCTTCGTCGACCATGCGATAGGTCAGCGGCTTGCCGGCGGCCAGGTCGCGGGTGATCGCCAGGTTGATCAGCAGCGCATCCATGTCACCGCTTTTCAGCGCGATCGGGCCGGCGCGGTCCGGCTTGATGTCGCCTGTCCAGGTGGCCTGGTTGCTGGTCCAGTTGTAGTTGGCCTGCACGTTGCGCTTCTTCACCAGCAGGGCCGAACGGTCCTGGCTGCTCAGCGGGCGCAGCTGGCCACGCACTTCCTCGAACACGGTGCTCTGGCTGAGGTCGGCCAGCTGGTTCTTCACCTGCAGGGTGTAGCGCCACTTGTTGGCGCCTTCGCTGCTCAGGGTCATGCTGCCATTGGCCTGCATGCCCATGTAGCTGGCCAGGTAATCGGCCTTGAACGGCTGCAGGGCCATGGCCGGCAGGCTGGCCATCGACAGCGCGGCGGCGGCGATCCAGGTGAGGGGGCGGGTCAGGGTGCTCATGCTCAGACTCCTTGGTATTCGATCAGTCGAAGGTCGACGCGGTCTTCGCCGTCTTCGCGTTGCAGGATGCGCACCGGGGTGGGGACACCGTTGGCGATCCAGAGAATGGTTTCGTTGTTGCCGCCGTTGGTGCGGTACACCTTCAGCGCGTTGTAGGACAGGTCGCCGACTTCGACGTTCTCGGTCTGCGCCGCCGCCTGGTAGTCATGCTGGCGGACCTTGCCCATGTCCACGTAGCGGTAGTGCATGGCCGCGCCCGGGCGCGCATCGCGCATGATCGCCAGGTTGATCAGCAGAGCGCTCTGGTCGCCCGGCTGCAGCGGGATCGGCTGCGCGCGGTCCTTCTTCACATCGCCGGTCCACTGCGCGGTGCCGGCCTGCCAGTTATAGGTGCCGACCGCTTTCTTGCCCAGGAACAGGCCCTTGCGCACGGTGCTCTGGCTCAAGGGCGCGTACGTGCCACCGCGTTCCTCGAACACGGTGCTCTGTTCGATGTTCAGGCCCAGCACGCTGGCGAAGCCGCGGCGGCCGACCACCTGCATGTCCACCCGCCATTGGCTGCCGCCGGTGTGGGTGACCTGCATGCTGGCGTCGCCCGCCTCCTTGCCCTTGTAGAAGGCCTGGTAGGTGGCGCTGAACGGCTGCAACGGCGGCGGCTCCCAGGCCATGGCCGGAGGCATCGGCACCGGCGGTTCGGCCGGCGCTTGCACCACCGGTACCGCAGCCGGCGCGGTGGCGGGCGCTTGCGCCTGCCCCCAGCCCGGGCCGGGGAACGCGGCAAGCGACAGCAACAATGAAGTGGACAGCAGGGTCGTGGTCTTCATGAAGGGCAGGGACCGCAGGAGGGGGGCAGGATGCCAGCCGCGCAGTCAGCGGGGCGTGTGCAAGCCGGTTACCGGTTCAGGTTCCCGGCGGAATCTAGAGCCAACGGGTTAAACAGGGGGTGACCATCCAGCCAGGGGTGCCCGTCCCGTTCAGCCAGGCGGCCGCTGCACAGCAGCTGCAGCGTGGCGATCAGCAGCGGATGCTCCACCGCCAGCACGCGAGCGGCCAGCGCCTGCGCGTCATCGCCGGACCGCACCGGCACGCGGGCCTGCGCCAGCACCGCGCCGGCATCCAGTTCGGGGACCACCAGGTGCACGCTGGCGCCATGCTCGGCATCACCGGCCTGCAGCGCCCGCGCGTGCGTGTCCAGGCCCTTGTGCAGCGGCAGCAGCGAAGGATGGATGTTGACCAGGCGGCCAGCGAAGCGCTGCACGAAGGCCGCGCCGAGGATGCGCATGTAGCCGGCGCAGATGATCCAGTCCGGCCGGGCTGCCGCCAGTGCGTCGCCCAGGGCCTGCTCGTAGGCCGCGCGGCTGTCGAACTCCTTCGGTGCATGCGCCCAGCGCAGGCCCGGTTCGACGCGTTGCAGCGCCTCGGCAGCGGGGCGATCGGAGAACACACCGACCACCTCGGCGGGCAGCCGGCCGTTGCCGATGGCGTCGAGGATGGCCTGCAGGTTGCTGCCGCGGCCCGAGGCAAGCACGGCGATACGGATGGACGCACTCATTACGGGGAACTCCGGCGGATCAGCGGCCAGGTGAGCAGGCTGCCCACGGTGGCCATCAGCATGTCGGCGTGGGCGTCCCACAGGTCGCCCTGCTGGCCGTTGTAGGCCTCGGCGGCATCGGGCGACAGGGCCAGCGCGATGGCCCATTCAAACCACTCGTAGACCAGGCTGGCGCACATGATCGTCATCACCGCCAGGGTGAAAGCCTGGCCCCGGCGCAGCGCCGGCCAGGCATGGCGGGCCAGCTGCAGCAGCGCCGGCGTGAAGCAGACGCCGAACAGGAAGTGGATGAGGCGGTCGAAATGATTGCGCTGCCAGCCGAACGCTGCGTTGGGCGACCAGCCGGTCAGCGCCTGCACCCAGGCGTCGTAGGGCACGTTGGAGTACAGCCAGCGTGCCGCCACGCAATGCAGGGCGATGAAGCCGCAGATGGCGATGAAGGCGCCATTGCCCAGCCAGCCACCGCGGCGGTCGACCCACAGCAGGGCGGCCAGCCCGAGCACGGTCAGCGTGCTGTGCAGGGCCTGCTCGGTGGGCCACAGCGGGTGGATCCAGCTGATTGCGAACACTGCCAGTACGGCGGCAAAGGCCAGCCTCCTGGGGCCTGGGAAATGGGAGGCGGTGGGCGGGGCGGTCGTTGGTCGGGCAGGCGCGGACATGGGGGAGTCGATCAGGAAGGGCGGAGCGTCTGCCGGCAGGCTCAGACGCTGAGATGGTCGCCGCGGTCGAACAGTGCGGCCATGCCAGGCTTGGACAGGAACACCCAGGCATAGGCGGTCAACGCCATCCCCAGCGGCCCGGCCAGCACGGCCAGCCAGGCTGCGCGCCGGCACCAGGCCAGCCCGGTGCGACGTGACAGCAGGCGTGCGGTATGCAGCTGCACGAAGCCAAGCGCGGCCGCCAGCAGGGAAATGATGCCGTACACCGTGGCCAGTACCGCGCCATCGTCCAACCCCCGCGCGCTGGCGACCAGGCCGATGAAGCCGAAGAAGGCCAGCGCGGCCAGCCAATGGAATCCCGCCAGCGCGTAGAACAGCACTTTCAGTGTCTGCAGGTGGCTGGCCAGCTGCAGCTGCGCCAGG
>NZ_LLXV01000097.1 GCF_001431665.1 Stenotrophomonas beteli | reverse complement strand
ACAAAAAAGGGGACGGAGGGGATCAAGTCGTTTGTGCACAAACGACTTGATCCCCTCCGTCCCCTTTTTTGTCAGATATCGCTGTGGTGGTGTGGTACCCCGGTCCTCGGCAGCGGATCGTGCCCACCCACGAAGTGACGCACCACCGGCGCGCGTTCGCCACGATGCAGCCCGCGCAGCACTTCCTGGATCGCCTTGTCATCGGCGGTGATGCGTTCGTGCTGGCGCAGGTGTTCCAGCCAGGACGGGGTCACGAAATACTCCAGGTGAATGCCGGGGCTGGCCACGTCCTCGACTACACCCCAGACCACCGCACCATCACGACGGCGAATCGTCCCCAGCGCGCGCATCTGCGCCTGGAATGCGGGCCGATCGCTTGCGTCGATGCGGTACTCGACGGTCACCAGCACCGGACCGCGGTCGTTCGACACCGGCACCGACAGTTCCGGCGCCGGCCAGTGGCCGGCGGGGCGCAGGTTCAGGTCCTCGGTACCGGCAATGCGTACGCGCCACACCAGCAGTCCGCCGATGACCGCACCGGCAGCCGCCACCAGCAATGCCAGCTCGGGCGAGGTGCGTTGCGCCAGCGCGCCCCAGCTCAGGCCACCGGCCGCCATGCCAGCGGAGAACACCATGATGTACAACGCCAGCGCACGCGCACGTACCCAGGCCGGCACCGCAGTCTGCGCGGCGATCTGCAGCGACGACAGCACGGTGATCCAGGCAAAACCGTTGATCAGCATCACCAACGGCAGCACGTACCAGCTGCGGGTCAGCGCCAGGCCGACCAGGCTCAACGCCAGCGACAACGTCGCCAGCAACACCAGCAGGTCACGGTCCAGTCGTGCACGCAGCTTCGGCAGCAGCAACGCGCCGCCGACCGCACCGATACCGATGCAGCCCAGCAGCATGCCGTACTGCCCTGCCCCTCCGTGCATCTGCCCACGCACCACCACCGGCAGCAGGGCGTTCATCGCTGCAGCGAAGAAGAAGAAGCCGACCGACTTGATCAGCACCGCCTGCAGCCGTCCGGCGCGGCTGGCGTAGCGCAGGCCTGCCTTGAGGCCGGCGCCAAAGCCTTCCGGCGGCAGGCTGGACTGCTTCGGGTCGCGCTTCCAGCCCCACACCACGAACAGCATCGCGGCGAAGGTGATGGCGTTGAAGCCGAACGCCCACACTGCACCGAGCTGGGCCACGATCACGCCGCCGATGGCCGGGCCGATCGAACGCGCGATGTTGATGCCGATCGAGTTCAGCGCCACCGCCGAGGCCAGCATCGGCTGCGGCACCAGTTCGGACACGATCGCGGCCTGCGCCGGCATCGCCATTGCCGCACCGCACCCCATGCAGAAGGTCAGCAGCACCAGCAGCTGCGGGGTGAGCATGTCCAGCGCGGTCAACGTCGCCATCACGGCGGCGACCAGCAGCATCCAGCCCTGGGTCGCCAGCAGGTACCTGCGGCGATCGACGATGTCGGCCAGCGTTCCGGCGGCCAGTGCCAGCAGCACGATCGGCACGGTAGTGGCCGACTGCACCAGCGCCACCATCAACGGCGAGCCGGTACGTTCGGCCATCACCCAGGCGGCGGCCACGTCGTTGACCCAGGTGCCGATGTTGCTGGCCAGGATTGCCAGCCAGATCGAACGGAACATCTGGATCTTCAGCGGGGACCAGGCACCTGCGGCCTGTGCGGGGGGTTGCGACGCGGTTGCGTTCACCATTGCCATGCTCCAACGATCGAGGCGAACAGCGTGTCCTGGCCACCGGCCTGCTTCAGCGCAGGACCCGCATCGACCCAGGCCAGCTGCAGCTGCCATTGCCAGTGTTCGCTGGCCTGCCAGCGGGTTTCGGATTTGTACTGAGTGCCGATGCGGCGCGCGCCACCGGCGCTGCCCGGCAACGCCACCAGCGGTGCCGGCGTGGTGTAGACCGCATCGGCGCGACGGTGCTTCCAGGCCATCTGTACGCCCAGCTCCGTCGATACCGCGTCGTGCAGGCGCAGGGTCAGGGTCGGCTGGACGTCCATCAGATTGGCCGGGGCCAGCAGGCTGGCCTCGCTGAAGTAGGCCGATTTCGGGAACAGTGCATTGAAGGTCCCCACGCGGCCGTCATGCAGATTGCCATCGCCACTGGCGATGTCGGCCTTCAGCCCCAACCGCGGCTTCAGTGGCAGGTCCGTCCAGCGCCACCCTGTATCGGTGGCCAGCGTCCAGGCGCGGATATCGAGATCGCCCGAGGCAGTGCGCAGCTCACCGCCCTGCGCCACCAGCTCGCTGTTCCAGTCCAGCGCATCGGCCTGGCCGAACCAGCGCGCGCCCACGGTCTGCCGGCGCTCGATGCCGGAGCCTGCCGCGAAGCGCGCACCTTCGCGGCGATAGTCGAGCAGATACAGATCCCACTGTCCCGCGCCCTGCCCGCGTGCCGTGGTGGCATAGGCACCCCACAGGTGGGCACCGTGCTCGCCATGATCATCGAAGGCACCTGGTCGGTTCTCCACTGGCCGCAGCGCCATCAGGTCCAGCGTGCCGAGGCGGCCCTTCCAGCCCAGGCGCGCACCGTCGAAGGCCAGGCGGATGTTCGGCCCATCGCGCACCGACAACAGCCGCGAGCTTCCGTAGCCGGCTTCCTGCCGACCGAGTTGCAGGTGGAAGCCGCTGCGCTGCCAGCGCCAGTACGCCTGCTGCACATCCAGCGCGCCGCGGTCGGTGCGGCCGGCTCCACCTGCCTTGCCATTCTCAGCATGCACGCCCAGCTGCAACTTTGCCTGCCAGCTGTCCTTCGCATAGGTTGCCGAGGCCAGCGCGCGCAGCAGGCCGTAGCCATCTTCACTGCTGCCGATGCCGAACCGGGCCGGATCGTAGTACAGGCCACGCAGGCGCAGCGCGGCGTCCAGTTGCAGCTGGCCGTTGCCAGCGTCGCTGCAGCGGCCACCCTCGCAGGCCAGCGCCAGCGATGGCGCGGCCAGCAGCGCCAGGCTCAGAACGCGAAGCACGAGCATCCCATCGCGCCCCAGAAGGCGGTCAGGTCATCGGTGGGCGCCGCATGGTGCGCGGCATGGCCGTGAACGCCATGCGTACTGCAGGCCACGCCGTGATGGTGGCGATGGGCGGTGGCCAACCCGGTGGCAGCACCGCCGACATGGTAGCCGCCGAACCGGTTGACCGGCGACCAGTCCGGCATCGCCGGCGGCAGCTGTGGGGCCAGGCCTGCATAGTCACCATCGGCGTGCACGATGCGACCACCAACGACCGTCAGCACGCTGGTGATGTCGGCGATCTGCGCGTCGTCGACCCGGAAGAAGTCAGCGGAGAGCACGATGAAGTCGGCCAGCTGACCAGCCCTCAACGTTCCCTTCACCGCTTCATCGCCGGAGAACCAGGCACTGCCCTGGGTCCACAGGCGCAGCGCCTGTTCGCGCTCCAGCAGATTCTCATCGCCATACAGCGCCAGGCCACCGACGGTACGCCCGGTCACCAGCCACGACAGCGCCACCCACGGGTTGTAGCTGGCCACGCGGGTGGCATCGGTACCGGCACCCACCGGCACCCCCTCGGCCAGCATGCGCTTGACCGGTGGCGTGTGCCGCGCCGCCTGCACGCCATAGCGCTCGACGAAGGCCTCACCCTGGTAGGCCATGCGGTGCTGCACGGCGATGCCACCGCCCAGCGCGCGGATACGCTCGATGTTGCGCGGGGTGATGGTCTCGGCATGGTCGATGAACCAATGCAGCCCATCGAACGGCACCTCGCGGTTGACCTGCTCGTAAACGTCGAGGATACGGCTGATGCTCTCGTCGTAGGTGGCGTGGATACGGAACGGCCAGCGCTTTTCGACCAGCAGCCTGACCACATCGTGCAGCTCCGGCTCCAGCTCCGGCGGCAGCTCCGGGCGCGGCTCATTGAACAGCTCGAAGTCGGCGGCCGAGAACACCAGCATCTCGCCCGCACCGTTGTGGCGCAGCAGGTCATCGCCCTGGCGCGGCTGCAGGATCTCGCTCCAGCCACGGAAGTCATCCACTTCCTTGCCCTTGTTCTGGGTGAACAGGTTGTAGGCGATGCGCACTGTCAGCTGGTCGTCGCGGTGCAGCTGCTCGATGACCTGGTAGTCCTCGGGATAGTTCTGGAAGCCACCTCCGGCGTCGATCACCGAGGTGATGCCCAGGCGGTTCAGTTCGCGCATGAAGTGGCGCGTCGAATTGGCCTGGTATTCGATCGGCAGGCGCGGCCCCTTGGCCAGCGTCGCGTACAGGATCAGCGCATTCGGCTTGGCCAGCAGCAGCCCGGTCGGGTTGCCCAGCGAATCACGCACGATCTGCCCACCCGGCGGATCGGGGGTGTCCTTGCTGTAACCACAGGCCCGCAGCGCGGCGCGGTTGAGCAGCGCGCGGTCATACAGGTGGAGCAGGAACACCGGCGTATCCGGCGCGATGTCGTTGAGTTCCTGCAGGGTGGGCAGGCGCTTTTCGTTGAACTGCGCGGCAGTGAATCCACCCACCACGCGCACCCATTGCGGCGCGGGGGTGCGGTCGACCTGGGCCTTCAGCATCGCCATCGCGTCGGCCAGCGAACGCAGCCCATCCCAGCGCAGTTCGAGGTTGTAGTTCAGGCCGCCGCGGATCAGATGGGTGTGGCTGTCGTTGAGCCCCGGCAGCAGGCGCCGGCCCTGCGCATCGATCAGGGTCGCTTCGTTGCCCCAGTCGCGCATGATCTCCGCGTCGCTGCCGACGGCGACGATACGCCCTTCCTGCACGGCCAGCGCCTGTGCATGCGGCTGCTGCGGATCGAGGGTGGTGATGCGGGCATTACGGATGACCAGCGTGCTCATGCGACGCTCCTTGGAAGTGGAATCGAGTGCGGCGCCGGCGCGGCCCGCCAGGCCCAGCGCCACGGCAGCGCCGCTGGCCAGCACCACGTTGCGACGGCCGTGATCGAGGGGATCGTGACTCATGTGAAATCTCCCGGAAGGCGTTGACCGTCCAGCGCCCAGGCGCCAGGACCGGCCAGCGCGAGGGCCAGCAGTACCGCAGTCCACATCAACGGGTACTCACTGCCGCCGCGCATCCAGAACCAGCCCTTGGGCAGGGCCAACAGGACGGTGAAACCGATGAAGGCAGCCGCCGCAAGCGCGGCGATGCGGGTCTGCCATCCCAGCAGCACGGCCAGTCCGGACAGCACCTGCAGCAACGCCAACAGCAATGGCAACGGTGCCACCGCCGGCAGCCCGAAGCCGCGCAGCTCTGCCGCAAAGCCGGAAAGCCCCGGCCCACCGAACCAGCCGAACAGCTTGCCAAGCGCGTGCGGCAGCAGGAAGCCGCCCGCCGCCACACGCAGCATCAGCAGGGCCAGGTCGAGGCCATGGCCGGCAACCATGCTCAGTGCCCGCCTTCCTGCGCGCCGAACATGCGCTTGGCGTACTGGATGCCGATGCCGTAGCCGCCGGCGTGATCGCGGGCAATGCCGGTGGTCAGGTCGTAGGTCTCACCGCGTGCCCAGTCGCGCTGCAGTTCAAGCAGGTACTGCACGCTGGTCATCGGCACCGCGCCGGCCTGCACCATGCGGGTGATCGCGCGCTCATGCGCCTCTTCGCTGACGTCGCCACAGGCATCGGTGATCACGTAGACCTCGAACCCCTGCGCCAACGCCGACAGCGCCGGACCGACGATGCAGACGCTGGTCCAGAGGCCGGCAAGCACCAGGCGGCGCCTGCCGATGCGGTTGATCTCATCGATCACCGGCTGGTCTTCCCAGGTGTTCATCGAGGTGCGGTCGAACACCGGTTGCCCCGGGAAGATCGCCGGCAGCTCGGGGAACATCGGGCCGGAGAACGAGGCTTCAGCCACGGTGGTCAACACCACTGGAACATTGAAGCCCTTGGCGCCCTTGCCGATCAGTGAGACGTTGTTGCGCAGCGCGGAGATGTCGATGGTGTGGGTGGCAAACGCCATCTGCGACTGGAAATCGATCAGCACCAGGGCGTGGTCGGCCGGCGACAGCAGGGACGGCGCGGGCGTGGTGGTGGCAGGGTTCATGGGTTGACTCCGTTGGGGACATGATCGGTAGGAAGGCGTAACCCCGCATCGCCGGCCAGGTACTGCCCGGGGCTGCAGCCGGTCTCAGCGCGGAAACTGCGTACGAAATGACTCTGGTCGAAGAACCCCAGCTGCTGCGCCAGGGTGCACATCGGCAGCTGCGCAGAGGGCAGCAGCTGACGGGCGCGCTCGATGCGCCGCCGCCGCACGTAGCGGAGCGGACTGGCGCCGGTGCCGCTGCGGAACAGGCGCACCAGATGGAAACGGCTGACGCAGGCCGCTTCGGCCAGCTCGGTCACCCGCAGGGGCTGCGACAAGTGCGCATCGACATAGCGCAACGCACGCTGCAACGCCGCCATCTGATGCGGGGCCAAGGCAACGGCGGGCGAAACCGGTGGAGAAGCGATAGCCATCGGGGATGCCGCGAGGGGGTGGCCCATGGTGCGTGGCGAAGGCCTCAAACCCTACCCCCGTCGGTCGGGGCCGGCACCTACCCGAATGGGGGAGGCCGACGGCCGAGCACGCGGCGCCCGAACCATCGCGCGTCCAGCGAATAGGCACCTGGCCCGAGCAGAAGCAGGGCCAGCGGCAGCAACGCCACGGGCCATGGCATCGCCTGCGCCTGCAGGCCGAGGGTGGCCAGCGCGGCCGCCACCGGGGTCAACACGCCGAGCACCAGCATCGCCACCGCCAGCAGGCACAGCAACGCCAGCCACCCGCCCTGCATTCCAGGCAGGCACAGTGCGGCGGCCAGGCACAACCGCAGCCACAGCAGGCCGAGGCCCGGGCCACGGTCGGGAAACATCACGAACAGGCGCTGCATCGCCGCGCTCCAGGGGGCATGCCGGCGTGATAGCCGATACAGACGCGCCACGCCTACCCCGTTAGGGTCACCCCGGCCTGCCCCGCACCTGCCAGAATGCACCCCATGCGTGGCCGCCCCTTCCCGTTCCTGCGTCGCCTGCCGGCGCTGCTGACGTGCCTGCTGCTGTTGACCGCCCTGCCCGCGCTCGCCGTGCAGCATCCGCTGTCGAGCAGCGGCCTGCCCGGCTACGAGCACACCGCCTGGCGGGTCGGCCAGGGCGCGCCCGGTGACATCTGGGATATCGCCCAGGACCGGGATGGGCTGCTGTGGCTGGCCACCGGTTCGGGCCTGTACCGCTTCGACGGGCGGCGCTTCGAACGGCAGTCGCCCCCCGTGGGTACCCGCTTCCCGTCCACCAACATGGTCACCCTGGCCGTCGGCCGCGATGACACGATGTGGATCGGTTACTTCCAGGCGGGCATCAGCCAGCTCAACCATGGCCAGCTGCACAACTACGGCCGGCCACAGGGCGTGCCGGTTGGCGTGGTGCCACGCTTCAGCCAGGACCGCGATGGCCGCCTGTGGGCAGCGATCAACGGCGGACTGCGATGGTTCGATGGCCAGCGCTGGCAGCCTCTGCCCAGCAGTGCCGGCCTGCCGGAACGCCGCGTGCAATGGGTACTGCACGACAGTCGTGGCATCTTCTGGGTCTTGGCCGACCTCAGGATCTGGATGCGCGGGCCGCAGCAGGCGGCCTTCATCGACACCGGCATCGCGGTCTCGCAGATGGCGACGCTGGCGGAGAGCCCGAGCGGTGAAGTGTGGCTGGCCGACCGCGTCCGCGGCACCTCGCCGCTGGCCAACGCGCAGGGCTTGCTGCCCGAGCGCGAGCGCGAGGCACGACGCCTGCCGGAGCTGGTCGCAGCGCGTCTCCAGTTCACCGACGATGGGGCCCTGTGGGCCACGATGAGCCCGCATGGCGGCGTGGCCCGGGTCACCTTTGAAGACACCCGGGCCGTGCGCATGGAGCGTTTCGATTCGCCTCACGGCCTGACCGCCACCTCGGCCGTGCCGATCATCGCCGACCGCGAAGGCAACCTCTGGGTCGGCACCAACCTGGGCCTCAACCGCTTTCGTGCGCGCAGCGTGCACACCCTGACGGTCGGCCCCAGCGATCCCTACCGCTCGCTGGTGCGCGCCAGTGACGGCCGGGTGTATGGCTACGGCGAGGATCTCAAACCGTACGACCTGCGCCGCGGCCTGCTGCAAGGCGGCGCCGCGCAACTGCAAGCCGCCGCGCGGCAGGCGCCCACACCCATCTGGCAGTTCGACTGGATCAATCTCGCCCGCACCCTCGGCGGGCGCACCACACTGATTCCGCTGCCGGCACCGTTCACCGGGCAACCCCTGCATGCCCTGCTGTTTCCCGATGATGCGCAGGCCTGGGCCTGTACCGGCGAGCGCGGCGTGCTGCACTACCTGGGCGGCCAGTGGCAGCGCGAACAGCGCCTGCCCGAGCAGGCCTGTTCCTCGCTGGGCCTGGATGCCGACGGGCAACTGCTGCTGGGTTATGCCGATGGCGGCCTGCGCCGGATGGGCCCGACGGCCATCGAGACCTTCGGCACCGCACAGGGCCTGTCGGTAGGGCCGGTGACGGCCGTGCTGCAGCACCAGGACCTGCTGCTGGTGGCCGGCGAAGCCGGGCTGGCCGCGCGCGTCGGCGAGGGTCGATTCGTTGCCGTGCGCACCGACATGGCCGGCGTGCTCGAAGGCATCACCGGCATGGTCGCCGATATACGCGGACATCTATGGCTCAACGGCAGTCGCGGCCTGGTGCGACTGCAGAGCGCGCAACTGCGCCGCGCACTGCGGACCGGGCTGCCGGTGACGCCGCGCCTGTTCGACGCCGTTGACGGCATGCCCGGCATCGCGCTGCAGAGCGGGCCGATCTCCACCGCTGTGCTGGCGAGTGACGGCCTGCTGTGGCTGGCCACCAACCAGGGGCTGGCCTGGCTGGATACCACCCGTTCGCACGTCAACACCATGGCCCCCAGCGTGCGCATCGGCGACGTTCTGTACGGCAGCCAACAGCAGCCCTTGCATGACGGCCTGCGGCTGCCGGCCGGCACCAGCCAGCTGCAGATTGATTACGTGGCCCTGTCACTGGCCCGCCCGGAGCGCAACCGCTACCGCTATCGCCTGTCAGGCGTCGATGATGGCTGGCAGGACGCCGGCAGCAGCACACGTGCGTACTACACCAATCTGGTGCCGGGCAATTACCGCTTCGAAGTGGAGGCCGCCAACGAGGACGGCATCTGGAGCACGGCACCGGCACAGCGCAGCTTCCGCATCGCGCCCACCTTCATGCAGACCGTGTGGTTCAAGCTGTTGTGCGCGGCCATCGTGCTGGGGCTGCTGGTGATGGCGGTGCGCATCCGCAGTGGCCAGTTGGCGGCACTGTTCCGCGCGCGGCTGCAGGAGCGCCATGGCGAGCGCGAACGCATCGCCCGCGACCTGCACGACACCCTGCTGCAGGGCAGCCAGGGCCTGATCCTGCGCCTGCACGCGATCAGCCAGTCAGCGCAGACACCCGAGCCGGTGCGCAGCCAACTGGAGTCGGCGATGCAACTGGCCGAACGCAATCTGGCCGAGGGCCGCGAGCGGGTCAATGCACTGCGCGACGGGCCCTTCGCCGGTCGCGACCTGGCCTCGGCGCTGGCCGACGTACACGCCGAGTACGCCGGGCATGGCATCAACCCGCTGCGCTTGACCGTGGAAGGCACGGCGCCACCGCTGCAGGCCGACGCGGCTGAAGAGGTGTTCCTGATCGGCCGGGAGGCCATCCGCAATGCACTGCGCCACGCCAATGCCAGCGCCATCGAAGTAGAACTGTCCTACGGCGCGCGGTGCTTCCTGCTGCACGTGCGCGATGATGGCGTGGGCATCGCCGACGAAAATCCAGGCCATGGCCATTGGGGCCTGCAGGGCATGCGTGAGCGCGCGCAGCGCCTCGGGGCCGAGCTGCAGTTGTGGACCCGCCCCGGGCTGGGGACCGAAGTGGCGCTGGCGGTTCCGGCGCGACGCCTGTATCACCGCCGCGCGCCGCGTTGGCGCTGGCCCTGGAGCAGACCTGAGCATGACTGAAACCCCTTCCCCGATCGGCGTACTGGTGGTTGATGACCATCCGTTGCTGCGTGACGGCCTGGCCGCCTTGTTGGGCGCGCACGCCGACCTGCGCCTGCTGGGTGAAGCCGCCGATGGTGAAGAAGCCGTCGCGCGCTACCAGCAGCTGCAGCCGGATGTGGTGCTGATGGACCTGCAGATGCCACGCCTGGATGGCGTGGAAGCCATCGTGCGGATCCGCGCGATGGACCCGCGCGCGCGCATCATCGTGCTGACCACCTACCGTGGTGACGTACGCGCGGTGCGCGCCCTGCAGGCCGGCGCCAGCGCCTACCTGCTGAAGGACATGCTGCGCCACGAACTGGTCGATACGATCCGGATGGTGGCCGGCGGTCGCCGCGCGCCGATTCCGCCGGCGGTGGCGGCCAGCATCGCCGCGCACGTGGTGGAAGACCGGTTGTCGCCCCGCGAGACCGAAGTGCTGCGGCACGTGGCCGGCGGGTTGTCGAACAAGCGCATCGGCGAGCGCATGCAGATCTCCGAGCAGACGGTGAAGGCGCACATGAAGAGCCTGATGGACAAGCTGGGCGTCGGTGATCGCACGCATGCGGTAACCCAGGCGCTGCGGCGCGGCATCATCAGCCTGGACGACAGCGGTCACGATTAGGCGGTTGTTCGGCAGGGCCTGCAGCCCTGCACCCGCAGTAGTGCCGGCCGCTGGCCGGCACCCTCAGCAGCAAGATCAAAAGCGGGCTCTCCGTGGGATGGCGCGGCGGTGTCGGAGTGCGGGGACGCTGCAAGTACGTCCCTGTAAGCTTGGCAGCCGCATCCATGCGGCTGACACCCCGCACTCCGGCACCGCCCCACCTCTGACAGATTCCGATGGCGGTTGGTAGGTGTCGACCTTGGTCGACACTTCTGTCAGATATCGAAATCAATCAGGGGTCAGATCCGTTTTCCTCCGGAAAACGGATCTGACCCCAAGAGCCGTTCCAACAGACCGCAGGAACCTGTCGAAGGCGGGGTGGGTCCGGTTGCGGGGGCGTGAGCGCCATGGATGGCGCGACCGAGCCTCCATGGGGGGA
>NZ_LLXV01000096.1 GCF_001431665.1 Stenotrophomonas beteli | reverse complement strand
GTATTCGGGGGGCGGTCAACCCGGGGCGAGGGTGGTCAGAAGGGCGCGGGCCGCGTTGAAGCGGTCTTCCGGCAACGGCAGCGGATGCTTGATGCGCAGCTTGTCCGGCCCTTCCATGGCATAGAGATTGGGTTGCTTCTGGATCAGCTGGATCACCGCCATCGGGTCGATGTCCGGCTTGGACTCGAACACGATGCGGCCACCGTTTTCGCCCAGATCCAGCTTGCGGATGCCGAGGGTGTTGGCCTTCAGTTTCAGCTCGGCGATGGCGAACAGGTGCTTGGCCGCATCCGGCAGCAGGCCGAAGCGGTCGATCATCTCCACCTGCAGCTCGCGCAGCGCATCACTGTCGCGCGCGCTGGAAATGCGCTTGTACAGGGTCAGGCGGGTGTGCACGTCCGGCAGGTAATCTTCCGGAATCAGCGCCGGCACATGCAGCTCGACCTCGGCACCGCGCACTTCCTCGCCGGCATCCAGGTCGGGCAGCTTGCCCTGCTTGATGCTGCGCACTGCGCGTTCCAGCAGCTCGGTATACAGGCTGAAGCCGACCTCGGCCATCTGCCCGCTCTGGTCCTCGCCGAGCAGTTCACCGGCACCGCGGATCTCCAGATCGTGCGTGGCCAGGGTGAAGCCGGCGCCCAGTTCATCCATCGAGGCGATTGCTTCCAGGCGTTTTTCCGCATCCGGGGTGATCGAACGGCGGTCGGGGGTGACCAGGTAGGCGTAGGCGCGGTGGTGCGAACGGCCGACACGGCCGCGCAGCTGGTGCAGCTGGGCCAGGCCGAAGCGGTCGGCGCGGTTGATGATGATGGTGTTGGCGTTGGGAATGTCGATGCCCGATTCGATGATCGTGGTCGACAGCAGCACGTTGAAGCGCTGCTTCTGGAAGTCCAGCATCACTTTTTCCAGCTCACGCTCGGGCATCTGCCCATGGGCGATGCCGATGCGCGCTTCAGGCACCAGCTCGGACAGCTCGCGCTGCATGCGGCCGATGCTTTCCACGTCGTTGTGCAGGAAATACAGCTGGCCACCACGTGACAGCTCGCGCTGGAAGGCTTCGCGCAGCAGCGCGTTGTCCCACTGGGTGATGAAGGTCTGCACCGCCAGCCGGTTCGGCGGCGGGGTGGCGATGATCGACAGGTCGCGCAGGCCGGCCATGGCCATGTTCAGCGTGCGCGGGATCGGCGTGGCGGTCAGGGTCAGCAGGTGCACGTTGGCGCGTAGCGCCTTCAGCGCTTCCTTCTGGCGTACGCCGAAACGTTGCTCCTCGTCGACGATGACCATGCCCAGGTCCTTGAACTTCACGTCCGGTTGCAGCAGGCGATGGGTACCGACGATGACGTCGATGGTGCCGGCGGCGACCTTCTCCAGTTCCGCCTTGATTTCCTTGCTGGTCTTGAAGCGCGACAGCACCTCCACCTTCATCGGATAGTCGGCGAAGCGGTCGCGGAAGTTGCGGTAATGCTGTTCGGCCAGCAGCGTGGTCGGCACCAGCACCGCCACCTGCTTGCCGGCACTGGCGGCGGCGAACGCCGCACGCACCGCCACCTCGGTCTTGCCGAAGCCGACGTCGCCGCAGACCACGCGGTCCATCGGCTGGCTGCTGGCCAGGTCGCGCAGGGTGGCGTCGATCGCGGCGAGCTGATCGGGGGTTTCCTCGAACGGGAAACCGGCGGCGAACGGCTCGTACATCGCGCGGTCCACCTGCAGTGCCAGGCCGGCGCGCGCCTGGCGGCGGGCCTGGATCTCCAGCAGTTCGGCGGCGACGTCGCGCACCTTCTCGGCGGCCTTGCGCTTGGCCTTGCTCCATTGCTCGCCGCCGAGCGAATGCAGCGGCGCGGTTTCCGCCGAAGCGCCGGAGTAGCGGCTGATCAGGTGCAGCTGGGCGACCGGCACGTACAGGCGGTCGCCCTTGGCGTATTCGATCTCGAGGAACTCGCCGGGCATGCCGCCCACGTCCATCGCGATCAGGCCACGGTAGCGGCCGACGCCATGGTCCTCGTGCACGATCGGCGCGCCTTCGGTCAGCTCGCCCAGATCACGGATGATCGCCTCCGGCTCGCGGCCGGCACGCCGCGTACGACGGGTGCTGCCGGCGCGCTCGGGGAACAGCTGGCGCTCGGTCAGCACCGCGATGCGCGGATCGTCCAGTGCGAAGCCATCTTCCAGCGGCGCCACCGCGATCGCGAAGCGCGCATCGTCGGCGAGGAAGCTGGGCAGGTCGGCCACCACCGGTGGTTTCAGCGCGGCGGCCTGCAGCACTTCCAGCAGGGCCTCGCGACGCCCGGGCGAATCGGCGGCAATCAGTACCCGGCCCGGATAGTGGCCGAGGAAGGATTTCAGCGCGTCGCCAGCGGGGGCCTCGCGCGCGGCCACCGGCAGCGGCGGCAGCGGCTGGTCACCCAGCGCATGGGCATCGGCGATGCGCGCGTGGTCAGCTGACCACACCTCGATGCGCGGGGCATCGTTCAAGCGCTCGCGCAGCAGCTCCGGCGACAGGTACAGCGCCGACGGCGGCAGCAGCGGCCGTTCGACGTCGTGGCGGCGCTGTTCGTAGCGCTCGCCGGTCTGCGCCCAGAATGCCTCGGCGGCTTCGCCGGCACCGGCGCAGACCACCGGCAGGCTGCCGTCGGGCAGGTAGTCGAACAGGGTTGCAGTGCGTTCGAAGAACAGCGGCAGGTAGTACTCGACGCCGGCCGGGGCCAGCCCGGACTTCAGATCCTGGTACAGCGCACTGCGCCGGGTATCGACATCGAAGCGCTCGCGCAGCGTGGCCAGCACGCGGGCGATGCTGGCCTCGTCCATCGGCACTTCGCGGCCCGGCAGCATGTGCACCGCCTCGACCTTGTCCAGCGAGCGCTGGCTTTCCGGGTCGAAGGCGCGGATCGAGTCGATGTCCTCATCCAGCAGTTCCACCCGCAGCGGTGCGTCGGCACCCATCGGGAACACATCGAGCAGGCCGCCGCGCACCGCGAAGTCGCCCGGGTCCATCACCTGCGGCACGTTGCGGTAGCCGGCGCTTTCCAGGCGCCGCTTCTCGGCCTCAAGGTCCAGGCGCTGGCCGACCTTCAGGTCGAAGCTGCCACCGATCACGTAGCTGCGTGGCGCCAGCTGCTGCAGCAGGGTCTGCACCGGCACGATCACCAGCCCGCGCTTCAGCGCGGGCAGGCGGTGCAGGGCCGCCAGACGCTGCGAGATGATGTCCGGATGCGGGCTGAAGCGGTCGTAGGGCAGGGTTTCCCAGTCCGGGAAAGCCACCACCGGCAGGGCCGGGTCGCCGCCGAGCAGGGTGTGCAGGTCGGCTTCGAGCTGGTTGGCGCCGTGATTGTCCCGGGCGATGACCAGCAACGGGGCGTCGTGGGCACGCGCTGCCTGGGCCAGGTACCAGGCCAGTGCAGTCGGTGAGACCGGGGCGCGCCACCAGGCGCGGAGCTGGCCGGCACGCGGCAGCGGCGGGGCGGGGTATGAAGTACGCGACATGAACCGCAGATTTTAGCAGAAGCCCCGGCCCGGCCCGGTGGGTCGTCCCGGCCGCCGGCCGGCAGCCTCGTATACCGTTGGGGTAGCGGAATGCCGGCCAGCGGCCGGCACTACCCTGGTGCGTCGCCGAGCCATACCCGGCGCATCCTTCAGTTGTCCAGCTCCAGCACCATCCGCACCAGCCCTTCGGCCGCGGTCGGGTGCGGAACCGGCTTGAAGCCCAGCGAGGTGGCCAGCTGCTTCATCGGCTCGTTCTCGGCGGCGACGTCGCCGTACAGACGGTCCAGGTACTTGCCGCGGGCCCACTTCACCAGCTTGCGCATCAGCTGCCGGCCCAGGCCCTGGCCGATCAGGAAGCGGCTGATCAGGATCGCGTACTCGGCCTCACGGGTACCGGGAATGATCGAGGCCCGGGCGACCGCGCCGACCACGGCTTCGCCAGCGGGCAAGGACTCGGCCGCGACCAGGGTGATCTCGGTCTTCGGATTCGGGTGGGTCAGGCGCTGGGTGGTTTCCGGCGAAAGCTCGGTCACCGCCTGCAGGAAACGATCACGGATTTCTTCCGGCCCGAACAGGCTGAACGCCGCTTGCAGCGGTGCGCCATCTTCCGGGCGGATGGGGCGGATCAGCAGCTCGTGGCCGCTGGGAGCCTTGAAGATCTCATGCCAGGGCGGCATGCGGTTGCGAGTGGCCATACCGGGTGATTCCTTGGTGGTCCATCGATTGTGGCATCACCGGGGCTGCATTCCGTGAACGAAAGGCTCACGGCGGTACAGCCTCGTGAAGGCCGTCATTCGGGGGCTTTGAGCCAATCCAGGCGGGTGCTGGCCCCGGGTTCGCCCAGGTGCTGGCGCAGCGCCGGCAGGGCCGGGCCGACCACCCGGTCGAACTGCCACGGCGGGTTGAGCAGCAGCATGCCGCTGCCGTTGAGGCGCAGCGGCGAGTCGTCCGGGCGCACCAGGAACTCGATCGTCATCGCCGACTTGACCGGCAGGGCGGTGGCCTTGCGCAGGAAATGCAGGACGGTGCGGCGCTGCTTGATCGGGAACCAGACCGCACAGGTGGCCTGCGGCCAGCGTGCCAGGGTCTCGGCCAGGGCAGCCAGGACGGCCTGGTACTCGGCGTCCTGGGCCTCGTAGGGTGGGTCGATCAACACCAGGCCGCGGCCGATCTTGCTGCCGTTGAACTTCGGCGGCAGCAGCGAGCGCAGCAGCGCGTAGCCGTCGCCCGGATGCACGCCGACACGGCTGTCATGCGCGAACAGCGCCTTCAGCGAGGCAGTTTCCGCCTCCTGCAGCTCGCACACGGCCATGCGGTCCTGGGCGCGCATCGCCTGTGCGCTCAGCAGCGGCGAACCCGGGTAGGTGGTCATCGCCCCCACGGGGTTGCCGGCCTGGACCGCCTTCAGGTAGCGCTCGACCACCTCCGGCAGCGTGGGCTGGGCCATCAGCCGCATGATTCCGGATTCGGCCTCCAGGGTCTTGCGGCTCTCTTCGCTGGCCAGCAGGTAGCGGCCGGCACCGCCGTGGGTGTCGAGCACGAAGAACGGGCTGTCCTTGCGCTTGAAGCTGTCGATCAGGGCCAGCTGCACGATGTGCTTGAGCACATCGGCGTGATTGCCGGCATGGAAGGCGTGGCGATAGTTCATGGGCGGCAGTGTACGGGGCGGCGGCCGCAGCGGCTATGCTGCGCGCCATGACAGCGCCCGTTGCCCATGTCCTGGTGGTCGAGGACGAAACCGCCATCGCCGAAACCGTGCTCTATGCGCTGCGCAGCGAAGGCTACGCCGCCAGCCACTGCCTGCTCGGCGGTGAGGCTCTGCTGCGGCTGCAGGCCGGGGATATCGACGTGGTGGTACTGGACGTCGGCCTTCCCGACCTGGGCGGTTTCGAGGTCTGCCGGCGGCTGCGCGCGCAGCCCGGGCCGGCGGCACAGCTGCCGGTGATCTTCCTGACCGCCCGCAACGATGAAGTGGACCGGGTGCTCGGCCTGGAGCTGGGCGCCGACGATTACATGACCAAGCCGTTCTCGCCGCGTGAACTGGTGGCACGGGTGCGGGCGCGCCTGCGCCGTGCGGCACCGGTCGTGGCAGCGCCCAGCGCCGATGCGGGCTGGCAGGAACATGGCGCCTTCGCCATCGACCGTGAAGGCCGCCGTATCCGCTTCCATGGCCAGGCACTGGACCTGACCCGCTACGAATACGCGCTGCTGGAAGCCCTGCTGCAGCGCCCCGGCGCCATCCTCAGCCGCGCCCAGCTGATGGACCGGGGCTGGGACAGCAGTGCCGACAGTGCCGACCGCACCGTCGATACGCACGTGAAGACGCTGCGCGCCAAGCTGCGCGCGGCCGGGGCCAGCAACGATCCGATCCGCACCCATCGTGGCCTCGGCTACGCGCTGGAGGTGTAGCCGATGCGCCTGGTGCTGAAGCTGTTCCTCGGCTTCTTCCTGATCACCGGCATCGCCGCGTTCTTCGTGATGCGCGTGTTTGTCAACGAAGTGAAGCCGGGTGTGCGCCAGGCCATGGAATCGACCCTGGTCGATGCCGCCAACGTGCTGGCCGAGATGGCGGCGGCCGACGTCAAGGCCGGCACCATCCGCAGCGGCAGCTTCACCCGCAACCTGGCCAAGGCACGCCAGCGCGACCTGAAGGCGATGGTCTGGCGGTTCCCGAAGCGCTCGCTGGACTACCGGGTGACCATCACCGATGCCAAGGGCATCGTCATCTATGATTCGCTGGGCCGCGACCTGGGGCGCGACAACTCGCGCTGGAATGATGTCTACCGCACCCTGCGCGGCGAGTATGGCGCCCGTTCCAGTCCGGAAACGCCGGGCGAAGAGGGCAATACGGTGATGCACGTGGCTGCGCCGGTGTACGACCCGGCCGACGGGCGCACCCTGATCGGCGTGCTCAGCCTGGCCCAGCCCAACCGCAGCATCGATCCGTTCATCGCCGCCAGCCAGCGCGCCATCATCGAACGTGGCGTCTGGCTGATCGGGTTGTCGGCACTGGTCGGCGTGCTGGTGACGATGTGGCTGACTACCGGCCTGGGCCAGCTCAGCCGCTATGCACGCGCGGTCACCGCCGGCGAACCGGTGCCACCGCCACGGCGCCGCCGCGATGAGATCGGCGACCTGGGCCAGGCACTGGAAACCATGCGCCGCAAGCTGGAGGGCAAGGCCTACGTCGAGCAGTACGTGCAGTCGCTGACGCATGAGATGAAGAGTCCGCTGGCGGCGATCCGTGGTGCCGCCGAACTGCTGCAGGAGCCGCTGCCGGAGGCCGATCGCCTGCACTTCGCGCGCAGCATCGTCGACCAGCAGGAGCGGCTGACCGAGACCATCGACAAGCTGCTGGCGCTGGCCGAAGTGGAACAGCACGGTTGGCTGCAGACCCGCGACCGGATCGCGCTGCCGGCATTGCTGGTCGATGCGGCCGCTGCCGCGCAGGTGCGCGCACAAGCGGCGGGCGTGCAGGTCCGCATCGGCAGCGTGCCCGACCTGCAGGTGCAGGGCGACGGCTACCTGCTGCGGCAGGCACTGCACAACCTGATCGACAACGCGATTGCGTTCTCACCCGGCGGTGCAGAGGTGGCGCTGCAGGCTGACGCGGAGGGGCAGGGCGTGCGCCTGCAGGTGGCCGACCGTGGCGCCGGCATTCCCGACTATGCGCGCGAACGGGTGTTCGAGCGCTTCTATTCGCTGGCCCGCCCCGGCAGCGGCCGGCGCAGTTCCGGCCTGGGCCTGCCGTTCGTGCAGGAAGTCGCGCGCCTGCACGACGGTCGTGCCAGCGTCGAGCACCGCGACGGTGGCGGTACCGTGGCCAGCCTGTGGCTGCCGCTGGGCATGCCGGGGCAGCGCCCGCGGCGCTGACTTCACACTCGCTTCAACTTCGCCACAAACCCTGCTCACCGCCGCGGTCCATCCTGCCGCCCTCTCCAACGAGGATGGACCATGAAATCCCTGAAGATGCTGCTGCGGTTCGCCATTGTCGGCGGGCTGATCCTGCTGCTGCTGATTCCACTGACGATGATCCGCGGGGTCATCAACGAGCGCAGCCAGTACCGCGACGAGGCCTTCGCGCGGGTGGCCGACAGCCGCGCCGGTGCGCAGCAGCTGGTCGGCCCGGTGCGGGTCGTGCCGTGGGTGGAGCGCAAGCAGGTTGAGCTGGTCGACCCGCTGGGCGTCAAGAAGACCGAGGTGCAGGTGACCGAGGGCCATTGGCTGCAGATGCCGGCGTCGCTGGAGGTCGGCGGTGAAATGCTGCCGAGCCAGCGTGAGGTCGGCCTGTTCAAGGTGCCGGTATACAGCTGGAACGGCCAGATGAAGGCCACCTTCGCCGAAGACGATTACCCGGTGAAGGCCGGCCGCAGCTATGGCCAGCCCTATGTGGCGGTGGGCATTTCCGATGTGCGCGGCCTGGTCGGTACGCCGAACCTGCGCGTGGATGGCAAGCAGCTGCGGTTGCTGCCGGGCGTTGGCGCGGCCAGCGAGGTGGGACGAGGCCTGCATGCACCGGTAGCCGGTTTCGCTGCGGATCAGGGCGGTACGCTCGCTGCCAGCACCGTTGAACTGGAGCTGCGGCTGGATGGCAGCCGGATGCTGTCGGTGGTGCCGGTGGGCGATGACACCCACATCGCGCTGCGGTCGAGCTGGCCGCATCCGTCGTTCAGCGGTGCGTTCCTGCCCAACGAGCGCCGCGTCGATGCGCAGGGCTTCGATGCGCGCTGGGCGGTGTCCTCGCTGGCCTCCGACGCACAGCGCCAGCTGCGCAATGACGGTCCGGTCGACTCGCAGGCGGTGACGGTGTCGCTGGTTGATCCGGTCGATACCTACACCCAGGCCGACCGTGCCTCGAAATACGGCGTGCTGTTCGTGCTGCTGACCTTCGTCGGCTTCATCCTGTTCGAGCTGATCAAGTCGCTGCGCATCCATCCACTGCAGTACCTGATGGTGGGCCTGGCGCTGGCGATCTTCTTCCTGCTGCTGATCAGCCTCTCCGAGCACATCGCGTTCTGGAAGGCCTACCTGGCGTCGGCGGTGGCCTGCATCGGCCTGCAGGCGGTGTACCTGGCCAACGTGCTGGGCCACTGGAAGCGCGGTCTCGGCTTCGCCGCGCTGCTGACCGTGCTGTACGGCGCGCTGTATGGCCTGCTGGTTTCCGAGAACAACGCGCTGCTGATGGGGTCGCTGCTGCTGTTCGTGATCCTGGCGCTGGCGATGTGGGTGACCCGCCGGGTCGACTGGTACGCGCTCGGCGCGGACCCGAAGTAAGGGGCGCGCAATGGGTTGGCGCCAGGGATTGCGGCAACGGGCACGGCAGGGCATCCCGGCCCTGCTGGAAGTGGATGCACTGCTGCAGGCACATGGTGTGCTGGCCGCCCTGCCGGGGGCACGGATCGCCCCCGGCCTGGTCCGCTTCCAGCTGGCCGCGGTCACCTGCGAAGGATTGCAGGGCCAGGGATTGGACTGGTTGCAGGGCGCGCGGCAGGGACGCGGCGCGCTGGCCGGCAGGGTGCCGCGTTACCGGCCATGGAAGGCCGGCGCGGAGGCACTGGCCGAGATCGGCATCGGCGGCCTGCCGGAGGACTGGCCGGCACATGCGGCGGTGTACGGCTGCAGCAGCATCGACCGGCGGCACTGGTTGCTGCTGCTGCCGGCGCGGGCACAGCTGTGGCTGGGATGGAGCGGGTGATCCGGCTGCTCATCCACGCCTGGCGTGGATCTACTGCCGCTGTCCATGACCGATGGGACGGTATCGGCGCGCACCTGCTGGCTAGACTCGATGGGTTGATGATCGAGCCGAAGGGCAGGGGTGCGATGTGTTGAAGTGGGGCGTGCTGGCCGCAGCGCTGGTGATGGGTGGCAATGCAGGGGCGCAGCAGCGCGAGACGGTGGACCTGGACATGGTCAGCCGCATCCGACAGGAGGCCTTCCATCGTTCGCAGGTGATGGACACCTTCAGCTACCTCACCGAACGCATCGGCCCGCGGCTGACCAATTCGCCGGCGATGGGCCGCGCCAACGCATGGACCCGCGGCAAGTTCAACGAATGGAAGCTGGACAACGTCCACGACGAGGCCTTCGACGACTTCGGGCGTGGCTGGGAATTCACCTCGGCCAGCGTGGAAATGCTGGGTGACCGCGTGCAGCCGCTGCATGCACTGCCCAAGGCCTGGACGCCGGGCACCCAGGGCCCGGTGGAAGGCGAGCTGGTGCAGGTCGAGATCAAGAAGCCCGAAGACATCGAGAAGTACCGCGGCAAGTTGCGCGGCAGGATCCTGCTGCTTGGCGAGGCGCGCGAGTACAAGCGCGGCACCGAGGCCGATTCGCATCGCCACGATGCCACCTCACTGGAAGGCCTGCAGGAATTCACCCTGCCCAAGGAGAAGGACGCCACCGCTGAACGCGCCAAGCGGGTCAAGGAATACCAGGAGCGGCAGGCGCTGACGGCCAAGGTCAATGCGTTCTTCGTTGAAGAGGGCGCACTGGCCTCGATCAGCATCAGCAGCTGGGACAACGGCATCATCCGCGTTGCCGGTGGCGGTTCGCGCAAGGCCGGTGAGTCGGTGGGCATTCCCGAGCTGGCGATGATCAGCGAGCACTTCAATCCGCTGGTGCGCGCGCTGGAGGCCAAGCAGACCGTGCGCCTGCGCGTGGATGTGGCCGCGCGTTTCACCGACGAGGCCGACCAGCCCGGTTACAACACGCTGGCCGAGATCCGTGGCAGCAGCAAGCCCGATGAAGTGGTGATGATCGGCGCGCACCTGGATTCCTGGCAGAGCGGCACCGGTGCGGCCGACAACGCCGCTGGCGTGGCGGTGATGATGGAGGCAATGCGCATCCTCAAGGCCACCGGCGCCAAGCCCAGGCGCACCATCCGGGTGGCGCTGTGGAGTGGTGAGGAGCAGGGCCTGATCGGCTCGCAGGCCTATGTGGCCAAGCACTTCGGCCAGTTCCCCGAGCCCACCGATCCGGCGCAGAAGGCGCTGCCGGCCTCGCTGCGCGAGCCGACCGGTGCGCTGCGCAAGACCCGCGATTACAGCAGGTTCCAGGTGTACTTCAACATGGACAACGGCTCCGGCCGCTTCCGTGGCATCTATGCACAGGAAAACCTGGCGGCCATGCCGATTTTCGAAGCGTGGCTGGCGCCGTTCCACGACGTGGGCGCCACCACCGTGGCGACCCGCAACACCGGCAGCACCGACCACATCAGCTTCGACCGCATCGGCCTGCCGGGCTTCCAGTTCATCCAGGACCGGCTGGACTATTTCACCAATGTCCACCATACGCACCTGGACACCTGGGACCACGCCGAACCGGAAGACCTGAAGCAGGCCGCTGCCATCGTCGCCTCGTTCGCCTACAACGCCGCGATGCGCGAGCAGCCGTTCCCGCGCAAGCAGGAACCGTAAAAGGGGACGGAGGGGATTAAGTCGTATCTCCCCTCTGTTTCCCCGGTTGCATCGCCCCAGGCTGGGCAATCGCGACTTAATCCCCTCCGTCCCCTTTTTCCGTCGGGGGCGGAGGGCTGGTAAAATCGGGGGATTCCCGTTCCTCGAGCCGTCCATGACCTGCCGCACCCGCTTCGCCCCCAGTCCCACCGGCTACCTGCACATCGGTGGTGCCCGCACTGCGCTGTATTGCTGGCTGGAGGCCCGCCACCGCGGCGGCGAGTTCGTGCTGCGCATCGAGGATACCGACCGTGAACGCAGCACCCAGGGCGCGATCGACGCGATCCTGGAGGCGATGGAGTGGCTGGGCCTGGACTACGACGAGGGCCCGATCTACCAGACCGACCGCGTCGCCCGCTATCTGGAAGTGGCCGAGCAGCTGGTGGCCGACGGCAAGGCGTACTACGCCTACGAGACCCGCGAAGAGCTGGACGCGATGCGCGAGGCCGCCATGGCCAAGCAGGAAAAGCCGCGCTACAACGGTGCCGCGCGTGACCTGGGCCTGCCGCGCAGGGACGATCCGAACCGCGTCATCCGCTTCAAGAACCCGCTGGAAGGTACGGTGGTGTTCGACGACCTGATCAAGGGTCGCATCGAGATCGCCAACAGCGAGCTGGATGACATGGTCATCTTCCGCCCGGACGGCTACCCCACCTACAACTTCGCGGTGGTGGTGGACGACTGGGACATGGGCATCACCGAGGTCATCCGCGGCGACGATCACATCAACAACACCCCGCGCCAGATCAACCTGTATGAGGGCATCGGCGCGCCGGTGCCGAAGTTCGGCCACATGCCGATGATCCTGGACGAGCAGGGCGCCAAGCTGTCCAAGCGCACCGGCGCGGCCGACGTGATGCAGTACAAGGACGCCGGCTACCTGCCCGATGCGCTGCTGAGCTACCTGGCCCGCCTGGGCTGGTCGCACGGTGACCAGGAGCTGTTCAGCCGCCAGGAGCTGATCGACCTGTTCGACGTAAAGGACTGCAATTCCAAGGCCTCGCGCCTGGACATGGCCAAGCTGGGCTGGGTCAACCAGCATTTCCTGAAGACCGAGGACGTGGCCGCCATCGTCCCGCACCTGGTCTACCAGCTGCAGAAGCTGGGCCTGGACGTGGCCGCCGGCCCCGCCCCGGCGGATGTGGTGATCGCCCTGCGTGAACGCGTGCAGACCCTGAAGGAAATGGCCGAGAAGGCGGTGGTCTGGTACCAGCCGCTGACCGAGTACGACGAAGCGGCGGTGGCCAAGCACTTCAAGGCCGGCGCCGAGGTGGCGCTGGGCAAGGCCCGCGAGCTGCTGGCCGCCTTGCCGGAATGGACCGCCGAGTCGGTGGGCGTGGCCCTGCACGACGCCGCTGCCGCGCTGGAGATCGGCATGGGCAAGGTCGCCCAGCCGCTGCGCGTGGCCATCACCGGCACCCAGGTCAGTCCTGACATTTCCCATACCGTGTACCTGGCCGGCCGCGAGCAGGCCTTGAAACGCATTGATGTGGCCATCACCAAGGTAGCAACGGCCTGAGGCATCCCTGCCAGGCCCGAACCGGAGAACACGCATGCCCGCCAAGACCGCCACTGCCTGTACCGCCCCGCACCACCACGTCCATGACGCGTCGGATTTCGTGGCGGTGGTCGAGCGTGTCTCGCGCGAACGCGGGCTGCGCCTGACCCCGATCCGCGCCAACGTGTTGAAGCTGATCGCCGAGGCCGGCAAGCCGGTCAAGGCCTACGAGCTGCTGGAATGGGTGCGCAACGGCAAGGGCGTGGGCGCTGATGCCCCGCCCACCGTGTACCGCGCCCTCGACTTCCTCATGGCCAATGGCTTCGTGCACAAGCTGGAATCGGTGAACGCCTTCGTGGCCTGCCATCACCCCAGCAGCGCCGCGCATTCGGTGCCGTTCCTGATCTGCAACAGCTGCCACAGCGCAGTGGAGCTGGAAGACCGCGAGATCGTCAGCCAGCTGGAGAAGCGGGCCAAGGAACTGGGCTTCCAGCCGCAGGCACAGACCCTGGAAGTGCACGGGCTCTGCGCGCGCTGCGCCGGCTAACGCAACGGTAGTGCCGGCCGCTGGCCGGCATCCTGAGTGGGGTCAGATCCCTTTGCCATTGGCAAAAGGGATCTGACCCCGTTTCATGACAAGGGCTAGTCCTTCGGTTTGCCTGCGGTATCCACCCGCACGATCACCGACATGCCGGGCCGCAGCTGCGTGGCCAGCTTCTGGCCTTCATCGACCGATATCCGCACCGGCAACCGCTGCACCACCTTGGTGAAGTTGCCGCTGGCATTGTCCGGGCGCAGCACGCTGAATTCCGAGCCGGTGGCGGGCGCGATCTCCTGCACGCGGCCCCGCAGCACCTGCCCCTGGAACGCGTCCACCGAGAACGTCGCCGGCTGGCCGATCGCCATGCCCCAGGTCTGGCCTTCCTTGTAGTTGGCCACCACCCACAGCGAGTCAGGCACCAGGAACAGCAGCTGCGAACCGGCCGCGACGTACTGGCCCACGCGTACGCTGGCTTCGCTGATCTGGCCATCGCGCGGCGCGTGGATCACCGTGTTGGCCAGATCGATGCGCGCCAGTTCCAGCTGCGCCTGCGCGCTTTCCACCTGGGCCTCCAGGCTCTTGCGCGCCACCTGGGTCGATACCAGCGTTTCCTCGGCGATGCGGATCTGCGCCTGCGACTGCTGCACGCTGGCCTGTGCCGAGGCCTGGGTGGTACGGAACTTGTCGCGGTCGTTGATCGACACCAGCCGTTGCGCAGCCAGTTCCTCGTAGCGTTTCAGCTCGTTGCGCGAGCGCTGCAGTTCGGCCTGGCCAGCCGACAGCGTGGCCTGTGCGGAAGCGATCTGTGCACGATTCTGCGCCTGCGACTGGTCCGAATTGGCCAGCGCCGCACGCGCGCTGTCCAGCGTGGCCTGCGCCTGCGCAACGCGTTGTGCATAGATGCGGTCATCGATGCGCAGCAGCGGTTCACCCTGCTTCACATGCTGGAAATCCTTCACCAGCACTTCGGTCACGTAGCCGTTCACCTGTGGCGCCATTACGGTGATCTGTCCGCGCACATAGGCGTTGTCGGTCACCATCACGCTGCTGGTGAACGGCCACAGGTGCCAGGCGCGCAGGATCAGCGCGATGCCCAGCAGGGCGACCACCACCATCACTACCACGCTGCGCGCGCTGGGCTTGAGGTACTTCGGCGCGACCGCCGGTTCAACGGGCGTGGGCGCAGGCGCCGCGTCGGTCGGCGGCGGTGGGGTCACGTTGTCGGCGTCGTCGGGTCGGGGCGGGACGGGGGGCATGGTCGAGAACTC
>NZ_LLXV01000095.1 GCF_001431665.1 Stenotrophomonas beteli | reverse complement strand
GCTGGGGCGGCGGTGGTGGCCGTTCCGGTGGCGGTGGCGCTTCGGGAGGCTGGTGATGATCCAACGTCTGTTCCGCCATGTATTTTCGCCCTCGGTGCGGCGTGCGTTTCCGCCGGCCACATTGCAGGCGATCACCGAGGCCATCGCGGCCGGCGAGCAGCGCCATGGCGGGCAGGTGATGTTCGCGGTGGAAGCGGATCTGCCGCTGGCAGCGCTGTGGCACAGGGTCACCCCGCGCCAGGCCGCCGAGCAGGCCTTCGCCCGGCTGCGCACCTGGGACACCGCCCACAACAACGGGGTGCTGATCTATCTGCTGCTGGCCGACCACGCGATCGAGATTGTCGCCGATCGTGGCCTGCACGGCCGGGTCAGCCCGGCGCAGTGGCAGCGGGTCTGCACCCACCTGCGCGAGGGCCTGCGCGGCGCCCATCCGGTCGAGGCATTGCAGGATGCGATCGACGAGGTCTCCAGCCTGATCGAGGGGCACTTTCCGGCCGCGACGCGGTCGGAGGATGACGGCCTGCCCAACACGCCCCAGCTCCTTGGTTGAGCCGGGGCGGCGCTGGCCCGAGAATAGGCGTTCAACCGCAAGGCACCTTCCATGATCTATTTCCACGACATCGACCCCATCGCCCTCTCGCTGGGACCGATCAAGGTGCATTGGTACGGCATCATGTACCTGCTGGGCTTCACCGCCGCCTGGCTGCTGGGCCGCACGCGCATCGCGGCAGGGCGCCTGCCGGGGGTCGATGCCAATGGCTTCTCCGACCTGCTGTTCTACGCCATGCTCGGCGTGGTGCTGGGCGGGCGCATCGGCTACATGCTGTTCTATGCGCTGGGCGATTTCCTGCACAACCCGCTGCTGCTGTTCAAGGTATGGGATGGCGGCATGAGCTTCCACGGCGGCCTGCTGGGCGTGCTCGGCGCCTGCTGGTGGTGGTCGCGCAAGCATGCGCTGCACTTCTTCGACACCATGGATTTCATGGCGCCGCTGGTGCCTCTGGGCCTGGGTTTCGGCCGCATCGGCAACTTCATTGGTGCCGAGTTGTGGGGCAAGTACACCGACGGCACGTGGGGCGTGGTGTTCCCGTCCGGCCTGCCGGCGCCGCTGAACCAGCTCGATCACGCGACGTTGCAGGCGCAGTTCGCCAGCGGCGCGCTGAATCAGTTCGCGCGCCATCCGTCGCAGCTGTATGAAGCGTTGCTGGAAGGCCTGGTGATGTTCGTGGTGCTGTGGACGGTGTCGGCCAAGCCGCGCCATCGTTACCTCGTCGGTGGCCTGTTCGCGCTGATGTATGGCCTGTTCCGCTTCGCGGTCGAGTTCGTGCGCATGCCCGACAACGGTGTCTACGTCGCGTTCGACTGGCTGACCCGTGGCCAGATCCTGAGCCTGCCGCTGATCGCCTTCGGCCTGGTGCTGCTGGCGATGTCGCGCCGCGCGCCGGTGCTGCAGCCGCAGCCGCTGGTGGCCGCCGGGGGCAAGGCATGAAGGCCTACCTGGACCTGCTCTCGCATGTGCTGGAGCACGGTGCGGAGAAGAGTGATCGCACCGGCACTGGCACCCGCAGCGTGTTCGGCTGGCAGATGCGTTTCAACCTGGCCGAAGGCTTCCCGCTGGTCACCACCAAGAAACTGCACCTGCGCTCGATCATCCACGAGCTGCTGTGGTTCCTGAAGGGCGACACCAACATCGGCTACCTGAAGGACAACCAGGTGCGGATCTGGGACGAGTGGGCCGACGAGAACGGCGACCTCGGCCCGGTCTACGGCAAGCAGTGGCGCAGCTGGGCCACCGCCGACGGCCGCGAGATCGACCAGATGCAGTGGCTGGTGGACGAGATCAAGCGCAACCCCGATTCGCGCCGGCTCGTGGTCAGTGCCTGGAACGTGGGCGAGCTTTCGCAGATGGCGTTGATGCCATGCCATAACCTGTTCCAGTTCTACGTGGTGGACGGCAAGCTCAGCTGCCAGCTGTACCAGCGCAGCGGCGACATCTTCCTTGGCGTGCCGTTCAACATCGCCAGCTACGCGCTGCTGACCCACATGGTGGCTCAGGCCACCGGCCTGGGCGTGGGCGACTTCGTGCATACGCTGGGCGACGCGCACCTGTACTCGAACCACTTCGAGCAGGCCCGCGAGCAGCTGTCGCGCGAACCGCGTGCACTGCCGAAGCTGTGGTTGAACCCGGAGGTGACCGATCTGTTCGGCTTCCAGTTCGACGACATCCGCATCGACGGCTACGACCCGCACCCGGCGATCAAGGCCCCGGTGGCGGTATGAGCGCCCTGAAGCTGTCGATGATCGTGGCGCTGGACCGCAACCGTGGCATCGGCCAGGGCAACGCCATGCCGTGGCACCTGCCGGATGATTTCAAGCATTTCAAGGCGCTCACCCTGGGCAAGCCGATCCTGATGGGGCGCAAGACCGCCGAATCGATCGGCCGCGTGTTGCCGGGGCGGACCAACCTGGTGCTGACCCGCAGCGGCCAGGTGCCGTTCGCGGGCATGCGCGCGGTGGCGTCGCTGCACGAGGCCAAAGCCATTGCCGAAGGCGAGGGCGCCAGCGAGCTGTGCATCATCGGCGGCGGCGAGATCTTCCGTCAGCTGCTGGACCAGGCCAGCGACCTGTACCTGACCTGGGTCGATGCCGAAGTGCCTGCCGATACCCATTTCCCCGAGCTGGACGCGCAGGACTGGCGGGAAGTCGGCAGCGAACCGCACCCGGCCGACGAACGCCACGCCTACGCGTTCCGCTTCGTGCACTACGTGCGCCGCTGATCGCGGAAGTATCAACGAAAACACCGACGGGGTAGAGTCGGCTGTTAGTCGACTATCGCGCGCAGCGCGGGCTTTTCAGGGGGCGTCAGGAGCAATCGACTAACAGTCGACTCTACCGGGACTGTCGCTACGGCATCCGGTAATGCCCGATGATCGCGTGCTGGAACAGCAGGTTCTCTTCGCGCGTGCCGCGCGCGATGTTGTGCAGCACCAGTGGCGTGCCATTGGCCAGGCGCCGGTCGGAGACGATGCCCACGTGCAGCAGGCCGTTGCCGTTGAGTGTCCAGGCAACGATGTCGCCGGCCGCGTAGTCGGCGGCGAGGGCCGTGATCGGTTGCTGCCAGCCCTGCCGCTCGAACCAGCGCATCAGGTTCGGTACGCGGCGATGATCGATGTTGCGATCCGGCCGTGACAGGCCCCAGATTGCGGGATAGGCGCTGAAGTTGCCACGCATGTCTTCATGCACGCGCGCCTGCAGGTCCAGGCCCTGGCTGCGCAGGGCGCGCACCACGACGTCGGTGCAGACGCCGCGATCAACCGGGACGTCGCCCCCGGGATAGGCCAGCACCTGATAGGCAGGGTCGTAGCGGACGGTGACGCCGATCTGCGCGCGCGCGGCGGCGACCAGCGGCGGCGAAGGGGCCTGCGGCTGCGTCGGCGCATGTGCAGCACCATCCGCAGCCGTGGGAGCAGGCGGCGAGCCGGGCTGGCAGCCGCTGGCCAGGGCCAGCGTCAGCAGCAGCACCGTCCCTGGTGCCCCGCCGCGCCGCGTCATGCCTGCGGCGGGGGGCTGTTGTTGGTGCCGCCACCCGTGCCGCCCCCACCGCCACCACGACGGCGACGGCGGCGCGGGCCACGGTTGCCCGGGGTGGCAGCGGCGCCGCCCTGTTCCTTGCCCGGCGTCGCAGCGCCGGGCCGCTCGTGCGCCGGTCGCGCCGGCGGGCGGGCATTGGGCACCGGCGCCGGCACATCGCGGCCCGGGACCTGCACCACGCGCAGTTCGTCGGTGTCCAGCTGCAAGGCGGTCAACTTGCCGCCCCACACTGCGCCGGTATCGATGGCGTGCACGCCCTGGGTGATGGTCAGGCCCAGCGCCGACCAGTGGCCGCAGACGACCTTGAGGTCGCGCTCGACCCGGCCCGGCACTTCGAACCAGGGATACAGCCCCTGTTCCTGGGTGCCCGGCGTGCCCTTGTCCTCGATGCCGATACGCCCGCGCGGCGTGCAGTAACGCATGCGGGTGAGCACGTTGATGATCGCCCTCGAGCGGTCATAGCCGGACAGGTTCGGCGCCCAGCTCGGCTTGTCACCGTACATGTTGCGGAACAGCTTGCGGTAGCCGGCACCGTGCAGCTGCACCTCGACTTCGGCGGCGTGCTTCTCGGCCATCTGCGTGGTCCACTTCGGCGCTAGGCCGGCGTGAACCATCATCCAGCCCAGTTCGCGGTCCACGTGCACCAGCTTCTGCAGGCGCAGCCAGTCCAGCAGTTCGTCGCGGTCTTCGGCCTGCACGATGCGCAGCAGGTCCGGGTTGACCTTGCGCTGTTCCTCTTCGGTACGCGAACCGACGGCCAGCAGCGAAAGGTCATGGTTGCCCAGCACCACTACGCTGTGCTCGCGCAGCGAGTGCACCAGCCGCAGCGTTTCCAGTGACTGGCCGCCACGATTGACCAGATCGCCGCAGAACCACAGGGTGTCCTGCGCCGGGTCGAAGCGGATCTTCTCCAGCAATCGCTGGGTGACGTCATAGCAGCCCTGCAGGTCGCCGATCGCCCACACACTCATCGTTCGGCCTCCGTGTCAGTGCAGGGTACGCGGCACGGCCAGCACGAACGGTGCGACCGGCGCGGCGAATTCGGTGCCATCGTCAGCGACCATGTCGTAGTGCCCCTGCATGGTGCCGTGATCGGTCCCCAGCATGACACCGGACGTGTAACGGAAGTCTTCACCGGGGCGCAGTCTCGGCTGCTCGCCGATCACGCCATCACCATCGACATGCTCGACGCGGCCGTTGGCATCGGTGATGCGCCAGTGGCGCGCAACCAGGCGCGCGGCAACACGCCCCTGGTTGTGGATGCGGATCGTGTAGGCGAACGCATAGCGGCCGTCTTCCGGCGCGGATTGATCGTCGAGGAAGCGCGGCGCGACTTCGACGGAGATGGCGTAAACGTCAGCGTCTTCCATACCGGCAGTGTAATCAGGAGGCATTGGCCAAAGCGATGAATCCGGCCACGTCCAGCTGTTCGGCACGGGCATCGGGACGCACGCCGGCGGCAACGAACTGCTCGGCGGAGACCACGTTGTTGAGCGCGTTGCGCAGGGTCTTGCGGCGCTGCCCGAACGCGGCCTTGACCACCTCGGCGAAGCGCGTGTGGTCGTTGATGTTGATCGTGGCCGCATCGCGCGGCACCAGCCGCACCACGGCCGAATCGACCTTCGGCGGCGGCCGGAACGCGCCCGGTGGCACCACGAACAGCGAGGTGACCTGGCAGTAGGCCTGCAGCATCACGCTGAGGCGGCCATACACCTTGCTGCCGGGGCCAGCCGCCATGCGGTCGACCACTTCCTTCTGCAGCATGAAGTGCATGTCGCGGATCACCGCGGCGTGCTCCAGCGCATGGAACAGGATGGGCGAGGAGATGTTGTAGGGCAGGTTGCCGACCAGGCGGATCGGCTGGCCGTCGGCCAGTTCGGTGAAGTCCACGCGCAGCACGTCGCGATGGACGATGGTCAACTCGCCCAGCGGCTCGGCGGCGGCGGTCAGCGGCGCGATCAGGTCGCGGTCGAACTCGATCACCGTCAGCTTCGGGTGCACGCGCAGCAGCGGCAGGGTGATCGCGCCCTGGCCGGGACCGATTTCAACCAGGCGATCGCCTTCTTTCGGATTGACCGCCATCACGATCTTGTCGATGTAGTGGCGATCGGCCAGGAAATGCTGGCCAAGCTGCTTCTTGGCCGGGGCGGTGAACACCGGGCCGGAGGGGGAATGCGGGGAATTCATGCGCTCAGTGTACGTTGCCGCGCAAGCTGCGCACACAGCGTCGTCGCCGCCTGCAGGCTGGAGGGGTCGGCAATGCCGCGCCCGGCCAGGTCCAGGGCGGTGCCATGGTCCACCGCCCCGCGTGGGTAGGGCAGGCCCAGGGTCAGGTTCACCGCCTGCTCGAAGCCGGAATACTTCAGTACCGGCAGGCCCTGGTCGTGGTACATCGCCAGCACGGTGTCGAAACCGGCCAGCTTGGCCGGCAGGAACGCGGTGTCGGCCGGCAGCGGGCCGATCAGGTCCATGCCTTCGGCGCGCAGGCGCTGCAGCAACGGGATGACCAGGTCCAGCTCCTCGCGGCCCAGGTGGCCGTCTTCGCCGGCATGCGGGTTCAGGCCGAGCACGGCGATGCGCGGAGCCGGCAGGCCGAACTCGCGGCGCAGCGCGGCATGCACGGTGCGCAGGGTCTGTTCCAGGCCGGCCGCGGTGATGGCATCGGCCACCTCGCGCAGCGGCAGGTGGGTGGTGGCCAGGGCCACGCGCACGATGCTGTTGGCCAGCATCATCACCACCTTCACCCCGGCCTGGTCGGCCAGCAGTTCGGTGGTGCCGCTGTAGGCGATGCCGCCTTCGTTGATGACCGCCTTGTGCACCGGGCCGGTGACCACGCCGTGCAGTTCGCCGCTGAGGCAGGCCCGGCCGGCGCCGAGAAGCGCGTCGATGACCGCGCTGGCGTTGGCCGGGTCGGCGTGGCCAGACCGGCTGGGCACGGCATTGGCGACCACGCGCAGGCGCAGATCGCCGGGGACGCGGGCTTCGGCGTCCTCGGGCAACAGCTGCAGGGGCAGGTCCAGCGCGGCGGCGGCCGCGCGCAGGGTGTCCGGGTCGGCGAATGCCAGCAGCCGGCAATCTTCACGCGGCTGCTGGACAAGGCGGACACACAATTCCGGGCCGATCCCGGCGGGCTCGCCCGGTACCAGCGCGAGCTCGGGCCGCATCGGTCAGGACTGCGGCGGCGTGGCGGTGTTTTCCGCGCGGTCGCCGCTACGGAAGCTGACGTAGGCTTCGCCACGCAGTTCCTGCAGGAAGCGGTTGTACTCGTCTTCCAGCTTGCGGCGGCCGATGGTCTCGCGGACCTGGGCACGCTGGTTGTCGTTGGTCACATCGGTCTGGCGGGTGGCCACGCGCTGCACGATGTGCCAGCCGGCGTCGGTGCGGAACGGCTGGCTGATGCCGCCATCCTGCACGCCAGCCACCTGCTGGCCGAAGGCCGGGCCGAACGCATCGGCCGGGAACCAGCCCAGATCGCCGCCCTGGCCCTTGGTGTTGTTGTCCTCGGAGGACTCCTTGGCCACGGCCTGGAAGTCGGCACCGCCGGCGATGCGTGCACGCAGGGTGTCGATCTTGGCCTTGGCGGCGGCATCGGTCTGGTGATCGTCCACGCGCACCAGGATATGGCGGCCGTGATACTCGGTGACGGTGTGCTCGCCGGCGGCGGCAGCGCTGGCATCACGCACTTCCACCAGCTTCAGCAGCTGGAAGCCGCTGGGGCCACGGATCGGGCCGACCACGTCGCCGGCCTTCATCTTTTCCATCAGCTGGGCGAAGGCCTGCGGGATTTCATCCAGTGTGCGCCAGCCCAGGTCGCCGCCTTCCAGCGCGTTGGGGCTGTCGGAATAGCGCACGGCGGCGGCATTGAAGTCCAGCTCGCCCTTGTCGAGCAGGGCCTTCACGCCGTCGGCCTTCTTCTGGCCGGTGGCGATCTGGTCGGCGTTGGCGCCGTCGGGCAGGGCCACCAGGATGTGCGCCAGGTGGTACTGGTTACCCACGGTGGCCTGCTGCTTCAGCGCGGCATCGACTTCGCCCTCGCTGACGCTGATGCGGCTCTGCGCGAAGCTCTGGCGCAGGCGCTGCACGGTGATTTCGTCGCGTACCGAGGCACGGAAATCATTGAAATCCACGCCGTCATGGGCCAGGCGCTGGCGCAGGGCGTCCAGATTCGAACCATTCTGCTGGGCGATGGCATTCATCGCCTGGTTCAGCTCCTGGTCGCTGACGCGGATGCCGCTGCCCTGGGCGCGCGCCACCTGCAGCTTGACCAGCACCAGGCGCTCAAGCACCTGGCGGCTGAGCACGTCTTCCGGCGGCAGCTGGTTTTCACGGCCGGCGTACTGGGCCTTGATGTTGGCGATCGCGCGCTGGAGTTCGCTCTGCAGGATCACGTCTTCATCGACGACGGCGGCGATGCGGTCAAGCGGCTGCGCCTGCTGGGCAAGCACCTGCAGGGGGGCGGACACGCTGGACACCGCCAGCAGCGAGGCGAGAAGAACGGGGAAGCGCTTGGTCATGGGATCAGGTTCGGATCGTAGTCGTCCCGGGTCGCCCCGGTGTTGCTCGGCGGCACCAGATAGAGGTCGTCGCGGTTGTAGCCGAGGATAGCACGGCGCAGGGTACGGTCCGTGTCCTGGCCGAGGGAGCTCAGGCCCTTGAGCACGAACTCCAGCTGGATGGCGTTGTTCATCTCGCCCTCGCGGTTGCGCACGTAGCGGCGGGCGACCGCGCGCACGGCCAGGCAGCAGCTGTCCCACTGCACGCCGGCGATGATTTCCAGCGGTTCCTTGTCCTGCAGGGAGTAGTAGTAGCGGCCGACCAGGCTCCAGCGCGCATTCAGCGGGTACAGGAACGACAGGTCGGCCTGTTCCAGCAGGGTCCGGTCATGCTTGTTGGCGTTGGCCGGGGCACCGGAGTTGATGCGGTAGCGGTAGCTCAGGTTGACCACGCCATCGTTGGGCATCAGGTAGCGGGCACGGACGCTGGCCAGATCCTCGCGCTTGTACTTGGGGTCCCACTGGTAGGTGGCGCCCAGCGTCCAGCGGTCGTTGATCATGTAGTTGCCGTCGGCGATCCAGGCCGACTTGCCCTTTTCCACCGGTGCGCCGCCCGGGGTGACGGTCACCCGCGACTCGTCGAAGTACTGGATCTGGCCGATCGCGGCCGAGAACCGCTCCTTGCCGGTGGTCTGGTCGATGAAGCGGGTGCCCAGGGCCAGGGTCAGCTGGTTGGCGTCGTTCTGGCGGTCGGCACCGGTGTAGCGCGAGTCGCGGAACAGCTGGCCCCAGCTGAAGGTGAAGTCGCGGGTGTCGAAGATCGGCAGGTCGTCCTGGTTGCGGTACGGCGTGCGCAGGTAGAACAGGCGCGGTTCCAGGGTCTGCAGGAACGACTTGCCGCCGATGCTCGTCTCGCGGTCGAAGAACAGGCCGGCGTCGATGCTGCCGATCGGCAGGCTGCGGCTGGGCGAGGTGTTGCCGCGCAGCTGTTCCGGGCTGGCGGTGGCCACGTCCACGCCCTCCGAGGTCAGCACGGTGCTGCGTATCCTGTCGGCCAGGCCGCGGTCCAGCTGGTAGGCCGTGTAGCGGTACGCCAGGGTCGGCGTGATGTACCAGGCCGCGCCGCTGATGGGGAAGGACACGTACGGCTTGACGTCAAGGCGCGAGCCGCCATAGGCGCGCACGGTCTGGCCGGTACGGGTGTACTGCAGGTCGGGGCCCGCATCGGTACCGTACTTGAGGTTCACGTCGTCGTGGGTGAATCTCACCGCTTCGGCATACAGGCCGGTTTCCAGCCACGGCCTGATCGGCTTGTCCCAGTTGAAGTACACCCGCGGCTGGCGGTTGTAGGGCAGGGCATTCTCGTCAAGCGTGTAGTCGGTCAGCTGCCAGCGGTCGGCCATGATGCCGGCCGTCCAGTTCGTGCCCGTGCCGTACAGGCCCACGGTACTTTGCAGGTTGGAGGCGGTGACGCCGACCAGGCGGTTGGCGAAGTCCTCGACATAGCGCTCGTCGCTGACCCAGGCCAGGCTGGCGCGTGCCTGCCAGTGTTCGTCCACGTTGTGGTAACCGCTGAACATCACCCGGCCGCGGTCACGGTCGCGCAGCTTGTCGTTGGGCATGTAGGCGGTCAGCAGTTCGCCGCGGCCACCGTTGTAGAGGTAGCGGAACTCGTTGTCGAGCATCAGGCCGCGCCGGCTCATGTAGCGCGGGGTCAGGGTGTCGTCGTAGTTCGGCGCCAGATTGAAGTAGATCGGCTGCGCGTAGTCGAAACCGTTGCGGCCGGACATGCCCAGCTGCGGGAACAGCAGGCCGGTCTTGCGGCGGTCATCGATCGGGAACTTGAAGTAGGGCGCCCACAGCACCGGCACCTTGCCGATGCGCAGCACGGCGTTGCGGGCGGTGCCGAAGCCTTCGTCGTTGTCCACTTCGATCTGCGGCGCCGACAGCTTCCATACCGGCTGCGACGGGTCGCAGGTGGTGTAGGTGGAGCGGTGCATCTGGCCCACGGCGCCCTGCAGGTCCACCGACTCGGCATCGCCGTTGCCGCGGCGCGAGACCAGCTGGTACTTGATGTCGGTGATCTTGTGGGTATCGCTTTCCTGGTTGCCCTCGGCACGCTTGGCGACCATGCGGATCGAGGAGTCCTGGTAACGGACATTGCCGTCGGCGATGTAGTTGCCGGTCTCGGTATCGAAGCTGAGCTTGTCGGTACCGACGAACTGGTCGCCCCGGCGCAGCGCCACGTTGCCCTCGTACTGCGGCACGGTGGTGGTGCCGAGCAGCTGGTCGCCCTCGATGTCGGTGGGCTGCTGCTCGCGCGCGGCGCTGGCGGCGGCCTTGTCCTGCCCCGGGACCGGGGTGGGCGCATCAGAAAACGCGGGAATCACGTCGGTAGCCGGGCACAGGCCCCAGTTGAGCGGCTTTTCATCGGCCATTGCCGGCAGGCAGATGGCGATGCTCAGAGGCAGGGGAAGCAGGCGGAGGGCTCGGCGCACGCGGTTCGGATTCGGGCGAAAACGGACGGTAGCTTGCCCCATCCCTTGCATAGGGGCAATGAAGGACGTCCGGTCCCGCCGGTTCGGGTTCATCCGGCGGTGGCGTGACGGGCCGGTGGCATCAGGGCCCGGACATGGGCGACGCTGCACTCGGCAAGGGCCTGCAGGTCATAGCCGCCTTCCAGCATCGACACCACCCGGCCGGCCGCGTGGCGCCGTGCCAGCGCATGCAGTTCAGCGGTGATCCAGGCGAAATCGTCGGTTTCCAGCATCAGGTCGGCCTGTGGATCGCGCAGATGGGCATCGAAGCCGGCCGAGATCAGCAGCAGCTGCGGGCGGAAGTCGTCGATCGCCGGCAGCATCTCGTCGGCCCAGACATTGCGGAAGCGGAAGCCGCCGCTGCCCGGGGGCAGCAGGATGTTCATCAGGTTGCCGGCGCCGCGGTCGCGGCGCAGGCCGGAATTGGGGAACAGCCCGGCCTGGTGGGTGCTGTAGTAGGAGACCCGGGCGTCGTGCTGGAAGATGTCCTGGGTGCCGTTGCCGTGGTGCACGTCGAAGTCGACCACCGCGATCCGCTCCAGGCCATGGCGATCGCGCGCATAGGCGGCAGCGATGGCGATGTTGTTGAGCAGGCAGAAGCCCATGGCGGTGCTGCTGGTGGCGTGGTGGCCCGGCGGCCGCACCGCGCAGAAGGCCAGCGGATCCTCGCCCAGCATCACCGCATCGACGGCGGCCACCCCGGCGCCGGCAGCGTGCACGGCGGCGCTGGCCGAGCCGGGCGAGGTCCAGGTGTCCATGTCCAGCTGGCGCAGCGGCGCGGTCTGCGGCTGCAGCACGAAGTCGAGCAGCGCACTGTCGTGGACGCGGCTGAGTTCACCGAACTTGGCCGGCGGTGCTTCGCGCCAGTCCAGCTGGCCAGGGAAGGCGGCATGCAGCGCATCGAGCACGGACTGCAGGCGTTGCGGGCATTCCGGGTGGCCCGGGCCGGGATCGTGCAGCAGGCAGGCGGGATGGGTGAAGACCAGCATCGTGCCGGCTCAGCGCGTGCGCGGCTGGGGCTGCCACAGCGCCTCGCCGTGGCCGTCGGCACGGGCCAGCACCCGGGCCAGCACGAACAGCAGGTCCGACAGCCGGTTGAGGTACTGCAGGGCCTCGCTGCGCACCGCCTCGTGGCGGGCCAGGGCCACGGTCTCGCGCTCGGCGCGGCGGACAATGGTGCGCGCCAGGTGGCAGCGCGCGGCGGCCTCGCCACCGGCCGGCAGGATGAACTCCTTCAGCATCGGCAGGCCGGCGTTGTAGTGGTCCAGCTGCTGCTCCAGCGCCGAGACGTCGGCGGCGTGGATCGCGGCATGGCCAGGGATGCACAGCTCCGCACCCAGGTCGAACAGCTGGTGCTGCAGGTGCACCAGCAGCGCCCGCACATCGTCAGGCAGTGTCGTGGCCAGCAGCAGCCCAAGCGCAGCGTTGGCCTCGTCAACGGTGCCATAGGACGCGACACGGGCGTCGTCCTTGGCCACGCGGCGGCCGTCGCCGAGGCCGGTGCTGCCGTCGTCGCCGGTGCGGGTATAGATGCGCGAGAGGCGGTGGCCCATGGCGCGGCTCAGTGACGGATGTCGCGGCGGGCCTGCTGGAGCTTCAGCACCTGCTCCACGGCCAGCTGCAGGGCGGCGGCCAGCGCCACGTAGATCGCCGTCGTACGCAGGTAGGGGCCGAACCACTGTGCATAGTTCTGTGCCCAGCCGGCCAGCGTCGGTTCGGCCACGTTGCGCGTGGTCCAGTAGAAGCCGCCCTGCGCCAGCAGATGGCAGACCGCCACCGAGGCCACCAGCAGCAGCGCGCCCTTGGCCAGCACCGGCCAGCGTGCGCCCTGGTAGTTGCGCCCGAGCAACAGGCCACCGGCCCACAGCGAGAAGTACGCCGGCAGCAGCAGCCAGTAGCCCGGCGACACGCAGTAGTGCTGCCAGAAATCCAGGCCGCTGCTGCGGATCACGATCCAGTCCACCAGCACGGCGAACACCATCAGCAGCGGGAAGGCCCAGCGCGTCCAACGCGCCAGGTAGAAGCCACCGATGAAGAACACGGCCCAGGACGCGTCGGGGATCGCCGCGAAGTGGTTGACCCGGGTCGCCGCCAGCAACAGCACGAGCACGGACAGGACGAAGGCACGGTTGGCGGTGGCGGACATGGCAGCGGGCCCGGAGCGGATTCAGGTTTCATTCTAGCCCGCCACGCCGGATGGCGCAGGTGGGGGCGTTGGGGCTACCGATGGGGCGAGCGCGTATCATCCATGCCATGAGTGAACGACATGACGTGTTGATCGTCGGCGGCGGCCTGGTCGGCGCCAGCTTGGCCATTGCCCTGGACCGCCTGGGGCGCGATGTGGGCCTGCTCGAGGCCAGCCCGGCCGGCGAGCTGCCGGCGGTGTTCGACCAGCGCAACCTCAGTTTCGCCGCAGCCACCGTCAATGCGCTGACCGCGCTGGGGGTGATGCAGAAGCTGGCGATGGCACCGGGCCCGATCCGTCGCATCCATGTCAGCCGTGCCGGCGACTTTGGACGGGTGCAGCTCGATGCGGCCGACTACGACCGGCCGTGGTTCGGCCAGGTGGTGGTGGCGCGCGATTTCGGCCAGGCACTGGAAGCACGGTTGCAGGAACTGCCGCGCCTGCACCGCTACCGGCCGATGCGCTTCCTGGGCCTGGGTGAGGTGGTCCAGGGTTACCGCCAGGTGCGCGTGGCCGACGCGGCCGGCGAACGGGTGCTGCTGGCACGGCTGGTGGTCGGCGCCGACGGCACTGCCAGTGGCGTGCGCCAGGCGCTGGGCATCGAGGTGGATCGCCACGATTTCCAGCAGACCCTGTTCGTGGCGCGCGTGCGCAGCCAGCGGGCGCCGGATGGCACGGCCTGGGAGCGCTTCACCGATACCGGCCCGACCGCGCTGCTGCCACGCGGCGACCGCCATTTCGGCACCGTGCATGGCGTCGCCCGCGATCAGGCCGATGCCGTGATGGCGCTGGACGATGCTGCCTGGCTGCAGCGCCTGCAGGCGGCGATCGGCTGGCGTGCCGGCCGCCTGCTCGAGTCCGGCCCGCGCAGCGCCTATCCGCTCATCCAGGTGCTGGCGCGCGCGCTGGCCGGTGAGCGCACGGTGCTGCTTGGCAACGCCGCGCAGACCATCCACCCGCTGGGCGCGCAGGGTTTCAACCTGGGCCTGCGCGACGCGCTGACCCTGGCCGAACTGCTTGAAGAGGGCAGCGACGATGTCGGCAGTGAGGCGTTGCTGCAGTCCTATGCCGCCCGTCGCCAGGAAGACCGCCGGCAGACGGTGGCCTTCTCCGGAGGCCTGGCGCGGTTGACCAGCAACCCGGCGCCGTTGATGCGGCCGTTGCGCAGTCTTGGCCTGGTGGCCGCCCAGCGCGCGTCGGTGCAGTCGATGCTGGTCGGCGGTGCGATGGGCTTCCGCGGCGAGGTGCCGCGCCTGTGCCGGGGAGAAGCCGCGTGAGCCGCCGCGGGCGCCTGGATGTGGCCGTCGTGGGCGGCGGCGTGGTCGGTGCGGCCTGCGCCTTGGCGCTGGCCGACGCCGGGCTCTCCGTGGCGCTGGTGGAGGGGCGCGAGCCGGCACCGTGGCAGGCCACGCAGCCGGACCTGCGGGTATTCGCCTTCGCTGCCGACAACGTGCAGCTGCTGGAGCGCCTGGGCGTATGGCCGGGCATCGCCCAGGCCCGTGCCTGGCCATACCGGCGCATGCAGGTGTGGGATGCCGCCGGTGGTGATGATCTGGTGTTCGACGCCGATCGCTTCGGCCGTCGCCAACTGGGTTACATCGTCGAAAATGGCCTGCTGCAGGATCGCCTGTGGGCGGCACTGCCGGCGGCCGGCGTGCAGTTGCACTGCCCGGCGCGGGTGGAAGCGCTGGAACAGGATGAGCACGGCGTGCGCCTGCGCCTGGACGATGGCCGCCGCCTGGACGCGGCACTCGCCGTGGCGGCCGACGGCGCGGAATCGACCCTGCGCGCGCTGGCCGGGATCGAGGTCGAAAAGCACGACTACCATCAGCGTGGTGTGGTGGCCTACGTCGACAGCGAGCTGCCCAACCAGGCCACCGCCTGGCAGCGCTTCCTGCCGAGCGGGCCGCTGGCCCTGCTGCCCGTGGCCGAGCGGCGCAGCTCGATCGTCTGGACCCTGCCTGAGGAGGAGGCATCGCGCGTGCTGGCGCTGGATGAGGACGCCTTCAACCGTGAACTGACCCGCGCCTTCGCCGCGCGCCTGGGCGAACTGCGGCTGGTCTCGCCGCGCGCGGCGTTCCCGCTGCGCCGGCAGCTGGCCCGTCACTATGTGGCCGGCCGCGTGCTGGCGCTGGGCGATGCTGCGCATGTGGTGCATCCACTGGCCGGGCAGGGCGTGAACCTGGGCCTGCGTGACGTAGCCGCCCTGCAGCAATGGCTGGCCCCGTCGGCCGAACGCCGCGGCCAGCCGCGCCTGTCGCCGCAGCGCCTGCAGCGCTGGGCGCGCGAGCGGCGCAGCGACAACCAGGTTGCCGCCTACAGCTTCGACGCGATCAACCGCCTGTTCTCCAACGACGAAATGCACCTGACCCTGGCCCGTGGTCGCGCGCTGGGCTGCGTCGGCAAATGGCCGCCGCTGGTGCAGGCGTTCTGGAAGCGCGCCGCCGGCGTTTGACGCAAAAAGGGGACGGAGGGG
>NZ_LLXV01000094.1 GCF_001431665.1 Stenotrophomonas beteli | reverse complement strand
ATGCCGCGGACACCCCCGCAACCGGACCCACCTCGCCTTCAACAGATTTCCGCCGCTGTTGGGCTGCTGTCGGTAGGTGTCGACCTTGGTCGACACGTCGATCCACGCGTTGCGTGGATCGACGAAAGAATGATCGGAATGATTTTCTGTAGAGCCGAGCCATGCTCGGCTGAGAGGCTTCGCGTACGGCAGCCGAGCATGGGCTCGGCTCTACAAAGAGAGCCTGCCTTTGCTTTTGATCTTTGATTCTCTTCCGTGGCTGGCACGCGCAGCCCGCCCCGACCGGCCCAACTGGCAATGCCAGTCGACTAACAGTCGACTCTACCCGCGACCAGCCACGAGGGGCCCCGCCGTTGGCTGGAACCCATCATTCCATGACGGAATTGGCGCCCGGGCCCCGCTGGGCCTACCATCGGCGCTCCCCACCCCCACCACCCCTTCCATGTCCGCTCCCGCTTCCGCCGCACCGCGTCGCTGGTTCGTCGCCGGTGACTTCAATGGCTTCTTCGGCCTGGTCGTCGACAACCTCTCCATCCTCGGCTTCATCGCCATGGCCCTGGTCGGCATCTTCCAGTTCCCCGCCGACGTGGTATTCGGCCGCATGTTCCCCGGCACGGCGTTCGGCGTGCTGGTCGGCAACCTGCTGTACACCCTGATGGCGCGGCGCCTGGCCGCACGTACCGGCCGCGACGATGTCACCGCCATGCCGCTGGGCCTGGATGCGCCCACCAGCATCGGCATGGCGCTGCTGGTGCTGGGCCCGGCGTTCCTGGCCTTCAAGCAGCAGGGGATGGATCCGCACGCGGCCGGCATCGCCACCTGGCAGCTGGGCATGGCCGCGCTGGTCATCATGGGCCTGCTCAAGCTGGTGCTGTCCTTCTTCGGCGAAGCGGTCACCCGCGCGCTGCCGCGTGCCGCGCTGCTGGGCTCGATCGCCGGCATCGCGCTGGTGCTGATGGGCCTGTTGCCGCTGCTGGAAACCCTGCGTTCGCCGCTGGTTGGCTTCACCACGCTGGGCCTGCTGCTGTATGTGCTGATCGCCAAGGGCAAGTTGCCGGTGCGTGGTCCGGGCGTCCTGCTGGCCTTCGTGTTCGGCACCGTGCTGTATTACGGCCTTGGACTGGCCGGGCTGGGCGCGCCCGGCTTCCATGTGCCGGCGTGGGTGCCGCCACAGATCGTGCTGCCGCTGCCGACGCTGGGCTTCCTCGACGGCCTGCCCACCGCAATGACTTACCTGCCGCTGCTGCTGCCATTCGGTCTGCTGATGGTGGTCGGCGGCATCAACGTCTCTGAAAGCGCGCGTGCGGCCGGCGATGACTACCGCACCCGCGACATCCTGCTGGTGGAAGCGGTGGCCACGCTGGTCGCCGGCGTCTGCGGTGGCGTCGCGCAGACCACGCCGTACATCGGCCAGCCGGCTTACAAGCACATGGGCGCGCGTAGCGGCTATACGCTGCTGACTGGCCTGTTCGTCGGCATCGGCGGCATGCTCGGCATCATCTCCGGGCTGGTGCAATGGCTGCCGCTGGCGGTGCTGGCACCGATCATCGTGTACGTGGCCATCGACATCACCACCCAGGCGTTCCAGGCCACGCCGCGCCACCATACCGGTGCGATGGTGTTCGGCTTCCTGCCGTCGGTGGCCTACCTGCTGGCGATCAAGGCACCGGGCTGGATCGCACCGGACCAGCTGCCGCAGCTGCTGACCAGGCTCGATGGCCATGGCCTGCCGGAACTGGCGGTGATCTTCACCCTCGGCAACGGCTTCATCATCACTTCGATGCTGTGGATCTCGGCGGTGGCGGCGATGGTCGATGGCCGCCTGCGCCGTGCCTGCGGCTTCCTGTTGGTCGCGGCGCTGCTGACCCTGTTCGGCCTGATCCATTCGGTGGATCCGCGCGGTGGCATCTACCTGCCGTGGGATCTGGAGGGACTGGCGCGCATCATCAGCTGGCAGTTCGCTGGCGCCTATGTGGCGTTGGCGCTGTTGCTGGGGCTGCTGTCGTTGCAGAAGCAGCCGGTGAAGCCGATGGGGGAGAACAGCTGAGCCCACGGTAGTGGCGGCCGCTGGCCGGCACCCTCGTGGGCTCCGGTCGGCGGGTGCAGCTGCCGGCCAGCGGCCGGCACTACCGTTCGGCGTCCAGTTCCGGGTAGTGGCGGAAGATGCCGTTGGTGTTGAACGGCAACCGCCGCTCCGAGCCCAGATAGGCGGCGATGTTCGGCCGCTTCGCCACCCGCTCCTGCAGCGCACGCAGCAGGGGCAGGGTCGGCGCCAGTGCCTGCATGCGGCGTGGGAACATGTAGTCCAGCCCGCTCAGCAGCTGGAACAGCGACAGATCCACATACGAATGTTCGCGAAGTGCATGACGGCCACCATTGGCGGCCAGCACCTGCTCGAAGTAGCCGAGGAACTTCGGCAGCCGTTCGCCACGCAGGGATGCGGCCCGCGCCTTGGCTTCGGCCTTCTGATCTTCGTAGTATTTCGACGCGGCAATCGGATGATGGGTGTCATGCACTTCGGCCACCAGGTCGGCGATGGTCAGCTGCAACTGCAGCGCCTGCATCCGCCGCGAGGCCGCCTGCGGCACCAGGTCCAGCGTCGGGCCGAGGAAATCGAGGATGGCCGCGACCTGCGCGATCACCTGTCGCCCGGCCTTCAGGAACGGCGGCGCAAACGGTTGCGTGCCTTCGCTGCCACCGTCCAGGAACGATTGCATGACCGCATCGCCGTGCACCCGCGCCATGTCGATGTAGTCGGCGCCGGCATCTTCCAGCGCCAGCCGCACGAACTCGCCACGGCCCTGGATGCCGGTCCAGTAATACAGCGCGTACTGCATGGCGGCGTCTCCAAACGATGAGATCCACAGCCTCGCGCAGCGGGTGCAAAGCAGGCGTGAGTGCGCAGGCTCAACCCGAACGCCAGCGGAACACGCGGGGAACCGGCGGCAATCAGCAGGGTCACACCTTGTCCGTGCGGGTGAAAACGAGGGACTGCATCATGCAGAGTGGAAAAGCGGTATGGCCGTGGGTGTTGGGTGTGGTGGTGATCGGGAGTGCAGGCACGTGGTTGTTCCGCGATCAGCTGAAGTCCCTGGCCGACGGTGTTTCGGTGCCGGTGCAATCGACTCCTGCCGCCACCGGTACGCCGCCACAACCGCAGGCGGCCGCAGAGCCCGCGCCAGCACCACCGTCGATCAGGCATCCGCTGGATACCGAGGCCGCCGCCGACCCGGCGCTGCCGAAACCAGCTGACAGCGATGCCGCGGCCTGGGGCGCACTGAGCCAGCTGTTCCAGGGCGAGGGGCCGCTGACCCTGCTGCTGCGCGATCACCTGATCCAGCGCCTGGTCACCCAGGTCGACAACCTGGACAAGCCCAGCGTGCCGCCGACCGCGCTGGCCGCGCGGCCGCTGCCGGGCAACCTGCAGGTCGAGCCCGGCGAGGGCGGGGAGCGCATCGCCGCCAGCAATGCGGCGCGCTATGCGCCGTACGTGCAGGCGTTCACCGCGCTCGACCCGGCGGCAACGGCCACCGCCTACAAGCGCTTCTATCCACTGATCCAGCAGGCCTATGTCGACCTGGGCAGGCCCGAGGGCTATTTCAACGACCGCCTGGTGGCAGTGATCGACCACCTGCTGCAGACCCCGGAACTGGCCCAGGCGCCGCAGGTGACAGGCGATGAGCGCGGCCGCTATCGCTTCGTCGATCCCACCCTGCAGTCGAGGTCCATCGGCCAGAAGGCCCTGCTGCGCATGGACGCTGCACAGGCGCGGGCGGTCAAGCAGCAGCTGCGGGCGATCCGCACCGCGATCACCCACTGAGCCCTACGGCACGCGGAACTGATCGGGATCAACGCGCCGACCACACCCGCTCCGGCATGCTGGCCGCAGGCTGACTGGCCTCGGGGTGCAGTCGCAGCCACCCTTGAAACCGGGTGGGGCAACCGCATCTTTCCAGCATCGCCGGCGCAGGCCGGCCCTGATGACCGATGAGGATTCGCAATGCGGATGGACAAGCTCACCTCGCGTTTCCAGCAGGCGCTGGCAGACGCACAGTCGCTGGCCGTGGGCCGCGACAACAGCATCATCGAACCGGTCCACCTGTTCAGCGCGCTGCTGGACCAGCAGGGCGGCAGCACGCGCCCGCTGCTGGCCCAGGCGGGTGTGAACGTACCGGTGCTGCGCGAACGCCTGACCGAGGCGCTGGACGCACTGCCCAAGGTGTCCGGCCAGGCCGGCAACGTCTCGATGGGCAACGATCTGGGGCGTCTGCTGAACCAGACCGACAAGCTGGCCCAGCAGCACGGGGACGCCTTCATTGCCAGCGAGTGGTTCGTGCTGGCGGCGCTGGACGACGGCGGCACGCTGGGCATGGCGCTGCGCGCCGCCGGTGCCGACAAGACCCGCCTGCAGGCGGCGATCGACAAGCTGCGTGGCGGCGAGAACGTGCAGTCGGAAAATGCCGAGGAGCAGCGGCAGGCGCTGGAGAAGTACACCATCGACCTGACCGCGCGCGCCGAGAGCGGCAAGCTCGACCCGGTGATCGGGCGTGACGAGGAAATCCGCCGCACCATCCAGGTGCTGCAGCGCCGGACCAAGAACAACCCGGTGCTGATCGGCGAACCCGGCGTGGGCAAGACCGCGATCGTCGAAGGCCTGGCCCAGCGCATCATCAACGACGAAGTTCCCGAAGGCCTGCGCGGCAAGCGCGTGCTGTCGCTGGACATGGGCGCGCTGATCGCCGGGGCCAAGTTCCGTGGTGAGTTCGAGGAGCGCCTGAAGGGCGTACTCAACGACCTGGCCAAGAACGAAGGCCAGATCATCCTGTTCATCGACGAACTGCACACCATGGTCGGCGCGGGCAAGGCCGATGGCGCGATGGATGCCGGCAACATGCTGAAGCCGGCGCTGGCACGCGGCGAGCTGCACTGCATCGGTGCGACCACGCTGGACGAATACCGCAAGTACATCGAGAAGGACGCTGCGCTGGAGCGCCGCTTCCAGAAGGTCTTCGTCGGTGAGCCGTCGGTGGAGGACACCATCGCGATCCTGCGCGGGCTGAAGGAAAAGTACGCCGTGCACCACGGTGTGGAGATCACCGACCCGGCCATCGTGGCGGCTGCGACGCTGTCCAACCGCTACATCACCGACCGCCAGCTGCCGGACAAGGCCATCGACCTGATGGACGAGGCGGCCTCGCGACTGCGCATGGAGATCGACTCCAAGCCGGAAGAGCTGGACCGCCTGGAGCGCCGGGTGATCCAGCTGAAGATCCAGCGCGAGATGCTGAAGAAGGAAAAGGACGAAGCCTCGAGGCAGCGCCTGGCCGACCTGGAGAACGACATCGACGGGCTGGAGCGCGAGTTCTCCGATCTCAATGAAATCTGGAAGTCGGAGAAGGCTGCGCTGCAGGGCGCCACCAAGATCAAGGAGCAGGTCGAGCAGGCCAAGCTGGAGCTGGAAGCCGCGCAGCGCCGCCAGGATTTCGCCAAGATGAGCGAGATCCAGTACGGCCTGTTGCCGCAGCTGGAAAAGCAGCTGGCCGCGGCCCAGGAAGCCGAACACAAGGACTTCAAGCTGGTGCAGGATCGCGTGACCGACGAGGAGATCGCCGAGGTCGTATCGCGCTGGACCGGCATTCCGGTCAACAAGATGCTCGAAGGCGAGCGCGACAAGCTGCTGCGCATGGAAGAGGTGCTGCACAACCGCGTGGTCGGCCAGGAGGAAGCGATCAAGGTCGTCTCCGATGCGGTGCGTCGTTCGCGTGCAGGCCTGTCCGATCCGAATCGCCCGGCCGGCTCGTTCCTGTTCCTCGGCCCGACCGGTGTTGGCAAGACTGAACTGTGCAAGTCGCTGGCCGAATTCCTGTTCGACAGTGCCGACGCGATGATCCGCATCGACATGAGCGAGTTCATGGAGAAGCACAGCGTCGCCCGCCTGATCGGTGCACCTCCTGGCTACGTCGGCTACGAGGAAGGTGGCTACCTGACCGAGGCGGTGCGTCGCCGCCCGTATTCTCTGATCCTGCTGGACGAAGTGGAGAAGGCGCATCCGGATGTATTCAACATCCTGCTGCAGGTGCTGGACGATGGTCGTCTGACCGATGGCCAGGGCCGTACCGTGGACTTCCGCAACACCGTCATCGTGATGACCTCGAACCTGGGCTCGCACCAGATCCAGGACATGAGCACCGACGACAGCCCGGAGGCCTACACGCAGATGAAGGCAGCGGTGATGGGCGTGGTGCAGGCGCACTTCCGTCCGGAGTTCATCAACCGCCTGGACGACATCGTGGTGTTCCACCCACTGGACAAGCAGCAGATCAAGCAGATCGCGCGCATCCAGATGCGCGGGCTGGAGAAGCGCCTGGCCGAGCGCGGGCTGAAGCTGGCGGTGTCCGACGCAGCGTTCGACCTGCTCGGTAATGTGGGCTTCGATCCGGTGTACGGCGCACGCCCGTTGAAGCGTGCGATCCAGTCGCAGCTGGAGAATCCGCTGGCGCAGCAGATCCTGTCCGGCGCCTTCGTCAACGGCGATACCATCGAAGTCGGCAACGACGGCGGCCATCTGGTGTTCGCCAAGGCGTGACCCCCAACGGAGCGCTGCCTGAGCGCAGCGCTCCGTTGTTCGCGGGCTGCGCCGGGCCATGCCCGGCGATCACTCAGAAGCGGTGCGTGTAGCCGCTCATCAGTCCGAACTGGTTCGGTTTCTGTACGATCGGGCTGTCGGCGGCGTCGCCGAGCAGGCGCGTGCCTTCGGCCGCGATGTACCAGTTGCCATTGCGACCCACGCGGTGGCTCCACTTCAGGCCGACACCCGCGCTGACCAGGCCGGCCTTCGGTTTGTGTTCGGCAAAACCGGTGCGCGCGGCCTGTTCCGGACTGACGCCGTACCAGGTCTGCATGTAGCCACGGTTGCCGTAATCGGTGGAGACGCTGCCGCTGACCACGCCGCCGGCCAGGTCGAACAGCGGCATCGTCAGGTTCAGATGAAGCTGCTGGGTGGCCAGGCCGTTCTCGGCCTTGTCCTCGTCCTTGCGGGTGAACTGCCAGGAGCCGCTCAGCACGGCTTCGCCCAGCGTATAACCAGCCGAGATGCCGACCAGGGGACGGGCATCGATATCGCCCATGCCGAGCAGGAAGTCGGAACCACCGAGCAGCGAATCCTTGTCCTTGCGGATGCCGCTGGCACCGACATAGGCGCGCACGCGGGTGTGCTCGCCGATGGACGTGCCCCAGCCGATGCCGCTGGTGCCCAGAAACCAGCCACCCGGCGAGGTGACATCGAAGGACAGCATGGGCGACGCCTGGTACTCCTTGCTGCCACTGTAGCGTGGGGTCGCACCGGCGCCGGCGGCGACTTCGAAGGTCCAGTGGTCATCCTTGGCGTGGGCAATCGGCGCGGCAAACAACGGCAGCAGGGCCAGGCAGAGCAGGGTGGGGGAACGGCGAAGCTGGGACATGGAAACTCTCGGCAATGGGAGGAAAGCAGCGCGCGCATCCGGCGCGTGCCGCAGGGTTGCCAGCGTGGCGATACGCCGGCGACCGATCCGTCCGCAGTTGTGCGGGAGTTGTAAGCAACTGTAATCGCGCCCGTGGGCGTTCAGCTGGCAGCCAGCGGCCAGTGCATTTCCAGGCGCGCGCCGCCCAGCGTGGCGCGGCCGATGCGCAGCTCGCCGCCGTGGCGGACGGCAATGCGTCTGACGATGGCCAGGCCCAGCCCGAAGCCACCGGTATCGCGGCTGCGGCTGTTGTCCAGGCGGGTGAATGGGCGCATCACCTTCTCGCGATCCGCTTCGGCGATGCCGGGGCCGTCATCGTCCACGCGCAGGCAGGCGCGTCCGCCCACACCCACCAGCGACACTTCCACCTGCGAGCGCGCATGGCGCAGCGCATTGCCGACCAGGTTGCTCAATGCCAGCTGCAGCAGGCGTGGCTCGGCCTCCACCCGCGGCAGTGCACTGGGCTGCACGCGCAGCCCCAGGCCGGCACGTTCGGCATCACGGCGCGCATCGGCCATGCAGGCCTGCAGCCAGTCGTCGGCTTCAATCCGCTGCATCGGCTCGCCCTCGCTGGGATGCTCCAGCCGTTCGTAGGCCAGCAGTTCACTGACCAGCCGGTTGAGTTCGGCCAGGTCGCCGTGCAGCCCCTGTGCCAGCCGTGCCCGGCGTTCGCGATCGTCGCTGTCCTGCATCAGGTCCAGGCCGAAGGCGACGCGCGCGATGGGGGTGCGCAGTTCGTGCGAAATGGCATGGGTGAGGTCGCGCTGGCGCTGCACCAGCTCGGCCACGCGCGCGGCCATGCGGTTGGAGTGGTCGACAATGACCCGGATCTGCGAGCGTGGCGAAACCTGCGCGCGCGCCTGCAGATCACCGGCACCGATGCGGTCGGCATGCAGGCGCAACGCTTCGAGGTCGCGCCACAGCAGGCGCACCCAGGCATACAGGCAGGCACCGACCAGCAGCAGGATGCTGAGATAGGCCGCGATGGTCATGTACGTCGTCATCTGCACCGCGCCGGGCAGGCGCAGGTGCAGCCAGCGGCCGCCGATGCCGTCGATGGGCAGCAGCACCTGCTGGTACTGCTCGCGCACGATGAAGCCATCGGCCTTCACGGCCGCCTGTTCCTGCGCGTCGAGTGCGGGAGGTTTGCCGAGCAGGGACAGGGCGATGCCGTAGTGGGGCTGCCACTGCTGCAGGCGCTCACGCTGCTGGTCGGCATCCAGGCCGGCAAGGCCACTGCGCAGCGCGTACACCTGACCACGCACCTGCTGGACGAAGACGCGATCCTGCACGGGCGTGTAGATGCCGTCCAGGATGTGGTTGAGGAAGAACACCGACACCAGGAAGCAGGCACCCGTGATAAACCACAACCACAGGAACAGCCGCTTCATGCCGTCCAAGCCGACGGATTGAACTGGTAGCCACGGCCCCATACGGTTTTGATCCGCCGCGGTTCGCGCGCATCATCACCGAGCTTGCGCCGCAGCTTGCCGATGCAGACGTCGACGCTGCGGTCCAGGCCGTCGAAGCCGATGCCGCGCACCGCCTGCAGGATCTGGTCGCGTGACAGGATCTGCCCCGGCTGGCTGGCCAGCAGCCACAGGATCTCGAACTCGGTGGTACCTACCTCCACCGCCGCGCCGTGCAGGTGCACTTCGCGCTGCATGCGATCGATCAGCAGTTGCCCGTGCATCAGCCGGCTGGGCGTGCCGGTGTTGCTGCTGCCATGGCGGCGGCGCAGCAGGGCGCGCAGGCGGGCCAGCAGCA
>NZ_LLXV01000093.1 GCF_001431665.1 Stenotrophomonas beteli | reverse complement strand
CTTAATTCCCTCCGTCCCCTTCTCCTGCAACGAAGAACGCCGGCGCTGGGCCGGCGTTCGAGGACCGCGATGTGGACAGGGCGCTGTTGGCGATCGATCAACGGTAGACGCGCTCGCAGCGGCGTTCGACCACGCGATCGCCGTTCTTCTGCTGGCTGTTGCCCTGGATCTGCCGGCCAGCCGCACCACCGGCCACGGCGCCGGCCACGGTGGCGAGCTTCTTGCCGTTGCCGCCACCGACCTGGTTGCCGAGCAGGCCGCCAATCACCGCACCGGTCGCGGTGCCGGCGATGCGGTTCGGATCGCGCGAGTTGCGCTGCACTTCCACGTTCTTGCAGACCACGCGGCTGCCATCGTTGAATCGGCGGCCCTCATCGCGCGGACCATAGGTCTGCGCGCCGGCCACCGACGAAGCCGCCAGCAGGGTGCCCAGCACAAGCAATCGGGTCGAGGTCTTCATGGCCATCTCCTGAGTTCCGGTATGGCGCAAGTGTCCTCCCGCGGTTGGCAACCGGAAGTGAAATGCGCGTGTCCGCCACCTGGTCGGCCATCGCGCGTTCAGGAACAAAGGTGCGCCCACCGCGATCAGCCATCGCGATGGGTGCCGTCTCCCTGCCGGCATGCGCTACTGCTAGAACTCTTCCCAGCCACCCGCATTGGCGGCCAACGTCTGCTCGATGCGTGGCGAAAGCGCCGCCGGCCGCCGCACCGGCGCGACCGAGGCTGCCACTGCGGCAAGCGCGCGCGGAACCGATGTGGCCGCAGCGACTGCGCCGGTACGGAACACGGCCACGGCCTCGGACAGCAGGTTGGCCTGCTCGGCCATCGAGCGTGCGGCGGCACTGGCTTCTTCCACCAGCGCCGCATTCTGCTGCGTGGTCTCATCCATCTGCACCACCGCCTGGTTGACCTGCTCGATGCCCGAACTCTGCTCCTGCGAGGCCGCGGAAATGTCGGCCATGATGTCGGTCACGCGTTGCACCGAGGCCACGATCTGGCCCATGGTGGTGCCCGCCTGACGCACCAGCACCGACCCATCGGCCACCTTGCCCACCGAATCCTCGATCAGGCCCTTGATCTCCTTGGCCGCACCCGCCGAACGCTGCGCCAGCGTGCGCACTTCGCTGGCGACCACCGCAAAGCCACGGCCCTGCTCGCCGGCGCGCGCGGCTTCCACCGCCGCGTTGAGCGCCAGGATATTGGTCTGGAAGGCGATGCCATCGATCACACTGATGATCTCGGCGATCTTCTTCGAGGAGGCTTCGATGGCGGACATCGTGGTCACCACCTGGCCAACCACATCGCCACCCTGTGTCGCCACGCCATGCGCGCCGATCGCCAGCTGGTTGGCCTGCCGCGCGTGCTCGGCGTTCTGCTTGACGGTGGACGTCAGCTCTTCCATCGATGCGGCGGTCTCTTCCAGGTTGGCCGCCTGCTGCTCGGTACGCCGCGACAGATCGGTATTGCCCGCGGCGATCTCGCCGGCGGCCAGGGTGATGCTCGACGCACTGGACTGGATGCGCCCGACGATCTGCTTGAGCTGATCGACGGTGGCGTTGCAGTCGTCCCGCATGCGCGCGAACACGCCATGGAAATCACCTTCCATGCGCACGGTCAGGTCGCCGCGCGAAATCGCCTGCAGCAGGCTGGACACCTGCACCAGGTTCTCGTCGGTGGTCTGCATCAGCCGGTTCAGCCCGGACACCATGTCACCAAACTCGTAGGAGAAGCGCGCTTCATCGCCGCGCTGGCTGAAATCGCCCGCAGCCGCAGCTGTCGCCAGTCGGCGGATCTCGCCATTGATCGCCGACAGGCTGCGCTTGGTCTCGTCCATGGCCTGGGTGATTGCCGCCTTCTCGCCCGGCAACGGATCCATGTCCACCGACAGGTCACCGCGCGCGTAATGCTTCATCACTTCGATCAGCCGGTTCTGCACCTGTACGTGCGCGCCCACCAGTGCATTGGTCTCGTGCACCATGCGTCCGTAGTCACCCGGGAACGCGCGCTCGTCCATGCGATAGCTGAGGCTTCCCGCGTCATGCTGGCGGGCCAGCTCGCCCTGTGCCGCCATCACCGCCTGCACCTGGGCCTGCATGCGCTGCATCGATTTCAGCAACTGGGTCACCTCGTCGTTGCCGGAGGCGTCGATGGCACTGTCCAGGCGTCCGCTGGCGATACCGTCAGCCAGCTTCACCGCCCCCGCCAGCGGCCGGGTCAGGCTGCGGGTGATCGCCCATGCCGCCAATGACCCCAACAGCAGGCTCAGTACGCCAAATACCACCGACAACGTGCCAGTCCAGGCCTCGGTGGCGCGATATTCTTCGCGGCTGCGCGCGGTCAGTGATTCCTGGTGGCGCAGCAGCGCGGAAATGGATTGGTTCCAGGCGCTCGCCAGACCATGCTCGGCCAGAAGTTCCCGGGCCGCGCCGTCGAAATCACCGGCCTTCATGCGTGCATGCAGCTGCCCGGTGGAAATCTCGGTGGCCTTGCGCGCCGCCTCGATTTTCGCGACCAGCGCATCGCCTGTGGCGTCTCGCGGAATTTTGACGTAACGCGCCCAGATACCCTCGTAGGTACGCGACAGCTGCAGGGCCTGCTGATAATCCTTGTCGAAATCCTCGCCGCGCTTGATTACCATCAACCGCCGGTGCATCAGCATCGCGTTGTTGGTATCCAGCATGTCGTTCAACAGCCGCATCTTCACCATGTTCACGTCCACCACCTTTTCGAACTGGGCGGACTTGAGGTGATTCCCGTACAGCACCAGGCCGACGATGGCCAGGATGAACAGGAGCAACAGACCAAACCCGGCACCCAGCCGGGAACCCACACGGAGGTTGCGTAAAGCGAGCATCTCAATTCCCTTGATCATGGCCGTACGATCGATGGCGGCGTGATCGGGAGAAACTTTAAGATATTTTCCGCATATACCTTCCGCACCATCCGAAACTGTGAGGAGCGACCTGGAAAATATGTCATATACCCACATTCATAATATCGAAGAATATGCTCGGGCGCGGATACCGGAAATCCCCGGCGCGCCTTCGCCCAGCATGTGGATGGGGCCTCGAAGGCACTGTCCGCGATGGCCATGAAGGGTCCCGCCCGCCATCGGCAGATCACGCGGGCAGCGGCCTGATGCGCCCTGCAGCCCAGCATCGGCACCGGCAGCCGGGTGCCCCAGCAGTTACCATGGACGGCCCTGTCCCTGCTCCGCCGCCGCAGCCTTCCGGCGCGGCCGGATGCCCCGATCCACGAGTCCCATGTCCAAAGACAAGTCCGCCGAACACACCCCACTGATGAAGCATGATGGATTCATCGGAATCATATGCAAGCAAAGCCTTCTGCAGCAATGACTCTGGCCCGTTGGCGGCGGAACACCGCTCAAAACGCAACACCGTCGCAACAAGCCCCCTGCAGCAAGCCCGACCCATTTTTGTTGATTGGAATCGATTCCAATCTCGGAGTCTAAGGAGATGAGACACGAGCGGTAGTAGGATTGGGTTGTCCCATTCACCTGGCCACTCAACAGCTGCCTGATGACGAAATCCATCCAGGTTATTTCTGCATCTAAGTTCGCTACAACCTTTGCCCTCCGACCCGAGCTTCACGCGTGGCTTCTCGGTGCCGGCGCTTCTGCGGCCTCTGGCATCCCGACCGGCTACGACATGATCCTGGACTTCAAAGCCAGGCTCTATTGCCAAGAGACCCGGTTCCCTCGCCGAAACGTTGATCCGAGCGATCCGCTGTGGGTTCAGCGCATTGACGAGTTCTTCTCTCGCACCCCGCTCCTTCCGCCTCCTAACGATCCGACCGAGTATGCGGCCGCGTTCGAGGCGATTTATCCGCAAGAGACCCATCGTCGCCAATACATCGCTGACGCCATCAGCAAGGGCACCCCCTGCTTTGGGCACCGCATGCTGGCCGGTCTGATAAGCGCCTCAAAGGCTCCCTGCGTCTTCACGACCAACTTTGATCCTCTGATTGAAGAATCCAGCCTGCTGGCGGCATCCCTAATGCCCCCAGGAGCCGCGAGCAAGCCTACGGTGGCGACTCTAGACTCTGCACACCTGGCTACGCGCTGCCTGGATGAGTCAGACTGGCCGCTCATCGCCAAGCTTCATGGCGACTACCGTTCAACATCCCTGAAGAACACCACGAGCGAACTGGCTTCCCAAGACCATGATCTGCGCCGGGCTATGGTTGAAGCCTGCAAGCGGTTCGGTCTGGTCGTAGTCGGCTACAGCGGACGCGATTCCTCCGTGATGGAGGCGCTTGAGTCGGTCCTGGCCTACGAGAACCCCTTCCCAAGCGGCCTCTACTGGTGTGCGTCTTCCCGCTCCAAGCTCCTGCCGGCTGTGAATGATTTTTTGCAGAAGGCTGTGTCTGCGGGAGTCAGCGTCTTCATCATCGAGTCCGCGACGTTCGACGAGTTGGCCGGCGATCTGCTCAACCAAATCGGCCTTCCAAGCCCGGTGCTGGACCATGTCCTGTCGTTCCAGCCGACCCAGCTCGCAGCTCCCATCCCGGTGCGCACGGCGGAAGCACGGAAGTTCCCCGTGCTGCGCCTCTCCGCATTGCTGGTTGAAAGTCTCCCCATAACGGCAAGAAGAGTAGCCTTGGGCCGCCCATCCTCCATCGTTGAGGTGCGGGAAATGCTCAAGGCCACGAAGTGCCGGTCGGCGGTGGCAATGGTTGGGAATGAGCTCGCAGCCTTCGGCAAAGACGCAGAAATCCTCGCTTCATTGCACAGTCTGAAACCAGTGCTAAACGGGCATTGGACGCTGGACCCCGTCCAAGACAGCTGGGCTCTAGGCCTCATCTACGATGCCCTCCTTCGCGCATTGGCTCGGCGACGACCGTTGATTCCGAGACTTAAGCGTTCCGGGCACTCGCTTATGGTTGCCAGCGCAAGGGGCAACGAAACAGACGAGCAGCGACATCGCCGCGAACGCCAACTATCCAAGCTCAAGGCGGCCTATGGAAGCGAGCTCACGGGGAATAAGTTCGGTCGCAGCTACAACGAAGCCATCTCGGTTCGGCTGGAAGAGATTGAGGGACGCTGGTGGTGCGGGTTTGATCCCTACACTGCCGTAGAAGCACCGCAAGATGAGCGGCTGGCTCCTTCTGACACGGCCCAAGGCGACCCGCTGGGCTGGTCGACGCAGCGCAGGCCAGATCCGACCGCTGACTGGAGACGAGAGCGCTGGGCGACCAAGTACAACGGTGCTTGGGCCAACATCATCGACGCGTGGGCGAGCTTGCTCACCTCCCCACACGGCGTCACCTTTCACGCGTTCGGAATAGATGATCAAGAGGGAGTGGATGCAGCTTTTCGCATTTCACCGCTCACCGGCTTCAGTCGTCCTGGACATCACGACAAATACTTTGACCGGAGGCAGTGATGGTAGATGTTTCTCGCTCGCAGCTACCGCCGCTGTCCTTGCTTTCGGAACCGGAGCTGGCCTTTTCTCCTGCGCACTCTGGGGGGCGAGACGTCCACCCCCTTCGCGGGCTGGCGCACTACGGCCCCTTCTCGTCCCAGACATTCAGCCAGTTCACGCCCACCGTTCGCATCGCCACAGTGGGCCCAGCAAGTGCGTTTTGGACTCGGGGCGCACTTATGGCATCGCTGAAAGAGCGACATGGGGCTAGCGATAGAAGCGGCTACGCCCCAGATTTTCCCGGTTTCGCCAGCGTATTCGGCGTGGACTTGGCTTCCTCGGACAAGGCCAACCACATCCGTTGGCCCGACTCCATCAACGATCTTCCAGGATCTGGCCCGCTTCAGCATCGCCTGGTGGCCGCCTTCGACGCAGCTCTCTCGCAACTAAGCACAAGACACGAACAGTTTGACGTGGTTCTAGTCCATCTCCCAGAGGCGTGGCTTCCTTATACGTCGGGAGACGGATTCGACGCGCACGATGTCCTCAAGGCACTGGGAGCAAAGCACGGCATCCCAACCCAAGTGATCAACGACCGGACCTTCAGCTTCTCCAACAAGGCTCAGCTGGCTTGGAGGCTGTCGATCGCGCTCTATGTCAAAGCCGGCGGCATTCCTTGGAAGCTCGCCCCTCTGGCGGGAGTGCCCGCGGATACTGCCTACATTGGTTTGGCATATGCGCTGAAGAAGGTCAACGACGAAACCCACTTTGTCACCTGCTGCTCGCAGGTGTTCGACATGGACGGGGGCGGCATGCAGTTCGTGGCATTCGAGGCCAAAGATCCAGTCGAGGACGTGCGCGAAGCACGAAGAAATCCATTCTTGTCACGAGAAGACATGCGAGCGGTCATTGCCCGCAGTCTATCGATCTACCAACAGCGCAATGGAGGCATTCTTCCTCGGCGAATGGTCATTCACAAAAGCAATGCCTTCAAGAAAGACGAGGTTCTTGGCGCTCGCGACGCCTTGACCGCCGTCCCCGAGGTGGAATGCATTGAGATCAGCTCCAGACCGACTTGGCGGGGAGTATGGCTGGTCAAATCCTCTGCTGGTACCGCGCGCACCCAGCCAGCGAGATATCCAGTCCCCCGCGGCACCTTCATCCCCCGGTCGGGCACGTCCGCTCTTCTTTGGGCTGCGGGCAATGTTTCGGACGTTTCAAGCAAATCAGACTACTACCAAGGCGGGAAGAGCATCCCCCGCCCACTTCTACTGACCCGTCACGCGGGTAGCGGACCGCTGGAAACGATCGCCCACGAAACACTGGCGCTGACCAAGATGGACTGGAACAACGACGCACTCTACGACCCAGTGCCCGTCAGCATCCGCTACTCCCAGAAGCTCGCCAGGACCATCTCCAATGTTAAGGACCTTCCCGGGAACAGCTATCCATATCGTCTATTCATGTAGCGGCTTCCCAGTGCAAGGAGAACACGTTCAACGTAGTGTTCGAACTACACCCAATGCCTTCATTTAATGGGTGTCGGACTTTCGTCGACGGCCAGATGGTTCACCCAAGCCTTAATCACTGCGCCGCGCCGCGCTCGCAATCATTAGCGCTGACCAATCAATCGACCAGGCATGTCTCTTTAAAACGCAGAGACATGTCGTCATGGACGACTCCACTGCTCTCAGCGCAACCCTTTACGCAAGCTCTTCTATGGTTGGATTTGCAGTCAAGAAGGAGCTCCACTCGGCGTCGGACGCCAACGAACCGAAAGGTTCCTTGGACGTCACGGTCAGGCCGATCGTATCTTTATGATGGTGCCACAAGGCAAAAACTTCGCCTGGTTGGTTTCGATGGAACGAGGACCAGGTAAGCCCATGAACCGTCTGCCCAAAACGTTGAAACAGTTCCAAGCCCATCGCTTGATAGGGGGCATATCGCTTGAACGCAACGTCTCTTCCGTCCAGACCCAGATACTTTCGGTTCCGACCATCGATTCGAAGGAAAAGGGAGGGCCGCTCTGAACGATAGCGCGCGACCTTGTAACTCTCGGCACGACGACGCAGCCACTGGTAGTTCCCGGATGGATTCTCAGAGAGAATGTGGCACTCCACTGCAACGGTTGGAATGTTTTTCCCCAGGTACAGCACAGCATAGTCGCCCTTATGCCCGTCGGGAGGATCCACCCGAGCATTCCGATACTTCTCCTCCGGCGGCTCGAGATGTGCGCCGTCGTGTCGAAAGAGGCGAACGAGGTCATTCTGGGGATCAAGCAGGACGACTTCCAAGTCACTAGCATCAATCACGCGATCCCTCGCTTAGTATTGGGAGTGGACATCCGCAGCCGCGACAACCGCAGCACGACGCTTGCTGCCGTCTTGCGCCAACAACCACTGCCCTGCAGCGACATCCCGCGCACTGGTCAGCTTGCCCAAGAGCACTTCAATCGGTGTCAGTCCTGCCAGTGATTCATTGATCCCAGTGAAGAATGCAAAGGCCTCCGCGCCACTGCCTGATAGATGCGAAAGCACTTCAACCAACGGCTCGCCGGAAATGCCCGCCCACGTCTGAAACACAGGATAAGCCCTGCCCCTCTTTCGGTGAGAGCCAAGGAACGCAATGACCTTCCCCTCACCTTCGCGACGCCGGACCGTTTCCGCGCTAACACCGAGCAGCTTCGAGAACTCGGCAACACCAAGCGTCTCGTTCGGATCGTGATCAAACATTGGAACAGATTCTGCCTGCGATTGCTCGGACTTCGACAACACGGCCATCCTAGTGACCTGAAGTTCCGATTGCAGCAGATTTCCAACTCTCACCGTCTCCAGCCATGAGCGCATGATTCTCACGGCCTCGGCGCTCATTCCAGCCCTCGCCAATGCATCCGCATGACTCTCTTCGCTGTGCTTGATCGCCATCGCGAGGGCGCTCTCACGCGCCTGCCCGTGGCGGAAAAGATGCGGAGACACTAAGCCCTTCACGGGAAGAGCGAACCCAGCAGGGAGAAAATGATTGAAAGACGCAGCGTCATGGGCCTTAAAAAGCTCACCTAGCTCTTCATAGATACCCACCTTCCCTGGCCTCCATGCCTCAAACGCATGCGCCGCTATGTCTTCCATCACATCAAGCTCTTCCAGCCCCTCATTCAACTCATGATAGGGAATCGTCCATTCAAAACTATGGGCCTGCATCTGCGGAATCGCCGCTTTGGCCCTGCGTTGTTTGGCTTGAGACATGACGACCTCCAAAGCACCCAGAGTGGCTAGTGTGGCTTATGAGGCTTAAATTGTCAACTAAGCGCTATCATGGAAAATACAATTATGCAAGATGCTGATCCATATCTTCCAGGCCCTGCGTGTAAGATGTTCTTAGGGACTGCTTACCAAGCTTCCCGTTGAACCCGCGGACGATGCGAGAGCAGATCCTGGAAGAACGGAACCCAAGCAAACCTATGGCAAACGGAAGTGCTCCCCAAGACTGCAAGGTCGCTGTTCTGGTGGACTGCGACAACGTCAGTCCTGAGATCGTCGACCATGCGCTCTTGATGGGGGCTCAGTTCGGTCGAGTAGTGCTACGTCGGGGCTATGGAAACCATGCCACCCTCGCCAACCGCTGGCAGGAAGTGATGGTCCAACAGGCGTTCACGCCCTGCCTTCAGTATCAGTACGCTGCGGGAAAGAACACATCAGACATCGCTCTGGCTTTGGACGCCCAAGAGGCGATGTTCGACGGCAGGGCGGATACGTTCTGCCTGGTCACCAGCGACTCCGACTTTGCCTATCTCTGCCGAAAACTCCGCGAGCGCGGCGCAACCGTTTGCATTGTTGGCGAGGCCAAGACACCACTCGCCCTGCGCAACGCATGTGACCAATTTTTCCTCTGGGAGAGCGTTTCGGCTGCTGGGACACGTGACACCACTGGTCTCAACGAATCAGCGAGCACAGCCCCCGGCAAAGTGGAGCGCCCCCTCCCCAAACGTCGGCCTAGGTTCTTGGTGGATGCGGTGGCCTTGCTTGCAGGCGAGACCTCCGAGGGAAAAGTGGGGCTGGGCGCACTGGGGCAATACTTGCGACGAACCAACCCATCGTTTACCCCGAATGCATACGGCCACTCTGGGCTGCTGAATATGGTGAAGACCTACGACCTGCTCTCACCACAGCAGGAACCGGGCGGTAACTGGTCGGTTGGGCTTGCGCCCAGCCCTGCCGGCGATGCCAAGTAGACCAATAGAATGGGTCCAACATGCCTGCCTCTGCACTGCGTGCCTTTCGCCTGCTCCGAGCGTTCGGCGCCCTCGAGTTTGCACTGAAACGAGTCCCCGGATTCACCGGCGCCTACTCAAATGGATCCGCCAGCGTGAATTGGCAAGCCGTCGACGCTGCACTCGAAGCGATGCAACCAGAGCTGCTCACGTTGGCCGTATCTGACTCGACCAAGCAGAAGATTCTGGGCGGGAACCGGGATCGTCCCATGGTTCAGGTGGTGACGGTGCACGGCGGCCACAACATCACCGCCTTCCGGGCCAAAGCCTTGAGTGCGTCAGACCCGAGGGCGCTGATGCAAGCCGCCCGCAGGGTTCGCAACAACCTCTTTCACGGGGGGAAAGAAGATCCGCTTGAAGAGGCATTCCCTGGCGATGACAACCAGTGGATTACAGCCGCGACCGACGTCGCGAGTGGCGTTCTTGATCTGGTCGTGAATGGAAGGCTCCGGCCCTTGCCCTGAGCAGTTACGAGCAGACATAGCTTCCTTGGTGATTAGTTCAACTCGGCCAATCGCGCTTGATAAGCCCGCTCTATACAGGCTTTGTCGGCACAGAAGTCCCGCACCGTCCTGCGCCACCGCCCTTGACTCGCCGTAACCTCGCCCGGTCCATCGAACGGGCCCGGACGACACCGAACGCCTCTGCAGTTTGCGTGTCCAACTGGGCCAGTTCCGGAACGGCACAGATCATTTGCTCTAGGGCGGAGGGACTTTCAAGGGGCTGTCCCGAACCAGCGAGTTCTTTTCGACTAAGTAGCAATTGTGTGCGCAATTCCCTGCTGAGTGCCCTTGATAATTTTCACTTAACTGGTTGGCTACGAGTACACACCAACCGAGGACGCACATTGCTAGATCCACGAACCCAAATCGCCGCGCAACTTCTGAGCGGTACCTTCAACCCCACCGTCCATCGCACTCGCGAAGAGCGCGTGGGCGACATTCAAATCGCTCTGGAGCTCTCGGAGCGCATCTTGGGCATGTCTGCAGGAAAAAGTCCGATCCAACCCATCGATGCTCAGTTGACCGACGACGGGCACACACCAACGACGGAGGAACCATGACTGACCCACAAACCCGAATCGCTGCGCTGGTTCTAAGCGGCACCATCGAACGAGCGGCCCAGCGTACTCAGCAAGAGCGCTCAGAAGATGTTCGAGTGGCCTTGGAGGTCGCCGCCGAGGTTTTGCGCCAGCGCGCAGGCGGAAACCCAGTCGACCTCGTTCATGACAGGCCTAGACTTCAGCCACGGCCCGCTCCTACAACCAAGGAACGCGTCGAGGTAAAAGAGGATCTGGCTCCCTTGGATCAACTGCTCGCTGATCGGCGGGGAATCAGGCCCTCGGCCAAGCCGCCAACGACCAAACGGCCAACGCTTCATTGAACTTCCCAAGCCCCCCGCCACAGCGGGGGCTCTTCATTGCTGTCAGTGAAGCCTTGGCCGAGGCGTGGCCTGCGGCATGGATACAGTCAGCTTTGCGGGGTCTCCCGTTTCGTGAAGCGGATCCCCCAACTGATCCAGGGCTACCCTGCTGCCGGCTTCCAACTCTGCCACGGCGGCTGACAGCTGATTCGCACAGGCCTCTTCCTGACCGTCCTCGATCTTTGTACGAGCTTTTCTCAGGGCATCCAAACGCTGCTCGATTGCGGCCAAGCGACGTCCGCGACGCCGGGCCCAAGCCACCAGTGCAGCGCCTGTCGGCCGGGGCTGCTGTTCGATGAAGTCCTCCAACGACCGCTCCGCGCGCGTCAGAAGCGATGCAGCCCGTCGTTCTGCCTCCACCCGTCGCAGCCACTCCGTCGCTCGTCGCCTCACTGCGGCCAATCCCCTTAGCGCTCGGTGGATATCCTTGCGCACCCTTGTCGCCACGCTCCCGTTGCTAACGGCCAAGTCCAGACGACCTAGAAGCAGGCGCGTGGACCGAAGCGCGCCCTCGAGACCGGCCGCCACCACGTCACGCCAAAGTCCCCACGCGCTCTCCATCAGGGATCGCAGCGATGGTTCGGATGCATCGGGAAGAGTGCGAATGGCCAGAACTCCTCGCCGACCGAATCCCTTTACGTCCTCGATGTAGCTTTCACCCGATTTCGCCCCCAGCTCGACACGGTTCGGCGGGATCGATGCATGTCCGCGGGCACGATCTGTATCCGTCGCTGCCCTCTCAAACCGTATCGCTGCCTGATGCACAGCACCCTGGTTTTCCGCAACGATGTTGGCCAGAACCTTCCCGACATCGGTCTCCACTCCCCGCCGTTCGAGCGCTGAGGCCTGCTGGCCCAAGTGGATCGTTGGGCGCCGCCCGAGAACCGCAGCTTCGACGATGTCGCCGCGCTCGAGCGCGTCCTCCG
>NZ_LLXV01000092.1 GCF_001431665.1 Stenotrophomonas beteli | reverse complement strand
TGTTCACCCTGAGCGGCTGGCGTGGCCGCAGTGGGGGGAGTGGGGGACGCGGGATGGCGCTTGCGCCATTGCTTGAGCACGGCGGTGCGCAGCGACAGCAGCAGCAACCAGCACAGGAAGCCGATCGCCAGCCAGCCGCTCAGGGTGAACACATCGTTGAAGCCGCGCACGTTGGCTTCGCGGCGCGTGGTCTGCGCCAGCTGTGCGCTGCCCTGTGCACTGCGCAGCACCGGGTCGGTGATCTGGGCGGCGTACAGCTGCTGCTGGATGCGCAGGCGCTGCGCCACCACCGGATCGGCTGGATCGAGCTGGCTGGTCAATGCGCTGGAGTACAACTGCTCGCGATGCAGCTGGAAGGTACCCAGCACCGCCGAACCGGCCAGGCCACCCAGCGTCTGCGTGATCGACAGCGTCACCAGGAAGGTGATCATGTGATCCACGCCCTGTTTCAGCGCGGCGGAAATGCCGAGCATGATCAGCGGGCCCATGAACATGCCGGCACCGACCGAGGCCAGGAACTGGCTGGCGTAGAAGTCGTGTGGCCGATCCATGCTGGTGCGGTGCTGGTCGAAGAACGCGGCGGCGCCCAGCAGCAGGATCGCCATCAGCAGCTGGGCGATCAGTCGCTTCGGGCCGAAGGTCAGCGAGGCGCCGGCAATGCCCACGATCACGCCGGCCAGGATCACCACAAACAGCGGGCGCATCTGGTCAGGCCCCATGCCCAGCGTGCGCATCAGGTTGACCACGCCGTAGGACTGCTCAGTGGTGAGGAAGCGGATCAGGAACGCGCCAACGATGAAGTGCAGGACCGGCAGCTTCGACAGCCAGCGGATCTGCAGCAGCGGATTGCGCCGGTAGTGTTCGATGATGAAGGCGGTGGTGGACAGCACGATCGAGGCGACCAGCGCCCAGCCCAGCCACGGTGTGTTGAGCCACCAGCGCGTGTAGCCCTGCGCCAGTACGATCACCAGCAGCGCGACCGCCGGCGCAAGCAGGGCGAACGTGAGGAAGTCCAGTGGCTCGAAGGCTTTCACCTGGATGCCGGGCGGCAGCTTCAGCACCACCACTGCCGCGAACGCGCACAGTGCCAGCCCGGCTTCGAATGAGTAGAGCTGATGCCATTGGCCAGTATCGACCAGGCCTGGTGAAACGATCCAGGCGATCGGCACCGCCAGCTGCGAAAGGCCGACGCCGACCACCAGCAGATTGCCGGTAAAGCGGCGCGGCAGCGCCTGCAGCATGTACAGCGTGCCCAGTGTCGAACAGGCCGCACCCGCGAAGCCGCTGGCGGCACGGGTCAGCATCGTGGTCTCGAAGCTGCCGACGAACAGGTGCAGCACCGCCAGCGCTGCGTACAGGCCCAGCCCGATCTCGGCGAACAGGCGGATGCCGTACTGCTGGCGGAACTTGAAGGCCAGCAGGTTGGCCGTGACGTTGACCATTGCATACGCGGCCACCAGCCAGCTGCCCTGGGTGGGGGTCAGTGCCAGCTGGCCCTGCAGGAAGGGCAGGTTGGCAGTAACCAGCGCATTGCCGAGGCCGCCGGTGATCGCCACCAGCAGCGATACCAGCGCATAGGCCGCGCGCCGATGCGGCGGGTGCCAGGGCATCGACGCCGAGCCGGGCATGGTCGGCTTCTCGTGCTCCTCCCAATCCGGAACCGGCTTCAGATACGGCTGGACCATCAACGGGCCTCGCTGGCAGCTCCCTGGAGACCCCCGCGCAGCAGCTGCAGGGCGCGCCCGGCCAGGTGGGCGCGCTCGTCGCGGGTCTTGCCGCGCAGGGCCGCGCCCAGCATGCCCGAGATCAGTGAAATGTCCGTCTTCTCCAGGTCGGCACGGCACAGGCCGGCGGCCTTGGCGCGCTCGATCGGTGCTTCCAGCAGGTCGCGCACGGTTTCGCGCGCGGTGCGCATGGCCGGCACGTCCGAATCCACCGCACGCCAGTAATCGGCCAGTGCCGGCGAGTCGATGATGCGCTGGGCCATGCCCTCGAACACCTCGAACAGGGCGTCGTCGCGGTCGCCAAGCTGTTCGACCTGGCGCCGGATGCGGTCGACCGTGCGCTGCAGCAGCGCCTGGATCAGCGCGGTGCGGTCGGGGAAGTTGCGGTACAGGGTCGCGCGGCCCACCTGGGCGCGTTCGACCACGAGATCCAGCGGGGCAGTGACGCCATGTTGGCCGAAGACATGATCGGCGGCATCGAGGATGAGGGCACGGCGGGCAGCAGCATCGGCACGTTGGGCAGTCATGGAATTATTTTCGGACAAAAGTGTCCGATTGGCGAGACATTGAGTGACGGGATTGTCCGGTTGTTGTCCTACGCACATCTTTGTGATGCCTGCGTGATGGGCTGCGGGTGAAACAAAAACGGGGGCCCGAAGGCCCCCGTTGGATGGTGTGGAGTCAGAGCCCTTTCCTGTGGAAAGGGGATCCGACCCCGCCGTTCGCGGTCAGAAGAACGCGCGGATGCCGAATGCGACACCACGGCCCGGCAGCGGCGAGTAGTCGCGCAGCAGCGAGGTGTGCGGCCGTACTTCGCGGTTGGTCAGGTTGCTGCCATCCAGGAACACCTCGTAGCTGTTGCTGGCGTTGCGATCCCAGCGGTAGGCCAGGTGCGCGTCGACCAGGGTGTAGCCGTCGCTCGGTGCTTCGTTCTGGGCGACGTCCTTCTGGCGGCTGTAACGCACCGCACCGACCGAGGCGCGCCAGCCGTCCTTCGACCAGCGCAGGTCGGCGCCGACGCGGGCCGGGGCGATACGCGGCAGGTAGCCGGTGTTGGCCAGCTCCACACTGTAGTTGTGGTTGTGGTCGCCATGCGGCACAGCAATATCAAGGGTGCGGCTGCTGCTGCCATCCAGTTTGGCCTTCACGTAGTCACCGAACAGGCGCAGGTCCCAGTCACCGGCGCCACCCTCGAACAGGTGTACCAGCGCTTCGGCCTCGGCACCGCGGAACACCGCGTCCTGCTGGGTCCAGGTGCGCACCGGCAGGCCCTCGGTGATGCCGGTGTCGGCCAGGTAGATGAAGTCCTTGAACTTGGTCTGGTAGACCGACGCCGAGAAGTCCAGGCGCTCGCTGTGGGTGTGGATGCCCAGCTCCACGCGCTGGCCGCGCTCGGTCTTCAGGTTGGCGTCGCCGATTTCCAGCGAACGGGTGGCGATATGCGCGCCTGCGGCGTACAGCTCTTCGTTGGTCGGTGCACGTTCGGAGCTGTCCACGCCGATACGCAGGTCAACGGCATCGTTGAGCTTCCAGATGCCGGCGGCAGACAGGTTGGTGGCACCGAAGGTGCGGCGGCGATAGTCACCGGTCGGGTCCAGCTTGACCTGGTCGTGGCGGCCACCCAGCTCCAGCTTGAACGGGCCGAACTGCTTTTCCTGCAGTACGAACAGGCCGATGTTCTTCGTGCCTGTATCTGGAACGAACGCCTCTTCGCCCTTGGCACCGAAATCACTGTTGCCGAACTGCAGGCCGAAGGCGCCGTCCCAGCCGCCGATCTGCTGCTGCACCGCTTCCAGGCGCGCTTCGATGCCGCGGTTGGTGAAGCGGGTGGACGGAGTGCCGGCTTCCAGCTCCACGTGCTCGTAGTCGGTGTAGGCCACACGCGCGTTGATGTTCTTCAGGAACGAAACCGGGTTGTAGATGCCGGCCTTGGTCTCGAAGCGGTTCTGCACCATGTCGATGCGCACGTCATGCTCGTCGCCGCCTTCCTCTTCGTCGCCATGATCATGATCGTGGTCATGCCCGTGATCGTCGCCGTCGGCGTGCACGTGGGCACCGTTGGGGATGCCATAGTTGGTGCGGTAGGTGCTGGCCGATACGCCGAAGTAGCCACCTTCGCCCAGCCAGGTGGCACCGACGCCACCGGCGCGGGTGCGGATCGAGCTGTTGTCCAGGCGGCCGCGACGCGGCTCTTCGCCCTCGGCCGCATCGTGGTCATGGTCGTCGTGGTGGTCTTCAAGGCTGTCGATCACCGCGTAACCGGGAATGCGGTAGTCGTCGCCATTGCGCACCAGGCCATCGACGTGCAGCACGACGTTGCCGCTGACGCCGTCGAGGCGGAACATTCCGCTGCGTTCATTGTTGACCGAGTTGCCGCGCAGCTCGGCGCGGCCGCTGAGCGGGCGCTCCGGCAGTTCGCGCGCGATGCGGCCATCGACCACGTTGACCGCACCACCGATGGCACCGCTGCCGAACAGCAGCGTGGCCGGGCCCTTCAGTACTTCGATCTGGTCGGCCAGGAACGGTTCGATGCTGGTGGCGTGGTCGGCGCTGACCGTGGATGCATCCATGTTGCCCATCCCGTTGGACAGCACCGCCACGCGCGGGCCTTCCTGGCCACGGATGATCGGGCGGCCGACGCCGGGGCCGAAGAACGTGCTCTGCACGCCGGGCAGCTTGGCCACGGTATCGCCGAGGGTGCCGGTCTTCTGTTCGTCCAGGCGCTCACCGGCGAGCACGTCGACCGGGCGGGCCAGCGACTCGGCGTCGCCCTGCAGCGGCGAGGCCGTCACCTGCACCGATGACAGCTCGGTCAGGTGGCGGTCACGATGGGCGGTGTCCTGGCCGGCAGCAAAGGCCGTGGACGGCAGCAGCGCGGCCAGGGCCAGGGCGAGGGAATGCGGCTTGATCCGCAGGGTGTGGGCGGGCATGGGCAGGTCCTTTGTTACAATGTATCAATCACGGGGCGCACGTATCCCGTCGATGGGACAGGGGGGAGGGAAACCGTGCGGGTCGGGAACGGATGTTATATTATTCCATAACGATTCGCCGACCCTGCTGGAAGTCATGTCCCTGTCCTCACGCTTGCGCCACCTGCTCGACCGCTTCGGCGCCACTGGTTCGATGCTGTGCGCGGTGCACTGTGCGGTCATTCCCGTAGTGCTGGCGGCGGCGCCCTCGCTGGGCCTGTCGTTCTGGTTGAGCGATGGGGTGGAGCAGGCGCTGGTGGTGTTCGTGACCCTGCTCGGGTTGTTCAGCCTGGTCTGGGGCTATCGCCGTCATGGCGCGCTGCGTGCGCTGGGCTTCCTGATTCCCGGCCTGGTCGCGCTGTGGGCCGGGGTGCTGTATGACCCGCTGCACCACAATGCGGTGCCGCACGCGGTGGTGATGACCATCGGTGGCCTGCTGGTGGGTGTGGCCCATCTGGTCAACCTGCGCCTCAACCACGGTCACGTGCACGACGCCAGCTGCGCGCACTAGGCGCTCCGTGATAGGATTTTCGATCGTGCGCGGGGGCGCCCAGCAAGGCGGCCCCGCCGAACCCGTGTCAGTACGGGGTAACCAGATTTCACATTTGAGGAGTTGAAGACATGGGTAAGGGTGACCGCAAGACCGCCAAGGGCAAGCGCTACAACGCCAGCTACGGCAACGCCCGTTCGCACACCGCCAGCAAGGTCGCCGTAGGCGCCGCCGCTCCGGTTGCCAAGAAGACCGTGGCCAAGGCTCCGGCGAAGAAGGCTGTGGCGAAGAAGACCGTCGCCAAGGCCTGATCCGGCCAATCGACCGGTCCAAAGAAGAACGCGGCGCCTGACGCCGCGTTTTTTTATGCCCGTTTCTGTAGAGCCGAGCCCATGCTCGGCTGGCGCAATGCAGCCGAGCATGGGCTCGCCTCTACGGGAACTCAGCGCAGTGTCTTCTTCAGCGTTTCCGGATTGCCGTCGTTCGGCGCGGCCGGTACCTGCAGCAGGTGGGCCAGCAGCGGGTACACGTCCACGTTGTCGAACCCGTCAATCACCAGGCCCTGGCGGAACGACGGGCCGCTGGCCACGAACACTGCGCGCATGGAGGGCAGGGCGTTGTCGTAGCCGTGCGAGCCGCGGTCCTGTTTGGCGCGCTTGGCGATCTTCTCGCGATGCAGTGCATCCCAGCCTTCATCCATCGCACAGACGATGGCCGGAACCCGCGGATGCGTGCCGTAGTGCCAGCGCGCCGGCAGGTTCTCCTTCTTCCAGCACGCGTAGTGCGCATGGCGGCCGAGCAGGGCGCGTTCGGCCTCTGCTTCGCGGCCCGCGACCGGCGCGAAACCCACCGACTGGCCCTGGCTGACATTGCGTGCGATGGCCGGGTCGACCATCGATTCGGTCGCGATCACATGGCCGTCGGACACGCTGGCCATGCCGTGGTCTGACACCACGATCACGTTGGTGGTCGATGCCAGTCCACGCTGCTGCAATCCATCCAGCACCTGGCCGATGATCTGGTCGGCACGCACGATGGCGTCGGCGTACTGCTTCGAATCCGGTCCGTAGTGGTGGCCGGCCTTGTCCACGTGCTCCATGTACAGCGTGGTCAGGCGCGGCGCATCGGCGTCGGTCTGCGCCAGCCAGTCCAGCACGATGCCGGCGCGCTGCTCCAGCGGTTCCTGGCCGTCATAGACGCGCCACTGGCTCGGGCGCACACCGCGGATCTCTGATTCGCTACCCGGCCACGAGGTGGTGGCGGTGCGCACACCGACGTTCTCGGCACCGACCCAGATCGGTTCACCACCCCACCAGCCACTGGTGGTGACCGCATCGCGGTTGCTCAGTTCGAAACGGCCCAGCGCTGCATCGTCCATGCTGTTGTTGACGATGCCGTGGTGGTCCGGGCGCAGGCCGGTGACGAGGGTGTAGTGGTTGGGGAAGGTCAGCGACGGATAGGACGGCGTCATCCAGCGTGCACGCACGCCGCCGTCAATCAGTCGCTGCAGGTTCGGGGTCAGGCCGCGATCGAGCGCGTCGGCGCGCAGGCCGTCGATGGAGATCAGCAGCAGCTTCGGCGGCGCGGCCGCAGCGACGGACGCAGGGAGAACGGCGGCGGAAGGGGCGTGCGCGGTGCTACAGGCGGCCAATGGCAGCAGCAGTGCCAGCGAAAAGGTCAGGCGTACGGAAGTCATCCGTGCATGATAAGCCGGTGCAATTACCGGCCCAAGACACGATGCGCCAGGACCGTCCGGGGTCAGATCCCTTTTCCATGGGAAAAGGGATCTGACCCCGATGCTCAAGCGAACAGCGGGGCCTGGCGTTGCTCCAGCCGCAGCAGGGCCGCCTTGGTTTCCAGTCCGCCGCCGAACCCGGTAAGAGCGCCGTTGCTGCCGATCACGCGATGGCAGGGCAGGATGATCGGCAACGGATTGCGGCCATTGGCCGCGCCCACCGCGCGGGTCGCGCTGGGCTGGCCCAGGTGCTGCGCCAGCTGCAGGTAACTCCAGGTCTGGCCAAACGGGATCAGTGCCAGCGCCTGCCATACGCGCAGCTGGAACGGTGTGCCGCGTGGAGCAAGCTCAAGATCGAAGCTGCTGCGCTCGCCATGCAGGAACTGCAGCAGCTGCTCGCGTGCTTCCGGCAGCGCTTCCGGTGCGTAATGCCAGTCATCACGCCCGCGCGCGGGGTGGCGGTTCTCCGGGAACAGCACATGCGAAAGGCCGCGCTCATCGCCTGCGATGGTCAGCACGCCGATCGGGCTGTCGAAACGGTCGAACAACAGGGTCATGTGGGTTCTCCAACGAAAGTGCCGGACAGGTGCCACAGGTGCAGCACGGCGTAGGCGCGCCACGGGCGCCACGGTTGCGAGCGCGCTTCGGTTGCACGTTCGCTCAGGCGCTGGCCCTGCGCGTGGCCGAGCACCTGCTGCAGTACAAGATCGCCGGCCGGGAACGCATCGGGCTGGCCGAGCCCGCGCAGGGCGATGTACTGTGCCGTCCACGGGCCGATGCCGGGCAGCGCCACGCAGCGGGCAACGAACTCTTCCAGCGCCTGGCCGGGCGCGAAGTCGAGCTGGCCGCTGGCGCAGGCGGCCGCCAGCGCACGCACGGTGGCGGCGCGGCTGCGCGGCAGGCCGATCGATTCCAGGGGCGCTTCGGCCAGCACCTCGGGCGCCGGGAACTGGCGATCAAAGTCCGACGGCATGCCCGGCAGATGCGCCCCATACGCATCCACCAGACGCCGCGCAAAGGTGGTGGCGGCGGCGACGCTGACCTGCTGGCCGAGCACGGCGCGTACGCCGACTTCGAAGCCATCCCAGCCGCCAGGAACGCGCAGCCCCGGGCGTTCGGCGATGCCGCGTGCCAGCAGCGGTTCCTCGCCCAGGGCGGCATGGACCTGTTGCAGGTCGGCATCCAGATCGAACACACGACGTACCCGGCGCACGATGTCGGGAATCAGGCGTGGATCCACCGCGCCCAGTTGCAGGCGCAGCTCCGGGCGCTTCGGGTCGGCCGTGACGCGCAGCAGGGTGGAGCGCTCCGGCGTGCCCAGCACGCGCTGGTAGCTGTCTTCGCCGATCAGTTCAATACCGGGCAGGCTGCGCTTGCGCAGGAAGGCCAGCATGCGCGGGAAATCCAGTGGCGGCCGGTAGGCCAGGCGCAGTACCAGGCAGCCATCGTCGGCGGCCAACGGCGGGTGCTGGCGACGCAGTGCGGTGGGCGCCATGCCACAGCCGTGCAGGAACGCGGTATTGAAGCGGCGCAGGCTGTTGTAGCCGGCGGCCAGCGCGACGTCGGTCACCGCCAGCGTGGTTTCGGTCAGCAGTTGCTTGGCCAGCAGCAGGCGGTGGGTGGCATGGATCTGCCCCGGCGTCGCGCCGAGATGTTCGACGAACAGGCGCTGCAACTGGCGCGCGCTGAGGCCGAGCTTCGTTGCAAGATCGGCCACCGGCTGCTCCTGCAGGAAGCCACCCTGGATCAGCGCCAGTGCGCGCTGTACGGTCTGTCCGGCCAGTGCCTGCTGCGCCTGCGGCGCCAGTTCGGGACGGCAGCGCAGGCAGGGTCGGTAGCCGGCGGCGGCGGCGGCAGCGGCGGTCGGGAAGTAGGTGATGTTGCGCGGTTTCGGTGGCGGTGCAGGGCACACCGGGCGGCAATAGATGCCGGTGCTGCGCACGGCAGTGAAGAACACGCCGTCGAAGCGTGCGTCACGGGCCTGGCGGGCGCGATCGCAGGCGGCGGTGTCGAGGGCGAGGGCGGTGTCCATGGCGCCAGTCTAGGCGGGTGCGGGTGGCGATACTCGCCACATTCGGACATGGATGCTGAAGGGGGTCTGGCCGGGCCGCGCCCTGCACCCGCCGAGGCCAGAGCAACAGCAACAGCGGCTTCCCGCGGGAGGGCGGGGGCGGGTCCGGTTGCGGGGGACGC
>NZ_LLXV01000091.1 GCF_001431665.1 Stenotrophomonas beteli | reverse complement strand
CCAGGGGAGTCTGGCGGGGGGGGTGGGGGGTGGGGTGGGACAGTCCTGTGGGCGCCTGGGGGCGGGCCATCGGCCCCCCCAGCGGGGTTTTCGCGTCTTCTTCCTGCCAACCCCCACCGCCCCACCCAACAAGCAGCAACCCAGAGCCGCTTTGGCTTTGGCTTTGGCTTTGGCTTTGGCTTTGGCTTTCAGCCGTTGACGTTGCCCGCCGCAGGCGGACCACCGCGCGTCAGCGCGGCGCTTCCACATCCAACCCGATCGGGCAGCTCACGCCGGTGCCGCCAATACCGCAGTAGCCGTTCGGATTCTTCGCCAGGTACTGCTGGTGATAGTCCTCGGCGTAGTAGTACGCCGGTGCCGGGTACACGATCTCGGTGGTGATCGGGCCGTAGCCGGCCGCATCCAGCTGCGCCTGGTAGGCCTCGCGGCTGGCCAGCGCCGCCGCGTACTGCGCCTCGTCGGTGGCGTGGATCGCCGAGCGGTACTGGGTGCCGGTATCGTTGCCCTGGCGCATGCCCTGGGTCGGATCGTGACTCTCCCAGAACAGCTGCAGCAGGCGTTCCAGGCTCACTACTGCCGGATCGAACACCACCTGCACCACTTCGGTGTGGCCGGTCAGGCCCGAGCAGACCTCTTCATAGGTCGGGTTCGGCGTGATGCCACCGGCATAGCCGACCGAGGTGCTGTACACGCCCGGTTCGGTCCAGAACTTGCGCTCGGCGCCCCAGAAGCAACCCATCGCAAAGCGGATCTGCTGCAGGCCGGCAAAACGGTCCTTCAGCGGATGGCTGTTCACGAAGTGCTGGTTGCTGTGCAGCGGCAGCGGCTGCTCGCGCCCCGGCAGCGCCTCTTCCGGCCGCGGCAGGCGCTGCTTGAAGGCGCCGATGCCGAGGATGCCCTGGCCAATTCCCAACATGATGCGCTCCTACGCCGGAAGGCCGGCTATGTCGTCTGCATCTGAAATGGGGGCGTCCGGCGCGTGGCCCAAGTCCAGCGCCGCCACGATGTCTTCGGCCTGCGGGCGCGCCGCATCGGGGATTCCCACCCGCAGCACACCAAACAGCGGCAGCTCGCCCATGCCGCCCAGCAACGACTCGCCGAACACGAAGGCCGGAATCCCGGCATCCTCCAGCGCGTGCTTGACCAGATGGGCGTCGAACAGGTTGTCGGCCTTGTACACGATGTGCATGCGGCGGCTCCTCGGGGCAGGGGTCCAGCATACGCCCGCGGGCTGAATGCTGGCGGTGACGGCGGATGCCGGCCATGCAGGTAGTGCCGGCCACTGGTGGCATCCCATGCCCCACCGGGCAACCCCGCCCGGTACGCGCTAGACTGTTGGTCTTTCTGCCCTTTTTCGCCCCAGACTCATGTCCGAGCACACCCCCGCCAGCCCCGAGACCCCCGCCGACAGCCACGAGAAGCGCGATTTCATCCGCCAGATCGTGCGCGAGGACCTGGCCAGCGGAAAGCACCAGGCGATCAAGACCCGCTTCCCGCCGGAGCCGAACGGCTACCTGCACATCGGCCATGCCAAGTCGATCTGCCTGAACTTCGGCATCGCCGGTGAATTCAGCGGCGTCTGCAACCTGCGCTTCGACGACACCAACCCGGCCAAGGAAGATCCGGAATACGTGGCCGCGATCCAGGACGACGTGCGCTGGCTGGGCTTCGAGTGGAACGAGCTGCGCCATGCCTCGGACTACTTCCAGGCCTACTACCTGGCCGCCGAGAAGCTGATCGAACAGGGCAAGGCCTACGTCTGCGACCTGTCGGCCGAGGAAGTGCGCGCCTACCGCGGCACCCTGACCGAGCCGGGCCGCCCGTCGCCGTGGCGCGACCGCAGCATCGAGGAGAACCTCGACCTGTTCCGCCGCATGCGCGCCGGTGAATTCCCGGATGGCGCGCGCACCCTGCGCGCCAAGATCGACATGGCCAGCGGCAACATCAACCTGCGCGACCCGGCGCTGTACCGCATCAAGCACGTCGAGCACCAGAACACCGGCAACGCGTGGCCGATCTACCCGATGTACGACTTCGCCCATGCGCTGGGCGATTCGATCGAGGGCATCACCCACTCGCTGTGCACGCTGGAATTCGAAGACCACCGCCCGCTGTACGACTGGTGCGTGGACAACGTCGATTTCGCCCATGACGACACGCTGACCCAGCCGCTGGTCGACGCCGGCCTGCCGCGCGAAGCGGCCAAGCCGCGCCAGATCGAATTCTCGCGCCTGAACATCAACTACACGGTGATGAGCAAGCGCAAGCTGATGGCGCTGGTCACCGAGCAGCTGGTGGACGGCTGGGAAGACCCGCGCATGCCGACCCTGCAGGGCCTGCGTCGCCGCGGCTACACTCCGGCGGCGATGCGCCTGTTCGCCGAGCGCGTGGGCATCAGCAAGCAGAATTCACTGATCGACTTCAGCGTGCTGGAAGGCGCGCTGCGCGAAGACCTGGACAGCGCCGCGCCGCGCCGCATGGCGGTGATCGATCCGGTCAAGCTGGTGCTGACCAACCTGCCGGAAGGCCATGAAGAACAGCTGACCTTCAGCAACCACCCGAAGGACGAGAGCTTCGGCAGCCGCGAAGTGCCGTTCGCACGCGAAGTGTGGATCGACCGCGAGGACTTCGCCGAAGTACCGCCCAAGGGCTGGAAGCGCCTGGTCCCGGGCGGCGAAGTGCGCCTGCGCGGCGCCGGCATCATCCGCTGCGATGAAGTGATCAAGGATGCCGACGGCACCATCACCGAGCTGCGCGGCTGGCTGGATCCGGAATCGCGGCCGGGCATGGAAGGCGCCAACCGCAAGGTCAAGGGCACCATCCACTGGGTCAGCGCCGTGCACGGCGTGCCGGCCGAGATCCGCCTGTACGACCGCCTGTTCTCGGTGCCGAACCCGGACGACGAATCGGAAGGCAAGACCTACCGCGATTACCTCAACCCGGAATCCCGCCGCACGGTCACCGGCTATGTCGAGCCGGCTGCGGCCAGCGCCGCACCGGAGCAGTCGTTCCAGTTCGAGCGCACCGGCTACTTCGTCGCCGACCGCCGCGACCACACCGAGGCCAAGCCGGTGTTCAACCGCAGCGTGACCCTGCGCGACACCTGGTCGGCCTGAGGACCTGCGCGGGCGCCTGGAGGGCGCCCGCACGCCACCGACAATGATCACCGCCCTTTCCGTCCTGCTCTGGTTCATCTCGCAGCATCCGCTGCTGACGTTCTTTGCAGCGATGGTGCTGGCCGGGCTGGTCTCGTGGTGGCGGCGCTTTCCGGGCTACGCCATCGTGGTGTTCCCGCTGGCGATGCTCAACATGTTCCTCGGCAGCTTCCTCAACGCCACCTTCCTCAACGTGGTGGGCGAGCGTGGTGAAGCGGTGATCGTCAAGGCCGAGGAAACCAATTCCACGCTCAACGAACAGTACATCTGGCGCTACGAAGCGGTGCTGCGTACCGCCGAAGGGCGCGATGTGGAGGTGGTGTTCCACACCAACACCGCCTCGCTGTGGCCGCTGGAAAACGCGATCCGCATTCCGGCGCAGGACCAGCCGTTCGTGGTGAAGTACACGCCGGGTTTCCCACGCAACTTCGTCATCCTCACCAACGAATCGCCGCACGGGCTGGCCCAGGCCCGGGCCAGCGCGCGCGAGCGGGTGGAAGTGGCGGCACGCAAGCTGCACTTCAGCCCGGGCAATGCCGATTTCCGCGCGGGCTATCGCCGCGAACTGGAAACCTGGCTGCGCGACCACGGCAACGATCCGCAGCAGCAGCCCGACGCGCAGCGATATCGCGCCGAACTCGACGCACTCGAGCGATAGCCCCAGGCCCTGCCTGAATGTTCCGCCCCATCCATTCACAGGCCTGACGTGACCCCGACCTCCACCGCCCTCCTCCCCACGCCAACGGAGCCGATGAGCAGGCATCGCTGTCGTCCGGCTTCCAGGCCTGGGTGGACCTGGTGACCTTGCAGGCCGTGATCGGCGCAGCGGACGCACAGGACCTTCCGATGATCCGCTCCGGCGCGCCAGGCTGATCCGCCGCTACACCCGATACAGGCCGGGGCGGCTACACTGCGCGCCGGTTTCCCAAGCAACCGCACTTTCTTCCATCCCTACGAGGCACCCCCGCGATGCTGTACGCGCAAGTCCACCTGACCCTTCCCGCCTGGATCCACGACCAGATCGACCTGGATCGTCGATATCCGGGCGATGAGGCCAAGGTCGCGCTGGCGATCGAGCTGTCGCGGCTGAACGTCGAGCACGCCAGTGGCGGCCCGTTCGGTGCCGTGGTGTTCGGACCGGACGACAAGGTCATCGCCGCCGGCGTGAACCGGGTGATGCCGCATGCGACCTCGCTGGCGCATGCCGAGAACATGGCCTACATGCTCGCCCAGCAGCGCCTGCAGACCCCACGCCTGAACGCAGTGCTGTCGCCGGTCACCCTGGCCACCAGCTCGCAGCCGTGCTGCCAGTGCTACGGCGCCACCGTGTGGGCCGGCATCGACCGGCTGCTGATCGGCGCCAACTCGGCCGACGTCGAGGAACTGACTCCGTTCGACGAAGGCCCGCTGCCCGCCGACTGGGTGGGTGAACTCAACAAGCGCGGCATCGAGGTGGTTCAGGGCCTGAACCGCGACGCCGCACGCAGCGTGCTGCGCGCCTATGGGGAAAGCGATGGCGCCCGTTACTGAGGCCGGCATCGGCCTGCTATGCCTGTGCCGGCAGGGCTTCGAGCCCGAGTTGGCCGGCGAGTTGCAGTTCCGTGCCGGCGAAGCCGGTTTCGCCGGCTATGCGCGTACCCAGCGCAATGACGGCTACGTGCTGTTCATGTGCGACGAGGCGGCTGCGCTGGCGCCACGCCTGCGCTGGCGCGAGCTGATCTTCGCGCGGCAGAAGCTGGTGGTGCTGGCCGAATTGCCGCAGCTGGACCCGGCCGACCGCATCTCCCCGATGCTCGAAGTCCTGGCCGATGCGCCGCGCTTCGGTGACCTGTGGGTGGAACACCCCGATTCGGACGCCGGCAAGCCACTGTCCGGTCTGGCCCGTGCCTTCGGCAATGCACTGCGCCCGGCGCTGCGCAAGGCCGGCAAGCTGACCGACAAGCCAAACAACCGCCTGCCGCGCCTGCACGTGGTGTTTGTCGACGGCACCCACGCCTTCGTCTGCGTGGCCGACCCGGCCGACAGCGCGCCGTGGGCACTGGGCATCCCGCGCCTGAAGCTGCTGCCCGAAGCGCCTTCGCGTTCGGCGCTGAAGCTGGACGAAGCGCTGCTGACCCTGCTGACACCGGAAGAGCGTGAGGCGCTGGCCAAGCCCGGCATGCGCGCGGCCGACCTCGGCGCCGCACCCGGCGGCTGGACCTGGGTGCTGACCCGCCAGCACATGCAGGTGTTGAGCATCGACAACGGCCCGCTGCGCCAGCACGTGCTGGACACCGGCCTGGTCGAGCACCTGCGCGCCGATGGCTTCCACTGGCACCCTGAGCAGCCGCTGGACTGGATGGTCTGCGACATGGTCGAGCAGCCGCGCCGCGTGGCCGAACGCATGGCGACCTGGTTCCGCGAGGGCTGGTGCAGGCACGCGATCTTCAACCTGAAGCTGCCGATGAAGAAGCGCTGGGACGAGACCCGGCTGTGCCTGGACCTGTTCCAGGACCAGGCCGGCAAGCCGCTGGTGGTGCGCGCCAAGCAGCTGTACCACGACCGCGAAGAGATCACCGTACTGGCTTCGCCGCTGCGCTGACACTGCGGTGTCCGCCGGGGCGGGCTCCGCGCTACCAAGGAGGAACAACCCATGCAAGGTCGTTCGATTGCACTGCTGGCCGTCCTGCTGATGGCCCCACCGGCGATGGCCCAGCAGCTGCCGCACACGCCGGCCCAGAGCCAACCGCTGGGCCCGACCGGTGGCGCGATCCGCCAGCAGCCGCTGGATGCTGGCCGGGTCACCCGCAGCGTGCAGATCACACAGCCCGCCGGCGAGGCACAGGTGACCGTGCGCTCGCTGGAACCGAGCAGCGTGCTTGGCCAATACCGCATCCACTTCGCCGCGCTGGATGTGAACGGCGATGGCTTCATCAGCCGCGAGGAAGCGCAGGCCAATCCGGCACTGGCCGATGAATTCAATGCGTTGGACGTCAAGCGTCGCGGCAAGCTGGATCGTGCCGACCTGGCCGGTTGGCTGGTTGATTGAAAAAGGGGACGGAGGGGATCAAGTCGTATGTGCACATACGACTTGATCCCCTCCGTCCCCTTTTTGCGTCAAACGCCGGCGGCGCGCTTCCAGAACGCCTGCACCAGCGGCGGCCATTTGCCGACGCAGCCCAGCGCGCGACCACGGGCCAGGGTCAGG
>NZ_LLXV01000090.1 GCF_001431665.1 Stenotrophomonas beteli | reverse complement strand
CGACTAACAGTCGACTCTACGCGACCAACCACGAGGGGCTCAGCCGTTCGCCGCCAACTCCGCATCGAGCGCGCGCAGGCGATCAACCGTCCCGACGTCGGTCCAGCGCCCGCGATGGTGCTGCCCCGTCATCAACCCCTGCGCCATGAAATGCTTCTGCAACGGCACCACCGAGAACTTCGGTGGCAGCCGTTCGCTGCCCGGCGCATCGCCGATCACCGCGCGCCAGTCGGCCACGATCGAAGGACGGTACACGCCGATGCCGGCATAGGTCAGGCATGGCCCTTCGCGGTCGTGATGCAGCACGCCCTGCGCGTCCAGCCGGTAATCACCGTGCGGGTGCTGGGCCGGATTGTCGACCAGCACCAGATGCGCCTGGCCCTGCGGTTCCCGCGGCAGGCCGGCGAAATCGAAATCGGTCCAGATGTCGCCGTTCACCACCAGGAACGGCGCTTCGCCCAGCACCGGCAGGGCGTTGAGGATGCCACCGCCGGTTTCCAGCGGGGTCGCTCCTTCGTAGAGGAAATGCAGGCGCAGCCCCCATTGGCTGCCATCGCCCAGCGCCGCCGGGAACTGCTCGGCCAGCCACGCGGTGTTGATCACCACCTCGCGCACGCCCAGCGCGGCCAGGCGTTCCAGGTGCCACACGATCAGCGGCTTGCCCGCCACTTCCAGCAGTGGCTTGGGCGTGTGCAGGGTCAGCGGGCGCATGCGCTCGCCCAGGCCTGCGGCAAAGATCAGCGCCTTCATCGTGCCACGCGCATCGGTGCGGCCAGCTCGGCCAGCGCCGGCTTGATGCGGTCGTCCAGCAGCTGCTGCAGCGGCGCCAGCTCGCGGTAACGCGGCAGCACTTCCTCCAGGTAGCCGATGAAGCGCGGCACGTCGTCCAGGTAGTGGCCCTTGTTGTCGCGGTAACGCAGTCGGCTGAAGATGCCCAGGCATTTCAGGTGGCGCTGGATGCCCATCCAGTCGGCATCGCGCAGAAAGGTGGCGCGCTCGGGCACCGGCAGGCCCGCTTCGCGCGCTCGCTGGTGGTACTGCGCCAGCCACTCGTCCACGCGCTGCAGCGGCCAGCTCAGGAAGGCGTCCTTGAACAGGCTCACCGCGTCGTAGGCGATCGGGCCACGCACCAGGTCCTGGAAATCGAGCACCGCGGGGCCGTCGTCGACCGGCATCAGGTTGCGCGGCATGTAGTCGCGGTGGGTCATCAGCTGGGCCTGGCCCAGCGCGTTGTCCATCAACCGGCGATGCACCAGTTGCAGCCCTTCGAGCTCACCGCAGTTCAGTTCCAGGTTCAGGTGGCGCTGCAGGAACCACTCGTCGAACAGCCCGGCATCGCGTTGCAGCAGCGCTTCGCCGAACTGGCCGAAATCAGCCGGCACCGGGATCGCCTGCAGGCGCAGCAGCTGTTCGATCGAACGGCCGAACCATTCATCGGCGTTGCGTTCGTCGAGAATCTTCGCCAGCGTCGGGCCACCGAGATCCTCCAGCAGCAGGAAACCGGCGTCGAGATCCTGGGCAAGCAAGGCGGGCACGCGCAGGCCATGGTCATGCAGCAGGCCGCGCATGCGCAGCCACGGCTGCGGATCCTCCAGCCCCGGCGGCGCGTCCATCACGATGTGGCTGCCGCGCGTGCTGGTGGTGCGCCAGTAGCTGCGCATGCCGGCATCGACCGAGGCGCGCTCGACCACCGCGTTGGCATCATCAAGCTGGGTACGGGCCCACTGCAGGCGCTGCGCGCTGCGCTGGGGATTGGAGGCGGGGTCGGTCATGCAGGCAGTTCCGGGCGCGCCGGGCGCGCCACGCTCAGGAGAGAGGACAAGGGGTGTCAGCGGCGTGGGCTGAACAGGCGCATCACGGCCAGCACGGCCACTGCGCCGACCACGGCACCGAGGAAGCCCGCCGGCTCGCCGGGGCGGTACCAGCCCATGTACTGGCCGAACCAGCCGGCCACCAGCGCACCGACGATGCCCAGCACGATGGTCAGCAGGCAGCCCATGCGGTTGTTGCCGGGCATGAAGAAGCGCCCGAGCAGGCCGACGAAGAAGCCGACCAGCAGGATGTACAACCAGCTGCTGCTGCCGAAAAGACCATTCATGCGCGTGGTTTCCGCTGGGGGTGGACGCAGCCTAGCAAGGCCGGGCTGCGTCCGTCACGGTGTGCTGCGATCAGCAGCAGCCGTGGTCGCCGTGGCGGGTGCCGCTGTCGGCGGCCACCGGCGAACCGCTGGTCTCGCCGCGCAGGCTGGCGGCGTAGTGCTCGCTGATCACCTTGGACACGCAGGCGGTGACCTTCTTGCCCATCGGGATGTGCAGGAACTCGTTCGGGCCGTGCGCGTTGGAATGCGGGCCGAGCACGCCGGTGATCATGAACTGCGCACCCGGGAACTTCTCACCCAGCATGCCCATGAACGGAATCGAGCCGCCTTCGCCCATGTACATCGCCGGCTTGCCGAAGAACGCCTGGCTGGCATCGTCAATGGCCTGGGTCAGCCACGGTGCCATGGCCGGGGCGTTCCAGCCGGTGGAGGCCTTTTCCAGGTCCAGGGTGACCTGGGCGCCGTTCGGCGGATCGCGCAGCAGCGCCTCCTTCAGTAGTTCGCCGCAGGTCTTGCCATCGGCGGTGGGCGGCAGGCGCAACGACAGCTTCACCGAGGTCTGCGGACGCAGCACGTTGCCGGCCGATTCCAGCGGCGGCATGCCGCCGATGCCGGTGACCGACAGCGCCGGGCGCCAGGTGCGGTTGAGCACCAGCTCGGTCAGATCCTCGTTCATCGGACGCAGGCCGTCGACCATCGGGAACTTCTCGAAGATCTCGGTATCGACCACTTCGGCGGCACGCTTGGCCTGTTCCTGGCGCTCGACGGGGATCTCCACGTTCATGCCGTCGATCAGGATGCGGCCGGTGTCCTGGTCCTCGATGCGCGACAGCAGCTGGCGCAGCAGGCGGAAGCTGGACGGCACCACGCCGGAGGCATCGCCGGAATGCACGCCTTCGTTGAGCACCTTCACGGTGAAGTTGCCGCCGGTCAGGCCGCGCAGCGAGGTGGTGCACCACAGCTGGTCGTAGTTGGCGCAGCCCGAATCCAGGCAGACCACCAGCGACGGCTTGCCGATGCGGTCGGCCAGGTGGTCGACATAGGCCGGCAGGTCGTAGCTGCCGGACTCTTCACAGGCTTCGATCAGCACCACGCAGCGGGCGTGCGGCAGGCCCTGGGCCTGCAGCGCCAGCACGGCGGCCAGCGAGCCGAAGATGGCGTAGCCGTCGTCCGCGCCACCGCGGCCATACAGCTTGTCGCCGCGCAGCACCGGGGTCCACGGGCCGAGGTCGTCGTCCCAGCCGGTCATTTCCGGCTGCTTGTCCAGGTGGCCGTAGAGCAGGATGGTGTCGTCGCCGGTCTCGGCGCCGGTGGCCGGAATTTCCAGGAAGATCAGCGGGGTACGGCCTTCCAGGCGCACCACTTCAACCTTCAGGCCGGGCAGCTGCTGGGCCCTGGCCCAGTTCTCCATCAGCGTGACTGCCTGTTCCATATAGCCGTTCTGCACCCAATTGGCGTCGAACATCGGCGACTTGTTGGGAATGCGGATGTAGTCGACCAATTGCGGGACGATCTCGCTGTCCCACTTGTCATTGACGAATTGGCCGAGCTTGGCGCTGTCCATCTGAAACTCCGGTTGCATGGGCTGTGATCCGGCCATTCTACGCCTGTGCCGAGGGTAGGGTTTTTCCTACATCACGTCGGGTATTTGGCTGGCTTACTGGAACGCGGGAAACCGATAGGCTGTGCACATGTGGAGACGGACACTGTTCCTACCGGCGGGATTGCCGGCAGGGGCCACCCGAACCACAAGGAGATACACGTCGTGCCTTGGTTTGTCGTGTTAAGGGCACTGGTGCTGGGAATGTGGATCGCAGGGGCGCACGCCGCCGCTCCGATCGACATCAACCGGGCCGATGCCCAGGCGCTGCAGCAGGGACTGACGATGGTCGGAGCCGTCAAGGCCGAGGCGATCGTCGAGCACCGGCGCAGACACGGCCCGTTTCACCGCGTCGAGGACCTGACGCAGGTGAAGGGGATAGGGAAAGCAATCGTCGAACGGAATCGACAGCGGATCACCGTAGGCAACAGGGCGTTGCCGGCGGATCCGGTACCCGGAGCGGTACCGGTGCGAACCGTACCCAGGCGCTGACAGCAGGATCGTCGGAACCGGCAGGAAGCGGGTTCATCGGGCACGGGCAGGAAGGCCGTGTCCACCGACCGCCGCAGGACGCGGCACCAATCACCAGGACGGTGGCATCACAGACCTGTGGAAGGGGCTGAGATACAAGCAGGACGAACGCGGCCGCGTGCAGGATGCAACGCTGTCCCCACAGCGCAGGAAGCGAGGGGACGGCAGCAGGCCGACAGGGATGTAACGATTGCCCGGTACGACACAAGGTTGTGTCGCCGGGCAATTTCATTTGGGCTGCCTGGATTTGCCGCGGCCACCACGGGCCGATGGTGTACGGTGGCCGCTCCGCATGGAAAGGACCCCGCTGGATGTCTGCGCACCGCCCCACGACCCTGATGCTTGCCCTGGCATTGACCCTGCCGCTGCTGGCCAATGCCGCTGCGCCGACGCCGACGCCGACGCCGGCTGCCAAGCCGGCCGCTGCCGCAGCCCGCGCCGCCGAAGTGCGTGGGCCGACCGATCTGAAGCCGGGCGAGTACCTGTGGCATCCGGAAATCTCGCCCACCGGTCCGATCGTGCTGGTGGTCAGCCTCGATGAGCAGCGGGCCTACGTGTACCGCAACGGCATTGCCATCGGCCTGACCACGATCAGCTCGGGCAAGGCCGGGCACGAGACGCCGACCGGCGTGTTCACCATCCTGCAGAAGGACAAGGACCACAAGTCCAACCTCTACAACAGCGCGCCGATGCCGTACATGCAGCGGCTGACCTGGGATGGCATCGCCCTGCATGGTGGCAGCCTGCCCGGGCATCCGGCCTCGCATGGCTGCGTGCGCCTGCCGCAGGCCTTCGCGCAGAAGCTGTTCAGCGAAACCCAGCGCGGCGACACGGTGGTCGTGGCCGATGCCAAGAGCTCGCCGATGACCCTGGCCTATCCGTCGGTGCTGGCGCCGGTGAACGCACGCGGCCAGGCCCTGCCGGAGGCCGAGGGTGGAGCGCCGGCACAGGCATGGTGGGACGACGCTGCGGCACCGGCCGGGCAGGTCGGCATCCTGGTCAGCCTGCACGACCAGCGCCTGTACGTGCTGCGCGATGGCGTGATGATCGGCGAGTCGCCGCTGAAGGCTGAGGCGCTGCCAGCGTTCCAGGGCACCACGCTGTTCGTGATGGGGCAGGGTTACAGCGATACACCCAGCCCGTTGGACGTGAACCAGCGCCTGCACCAGTGGACGGCCTATCCGCTGCTGGGCCAGGACCGCGCCCAGGCCACCCCGGACCTGCTGGCCACGCCCTCGCTGCCGATGGCGCTGCCGGCCGATTTCGCCCGCCAGCTGTACCAGGTGCTGGTTCCGGGCACGACCCTGCTGGTGACCTCGCTGCCGGCGGTCCGCCCAAGCCCGGCTGAATCTGGAATGCAGCCGGTCTTGGAATCCGAGCCGCCAGGGTCCACCCTCAAGGGCAACTGAGCCCCCTCGTTGTGCCCATGACTGCATCCCGCCTGTGCCGGCTGGCCGCGTTCGGCCTGCTGGCGACCTCGGCCAGCGCCCCGGCGCTGGCACAGACGCCCGCCCTCGCCACCAGTACCGATGATCTGGCTGCCTTGCTGTCGCGAAGCGCGCCCAAGGCCGACCGCCACGTGTTGCAGCTGGCGGCGCACGCCATGCGCTGTGCGTTGCAGCGGCCGGAGCTGGGCATCAACGGTGATCGGCTCAGCGTGATCGATTACTCGCGGCCATCCACCGAGCCGCGCCTGTGGGTGTTCGACCTGGCGCACCAGCGCCTGCTGTTCGAGGAATGGGTGGCGCATGGGCGCAACAGCGGCGAGAACCGCACCGAGCACTTCTCCAACCGCGATGGCAGTTTCATGTCCAGTCTCGGTGCATTCACCGCGCAGGAGACCTACATGGGCGGCAACGGGTATTCGCTGCGCCTGGCCGGGCTGGAGCCGGGCTTCAACGACCGCGCTCGCGAGCGCGCGATCGTCATCCACGGCGCGCCCTACGTGAACCCGGCCACCGCGCAGCTGCAGGGGCGGCTGGGCCGCAGCCTGGGCTGCCCGGCGGTGCGCCTGTCGGTCGCCAAGCCCCTCATCGACGCATTGCGCGGCGGCACGATGGTGTTTGCTTACTACCCCGACCAGGATTGGCTGAAGCACTCGCAGCTGCTGGGCGGCGAGTGTGGTGGCCAGGGTACGCTCGCCACGCGGTGATGCACGATGGCGCACGGCGTGATGCAATGCGCCGATGAACGTCGACTCCCTGCTGCACACTCCGAGCCAGGTCATCTCCAGCCTGGACTACCGCCGCGAACGCTGGCGCAACGGCCTGGGCTGGACGCGCGAGATCCTGCGCCTGCCGGCACAAGGCGATGACTGGGCATTGCGCCTGTCGGTGGCCGAGATCGAACAGGATGCCGCGTTTTCCGCGTTCCCCGGCGTGGAACGCGAGCTGGTGCTGCTGCAGGGCAATGGCGTGCGCCTGCGCTTTGATGACGGCCGCGTGGCCGAGGTGCTGCCGCCGCATGGGCGCGTGCGCTTTGCGGGCGAGGAAGCGCTGCACGGCGAACTGGTTGATGGCATCACCCACGATTTCAACCTGATGTGGAAGCGCGATCTGCTGCAGGCCGAACTGCTGCATCGGCCGCTGGTGGGGCCGATGTACTTCTTCTGCGAACCGGGCGTGGCCTGGGCGTTGCATCTGCTGGCCGGTCAGGCGGAGTTCGGTGCCGATAGTGGCTTGCCGCTGCTGCAGGCCGGCGATACCGCGTGGTTGGCAGCCGGTGCCCGGCAACGGCACGCGTTGCAGGGGGGGGGCGAGTTGCTGGCGATACGGGTCGGTGCAGCGGCGGGATGATTCCCGGGTGCTGGTGGGCCCATCCACGCATGGCGTGGATCTACTGGTGTGCGGTGCCACCCTGCCTGGACACGCCGTCATGGTGCGGCTGTGGTTGGGGGCAGAGCCCTTTCCTTCGGAAAGGGATCCGACCCCGATGGTTCGTTCAATACACATCGCGCCGGTAACGACCGGCGAGCAGCAACGCTTCCTTGCCCTCGATACCCAGCACCTGTTCGATCACCGCATCCACCGCCGGGGCCATCCCCTGCAGGCTGCCGCAGACCAGGATCGTCGCGCCTTCATCGATCCACTGCCGCAGTGCTGCTGCTTCAGCCAGCAACCGATCCTGCACGTAGCGATGCACACCGCCATCACGGCTGAATACTGCATCCAGCCGTGCCAGCGTGCCGTTGGCCTGCATCGCCCGCAGTTCCTCACCGAAGTGGAAATCATGGGCGGCGGTGCGCTCGCCGAACAGCAGCCAGGTACGGCGCGCGCCACTGCGGGCACGTTCGTGCAGATGGGCGCGCAGGCCGGCGATGCCGGTGCCGTTGCCGATCAGCAGCAATGGGACGTCGGGCGCCACGCCATGGAAGTTGTCATTGCGGCGCAGGCGCAGCTGCACCGGCTCGCCAATGGCCGCGTGGTCGCACAGCCAGCCGCTGCCGACGCCGGGCGTGCCATCGCTGCGCAACTGGCGACGCAGCAGTAATTCCACCGCGCCGTCGGCCATCACCGAGGCAATGGAATATTCACGATGCGGCAGCGGTTGCAGCGTCGCCAGCAATGCGGGCAGATCCCCGGCAGCAACCAGCGAGGGCAGATGCGAGCGCTCGACGCGGGCCAGCAGCGTCTGTCCATCGTCCAGCACCGTGTCTGCATCGAAATCCTGCGCCTCCAGCCACGCACGCGCGGTGTGGCGCGCATGCTGGGGGCCGATCTCGGCGATGTCGCCGGCCTGCCACTGCACATCGGCAGTATCCGGCGGTTGCAGGCGCAGCCAGTACACCGCACCACCGGGGCTGCCGGGATTCAGATGGGCGCGCTGCAGCAGCGTCCATGGCTGGTACTCGGCCGGGCTCCAGTCGGGCAGCTCGCTGGCGCCGCCCCCGAGCTGGCCGAGCAGCTGCTGCCAGTGACGCAGTGCCGCCGGATCGGCATTGTCGACTTCGATGGCATCGAACAGCGGATGCGCGCCGTGCTGGCGCAGCCATTGATCGAGCTGGTGGCCGAATCCGCAGAAGTGGCCATAGCTGCGGTCGCCCAGTGCGAGCACGCCGTACTGCAGGTGCTGCAGCGACGGCGGCGTCGCCATCACCCGGCGCAGGAACGGCAGGGCGTGATCGGGCGGGTCGCCCTCGCCGGTGGTGCTGGCAATGAACAACGCGCGCTGGCTGTCGGCCAGCAACGCGGCGTCCAGCTCATGCAGGCCGCGCACGCGCACGGGCACGCCGGCACCGCGCAGGGCCTCGGCGCTGCGTTCGGCCAGTTCGCGGGCAAAGCCGGTCTGGCTGGACCAGACCAGCAGGATGGGCGCGGTGTCTCCGGTTGCGGCATCGTCGCGCGGGCGGCCACGCCACCACAGTGCAGCGCAGGCCAGCGCATAGACGGCCGTGGCGAGTGCCGCGATCTGCGAGTGCCGAATCGGTGGCGCGCCTTGCCGCCACGCTTCACCGAGATGCAGGCGCAGCAACGCCCAGCCGATCAGCGCCAACAGGAGCAGAGCCAGGGTGTTGCCGAGCCACGCGCGCGACCAACGTCCGCTCATGCGTCCTGCTCGTCGAGCAGGCGCTTGAAGGCGCTGCTGAGGAACTCGCGCGGGCCTTCCACGGCCCGTTGCAGGTAACGCACGGCCAAGCCCTCGCGCTCGGCCAACGCCAGGCCCTCATCGCGGCCGAGCACGGTCAAGGCCGTGGCCCAGGCATCGGCGTGCATGGCATCGTCTGCCACCACGGTGACCGCTGCGGCGACCTGGCGCACCGGCCTGCCGGTACGCGGATCGAGGCTGTGGCTGTAGGCCTCGCCATCGGCCTGGTACTGGTGCCAGCGATCGCCGGAGGTGGCCACGGCCTTGCCATCCAGTGCCAGCACCCGTGGTGGGGTATCGGTGTGTGCATCCTCTTCCGGTGCGGACTCCACCAGCACGCGCCACGGCTGGCCATCCGGCTTGCGGCCATAGCCTGCCAGTTCGCCACCGACCTCGATCAGCGCTGCTGCGATGCCTTGTCCACGCAACCAGGCGGCCACGTGATCGACGCCGAAGCCCTTGGCGATCGCAGAGAGATCCAGTTCCAGCCCGCCCGGCTGCAGCAGTGCATCGTCCTGCCAATGCAGGCGTTGCCAGCCGCAGCGTTCACGCGTCACCCGCAGCATCGCCGCGTCGGGCTGGCGGCGTTCAGCGGCATGCGCACCGAAGCCCCACAGTGCAACCAGCGGACCGACGGTGGGATCGAAGGCGCCGTCACTGGCGGCAGCGATGGCCTGTGCGCAGGCCAGAACGTGGCGCGTTTCGGCGGGCAGCACACACCATTGGCCAGTGTCGGCGCGGTTGTAGCGGCTCAGATCCGAACCGCGCTCCCAGGTACTCATCTGCGCGACCACCTCGTCCAGGCGCGCCTGGATGCCGGCATGCAGCGGATGCAGGTCGCGCTGGCGCGGCGCAACCAGCGACACGCTCCAGGTGGTGCCCATGGTGGTGCCACCGAGGCGGGCGATGTCGTACAGGGAATCGGTCATGGCGGGCGTTGCGGGCGCGATGCCGGGACGTGCCCGGCATCGCGGTCCACGTCATTACTGCGGCAGCACTTCCAGCGTGGCGACGTAGCTCAGGCGGCGCTTGGCGGCCTGCTTCACCGACGTCTTTTTGTCCTCGGTGCCGGTCTCCAGCCAGTACATGCCGGCTTCCGGCCAGGTCACCTTGATCTCGCCTTTGGCATCGCTGGTCAGCTTCAGCTCGTCCTGCGCGTTGCGGTAGCGGGTGGCGCCACGCACGATCTCGAATTCCAGGCCGGCGGTCGGCTTGCCATCGACCAGCACGCGGAAGGTGGCTTCCTCGCCGGCGAACAGATCATTCGGGTGGCCGACCGCGACCAGCTCGATGCCACGGTTGGTCGGCTTCAGTGCGGTGTCGTTCGGCGCGCCGTTGGTGACGAAGGTCTCCACCCGGCCGACCGACTGGCTCACTTCCAGCTTCTTCGCGTCCTTCGGCAGTTCGCCGAAGGTAGCTACGCTGCCGCGCCAGCGCTTGCGCTCGCCGTTCTGCTCGTAGGTGGCGAACAGGCCGTCATTGACCGAGGCGATGCGGTAGGTGCCCGGCTGCTTCAGTTCGATGTCGAACACGCTGCGGTACTTGCCGGTCGAGGCATTCTGCGGCTGCACGGTGCTGCCGTCCGGCGCGGTGATCACCAGCGATTCCAGGCGCAGCGGCACGTGGTTGAAGTAGAACAGGTCGTTGGAGACCGCACCGTCGACGGTGATCCACGGTGCATTGCCGGCGATCACGGTCTGCGAGGGCAGCAGCCAGGCCTTGTGGGCCAGGGCGGAGAAGGGAAGGGCAGCGGCCAGAGCGGCGGCGAGGACGAGCGTGCGCTTCATGTGGAAGACTCCAGTGGATGCGGATGGGTGGGGTCAGAGCCCTTTCCGCGGGAAAGGGATCCGACCCC
>NZ_LLXV01000089.1 GCF_001431665.1 Stenotrophomonas beteli | reverse complement strand
CCCCTCCGTCCCCTTTTTGTTGTCCTCACTGCGGCGGCGCTACCATCGGTGTTCTTGAACCGATGGATGCCCGCGCATGCGTACGATCGCTGTGTTGATTCCCGCCCTGTTGCTGGCGGCCTGTTCGCAGCCGGCGCCGCCGGCCGCGCCTGCGGTGGATGCACCGCCGCCGATGGAGGCCAGTGCTGCGGCGACGCCTGCGGCTGAACCGGCGGCGCCGGCTGCCGAACCCGCCGCCGCTGCACCTGCCGCACCGGCAGCCGAGGCGCCCGCCGAAGATGCGCGTGCGCGCATCGAATCGCTGCTCGGCGATGCCGCGCAGTTCGAGAAGGTCTTCAACGCGTTCAAGGCCGCCGTGGTTGGCGGAGATCGCGCTGCGGTGGTCGAGGAAGTGCGGTTCCCCTTGAACATCAGCGGCGGCAAGAAGATCTCCGGCCCCGGAGAGTTCCAGCGCAACTACGAGAAGATCATCACGCCGGAGGTGGTCAAGGCGGTGTCCGAGCAGGATTTCGGCAAGGTGTTCGTCAACCAGCAGGGCGTGATGATCGGCAGTGGCCAGGTGTGGTTGAACGGGACATGCCTGGATCAGGCCTGCACGAAGACCGAGGTGAAGGTCATCACCATCCAATGAATGCAGACGGCCCCGCGTGCGGGGCCGTTTCGCAGGCGCGATGCCGGCCAGCGGCCGGCACGACCTCAGGCCTTCGGCGTCAGCTTCAGCAGGCGTGCCTTGCTGCCGTCTTCCAGCAGCCACAACGCGCCATCCGGGCCCTGTTCCACTTCGCGGATGCGCTCGCCCATGTTGAAGCGCTCGGCTTCACGCGCGCTGTCGCCGTCGAAGGCCACGCGCACCAGCGAGGTCGACGACAGTCCGCCGATGAAGCCGCTGCCCTTCCACTGCGGGAACAGGCTGCCGCTGTAGATCACGAAGCCGGCCGGCGAGATCACCGGCGTCCAGGTCACCTTCGGCGCGGCGAATTCCGGGCGGGTGTCGTGGTCGGGAATCGGGCGGCCGTCGTAATGATCGCCATTGGACACCACCGGGTAGCCATAGTTGGCCCCACGTACGATCAGGTTCAGTTCGTCACCACCGGCCGGGCCCATTTCGTGCGCCCACAACTTGCCGTTGGCGTCGAAGGCCATGCCGAGAATGTTGCGATGGCCCAGCGACCAGACCTGTGCGGCCACGCCGCCCTGCGAGGCGAACGGGTTGTCGGCCGGCAGGCTGCCATCGTCGTTGAGGCGCACGATCTTGCCGAGGTTGCCGCTCATGTCCTGGGCCGGGTCGAACTTCTGCCGCTCGCTGGAGCTGATCCACAGCTTGCCGTCAGGGCCGAAGGCGAGGCGGTGGCCGTAGTGGCCTTCGCCACTGACCTTCGGGCTCTGCCGCCAGATCACCTTCAGGTCCTTGAGCTGGCCGGCACCATTGGCGTCCAGCGCCAGGGTGGCGCGGGCCACGGCGGCGCCGCGGGTGTCGAGCGTGCCTTCCTCGGCATAGCTGAGGTAAACGACATGATTTCGGGCGAAGTCGGGGTGCAGGATGATGTCGCCAAAGCCCCCCTGGCCACCGTAGGCGACCTTCGGAACGCCGGTGATCTCGTGCTTCTGGCCGCTGGCCAGGTCCAGGTGCTGCAGTTTGCCGCGCTTCTCGGTGACCAGCAGGCTGCCATCGGGCAGGAAGGTCATCGCCCACGGCTGGTCGAAACGGCTGACTTCGGTGGCGGTGAACGGGCGCTGGCCGGTGGCGGTGGAAGCTGCGGGCGCAGCAGCCTGGGCGCCGTTGGCGGCCGGGTCGGCGGCGTTGCAGGCGGAGGTGGCGAGGATCGGCACCAGGCCGAGGGCGAGCAGCAGGGGCGTGCGGGTCATGGGTATCTCCAGGGCGGGGATGCGGATGGCCGGGCGTTCCCTTGTATACCACCGGCGCCGTGAGCGTCGTGGCCCGAAGGTCCTGCCACCCCTGTGCGAGCGCAGCGGGATCGTCTAGGGTGGGCACGCCCGGGCAAAGCGTGCCCGCCTGCCTGCCAAGGACCTGCAATGAACACTGCGATACCCCACAAGCCGTCCACTGCCTTCATCGCCGCCTCGTGGGTGGCCCTGCTGCTGGGCGCGGCGGCCTATCTGATCGGCCTGTTCAACGCCGCGATGGCGCTCAACGAGAAGGGCTACTACCTGACCCTGCTGCTGTTCGGCCTGTTCGCAGCGGTATCGCTGCAGAAGAGCGTGCGCGACCGCGTCGAGGGCATTCCGGTCAGCGCGCTGTACTACGCGCTGTGCTGGTTCGCGCTGCTGTCGGCGCTGATGCTGCTGCTGGTTGGGTTGTGGAACGCCACCCTGGCACCGAGTGAGAAGGGCTTCTACGGCATGGCGTATGCACTGTCGCTGTTCGGCGCGGTGGCGGTGCAGAAGAACACCCGCGACCTGATCGCTGCTGGCGGCGGCGAGAGCAAGCGCAGCGCGATCGTGCCGCCACTGCCGGAACAGGAGTGAGCGATCCGGTGTAGAGCCGAGGGTAGGCTCGGCTCAGTCGAGCACGGCTCGGCTCTACCGACGTGGTGCGAGAGCCGAGCGTAGGCTCGGCTCTACAGCAGCATGGCGCTATCGCTTCAACCGCGGATCCGCCAGCTGCGCTTCGTCCCAGCCACGGCGCACCGCATTGCGTGCCTGCGCCCATTCCAGCCGGCTGCGGCCACGCTCGCTGGCCCAGCGCGACTCCAGTTCAGCTTCGACCTGTTCGTAGGCGCGGATCATGTCCTGTGCACGTGCGGCATGGCCGATGCGGTAGGCCGGTTCGTAATCCTCGAAGAACAGCTGGTCGTCGTAGTACGGCTCGGCCGTGTAGCGCTCACGCCAGTAGTTGCTGACCGCGTCGCGCGGCGTGCTGTCGTCCGGTACGCGGCCGGGGATCTGGTATTCGGTCATGGAAGGCTCCGTGGTGGACGAAACCTGAGGGTGCCTGGGGAAGGGTTAACGGCCGGGGCCGGCAGCGTGAAGGGCGGGTCTGTATCGTCGAGCCATGCTCGACTCATGCATCCCAAACCCAGTCGAGCATGGCTCGACTCTACAGATCGGGTTTGCGCGGGAGCTTGTAGATCACCGCGCCGATGGCGAACGCCACCAGTGCAGCGGCGATGTTCTGCCAGCTGGCGCTGGCGAACAGGGCCACGCACAGCAGCAGCGCCAGCACCGGAATCAGCGGCCCACCGGGCAGCTTCAACGCGCCCGGGCGATCGGCGTAGCGCTTGGCCAGTACCAGCACCGCAGCGGCGGTACCGATGTAGGCGAACAGGCGCGTGGTCATCGACAGCAGCGCCAGCTGCACGAACGAGCCGGACAGCGCCAGCCCGAGTGCGATCAGGCCCTGGCACAGGATCGATGCGGCCGGGGTGTGGAAGCGCGGATGCACCTGGGCCAGGATCTTCGGCCCGTAGCCATCGCGTGCCAGCGCGAACAGGAAACGCGGGCCCATCATCATCGTGTTGCTGTTGGTGCCGAGGATGGAGATGGTGGCACCGACGGTCAGGATCAGCGCCAGTGCTTCGCCACCGAATCCAGCGGCGGCATCGGCCAGCGGCGTGGCCGAGCTGGCCAGGCCGGCCAGCGTGCCCTGTGCCACCACCTGCACCGCGCCGTAGATGACGGTGACGGTGATGATCATGGTGATCAGCGCGAACGGAATGTCGCGGCGCGGATTGCGATACTCGCCGGCGGCGGCGGGGATGTTCTCGAAACCGGCGTAGGCGTACAGCAGCAACAACGCGGCCTCGCCCATGCGTTGCAGGTCGTGCGGGTCCGGGCGCTGGCCGGAGAAGGCCAGCTTCGGGTCGATGTAGAACGCACCGATGGCCACGAACAGCAGCAGCGGCAGCATCTTGCCGATCACCAGCACCACGCCGGTGCGCGCGGCCGAACGCACGCCGATGATGTTGATGCCGGTGAGGAAGCCCAGCGACACCACGATCACCGCGACGCGGCCCAGCCCTGCACCGGCCCACGGCCAGAAACGCGCAACCGCGTCGGCCAGTGCGTTGCTGAGCGCAGCGGCCGAGCTGATGCGGGTCAGCCAGATCATCCAGCCGATCTCGAAACCGGCGAAGCGGCCGAAGGCCTCGCGTGCATACAGGTAGCTGCCGCCGGGTTCGTCGAAGTAGCTGGCGGCCTGCGCATAGCACAGCACCAGCAAGGCCACGACGATGCCGGCGGCGACCACGCCCCACAGGCTGAAGGGGCCGAGCAGGGCGACGGTGGCGGCCGGCAGCAGATAGATGCCGCTGCCGATCACATCGTTGATCGACAGGCCGACGATCTGCCAGCGGCTGACCGCGCGCTGCAGCTGCGGTTCGTCCTGCGCGCTCAACGGCCGTCTCCCTTCAGTGCAGGCAGCTGCCACTGCGCCTGCAGTCGCTTGTACTCCGCGCGCGGCAGCAGCACGAAACGCGGCGCGTCCTGCGGCCGCAGCCAGTCCAGCAGGGCCTGCATGCGCGCCTGCGGCATGGCGGTGCAGCCGGCGGTGGCCTCACCCGGCTGGCGCCACAGATGGGCGAAGATGCAGCTGCCCTTGCCGGGCTGGTTGTCCGGGTTGTGGGCAATCACGAAGCCTTCCCGGTAGCGCACGTCGCCCTTGTTGTGCAGGTCCAGCCGCATCGGCTCGGTGGAGCCTGACACGGCTGCCTTGCCCACCTTTTTCGCATCGACGATGCGGTTGTAGAGCGGCGAGGCCGGCACATCCATGCAGTAGCTGCTGTCGAGCATCGGTTGGTACGGCATCGCGGTGCCGGGGCGGGTGACCGCATAGCCGAACGCGCTGCCGAGCGCGAACACGCCGGCCGGGCTGCGGCCGTCGCCTTCGTGCTTCTGCGGACCGTCGGGCTGCGCCGGGTGCAGGCCCAGGCCCCAGGCGCTGCCGGTGCGGCCCAGCGCCACCGGGAACGCCTGCCCCTGCGGGTGCCAGCCCTTGCCGTTGCGCACATAGGCCTGCAGTTGCCCCTGGGTACTGTCCCAGCTTTCGCTGGTGACCACGATCAGCTGGCGTGCGCCATCCAGGGGCGCGGCATGAAGCGATAGTGCGGCGGCAAGCAGCAGCGCAGCGGTGGCAAGACGGACCAGCGATTTCATCAACGGGCGCTCCGGTCAGGAATCCAGCAGGTGGTCGATCCGCTCCAGGTTCACCGCAAGCTGCTGCTGGCGATCCGGATTGGCGTTGCAGAGCAGCACGAACAGGAAATCGAGCAGGGCATGCATGGCGCTACGGTACAGCAGCTGCGCCACCTGCGCCGCGCGATCGTGCGCAGACACCACCAGTGCCGCATCCGCATGCGCGCGCAGCGGGTTGGCGGTGTGGCGGGTGATGGAAATCACCTTGCCACCCATATCCTGGAACTGCCGTGACAGCTGCGAAAGCTGCGGCAGGTTGCCGAACTCGGAGAACACCAACAGTGCATCGCCGGGGCGCGCGGCCGAGAGGTTGGCCAGCATCAGGATCGGGTCGGTGTGCGGCACCACCAGCAGGCCCAGTAGCGACAGCCGCATGGCGAACTCGCGCGCATACAGGCCGTCGTCCCCCAGCCCATACACGAACAGCTTCGGCGCGCCGTCGAGCAGCTGCACGATGCGCTCGATCTCCTCGCGTGGATTGGCCTGGCGTGTTTCCTCTTCGGCCTGTGCCTTGCTGCGCCGCAGGGCCTCGCCCAGGCGCAGGTAGTCATCGGCGCTGTCGGGTTCGCTGGGCGCCTGTTGTGGATCGGCACCGGCGCGGGCGACGTCCTGGCCGATCGAGTACTTCAGGTCCGGGTAGCCCTTGAAGCCGAGCTTCTGGCTGAACTTCACCACGCTGGACTGGCTGATGCCCAATGCGCTGGCCAGTTGCTGTGACGAGTAGTCGCGCAGCAGGTGGGCATTGTCGAGGATGAAGTCGGCGATGCGGCGCTCGATGGCCGACATCTGCCCGCGCTCGGAACGGATCTTCAGCAGGGGCGGCATGCGGGGTGTCCGGGGGTCTGCAAAGGCGTTGCGGTTGGCCGCATAAAGCGAATTATGGGGTGGGTCGGGCG
>NZ_LLXV01000088.1 GCF_001431665.1 Stenotrophomonas beteli | reverse complement strand
ACGACTTAATTCCCTCCGTCCCCTTTTTTGCGAGGAGGCGCCAGGTGGCGAGGGTGCCGTAGAGCATGAGCAGGGCGGTGAGCGTGATCAGCTCGTGGCTGACGTCGGCCAGGCGGGCGTCCATCTGGTTCAGGCGCACCATCAGGTTGATGCCCGAGGTGGTCGGCAGCAGGTGTGCCAGCCAGACCAGTGGTTGCGGCGTCATCACTGCCGGCCACGACAGGTTGGCCAGGAAGAACAGCGGGATCGAGGTGGCGACGATGTACTGGAACGCGCGTTCGCGGGTGCGGAAGAAGCTGCCCACGAACAGGCCGAAGGCCACCGTGGCGGCGATGAACAGGGTGCCGCCCAGCAGTTGGCCCAGCGGGTTGCCGCCGCGTGGATAGTCCTGCACCCAGGCGGTGAAGCCGGCATAGTAGAACAGGCCGAACAGGCCGATCAGGCCGAAGCCCATCGCCATGCCGGCCAGGGTCGGCAGGTCGAAGCGCAGGCGCCGGCCGAGCGCGAGGCGGCGGCCGCCGAGCAGGACGCCGATGCCCATCAGCAGCGTCTGGTGCACGATCAGTTCGGCCACGCCGGGCACGATGGCGCTGCCATAGCCTTCCTGGGTGTTGTACAGCGGGCGCTGCACGAGGGTGACCGGTGGTGCCTGCGGCGCGCCCATGAAGGCGGCCTGGCCGACCACCGCATCGCGCCCGAATGCGCCCAGTGCATCGGCCACGCTGCCCAGCACCCAGCTGGCACGGCCCAGGTAGGCGCCGTTGCCGAGCAGCACCAGCTTGGCCGGGTGGCCGCGCAGGATGTCGCGCTCCAGGTTGGCCGGGATCAGCACGATGCCTTCTGCATGGCCGGCTTCCAGTTGTTGGCGCGCACTGTCGACGTCCGCTGGCTGGCCGACCACGCGCGCAACGCGCAGTGCGTCGAGCTTGCGCAGCAGCTCGCGGCTGGTCGCGCTGTGGTCTTCGTCCACCACCAGCACCGGCAGGTTGCCGGCCACCTGGTGACGATACGCGGCCGGGTAGAAGAACGAGTACAGGATCACCGCGCCGACCATCACCACGATCGCGTAGCGGTCGCACAGCACCGCCATCAGGGTCTGCCGCAGGCTGCGCCAGAGTGCGCTCATGCGTCGGCTCCCGCGGGTTGCGCCGCTTCCGGAGTGCGCGCGAAAGCGATGAGGCGCAGGCCGCCGGTACCGCCGGCAACGATGGACATCAGCAGCAGCGTAGCCAGCGGCCATAGCGAGACCAGCAGCGGCGAACCGATGAACTGCTGCTGGGTCTGCAGCTTGATGTAAGCGCTGAGCGGCAGCAGCTGATGCCAGACGCGGGTGAACAGGGGGCCGTCCAGCACCGGGAAGGTGGCGCTGGAAAATGCCAGTGCAGTACCGATGCTGAGACCCACCGCGGACAGTGCAGTGCCCATGTCGCGGGTGACGCCGACGAAGAACAGCGCGTAGGCGGCGGTGGCCAGATAGAACAACGGTTGCGCGAGCACCAGCAGCAGCACGCTGCCGGCCACGCCATCACCCCGCAGCCAGGCCAGGTAGCCGAGGCCGAGCGCGCCATACAGCGAGAACAGCAGGACATACGGCGCGCACTTCCCAGCGATGGACGCCCACGGAGTGCGGTCCAGCCAGCCGGGCAGGGTGCGATCGCGGATCTCGCGGCCGAGGCTGCCAGCCACCGCAAGTGCCAGTACCAGCGACAATACCGCCGGGAAGATCAACGGCAGCAGGAACAACTCGTAGCTGCGCGCCGGGTTGTACAGAATGTCCGACTGCACCGCGATCGGTGCCGCGCGCAGCTTGCCCGGGCCGACCTGCAGGCCGATGCGCTCACGCAGCAGGCGCGCGTTCCAGGCCGAGACCGCATCGCCGATATCACGCGCGGCGGACTGGCCAGTGGTCATGTAAGTGGCGTTGTAATAGGCGAACACCGTGCCCTGGCGGCCACGCAACGCCTGCCGGGTGGCATCGCGCGGCACCAGCACGATGGCGAACACGTCCAGGCTGCGCAACTGCGAACGTGCTTCTTCCAGGTCCGTGGGCTGGCTGGCGATGCGCACGCCCGGGCTGGCGTCGAGCATGCGCAGCAGCAGGCGGCTGTCACTGCTGTGGTCGAGATCGACCACGGCGATGGGGATGTCGCGCATCACCGAGGGCGTGAACATCCATGCCATCAGCACCAGCATCAGCACCGGCAACAGCGTGACCAGCAACAGGTCGGCGCGGTTGCCGCGCAGCGCGCGCAGCTCGCGCCGCCATGAAGCGGCGAAGCCCTGGCGGTCCGGGCTCAGTGCTGGGGCCATGCGAACAGCACGCTCATGCCGGGGCGGAAGCCCTCGATGCGGCGTACCGGGCGCACCCGCACCTCGAAGCTGCGGACGTCATAGCCGGACGACTGGCGGGTGGTACGCCAGGTTGCATAGTCGCCGGCCGGGTTGATGAAATAGACCTCGAACTCGCCGTCCAGGCCGAGCGCCGGCACGCTGCCTTTCAGCTTGCTGCCGACCTTCAGGCCCTGCATCTGCGATTCGCGCAGGTTCATCGCCACCCACATGCGGTCGATGTCGACCAGGGTGAACACCGGGTAGCCGGCCGGCACCAGTTCGCCCGGGTCGGCCATGCGCTTGTTGATCTCGCCCGCCACCGGCGCGCGCCCTTCCACTTCGACACGCGCGGCGTTGACCTCGGCCACCGCGCCCTGTGCCTGCTGCACCTGGCCCTGCGCGGCACGCTTGTCCTGCTCGCGTGCGCCGGCCAGTGCCATGTCGTACTGCGCGCGGGCGGCGCGCGCCAGCTCGCGCGAACTGGTGGCCTGGGCACGCGCCTCATCGCGCTTCTGCCGGGTCATCACTCCTTCGTTGAACAGGTTCTGCACGCGCTGGTAGGTGGCTTCGGCCAGCGTTGCTCCGGCTTCGGCGCGCTTCCAGTTGGCTTCTGCGGCGCGGATGTCCTCGCTGCGCGCACCTTCGTCGGCCTTGTCGGCCACCGCCTGTGCGGCGGCCAATGCGCCGTGCGCCTGCTGTTCCTTGGCGGCCACTTCGGGACTGTCGAGCAGGAACAGCACCTGCCCGGGCTGCACACGGTCGCCCTCACGTACCTTCAGTTCGGCCACGCGCGCGGTGATCTTGGCGGCCACGTTGATGGTGTCCGCATCGGCCATGCCCTGGATCTGGTCGGCCGGGCTGCGCCAGGCCAGCCACAGGCCGAGCACCACCACGACCAGCAATACCACCACCAGGATCGGTCCCAACCGGCGCTTGCCCGGGGGCGTCGTCGCGTCGTCGTGCAGTACATCACTCATGGTCGATCACCTCGTCCGCACGCCGCCGGAACTCTTCGAAACGGTCCATCTGTCCACTGACCTCCAGCAACTGTGCCAGCGCAATATCGTATTGGTAGGCGGCCTGTGCGCGCTCGACACGGGCGCCGCCCAGGCCGAGCCGCGCGTCGATCACATCCAGCGAGGTCGCCTGGCCTTCGCGGAATGCCAGCTCCTGCAGGCGCAGGTTTTCCTGGGCCTGGGCGATGCTGCTGTCGAGCAGCACGAACTGCTGGCGCGCGGTCTCCAGTTCGTTCCAGGCCTTGCGCACGCCCAGCGCGACCTGGTTCTCGGCCTCGCGCAGGCCGGCCTCGGCCTGCTCCTGCTGCGCACGCGCAGCGCTGATCTGCGCCGGTCGCGAGTTCGGCGACAGGAAGGTGTATTTCAGGCCGATGCCGAACGCCCAGTCCGGATCGGTCAGCATCTCGTCGCGGCGGCGGAAGTCGTATTGGCCGAAGGCGAAGATCTGCGGTTTCAACTTGGCCTGCTGCACGCGCACGCCCTGTTCGGCCTGCGCCACCATCGCCCGCAGGCGCGCGATCTGAGGCTGGCGTGCCTGGGCGGTGCGCTCGAAGCTGGCGACGGGTTCCAGCGGCACCCGCTGCACGAACAGCGGCGATACCGGCTGCACCTCGCCGCCGCTGCGCAGCAGCGTGGACAGCGCGGCCTTGAGCGTGGCCAGGTCGTTCACCGTCTTCTGGTACTCGCGCTCGGCCTTGTCGCGGGCCACGGTGGCCTGCAGGCGCTGGGCACGCGTGGCGAAGCCCTCGCGCTCCAGCTTTTCCGCGTCGGACAGGTGCCGGTTCAAGCCATCGCGCACATCACGGCGCACGTCCACCGCCTGTTCGGCCAGGCGCTGGCCGAAATAGGCCTGGGCCAGCTGCACGGTCAGTGACTGGCGTTGCGCCTCACGTTCGGCGCTGGCCTGTTCGTGGGCGGCGCTGGCGGCACGCTGTGCGGCCGGGATCACGCCACCGGTGTACAGCGGCAGCACCGCGGTCACCACCGGGCGCGTGCGCCAGTCGCGCTCGGTGAACGACAGCGGTGAGTCGATGCCAAAGGCCTCAGCTACCGGCGCCAGCGAACCCAAGGGCAGGGTAAGGGTCTTCTGGAACTGCAGGCGGCGCACTTCGCCGGTGATCTCCGGCAGGCGCAGCAGGCGTGTGGCGTCTTGCAGGTCCTGCTTGTTGCGCACGGCCGCGTCGGCAGCGGCGAGCGCGTCGGAGACCTGTTCCAGGCGTTGCCGCGCCTGCTCCCAGTCCAGCGCCGGTGCATCGGCGGTGCTCTGCGCGGAGGCCGCGAACGGCTGGCTGGCCGCCAGCGCCAGCGCCAGCGCCGCCGTCGCGCGGTGCGTCCTTGTACGTCGGCCGATCACGCCCATGCGGTCCCAGTAGTGAAGAAGTGCGCAAACGTTAGTGCGCGAGGCGTGAAGCCCGGGTCTGCGGTCATCATGTGTGGTCCTCAACGAAGGGTGCCGCTGGCGGCGGAACGCAGCGCCTGGGTGATGTGCTGCAGCGTGCTCGAGCGCACGGCGGCATGCTGCCAGTACAGCGGCACGTCGAGCCAGCGATGGGGTTCCAGTACCACCACGCGGCCGGCGCGCACGGCCGGGGCGGCCAGCGTTTCCGGGGCCATGCCCCAGCCGAGTCCGCACGCGGCGGCTTCGACGAAACCCGTGGAGGAGGGCAGGTAGTGTAACGGCGGCTGCAACCGCGCGCGGGTCAGCCGACGCACGAAGCGCCATTGCAGTTCATCCTTGCGGTTGAATACCAGCATCGGTGCGCGGGCCAGTGCCGCAGCCTGCATGCCGTCGCTGAAGTACTGGCGGGCGAAACCGGGCGAGGCGATGGCGTGGTAGCGCATCGCGCCGAGCAGGTGCACGTTGCATCCCTTCACCGGTTGGCTTTCGGCAGTGACCGCGCCGAGCACGCTGCCGTCGCGCAGCAGCTGCAGGGTGTGGTCCTGGTCGTCCATGCGCAGGTCGAACAGGTAACCATGGCGCTGGTACAGGTCGGCGATGGCCGGCACGAACCAGGTATCGAGCGAATCGTCGTTGACCGCCAAGGGGATCGGCGTACGTGCGGCGTCGCTGCCACGCTCGGGCAGCAGCTCGGCCAGTGCCTCCGCCTCCAGCGCCTGCATCGGCCGCACCCGTCGCAGCAGCGCCTCGCCAGCGGCCGTAGGGCGGCACGGTGCCTGGCGCACCACCAGCACCTGGCCCAGCCGGTCTTCCAGTGCCTTGATCCGTTGCGACAGGGCCGAGGGGCTGATCGACAGGCGGCGTGCAGCGGCTTCGAAGCTGCCTTCCTCCAGCACAGCCGCGAAGGCAGCCAGTTGCGGGTGTACCAGGTCCATGCAGGCGCCTCTTCAGTTTTTCTGCACAGGATAAAGAAAAACCAGTTTGCCTTATCAGGATCCCGGCCGCACCCTGCGCATCCCTTCGCTGCCCGTCCGTCCCGATGTGGATTGCCGCCACCATCGCCGGCCTGCTTGCAGGCGCCGGCCTGATCATCGCCATTGGCGCGCAGAACGCCTTCGTGTTGCGCCAGGGGCTGCAACGTCGCCACGTGGGGACGGTGGTGCTTGCCTGCGCGGGCGCGGACATTGCGCTGATTCTGGCCGGCGTGGGCGGCATGGGGGCGCTGGTGATGCAATGGCCGCTGCTGCTGCAGGTACTGCGCTTCGGCGGCGCAGCGTTCCTGCTCTGGTATGGCCTGCAGGCCGGCCTGCGCGCGTGGCGCGGTGGCGGTGCACTGGCCGTGGACGATGCGCAGGGCGGCAGTCGTCGGCAGGTGTTGTTGGCCTGTCTGGCCTTCACCCTGCTCAATCCGCACGTGTACCTGGATACGGTGGTGCTGCTCGGCAGCCTGTCCACGCGCTATCCCGGCCATCTACGCTGGGCATTCGCCGCCGGCGCATGTGCCGCCAGCGTGGCCTGGTTCTGCGCGCTGGGTTACGGCGCGCGGCTGCTGCAACCGATGTTCCGCAATCCCACCGCCTGGCGGGTGCTGGACGCAGGCGTCGCGGTGTTCATGTTCTGCCTGGCCACGCTGCTGTTGCTGCGTCCGCTCTAGGCGGCATCATCCAGCGCGCACAACGGCGTTTCGCCCGGGCGCAGGGTCAGCACACGCACGCTCTGGCCGGTGACCGCCACGGTGTGTTCGAACTGCGCCGACAGCTTGCCGTCGCGGGTGTAGACCGGCCATTCGTCCGGCTGCTGGCGGATGGCCGGCTTGCCCTGGTTGAGCATCGGCTCGATGGTGAACACCATGCCTTCTTCCAGCACCCTGCCGGTGTTGGGATGGCCGTAATGCAGGATCTGCGGTTCCTCGTGCATTTCCTGGCCGATGCCATGGCCGCAGTACTCCTTCACCACGCTGTAGCCGTGGCTGCGCGCGTGGCGGGCGATGGCGTGGCCGATGTCACCCAGGCGCGCGCCGGGGCGCACTGCGGCGATGCCTTTCCACATCGCCTGGTAGGTGGCCTGCACCAGCCTGCGCGCGGTGTAGTCGACCTCACCCACCAGGTAGGTGGTGCTGGAGTCGGCGATGTACCCGTTCTTTTCCAGGGTGATGTCGAGGTTGACGATCTGGCCGCTGCGCAGCACGTCGGTGGCGCTGGGAACGCCGTGGCAGATCACGTTGTCGATCGAGCTGTTGAGCACATACGGGAAGCCGTACTGGCCCTTGCTGGCCGGCCGCGCCTGCAGCTCGTCGACGATCATGCGCTCGACGAAGTCGTTGATCTCCATCGTGCTGCGTCCCTGCAGCGGCAACCGGTCGAGCGCGGCGAACACCTGCGCCAGCAGGCGCCCGGATTCGGCCATCAACGCGATTTCGTGCGGCTGCTTGATCATCGCCATGTCAGGCCCGCCCGGGCGCCAGCGACTGTGGCTGGACGCCAGCCGCGCGCAGTTCGCTGGCGACGATGTCCTGGAAGCTCAGCGTCGGGTTCATCTCGCACAGCATGCCGACCCGGATCCAGAAGCTGGCCTGGGCGTTGATCGAGCGGCTGGAGACGGTGCAGGCACGGCGCAGCTGGTCGTGCAGGGTGTCATCGATGTTGACGATGCCCATGGGCGGTCCTGGCGGAATGGATATACGAAGCATATATGTTCCGTATATCCGCCTCAAGCGCGCATCGTTCAGTCCACGTGGGTGGCAAAACGCAGGCGGTTGCCGTCGGGGTCGCGCAGCAGCATCTCGCGGCTGCCCCATGCGGTGTCATGCGGCGGCTGTTCGATGGGGACGCCTGCGGCACTGAAGGCGCGGTGCAGGGCGTCTACGTCCTCGACGATGAAGTACACCGCGCCGCCAACTTCGCAGTCGCCGCTGTGCTCGGTGAGGAAGATCGTGTGGCCATCGCGGGTGAGCTGGGCGAACAGCGGAAAGCCAGGCTCGAAGCGATGCTCCCAGTCGACCACAAAGCCCAGCCCCTGCACGTAGAACGGCAGGGTGGCATCGGCGTGGCGCATGCGCAGTTGCGGGATGACGGTCTGGGGCATGGCGAGGACTCCTGGGGCAGGAGCCCAGTGTAGAGCCGGCCGCTGGCCGGCATCCGCATGCGCCCGGGAACAATGAGGTAGTTGCCAACCTTGGTTGGCATTGCCGGCCAGCGGCCGGCACGACCGGAAGCGGTCAGCAGGCGGCTGGCACCGAGGCCATCGCGGCCAGCAGCTCGCGGTTCACCTGCTGGTGCCGGGCCTGCCAGGCCGGAAGCGCATCGGCGCGGATGTCGGGCTGGCCGTCCAGCGATGACAGCCAGCGCTTGAACCGGCTGCGGTACCCGGCCAACGATACTTCGCCGGTGATGTCACTGCCGACCAGGCCGCCGGTGCGCAGGGCCTCGATCACCACCAGTGCGTCTTCAAGCTGGAATCGGCCCTGGTCCCAGTTGCTGCGCGCTACATCCTCGGCGAACACATCCTTGTCGATCGAAAGGTAGGTGGGTTGCGGCGCCGCGGCCTGCTCGGCGGCGAACGCCGCCACCAGCGCCTCGGGGTGTTCGAAGCGGCGGAACGCGTGGCCCATGCCGAGGCGATGGCCCCAGCTGACATCCACGTCCGTGCACCAGTATGTCAGGCGGCCACCCATCAGTGGGCGCCAGTGGTTTTCCCAGGCATGGCCGAGACCGATGTCGCTGGAGGTGATGCCCAGCACATGGATGTGCGAGATCCGGGTCAGCTTGCTGGCAGCATTCACCCATGAACCGCAGTGCATGCCGAACGGAAAACGCATGTTGTCCGGATGGTTGTCCAGGACCACCAGCTGGAACGGCGGCTGTGTGCGCATGCGCTGCAGCAGCGGCAGGCTGAGATGGTGGAAGTCGCCACTGCCGAGCATCACCGTGCCGAGCTGCGCAGGCAGCGGTGCCAGCACTTCAGTGCTGAAGCGAGCCAGGGTGGCGTTGCTGCAGGCAAAGCGCAGCCGATCATGCCAGTGCGGCAGCGCCAGGGTCTGCGCCTGCGGCAGCGGCAGCACGCCACCGTCCAGGTCGAGGATGAGTGGGGAACGCGACTGCATCGCTCAGCCGCCTCCATCCGGTTCGCCCTGCAGGTATGGGGCCAGCCTGCGCAGCGCCGCACGCAACAGCGGTGAGCGGGCGTGGATCGCGTGCCGGGTGGAGGTGAAGCGGGCACCCAGTTCGGCCTTGATACGCGAATCGGTCCAGCCTGCCACGTAGTGGCTGAGGCCGTGCTGCAGCGCGTACTCGAGGTTGTGCATCCAGCTGACTGCGTACAGGTTGTGCTCGCGCGACTGCGGGTAAGCCAGGCCGATGTACTTGTCCACCAGCTTGCCGGCATGCACGTAGCACAGGTTCCAGCCGATCAGCTGGCCCTGGTGGCGGTACAGGAACATCCGTCCCTGGCCGTGGCTGTCGGCCAGCAGGTACTGGAAATAGGGCAGGTCGAGCTGGTCGAAATGCACTGCGCTCTGCGCGTACACGGCCAGGTACAGTGCGTATAGCTCGGCCTGCAGCTGCGGGTCGGCCAGAGCCGGATCACCTGTGGCGATGCAGTCGATCTGCAGGTCATCGCGCGAGCGCAGCTTGCGCCGGATGTTCTTGCGGCGCGACGACGACAGGCGGCCGAGATAGCCATCGAGCGAATCGAAATCGATCGCCACCCAGGCCAGCGGCATGCCGTCCAGCGCGACAAAGCCGCGCGCCCGCAAGGCCTGCAGGAAGGCCGCACTGTGCGCGTTGGCGGCGTCGTCCAGCAGCGGTGATTCGACCGCCAGGTCCTTGACCACCAGCAGGCGGGTGTCGCCGATCGCGTGACGCGTCACGTCCTCGGCCAGTGCCTCCGCCGCAACGTGCGCCGGCAGCGGGGTGTACTCGGTGCTGGTGGCACCGACGAAGCGGGTCTGCCAGGTGATCCACGGCCGCCACAGGCGCGACAGCGGCAGGCCGAGCAGCCTGCCGCGCAGCTCGTCGTCCATGGTGGTGGTCAGGTCCAGCGGCGCGCGGAAGGTCGGCAGGCCGCTGGGAAGGCGGCCTGCCTCGAATCCGAGCGGCGGATGGGCCAGGAAGCCCTCCAGCAGCGCGGCCGGTTCCAGCGCGGTGCTGGATGCACGTGACGTCATCTCCATCGGCACGGGAACCGGCAGCGCATCCGGCCTCAGCCCTTGGCCTTGGCCAGCGCCTGGTCGAGCAGGGTGATCGCCAGGTCGATCTCTTCGTAGCTGATGTCCAGCGACGGCGCGAAAGTGATCACGTTCTTGTACCAGCCACCCACGTCGAGCACGAGGCCCATGCGCTTGCCGTCGTGCAGCAGGTCACCGGCCAGGCCGATGTCGACCATGCGGTCCAGCAGCTCCTTGTTCGGGGTGTAACCGTCGGCCTGGCAGATTTCTGCGCGCAGGGCCAGGCCCAGGCCGTCGACGTCGCCGATTTCCGGGTGGCGCTTCTGCAGGCCACGCAGGCCATCGAGGAAGTACGCACCCTTTTCCGGCACAGTGCGCTCGTAATCCATTTCCTTGCCCAGCTTCAGCACTTCCAGGCCCAGGCGGGTTCCCAGCGGGTTGGAGTTGAAGGTGGAGTGGGTGGAGCCCGGCGGGAACACGGTCGGGTTGATCAGTTCTTCGCGTGCCCACAGGCCCGACAGCGGGTTCAGGCCGTTGGTCAGCGCCTTGCCGAACACCAGCACGTCCGGGGTCACGCCGAAGTGCTCGATCGACCACAGCTTGCCGGTGCGCCAGAAGCCCATCTGGATCTCATCGACGACCATCAGGATGCCGTACTTGTCCAGCACGCGCTTGAGGCCGGTGAAGAAGTTGCGCGGCGGGATGACATAGCCACCGGTGCCCTGGATGGGTTCGACGTAGAACGCGGCGTACTCGGCCTGGCCGACCTTGGGATCCCACACGCCGTTGTATTCGCTCTCGAACAGGCGTTCGAACTGCCACACGCAGTGGTCGGAATACTCGTCCGGGGTCATGCCCTTCGGGCGGCGGAATGGGTACGGGAACGGGATGAACATCGCGCGCTCGCCGAAGTGGCCGTAGCGGCGGCGGTAGCGGTAGCTGGAGGTGATCGACGAGGCACCCAGGGTGCGCCCGTGGTAGCCGCCTTCGAAGGCGAACATCAGGCTCTTGCCGCCGCGCGCGTTGCGCACGATCTTCAGCGAATCCTCGATGGCCTGTGCGCCGCCGACGTTGAAGTGCACGCGGCCGTCGAGGCCGAACTTCTCGTGCATGTCCACGGCAATGGTCTTGGCCAGCTGCACGCGGGTCGGGTGCAGGTACTGGCTGGCGACCTGCGGCAAGGTGTCGATCTGGTCTTTCAGGGCGTCGTTGAGGCGCTTGTTGCTGTAGCCGAAGTTGCAGGCCGAGTACCACATCTGCAGGTCGAGGTAGGGCACGCCCGCGCCGTCGAACATATAGCTGCCTTCGCCGCGCTGGAAGATCTTCGGCGGGTCGACGTAGTGGACGGTATCGCCGAAGGAGCTGTAGCGGGCTTCGTCGGCCAGCAGCTGCGCGTCGGAGGCAGCGGCGTCGGCGTTCTTGTCAAAAATGTTCATGCGGTCCGGTTCCGTGAAGGACGTTCGTAAGGAGGCAACAGGAGGGGAGAGGAGCGTGCTCAGGTGGTGGCCAGCAGCAGGGGCAGAGCGGCCGGCTGCGGGCTGGCGTCGACGTGGCGAGGCTGCAGCAGGCTGCCATCGAGCAGGCGTGGCAGCAGTGCGATGGCATCGTGGAAGGTATCGATGGCGGCATGCGCGATGCCGGACTTGGTGCAATGAGTGATCAGGCGGCGCTTGGCGAACACGAAGTCGGCATCCCCGGAGACGCAGAAATCGGAGCTGCCGTCGCCGATCATCAGCACGCGTGGTGCTTCGTTGGTACGCGCCTGTGCGGCGCAGGTGCACTTGCAGGTACCGCTGCGGCAACCTTCAGACTGGTAGGGCGATTCCAGTTCCCAGTGGTCTTCGCACCACTTCAGGTGGTTGGCCACCACCGGCAGCGGCGGCAGGCCATGGTTGGCGAGGATGCGATGGATCGCATAGTCCAGGCCGTCGCTGACGATGCGCAGTGGCAGGCCCAGCTGCTCGGCGCGGGTAACGAAGGCAGCGAAGCCCGGGTCGATCTGCACCTGGTCCAGGTGCGCATCGAGCGTCGCCGGGTCCAGCTTCAACAGCCGCACCTGGCCCTGCATGCATTCACGCGAGCCGATCTTTCCCGACTTCCACTGCTCTTCCAGTTCCTGCCAGCCCGGCTGGCCGTATGTCTCCAGCAGCGAGTCGATGACATCTTCGAGGCTGATGGTGCCGTCGAAGTCACACAGGATGCTCCAGCGCATGGCAGGTCCGTCGATGAAAGAAGCGTCCGGCACGATGCCGGGGCAGGCTCAATGTAGGCAGGCGGCCTTTCTCGTTCCTTTCCTGTCGAAAGGCCGCATCGCGCGGCAGGGAAAGCGTTCAGGAAGGTGCAAGGATGAATGCGCCGGCTGCTGCCGATGCAGGCATGCGGAAGTCAGGCCCGCGCCAGCACCTGCAGAATCTGCGCGGTCTCTTCCGGCGTCTGCCAGGCGCTGTTGCCGAGGGTGAGCATGCGCGCGGCGAAGTCGCGTGCATGGGGTACGTCGGCCGGCGCCACGATCCCACGCAGGTAGGTGTAATCGGGCAGGGCATGGATGAACATGCGGCTGGCGCCGAGCCCGCGTGGCCACAGATCCGCCAATGCGGCATCGCGGGCACGCTGGCTGGGTAGCCGCAGCATCAGCAGCGGCCAGGTGCCGCCGGTTCCGGCCGCGCCATCAACCACCTCCACCGCCGGCAGTTGCGCCAGCTGCACGCGCAGTTGCAGTGCACGCAGGCGCCCGGCCTGCAGGAACGCAGGCAGGCGCCGTGCGGCTCTGGCACCAACGCTCTGTCGCCAGCGGCTGACCCGATGCTGAGGGATGTCCAGCGCGAAAACATCGCCGACCGCGGCTTCGACGTCACCACGGCGCAGCGCGCCGCGCAGTGGATTGCCGTACACCAGTGACAGCAGCGAAGGGCGGTAGCAGGCGGCAAGGCCCATCAGCTGCATGCTTCGCAGCAGCTCCCAGCGCAGGCTGAAACGAACATGCCGGGTCGCATGTTCGGCCAGCGCCGCGCGCAGCTCATCATCGCGGCTGACCAGCAGGCCGCCCTCGTGCAGGCTCAAGCCCTTGCCGGCGGCCAGGCTGAAGAAACCGATATCACCGCGCAGGCCGACACTGTTGTTGCCTACGCGTGCACCAAGTGCCTGCGCGGCATCTTCGATCACCCAGGCGCCGGCACCACGGGCAACCTCGCAGGCCAGCTCGACATCGGCGATGCGCCCACCCAGGTGGGTGGGCAGGATCGCCAGGGTACGTGTGTCGGCCAGGCGCTTGAGCGGGCCAGGGTCGAAGTCGAAGTGGCCGTGGCGGGTATCGCACACCTGCACGCGCAGCCCCAGGCTGTGCACGGCGATCGGCACCAGCGGGCAGGTGTAGGCCGGCATGATCACGGTATCGCGGTGTGGCGCGCGCTTGCGCAGCGTACGCAGCGCGATCAGCAGCGCATGCGTGCCGGAGCAGGTCAGCTGCAGTGGCGGCGTACCGAGCTGGTGGGCCAGGATCGTGCGCAGATCGTCGCCGCCGGGAACGAAATCGCTGGCCTGCAGTGGCAGGCCGGCGGTGGGCGGAAGTTCGCGCGCGAACAGGCTCATTGCTGCGCGCTCATGCGCTGCTCTCGACCGGGCTGTGCGGGTCATCCGCTTCGGCGCGGCCGAGGCACACGATCCCGGCCACGATCAGCACCGCGCCAACCAGATGGTGAACGGTCAGCGGCTCGTTGAGCAGCCATGCCGACAGCAGCAGCACGCTGATCACTTCCAGGTGTGAGGCGGCGAATGCAGGGCCGATCGGCGCATGGCGCAGCAGGCTCATCCAGGTGAAGAACGCACCGATGTAGCCGAGTATGGCGCCATATACCCACGGCTGCGACAGCACCCGCAGCAGCCAGGCGGTGTTGGCCTCGACCGGCAGCGCGGCATCGCCAGCGTACTTGAAGCACAGCTGGGCCAGGGTGTCGAAGGCCATCAGCAGCGGGAAGCCGATCACATACAGGCGCCTCATGAGCCGGCCCCGACCACGGCCACGCCGGCGGTGACCAGCAGCATGCCGGTCACCCGCAGCGGGGTGAGCTTTTCACGGAACAGGACGCGGCCGGCGATCATCAGCGCCACGATATTGATGGAGCCCAGCAGCACACCCTTGGACAGTGGCACCAGTGACAGGAAGGCGATCCAGGCGACGAACTCGAGCACGTAGCAGGCGATGCCGATCCACAGCCAGGGCCGGCTGAGCATGTGCTTCCAGCGCTGCAGGCCTTCGCCCTGCTGCGGGTCGCTGGCGGCGGCCTTGAAGGCGAGCTGGCCACCGGTATCGAGCACCACGTTGGCCAGCCACAGCAGCGTGGCAAGTGCCCCCATTTCAGGCCACCGCCTTGAGTACGCCGCTGCGTTCGCTGATCTCGCTGAAGAAGCGCGCGCTGCGGCGGATCACATCGCGGCGTTCGCGGTCGATGGTGATCATGTGGTAGCTGTCTTCCAGCACCACCAGTTCCTTCGGGCCACTGACCCGCGACATCACCAGTTCGGCATTGCCCATGCTGGCCACGTCGTCCTCGCGGGCATGCATCACCAGGCACGGCGCAGTGACCTGATGCAGGTGGCGGCGGGTCCAGTGGCTCAGTGCCCGCATCTCGGCCAGCGCATGCCAGGGATTGCCCGGCAGGCCGGCGGCGGCGCTGTCGCCGGACAGCATGGCGGCACTGACCTGCGCGCGCAGGCGCTCGTCACGCAGGCCGTACGGCGGCTCCTCCATGAACATGCGGTCGCGGCCGATGTTGAAGCGCTTGAACCAGGGCAGCAGGAACGAGAAGCGGGCCACCGCGGGAATGTTCCAGCCGTCGTAGCGGAAGGTGGCGCCATAGACCCCCACGCCGGAGACCCAGTGCGGGCGGCGTGCGGCCAGGGCCAGCGACAGCACCGCACCCATCGACAGGCCGCCGACGAACAGCTGGTCGACCTTGCCGCGCAGGGCAGCTGCCGCATCTTCCACACCCTGGTACCACTGCTCCCAGGTGGTCGCCAGCAGATCGTCCACGGTGCCGCAGTGGCCGGGCAGCTGCACCCCGTGCACGGTGAAACCGGCGCTGTTCAGGCCCTTGCCGAGCATGCGCATTTCCGCCGGGGTGCCGGTCAGGCCATGCACAAGCAGCACGCCCTGCGGGCCACCGGGGAGGAAGAAGTCGTGCGAGTCGGTCACCTGGCGGCTCCGGGACGGCAGTGGGGAGGGCAGGATCGCAAGCGCGATTTTCGCCAGCCTTTCAGTGCCCCGGGCCGGGTCAGGGGGCCTTCAGCAGCGGCAGGGTGATGGTCACCTTCAGCCCGCCGCCGGGCCGGTTGAGGAAGCTCAGGCGGCCGCCGAAGTGCTCCACCGCCTCGTGGGCGATGGCCAGGCCCAGGCCGGTGCCGCTGGCGGTGGTGCCAGGGGCGCGGAAGAAGCGCTCGCCCAGCCGTGGCATCACGTCTTCGGCGACGCCGGGGCCGTTGTCCTCCACGAACAGCTCGACATCATTGTCATCCAGCGCGTGCACGCCAACGGTGACGGTGGCCTCTTGACCGGCATAGCGCAGGGCGTTGTCGATCAGGTTGTCCAGCGCTTCGTGCAGCATCGCGCCGTTGCCGAGCACGCGCAGCGGGTGTGGACCGCCGCGATAGCCCAGGTCGATGCCGTCGCGGATCGCTTCGGGCACGCGCATGCCCACCCACTGCGGTACCACCTGGCACAGATCCAAGGCCTCCACCGTGTCCGGCACGGTCTGCGCGCGGCTCAGAGCCAGCAGCTGGGTGCTGACGCGGGCCGTGCGCTGGTTGAGCCGGCGGATGTGCTGCAGGGCTTCACGCACCGTGTCCGGGTCACCATGGGCCAGTGCCTGGTCCACGTGCAGGGCCATGCCGGCCAGCGGCGAGCGCAGCTGGTGGGCGGCATCGGCGATGAAACGGTTCTGCAGAGTGATCATTTCCGCCTGGCGCGCGAACAGATCGTCGATGGTGCTGATCAGCGGCTGGATCTCTTCGGGCACGTCGGCATCGGAGATCGGTGCCAGTTCGCCCCGGCGCTGCGCCAGGCGGGTCCTCAGCGGGGTCAGGATGCGCAGGCCGTGGGTCACGCCGAACCAGACCAGCGCGGCGGTGCCCAGCGCCAGCATGGTCATCAGCGGGATGATGATCATCAGGATCTCGCGCGCGCGCTGGCGGCGTTCGGCCATGCTTTCGGCCACGGTCACCGCCAGCTGGTCCTGCGGATCGTTCATCGCACGCGTGCAGACGGTGGCCATGCGCACCGGCTGGCCGTTGAGAATGCCGTCGTACAGGGTGGGGTCCACGCCGGTGCATTCCTGCGAAGGCGCGTAGGCGCTGAAGTCCGCATTGCCGCTGAGCGTCCCCTGGCGGCTGCTGTCGACGTTGAAATAGCGGTGGCCGTCGGGCTCGTACTCGATCAGGAAGCGCGCCTGCGGTGACAGCTCGCTGGTCACCGGCATGGTGCTCAGCATCTGCGCGAAGGAGTGCGTGTCGTCGATCAGGTTGCGGTCGTGGATGCGGTTGGAGTAGTCCAGCGCAACGTAGTAGGCCAGGATGGTGTTGAATGTGAGCAGGCCCAGCATCGGCAACGCCAGGAAGGCGAGCAGGCGGCGGCGAAGGCTGGGGGGGCCACTGATCACGGGGCGCTGTCGTCCTGCGCGTCTTCCAGCATGTAGCCCAGCCCGCGCACGGTGCGGATGCCCATGCCGCCGGGTTGCAGCTTGCGGCGCAGGCGGTGCAGGGCGATGTCCAGGCCGTTGTCGGTGAGGTCCTGACCCCAGTCGCACAGCGCTTCCACCAGTTGCGCGCGCGAGACGATGCGTTCGGCGCGTACCGCCAGCGCCGACAGCAGGCCGAATTCGCGCGCGGTCAGCTCCAGCGGTTGGTCGTCGATCCACACCCGGTGCCCGGCAAGGTCGATCCGCAGGCGGCCAATGCGCAGGTCCGGGTTGCCGTTGCTGGTGACCCTGCGCAGCTGCGCGCGTACGCGCGCTTCGAATTCGTCCAGTGCGAACGGCTTGACCAGGTAGTCGTCGGCGCCGAGGTCGAGCACGCGCACGCGTTCGGCCAGGCCATCACGGGCGGTCACCACCAGCACCGCCAGGCCGTCGCCGCGCTGGCGCAGGCGTTGCAGCACATCGCGACCATCCAGCTGAGGCAGGCCCAGGTCCAGTACCAGCAGCGCGTACTGGGTCGAACCCAGCGCGGCGTCGGCATGCGCGCCGTTGTCGACGTGGTCGACCACATGCCCCTGCCGGCGCAGCGAGGCGCACAGGCCGGAGGCGATGTCCGGGTCGTCTTCAGCAATCAGTACGCGCATGCGCGGGGGCTCCTGTAACGGTCAGGCCCGCCGGCAGGGGCAGGCCTACAGGCTGCCGAGGGTAGCGGCAAACCGGGGGAAACGGGAGCGTGCCGGCGTCGGCGGGCGCGGCCGTGGTGTCCCGCCATTCAGTCCTGCAGGCCGGGCCGGCCCTGTGCCAACGGCACGCGCGAGCCGTCCAGCAGGCCCCGGCTGAGCCTGCCATTTTCGATGAACAGCAGTTCGCCGTTCTCGCCGTTCTTGATGCTGCTGTCGATGGCGATCACACGGTCGCCATGGAAGCTGCTGACGTGCGGCATCGAGGTATGGCCAACCACGATGCGCTTGAGTTGCAGGCGGTCGAGTACGGCCTGCACGCCGGAGGTGTCCAGTCGCCCGTCGAAGTAGCCGCGGTACCAGATCGGGCTGGTCTTGCCGTCATACAGCGGTGCGGTGGTCGGGTCGGCCTTCACCTCGGCCTTGGGCAGGCCCAGCGAGGCCTGGTAGGCGGCGTTGGTGCGCGCCGGGTGCAGTGCCAGTTCCACCGCCTCGGGCGAGATGCCGCCGTGCAGGAACAGCGTGTCGCCGATCTTCAGCAGCACCGGGCGCGTGCGCAGCCATTGGCCGATCACCGAATCGGCGGCATACAGCTGGGGGTAGCTGCGGCCGAGCAGCTGGGCACTGCGCAGGTACTTCGGATTGACGTAGCGCAGGTCGTCGTACAGCACCATGGTCTCGTGGTTGCCGAGCACGAAATGCACTGCGCCACCGGCAGCGGCCGCCTGCTGCTGCAGGCCGTACAGCAGCCAGAACGCTTCGGTGACCTGCGGTCCGCGGTCGAACACATCGCCGGCAATGACCAGGGTGTCCCTGCCCATTGCCCAACGGTCCTGCGCGTCGATGATCTGGTGGGCGCGCAGCAGTCGCACCAGCAGCCCGTACTGCCCGTGGATATCGGACAGGGCGACGACGCGTGGTGCCGCCGGTAGCACGGAGGCCGAGGGTGCATCCGGAGCAGCCACATGCACTGTGTGCTCGTAGCCGCAGCGCGGCGCGATATCGATGCCTGCGGCCTGCGTGGCAAGCGTGCGCGACTCGACCTTGTCGTCGCAGATCCATCTGGCCTGCAGCTGGTCGCCCTGGCGGAACACATAGGGGCCATCGGCCTGCACGTGGTCGGCGGGCGCGGCAGCTTCGCGGGCCTGCGTGATTGCTGTGGCGCAGGCCAGCAGCGGCAACAGCAGGGCGGTCAGCAGGGAAGGGCGATTGCGCGACATCGGCAGCATCCAGCGGCGGAAAGACCCGATGCTAACCGGCGCGGGCGTTTGTCGGTGTGCGCGAATGGGCGGATCAGGTGTCACGCCCCTGGTCCTTGAGCTTGCGTACGCGGGTGGCCGCCGCCTGCAGAGGCTGGCCGTCGCGCCCACGCGGCTGCATGTAGGGCAGCGGGCGACGTGTGCTCGATTCGATCAGCTGCGAACGGGCCTCACCGGCAGCGAAGCGATGGCGCTCGCCCCACTGGCGCAGCGCGACCAGCAGCGGAAACAGCTCCAGTCCCGCGGCGGTGAGCACGTATTCCTGGTAGGCCGAACCATCGGAGGCCGGTTGCAGTTGCAGGATGCCGGCCTCGACCAGCCGGCGCAGGCGGTCGCTGAGGATGTTGCGCGCCGCGCCGAGGCTGCGCTGGAAGTCGCCGAAGCGGGCGATGCCATCGAAGGCATCGCGGATCACCAGCAGCGCCCAGCGGTCACCGAGCAGGTCGGCGCTGCGGGCGACGGGGCAGGGGCTGTCGGCGTGCATGGCAGGCTCCGTTGGATGTGGTTGCAGTTTAAAACCAATGAAGCTAGCCTGCATCAAGTTTCAAAATGCAACCACGTGATGAGCCTCGCTCCGATACCCCGTTCCCTGCTGGTCCTGTTGGCGGTCGCCGCCGGCGCCAGCGTCGCCAACGTCTATTACGCGCAGCCTCTGTTGGACCCGCTCGCCCACGCCTTCGCACTGGACCGGGCGGTGGCAGGTGCGGTGGTGTCTGCCACGCAGGCCGGCAGCGTGCTGGCGCTGCTGGGCCTGCTGCCGCTGGCCGATCGTGGTGACCGGCGACGCCTGCTGCGGCTGCAGTGGGCGGCACTGGTGCTGGCGTTGCTGTGGCTTGCGGCGGCACGCACGGCGGTCTGGTTGCTGTCGGGCATGCTGCTGGCCGGTCTGCTGGGCACGGCGCTGACCCAAGGGCTGATTGCCTACACGGCCACGCTGGCACCGCCCGAGCAGCGGGGTCGCGTGGTGGGCACCGTACAGGGTGGGGTGTTCATCGGCCTGCTGCTGGCGCGGGCGATGTCAGGGGCGGTCGCGTCGGCGCTGGACTGGCGCGCGGTGTATCTGCTGTCGGCAAGCGTGATGGCGGGGTTGGCGCTGCTGCTGTGGCAGCGCCTGCCTGCGCTGCCGGTAGCGCAGGTGCCGGCGCGTTGGTGTGAGCTGCTGGGCTCCATGCTGGGCATGCTGCGCAACGACCGGACCCTGCGTGAGCGCGGTCCGTTGGCCCTGTTGCTGTTTGCCGGGCTCAACGTGTTCTGGGCGGCGGCGCCATTGCCATTGTCGGCCCCGCCGCTGCACTGGTCGACGGCGGCCATCGGCGCGCTGGGCCTGGCCGGCCTGGCCGGCGCGGTGCTGGCGGCGCGGGTGGGGTACTGGATGGATCGCGGCTTCGCGCATCGGGTCAGCGTCGGCGCGCTGGTGCTGATGCTGGTGGCGTGGTGGCCACTACTGGGCCTGCCACATTCGCTGGCATTGTTGTTGCTGGGTGTGGTCGTTCTGGATCTGGGCGGGCAGGCGCTGCATGTCTCGAACCAGGCCTTGCTGCTGCGTGCACCGGCGGAGCAGCATGGTCGCCTGGTGGCGCTGTACATGCTGTTCTACGCGGTGGGCAGTGGTGCCGGCGCGGTGGCCGGAACCTGGATGCAGGCCCGGCATGGCTGGCCGACGGTGTGCCTGCTGGGCGCCGGCATCGTGCTGCTGGCGCTGTTGTGGTGGGTGGCGTGGCGGGTGGTGGCGTTCAATGCATCGGCTGGCGGGCGAACCTGTAGAGTCGACTGTCGGTAGAGTCGACTGTCAGTCGACTGCTCTTCGCCCCGCGTGCGAAAAATCCCGCGCTGCGCGCGATAGTCGACCAGCGGTCGACTCTACCTGTCCTGTCGTCATCGCTGCAGTGCACGCCGTCCCGGGGCTTCCTCAAGGTCCGCGCTGGCCACCACCACGCGGTTGCGGCCCCCGCGCTTGGCCGCGTACATCGCTGCGTCGGCACGCGACATCAGGCGTTCATAGTCAGGATGGCCGTCGTGGCCGGCTACGCCGATGCTGGCAGTCAGTTCCAGCACCTGTCCATTGGCCAGCGCCACCGGTGACTGCGCGATCTGCCGCCGCAGGCTTTCGGCAATCACCTCGGCCTGTGATTCGCTGGCCGCGACCAGCACCACCACGAACTCTTCGCCGCCGTAGCGGAACAGGTAATCGCTGCCACGGGTCAACTGGCCAAGCAGGCCGGCCACGTGCTGCAGCGCACGGTCGCCGGCATCATGGCCATGGCCGTCATTGATCGCCTTGAAGTGATCCAGGTCGAGCAGCAGCAGCGAGAACGGTGTGCGGTTGCGCGTGGCCAGTTCGATTTCCCGGCGCAGTACGGTCGGCAGGAAGCGGCGGTTGAGCAGGTTGGTCAATGCGTCGCTGCCGGCATCGAGTTCGCCGATACGCTCGAACAGCAGCGTCATCAGCGTGCGGATGCTGGCCAGGTCTTCACGGATCGACGGCAGCACCGCCAGGCGCTGGGTCGTGGCGTCGGTGGCGGCCTGTTGCAGTCGATCGTCGATACGCGCCATCAACTGCCCGACCTGCTGGGTCTCGCTGCTTTCGCCGAAGCTGGGGATGCCCTTGTGGGTGAACCACAGGCCGAACTCGGAACTGGCCAGGCTGGCACTGTCGCTGCCCTGCACGTGGCCGGCCAGTGCGTACAGCAGCGCGTTTTCCCAGTCCAGCAGCAGGGCGCGCTGGCGCTCGCGTTCGGTGCTGACGTTCTGCACCAGCGAGAACAACCGGTAGGCCGCATCGGCGCGGGTGGAGCGTTCGCGCGCATGGGTGTAGGCCAGGGTCATGCCTTCCATGGCGATGTCCATGATCGCGCTGAGGCAGTCGATGGCGGCGAAGGCGGCGGCACTGTCCGGCGCAGTATCGCGCAGGCGCACGAACAGTTCGTGCTTGAGCACGCGCGCGCCGCGGGTCACCAGATCGACCGGAATGCCGACCCGGGCGTGCACATCGCCGATCACCCGCTGCGCGGCGACCGCAGCGGCGATGCCTGCGGCATCGGTGGTCAGCAGCTGTACCAGCCAGCGCTGCATGGCCGGCTGCAGGCGCTGCTTGACCTGCTCGTGGGACAGGAAACGGCGCGCGCGGCCATCCTGCAGCAGCACCTCATAGAAGCGCTGCGCCAGCGCCGGCGGGGCATCGGCGGCAGCGTCGCGCAGCAGCGCAGTGGCGGCAGGGCCGGCCTGTTGCAGGCAGTGCTGCCAGGCCTCGGCCAGCGGCTGGCTGGCATCGTCCAGTTGGGGTGGTTCCACGTCGATCTCTGACTGCGTACGGCAAACCACGGGTATCGGCCGTGGTGGCGTGCGGTTGATGGCGGGTAAGCCGGCCAGTTTAAGCGCGATGCAGGGTTGCACGGTGCGCACACCACATTGGCGCCACTGCGGCAATGAGTGAACGCATTTGAGAATCACTCGCATTGATGGGAGAATGCGCGCACGGATCGGGCCGCAGGCGACTGCAGCGACGCTCCGCCTCCCCCTCGTCGTTGCCTCAAGCCCTTTGCCAGAGGCCCCGTAGCCCTGCCAGAAGGTCCTGATCATGTCTCCTGCCTTTGTCCTTCCGCCGCGCCCGCTGGCGCTTGCCGTTGCCGCCCTGCTGGCGGGTACCGCCCTGACCGCCCAGGCCGAAACCGACGCCACCGATATCGACACGGTGCACGTCACCGCCTCCCAGATCGCGCGCCAGGCGCTGGGCACCTCGACCATCACCGCCGAGGACATCGCCCGGCGCCCGCCGGCCAACGACATCGCCGAGCTGCTGCGCACCATGCCCGGCGTCAACCTGACCGGCAACAGCGCTTCCGGCCAGTACGGCAACAACCGCCAGATCGACCTGCGCGGCATGGGCCCGGAGAACACCCTGATCCTGGTCGACGGCAAGCGCATCGGTGCGCGTGATGCGGTGCGCATGGGCCGCAGTGGTGAGCGCAACACGCGCGGCGACACCAACTGGGTGCCGGCGGAAATGATCGAGCGCATCGAAGTGCTGCGCGGCCCGGCAGCCGCCCGCTATGGCTCCGGTGCCTCCGGCGGCGTGGTCAACATCATCACCAAGCGCCCGACCGGCGACCTGACCGGTGCAGTCGACCTGTACGGGCTGGTGCCCGAGCACAGCGCCGAAGGCGGCAGCGAGCGCGTCGGCCTGCAGCTGAGCGGACCGGTGACCGACACCCTGTCGTTCCGCCTGTACGGCAATCTCAACAGGACCGACGCCGATTCGCTGGACCTCAACCGCCAGTATGCAACCAACCCGAATGCAGTGCCGCCGGCCGGCCGCGAAGGCGTCAAGAACCGCGATGTCAACGCGCTGCTGCGCTGGGACGTGACCGCCGACCAGGTGGTCGAGTTCGAAGCCGGCACCAGCCGCCAGGGCAACATCTATGCCGGCGACCGCGCGGTCAGCACCACCGGCACCTCGACCGGTGTCGACCTGGCCGCACTGGCCGAGGGCGAAGCTGAAACCAACCGCATGTACCGCAATACCGGCGCGATCACCCATCGCGGCCGCTGGGGCGATGTCACCTCGCGGGTGACGGCTGCAGTGGAAGCGGTGAACAACGCGCGCATCAACGAAGGCCTGGCCGGTGGCCCTGAAGGCAGCTTCAACGGCACCGACTGGTCGACCTCGCGCCTGCGCAACTACCAGCTGGATGGCGAAGTGAGCTTCCCGACCACGCTGGGCGGCGCCGAGAACATCTGGACGCTGGGCTTTGAATACCTCGACAGCCGCCTGACCGACCCGTACTCGATGAGCCAGTCCAGCAGCAGCGGCGGCGGTATCCCCGGCCTGTCGGCCGATCGTGCGCGTGGCAAGGCCGACGCGCAGACCACCGCCGTGTTCGTCGAAGACAACATCTACCTCGGCGAGCGCTGGATCGTCACCCCGGGCCTGCGCTTCGACCACCACAGCCAGTTCGGCAACAACACCAGCCCCAGCCTCAATGCGCAGTTCCGCATCAACGGCGACTGGGTAGTGAAGGGCGGCGTCGCGCGTGCGTTCAAGGCACCGAACCTGTACCAGTCCAATCCGGACTATCTGTACTACACCCGTGGCAATGGCTGCCCGAATGCACTGCCGAGCCTGGGCGCCGGCTGCTACATGCGCGGCAATGCGGACCTGAAGGCGGAAACCAGCCTGAACAAGGAACTGGGCATCGAGTGGGCACCGCAGAGCGGCTGGCAGGCGTCGTTGACCTATTTCCACAACGACTACAAGGACAAGATCCAGGCCGGCTACACCCAGATCGGCCTGACCGCCGACACCAAGGGCCGCATCTTCCGCTGGGAGAACGCCCCGAAGGCGATCGTGCAGGGGCTGGAGGGCAACCTGGTGATCCCGTTGCTGGGCGAGCAGGGCAGCCGCCTGAAGTGGAGCAACAACTTCACCTACATGGTGGAGAACGAGAACAAGACCACGCGCCAGCCGCTGTCGGTGATTCCGAAGTACACGATCAACACCATGCTGGACTGGCAGGCCACCGACAGGCTGTCGCTGCTGCTGACCGGTACCTTCTACGGCAAGCAGGAACCGGCCACCGCCAATATCAACAACGATCCGCGCTGCACCGGCGCGTGTGATCCGTCGGTGGCGCTGCAGGATCGCGGCGCCTACAACATCTGGGGCGTGAGCGCGCGCTACAAGGTGACCGGGTCGGTCAGCTTCGGCGTCGGCGTGAACAATCTGGCCGACAAGCGCCTGTTCCGCGAGGCCAACAGCAGCGATGCCGGCGCGGCGACCTACAACGAGCCGGGCCGCGCCTACTGGGCCAGCCTGCGCTTCGGGTTCTGAGCATACGCACGTACAGATCCGCTGTGGCCGCCGGGTCCTGCCCGGCGGCAACGGTGCTGCACGCCTGCAATGTTATAAACACCGTAATAGTCTCCCCCGCCTGCACGGCGTAGCCTGCACCGCATCGCAAAGGAGCTGTTGCCATGGGCCACGACCACGATCACCTGCCATCCCAGATCCGCCACGAGAAACCCTTGTGGTGGGCACTCGGCCTGACCTCCACCTTCCTCGTCGTCGAGGTGGTGGGCGCGTTCTGGACCAACAGCCTGGCGCTGTTGTCCGACGCCGCGCACATGGCCACCGATGCACTGGCGCTGATGATCGCGCTGGTCGCGGTACGGCTGAGCCGGCGCCCGCCGGATGCACGTCGCACCTACGGCTATGCACGGCTGGAAGCGCTGGGCGCGATGATCAACGGCGCGATGCTGTTCGTAGTCGCCGCCTACATCCTGTGGGAGGCCATTGGGCGTTTCCGCGAACCGCAGGAGATTGCCTCGTCGGGCATGCTGGTGATCGCGGCGGCGGGCCTGGTCATCAACCTGATCTCGATGCGCCTGCTGCAGGCCGGCAGCGGCGAGAGCCTCAACGTGAAGGGCGCGTACCTGGAAGTGTGGGCCGACATGCTCGGCTCGGTGGCGGTGATCGCCGGTGCGCTGCTGATCAAGTGGACCGGTTGGAAGCCGATCGACCCGATCCTGGCGGTGCTGATCGGCCTGTGGGTGCTGCCGCGCACCTACGTGCTGATGCGCGAAGCGATCAACGTGCTGCTGGAAGGCGTGCCCAAGGGCATGGACGTGGCCAAGGTGCGCGACAGCCTGTCCGGCCATGCCGCGGTGATGGACGTGCATGACCTGCACGTATGGGCGCTGGCCTCCAGCACGCCGGCGCTGACCGCGCACATCGTGATGCGTGACGGCACCGATGCCGATGCACTGCGCCGCGAGCTGGGCGGGCGCCTGCACGATGACTTCGGCATCGAACACGTGACGCTGCAGATCGAAGCGGACCACTGTGGTGAAGCCTGCGCTGGACCGGCGTCGGCCAAGGGCGGCGCGCAGCAGGGCCATGAAGGCCACGACCACGATGAGGACGCGCAGGGCCATCGCGGTCACGTGCATCGCTGAGTGGGATAAGAGGGACGCCGGCTGGGTGAAGCCGGCTGGTCGAAACCGACGGGGCGAAACCGCCTTGGTAGAGTCGACTGTTAGTCGACTGCTCTCCGGCGAGGCTGCGACAATGCCCGCGCTGCGCGCGATAGTCGACTGGCAGTCGACTCTACCCAATCGTCCCGACACGACCGAGCAGGCTGCTTCCGTCCAGAGCAGCGAAGGTCATTCGTCCCGCCGCGAGGCCAGCCGGTCCGCCAGCCGGGTCGGCTCCGGCAGCCGGTATCCACGCAATGTGCGCTGCACCCAGTCCAGCGCGGTGTCCGCGCTGACCCGATGGCCGCCGGCCACGAACAGCGGCTTGCAGCGCACCTTGCTGCGCAGCACCCAGCCCAGTTGTTCGTCGCCATCCTGCAGCGGTGTATGTGCGCCGGCCTCGGCGCCCGGCTCGACGAAACGACCCACCAGTTTCGACTTGGCCACGCCGATGCTGGGCAGGCCGGTGACCACCCCCAGATGTGCGGCCACGCCCAGCCGGCGCGGATGGCTGATGCCGTGGCCATCGACGAACACCAGGTCCGGCGCGCGTGGCAGCAGCGCCAGCGCAGCCAGCAGTGCCGGCAGTTCGCGGAAGCTGAGCAGGCCGGGGATGTACGGCATCACCGTGGGAATGCGCGCGGTTTCCTGTGCCACGGGCTGCAGCGTCTTCGCGTCCAGCAGCACCGCCGCGGCGCGGGTGATGGCGCCGTTGTCCTCGAAGCCGACATCCAGCCCGGCCAGCCAGCGCACGTTGCGTGGCAGGCGGTCCTGGCGCTCCACGCGGCCGGCCAGCTGGAGCTGCTGCGCGCGGGCCGCGGCGACGCTGCCTTCCCAGCGTCCGGGGTCGATCACCGTATTCATCGGTCACAGCATCGCATGCGCGGCGCCACGGCCCGGTGAGTGGCGCCCGGGGCTACAATGGCGGCCTGCCTTTCCTCGCGTTGGAGACCCTGCAGTGACCCGTAAACTCGTACTGTTGCGCCATGGCCAGAGCCAGTGGAACCTGGACAACCGCTTCACCGGCTGGGTCGATGTCGACCTGACCGAGCAGGGGCGCCGGGAAGCGGCCGCCGCCGGCCGCCTGATGCGTGAGGAAGGCCTGCAGTTCGACGTTGCCCACACCTCCGTGCTCAAGCGCGCCATCCACACCCTGCAGGGTGCGCTGGCCGAGCTGGAGCAGGACTGGCTGCCGGTGAACAAGTCCTGGCGTCTCAACGAGCGCCACTACGGCGGCCTGCAGGGGCTGGACAAGGCCGAGACCGCGGCCAAGCACGGCGAAGAGCAGGTCAAGGTCTGGCGTCGTTCGTACGACATCCCGCCGCCGCCGATGGACCTGGAAGACCCGGGCCACCCGATCCATGACCGCCGCTACGCCGGCCTGGACCGCAACGCGCTGCCGGGCACCGAGTCGCTGGCCACCACCCTGGACCGCGTGCTGCCGTACTGGCACGACGCCATCGCACCGCAGCTGAAGGACGGCAAGACCGTACTGGTCACCGCCCACGGCAACTCGCTGCGCGCGCTGTACAAGTACCTCAACAACGTCTCGCGCGAGGAAATCCTCGAGCTGAACATCCCGACCGGCATCCCGCTGCTGTTCGAACTGAACGACGACCTGACCGTGCAGTCGTTCCGCTACCTGGGCGACCCGGAAGCGGCGCGCAAGGCCGCCGAAGCCGTGGCCAACCAGGGCAAGGCGAAGTAAGAAGCACAAGGCCGGCGCAAGCCGGCCTTCGCTTTTGTAGAGCCGAGCCCACGCTCGGCCGGCGCTGTCGCAACCCGGCAGAGCCAACCCATGGGGGCTGCATCAGCCAGCTACGAGGGATCCATGCGGCGCACCTTCGGCGGCTGCAACGCGGCAATGTCGATGACGTGTTCCTGGCATATCACCTGATAGTGCGTGAATGGGCCCGGGTAACTGACATCGGCAAAGGTGGCATGGTCCAGATAATCGAGGAACTTCGAACGGCTGTAGCGGCGGAACAGGTTGCCGCTCCAGGTTTCGGAGTCGTCCCAGCTCTGGTAGGACTCGTTGTGCACGGCGTAGCTGATGTAGTGGTCCCAGATCAGTTCAAAACGCTGCGAGTGGGGCATCACCTCTATCGCACGCGCATCATCGATTGAACGTCCATGAGCGAGCTCCACACGGGAGGGCTTTCCGACCACCAGGCCTTCCTCGACGACCAGACGCAGACGATTCGCTTCCGGCTCGCCGATGCCCGCCAGGAACAGACACTCACAAGCGTCGATGGCCTGCAGCAGCGCAGCTTCGTCCATGGTCATGAGGTCCAGTGATCGCGGAAGCCAGAGCATAGCGGCATGCAGACGGAGCCGCGCCATGCGCTCGTGACCTTTGGCCGGTCCCCAGCGTCGCTCCCGCGACTACCCTGTGAAATTACCCGCAGGAGAGCCTCATGAACGTCCGCAACCTGGTCCCGCTGGGCCTGACCATCGCCATCGCTGCCTCACTGGCGGCCTGTGGCAAGAACGAAACCGCCCCGGCGGCCAGTGCCGACGCCAAGCCGGCCTTCGACCTGTCGCAGATCAAGACGCCGCTGATCTCGCTCAACAGCGCCGACCTCGATCCGGCCATTTCGGCCTGTACCGACCTCAATGGCTTCGTCAACAGCAAGTGGCTGAAGGCCAACCCGGTACCGGGCGACCAGACCACCTGGGGCAGCTTCGAGATCCTGCGCGAGCGTTCGCTGGAAGTGCAGCACGCGCTGGTGCAGCAGGCCGCCACCAGCCAGGCCAAGGCCGGCTCGGTGGAAGCCAAGATCGGTGACATCTGGAAGACCGGCAACGACGAAGCGAAGATCGAAGCTGCCGGCCTGGCGCCGCTGCAGCCGCAGCTGGACAAGATCGCCGCGCTGAACGACACCGCCGCCATCACCCGGTACCTGCGCGACAGCCAGGCCGAGGGCAAGGGCGTGCTGTTCTCGCTGTTCGCCAATGCCGACTACAAGGACTCGGCCAACGTCATCGCCTACGTCGGCCAGGGCGGCCTGGGCCTGCCGGAGAAGGGTTACTACTTCGACGATGCGCAGGCCAGGATCCGCGACGCCTACGTGGCCTACATCGCACAGGTGCTGACCCTGTCCGGCGTGGACGCCGCGCAGGCCGCCGAGCAGGCCAAGGCCGTGATGGCCTTCGAAACCCGCCTGGCCAAGGCCTCGATGTCGCGCATCGAAATGCGTGACCCGGCCAAGCGCTACAACCCGCTCAGCGCGGCTGAGGCCGACAAGCTGACCCCGAACTTCAGCTGGACCGCGCTGTTCGACACCCTGAAGGTGCCGGCCGCGCAGAAGTTCTCGCTGGCCCAGCCGGGCTTCTTCGGTGAAATGGACAAGATGCTCGCCGACGTGCCGGCCAGCACCTGGAAGGCCTACCTGCGCTTCCACACCATCGACGACGCCTCGCCGTACCTGAGCAGCCAGTTCGAGAAGGCCAACTTCGATTTCTACGGCACCACCCTGCGTGGCCAGAAGGAAATGCAGCCGCGCTGGAAGCGCGTGCTGGAGTCGGTCAACGGCGGCATGGGTGAAGCCCTGGGCCAGCTGTACGTCGATGCCGTGTTCCCGGCCGAATCCAAGGTGGCCATGCAGCACCTGGTGGAAAACCTGTCGCAGGCGCTGAAGGCGCGCCTGGAGCAGCTGCCGTGGATGGGCGAAGAAACGAAGAAGAAGGCGCTGGAGAAGTGGGCCAGCTTCACCCCGAAGATCGGTTACCCGGACAAGTGGCGTGACTGGTCGGGCCTGCAGACCAACGGCGACAGCTACCTGGGCAACGTGCAGGCCGCACGCGCGTTCAACTACCGCTACATGCTGGACAAGATCGGCAAGCCGGTGGACAAGACCGAGTGGGGCATGACCCCGCAGACGGTCAACGCGTACTACAACGCCACCAAGAACGAGATCGTGTTCCCGGCGGCGATCCTGCAGGCGCCGTTCTTCGATGCCAAGGCCGATCCGGCGCTGAACTACGGCGGCATCGGTGCGGTCATCGGCCACGAGATGATGCACGGCTACGACGACTCGGGCAGCCAGTTCGCCGCCAACGGCAACTTCGACAACTGGTGGACCGACGCCGACCGCAAGGCCTTCACCGAGCGTACCGACCAGCTGGTCGCACAGTTCGATGGCTACGAGTCGGTGCCGGGCGTGTTCGTGAAGGGCAAGCTGACCCTGGGCGAGAACATCGGCGACCTGGGCGGCCTGACCGTGGCCTACGACGCGTTGCAGATGGCGCTGAAGGAAGACCCGAAGGCGAATGTCGAAGTGGATGGCCACAGCCAGGACCAGCGCTTCTTCATGAACTGGGCCACCGTGTGGCGCCGCAACTTCACCGATGGTGAGCTGCGCGTGCGCCTGAACACCGATCCGCACGCCCCGGCCAACTTCCGTGCCAATGGTGCGCCGTCGAACATGCCGTCGTTCGCCGCGGCGTTCCAGTGCAAGGCGGGTGATGCGATGGTTCGCGCCGACGACAAGCGCGTGGTGATCTGGTAATCGATCACCCGTGAATGCGTGATGCGAAAGGCCCGGCGAACGCCGGGCCTTTCGTTTGCCCGGCCGATCTCAGGCCAGTTCCGGTTCCCGCTCCAGCATGCGATGGAAGCGCTGCAGCACATACGGATCGACCAGCCCGCCGGACTGCGCTTCAATGATGCCCAGCGCGGCTTCACGCGCCATCGCAGCGCGATACGGGCGCACGCTGGTCATCGCATCATAGGCATCGGCGATGGTGACGATGCGCGCGCCCAGCGGGATGGATTCACCGCGCAGCCCATCGGGATAACCGCTGCCATCGAACGCCTCGTGATGGGCGCGGATCAGCTGCGCGACCGGCGCGGCATCACTGCGGCCGGTGGCCAGGAAGATATGCTCACCGCGTACCGGATGCTCGCGCATGATCGCGCGCTCTTCGTCGGTATGCCGGCGCGGGGCCAACAGCACCTCGTCGGGAATGCCGATCTTGCCAATGTCGTGGAAGCGCGCGGCCAAGCCGATCTGCGCACTGGCCTCGTCATCCAGATCGCAGTGCGCGGCCAGGCACTGCGCGAGCAGGCCGACGCGGTCACAGTGATGGCGGGTGTAGGCGTCGCGCATCTGCAGCGACATTGAAAGTGCATCGATCAGGCAGGCCTGCGCATGCAGCAGGTCGGGGGCGGGTACGGCGTCAGGAAACATGGTCATCCGCCCGCACCGGGTGGGGACCGGTGCGGGGTATTCGGG
>NZ_LLXV01000087.1 GCF_001431665.1 Stenotrophomonas beteli | reverse complement strand
CACCAGGACGAAGCGGCACACATGCCCTATATCGGAATCGGACTCCACGTACTGGCAGCCATCTACTTCGCGGTGCATGCCATCCGCTCGGGCCAGAGCCTCTACTGGCTCATCCTGCTGTTCTCGTTCCCTTTGCTCGGCAGCGTCGTCTATTTCCTGGCGATCTACTTTCCGGAAGCCCGCAACTCGCGCGGCGCCCGTCAGGCCATCCGTTCCGCCAAGCAGCTCATGGACCCGGGCCAGGACCTGCGCAACGCTCGTGCCGAACTGGCGCGCACGCCCACCGTGCAGAATCGGGTTCGCCTGGGCATGACGCTGCTGGATGCCGGCCAGGTGGAGGAAGCCAGGACCCTGCTCGAGCAGGCGGCCAGCTCACCGTTGGGCGACGATCCCTACATCCTGACCGGCCTCGCCCGTGCCCGCCTCGACTCCGGGCACGCTGCGCTTGCGGTGGAGACGCTGGATGGCCTCTTCGCCCGCCACCCCGACGTGCGCCGCAAGCCGGAACAGACCCTGCTTTACGCGCAGGCTTTGGCTGCCACGCAGTCGCCCGGAGCCCGCGCCGCGTTCGAGCGGGCCGTGGAATGCGGAAACGATGCGGCCGCCCGCTGCCTGTACGCCGAGTGGCTGATGGCACTGCCGGAGCCCGACGACCGCGAGCAGGCCCGCGCTCTGTTCGCGAGCATCATCGACGATGCCCAGCACTGGTCGCGCCACGCGCGCAGCCACAATGCCGTCTGGTTGGAGCGGACCAAGGCTGCGTTGAAGGGCTACTGACGACCTGGCAGCAGGTGTCAGGTTCGAGCACCGGGACTTCCAAGGAACTATCCTCACGGGCTAGCGAGAGCTCCGTTTGGGAAAGAGCAGCTTGGGGGTTCCGATAAACAGCAACCATGCGCCCATGGCCGCTCCGTAGGCGAGCACCGTTCCCACAAGGAATGTGCCGAAGAGGCTGCCGGTGAGCAGCTGATACAGCCCTTTGCCGCGACCTGCAGCGCTGCCTCCAACAGTCAGTACGATGACCGGCAGCATGATCATTCCGCTGCAGAGGATCAGGGAGAACGCACCCAGCAACCAGCGTTTGAGTGGCGGGTTCCATGGCATGCGATGGTGACATGCAGCGCCTTGCTTCGCAGATTCCATCTATTAACGTGACGCGTCACGCGCAATCGGTAGCGCATTGCTGGCGGCCTGCCTCTCGACCCTGAGCGCCTGGACCCATAAGGACGAGCACCCGCGCATGTTGGAGCGGACCAAGGTCGTGTTGAAGGGCGGCAGACGCCTCGCGGCATCTGGCAACTCTGTCGCATCCGGCTCACTCACAGCCTCGCCGGGTGGATGCCGACACTCGTAAGGCATCCACCACCGACATCGACAACAGCCTTGCGGCGCAAGGCTCCGGCCTCATTGAGCCGTATGCAACGATTCTGAAAATGTTGAAAGCGGTGACGGCATCGGCCCTACTGCATTGGCATCGCGCACAACCGGGCGTATTCCTTTCCATGCCACCGAAAACGGGTGGTCGGGACTTCGAAACCCCGGTAGTGCAATCGTAGAAAGCGCTTGCCAGTCGGCATCACTCCCAAGGTGATGCCGGCTGGCAACCGTCGGCCGACCATGGCGGGCGGTGCGTGGGGGCCTTGGCCCGCCGGTCTGATTGCACACCGGGTTTCGAACCACGCATCGTCCGCCACCTTTATCGGTGGCGGCTTCTGCCTGCACGCAAGGAGCCCAGCCATGACCCAGCAGCACTCCCCTGCCCCGCAACCCATCCACGACGCGCCCGCAAGCGGCCCCGCGCTTGATCCCAACACGCTCATCGCCCTGCTGCACAGCATTGGCGCAGGCGCTGCCTCTGATGGCCAACCCTGGCCAGAGCGCCATCAACTGCCCGGCCGACGCATCGCCCTGGCCGACACCGACTGTTCGCTGGCGGGCCTGCGCGTGGTGATGGAGATTCTGCTGGCCGCACAACGCGCCCGCGAGAACGGCGAGCTGGGGCAATACGTCGGCCCCCGGGTGATGGAGGGGCTGATCATGGCCGGACTGGGGCTCACCGCGCACGCCAGCATGCGGGTGCGTCCGGAGACCTGAGTGGCGGGCTGGCGCTGGGCGGCCACCGCGCTGTGCCTCGCAGCGGCGGTGGCGGGGCCCGTCCAATGGGCGTCGCCGCCCGTGCGTGAGCGGCTCGCATTCCAAGCAATCGCGGATGATCGCTTTTCGCAGCTGCGGAGACTGGTGATGGCGTTCGTGGAGGCTAGGCCACATCAGGGCTCCCGGTTCGTCGAGACACGGCCTGGTGCGTCTTTGCAGATCCACTGCAAAGGGGTCCCCGTGCTGTGGCTGGAGCGGCGCTCGCAGTATCTGCTGTTGCAGGCATCAGTGGACGCCCGGCAGCGGGCGCCCGACGTTGCGCAGCTGCGGGCGCTTCTTCAATGGCAGCTGGAGCCATTGGACGATCTGGAGCAGGTGTTGGCCGGCGTGCCGGAGCCTGTCTTGATGGATCGGGTGCTGCGGGTTGTTGCTGGTGAGGTGCCTGACGGGGCGCGATGCGGCAGGCCGTAGTCGAGCACGGCTCGACTCTACAAGGGCGTTGGTTCCGCAGGCTCGGGTTCGTGGATGGAACCTTCAAGCAGGGCGACGTAGGTATCCAGTCGCGAGCGCAGTCCGATCAATAGCCATCCTGCGAGGTATAGCAGTACGAGCGCGTAGATGATGAACGCACCAAGCGCGCCGACGTCAAAGGCGCTGCTCCAGTCACCCCATCTCCATTGGCGGAACTGCAGGTAGAGGGCGATCAAGAGTGGGAATGGGCCAAGGCGTTGCAGTCCTCCGTACATCAATCCCATGCGCTCGATCATGCTGGAACGCAGGTGGCTGACATACTTGAGGCGGCGCTCACGCTCGACCCTGGGAAACTGCCGAAGCTCGGCGATTACCGCTTGCCACTGGGCAAATTCGCCGTCCATTTCCTGCGCGTGCGACAGCCGTGGCTGTACGAACTGGCGGATTCCGCGGCGGATTGCGAGAAACCCACCGATGACAAAACCTCCGATCTCCACCACCAGGCAGGCCCTGACCAGAAGCAGCGCAGCGGTAAGCGGAAGCCATCGATCAGGCAGTTGGCTGCCGAGAATGCCGGTGGCGGCTGCCAGTGCGCCCACCCGGAACAACCACTTCTCCAGCCGGCCGGCCTTGGGGTAGATGCTGTGCTCAACCAGCCCCTGCACCCGCTGGTACAGCCAGTGGAAGCTCAGCTCCTGCGCGTGAGTCGTTGCCGGCGGATCGACTCCACCCCCTGCCTGCATGTCCATTGCGCCCCTGCCCCGCCGGCGCAGATGCCGGCG
>NZ_LLXV01000086.1 GCF_001431665.1 Stenotrophomonas beteli | reverse complement strand
GTGGCCTCAGCGCCGTTCCCGTGTGCTGCGAAGTTTCCTTCGTAGCGAGCCGCCCATTATAGCCGGCTTTTCCGCTTCGTCAACACCTTTTTTCAAGGCCGTCTCACCGGGGTGGACGTTGTTGCCGATGCTGCTTCGTCGTTGGACCCAAGGGCCTTTCGTCGTTGCGAGCCGCCTATTATGACGGACTTTTCGAGTCCGTCAACACCTTCGTTCGATCAACTCGTTCGTCGGTGGTGGCGTTGCTGTTCGCGTGACGTTTCCGAAGAAGCGATGCGCGGCAGCAAGGGAGCGAATTCTAGAGATCCTGCAGATTTCGTCAAGGCTTTTTTTGCAGGGTGATGACAGAAGCACCACGGCATCACGCATGACGTACGCTCGAAGATCACTGCGGCGTTGCCCGCGCGTTGCGCGGTCAACGCCGCAACCCCTATCAATGCAGGGATGCACAGTGGAGACAGAGCAATGAACATGCAGGTGCGGCACGCGTGGTGGCGCGACCTTTCGGTGCCGGCAATCGTCGCCGGCTTCATCACCGTGCTGGTCGGTTTCGCCAGTTCGGCGGTGATCGTGTTCCAGGCCGCACAGGCCGTGGGCGCTGATCAGGCGCAGATCGCCTCGTGGATGTGGGCGCTGGGACTGGGCATGGGCGTGACCTGCATCGGGCTGTCACTGCGTTATCGGGTACCGGTGGTGACGGCATGGTCGACACCGGGCGCGGCGATGCTGGTGGTCGGTGCTGGCGGCGCGTCGCTTTCTGAAGCCACCGGTGCATTCCTGCTTGCTGCGGTGCTGGGCATGCTGGCCGGGTTCTCCGGCATCTTCGCGCGGCTGATGCAACGGGTGCCGATGGCGCTGGCCGCCGGGATGCTGGCCGGGGTGCTGCTGCGCTTCGGCCTGGATGTGTTCGTAGCCATGAACACCCAGCTGTTGCTGGCGCTGGCGATGTTCGCCACCTGGCTGGCCGGGCGCCGCCTGTTCCCGCGCTATGCGGTCATTGCCACCCTGCTGGTCGGCATTGCGGTCGCGGCCAGCCGTGGCCTGCTGCACGCACAGCACGTGCAGCTGCAGCTGGCGGTACCGCAATGGGTGACCCCGTCATTGTCATGGACAGCGGTGGCTGGCATCGCCCTGCCCCTGTTCGTGGTCACCATGGCTTCGCAGAACATACCGGGCGTGGCAGTGATGCGCGCGTCCGGCTACGACGCCCCGGTGTCGCCGCTGATCGGGTGGGTCGGTGTGGTCAATACGCTGCTGGCGCCCTTCGGCGCCTATGCGCTCAACCTGGCGGCGATCACGGCGGCGATCTGCATGGGGCGCGATGCGCATGAGGATCCGGCGCGGCGCTATATCGCTGCGGTGGCCGCTGGCGCGTTCTACATCGTCATCGGTCTGTTCGGGGCTACCGTGGCCGCACTGTTCGCCGCCTTTCCGAAGGAACTGGTGGCCTGCGTGGCCGGTATCGCGTTGTTCGGCACCATCGCCAACAGCCTGGCCAGTGCGCTGGCAGTGGAGCGTGACCGCGAAGCCGCACTGGTCACCTTCCTGGTCACCGCCTCCGGCGTCTCCCTGGCCGGCATCGGCTCGGCGTTCTGGGGCCTGGTGGCCGGTGCGCTGTGCCTGCTGGTGCTGCGGCCGCGCCAGGGCCGCTGACCTGTCCTACCCCGCCAGTGCGGCGCCGACGGTGCTCAACACCACCGAGATGACGATGGCGACGAGTGTGGCGACCACGCTGGTGCCGCCGCGTGCGGTCAGCTCGCTGCGCAGCCGTGCGTCATCGCCGCCGCTGACGGCACGGGCCTGGGCGATCAGGCGCTGGCAGTGTGCCAGGTACCAGGTGTTGCCAAAGGTGCCGGTGGTGACGCTGAGCGCGATGGTGATGACCAGCGACACGCCTTCGGGCACATCCAGCAAGGTCTCCACCACGCTGATCAGCAGCAGCAGGCCGACCCACATTGCCGCCAGGCGATACATCCTGCGGTACATCATCCAGATCGGGCCGAGCAGGAAGGCCGGCCAGTGCCAGGTGCCACTGGCCGTGGCAATGCCCTGATCCAGCCGCCAGCGCTGGCGATAGATCGGGAAGTTGCCGCCGACCACGCTGGCGTACAAGGCCATCTCGCCCCTCCAGCCCCGCGGCGGCAGCGGTATCCGGTGCAGCGGCGGGTGCTCGATACGGATCGGACGGATCGCCGACACTTGGCGCAACGACCTCAACCGGTGGGGCTGTGTCGATATCCGGAGCCGGCGCCATCTCGATGGGCGTTGAATCCTGTTCCAGCTCCGCCAAGGGGCGCCACGAGGGCATGCCTTCGCGCCAGAGCAGCGTGCGTGCCGTCACCGTGCCGTCCTGCTGCAGGCGACGCAGGGCGGCCAGGTCCACCGGTCCTTCGCTCTGCCTGCTGTTGGCGTACCACCACTGTGCTTCCTGCATGAAAACGTCCTTGCTGCGTTGATTCGTTACCGGGTGACCGGTGTCCACGGTGCCGCTGACAATGTCTGAGACAGCACATGGCTGCCACCCGGCGGCAGGGTCACCACGTCGGGCCCGGCGTTGGCCGCTTCCAGGCAGACGTAGTCGCGCCAGCCCTCACCCACATCTGCCATCTTCGCTGCAGCCTCGGCACCGGGATTCCACGCCACCAGCGAGCGGCTTCCTTCCGTACGGATGTCGATGCGGCGTTTCAGCACCGGATCGCGCAGGACATAGTGACCCTTGGCCTGCGTGTAGATGCGGTCGCTGCGCCCGGGATCACGGGGATCGCGCAACGTCCAGGCGCCCTGCTGCCGACGCGGCGTCGCATAGTTCTCGAACTTGTCCAGATAGTCCAGCCCGTCCACGCCGTCCACATCCACCGCGCTGGCATCACCCACGCGGAAATAGTTGTGCAGCGCCTGGGTGATGCTGGCAGGGGAACTGCCGACGTTCTCGGTGATCAGTCGCTGGGTCAACTGGCGGCCTACGCGCACAGTCATCCGCAGCCGCAGGTCCAGGCTCTGCAGCACCGGGGGTGCCAGCGTGAGCTCGATGCTGCCGTCGTCCAGGCGACGGGCCTGTTGCAGCTCCCACGGCACGGTACGCACGAAACCGTGGGCGGGCACGTCGTTGCCCTGGCCCTGGCGGCCGAAGTACGGCCAGCAGACCGGGCTGCCTCCGCGGATCGGGGTGGGCAGTTCGGCGCGCCGGGGGGACAGCCACATCAGATCCGGCTGGCCCTTGGGCACGAAGGAAAGCAGCTGGCCGCCAAACACACTGACGGCCGCGCTGGCGTCAGCGGTTTCCACCAGCCAGGCATCGAGCCCTTGGTACTGCCCGCTGCGTACACCCTGGATCTGCTGCACGTGGGATCGACTCCGTATGGCCGGCGATTGCACGGCACTGTAGTTGCTGGGAAGCATGAAACGCGTGGGCACCGGCGCAGTGCGCGGCGCGTTCTGCAGAGTGCGAAGGATACGCTGTCCCGCGCGCCCATCTGCGTTGGCCCAGCCCAGACGCTGCTGCTCGACCTGGATCGCGCGACGCGTGGCCGTACCGATCATGCCGTCGGCGCTGCCGATGTCGTGGCCGCGGGCCAGCAGCAGGGTCTGCAGCTGGCGGCGCTCATCGCGGCCGATACCGGGATCATCGGTCGGCCAGGCCGTGGCCAGGCCCGTGCCGCCACGCAGCTGGTCGGCCAGCGTGGCGATCGCCAGCGCGTAGCTTTCGGCAGCGTTGTAGCTGTAGATCGCGTCGTAGTTGCGGAACACCAGCAACGCCGGGCCCTTGCTGCCCGCCGGCAGCAGCAGGGCCGCGCGCGCATCGGCAGGCAGATTGGCCGGGGCCAACGCGCTGCCATCCAATGCGGTCACACCCTGCGCACGCCAGTCGGCCAGCGCCCGACGCTGGGTGCGCCCGGCCTGGCTGGCGTCGAAACCGGGCGGGATACGCACTTCCATGCCCCACGGCTCTCCGCTGCGCCAGCCGGCGCGCTTGAGGTAATTGGCGGTGGAGGCCAGCGCATCGGGAATGCTGCCGACCAGATCGCGGCGGCCATCGCCATCACCGTCCACGGCGATGCGTGCATAGGTGCTGGGCATGAACTGCGTATGCCCGAAGGCGCCGGCCCAGGAACCGGTAAGCCCCTGTGCCTGCAGGTCGCCGCGGTCGATCAACTTGAGCAGGGCCAGCAGTTCACCGCGGAAGAAGGGCTGGCGGCGGCCGGCACAGGACAGCGTGGCCAGCGACTGCAGCAGCGGGCGCTTGCCGAACACACGGCCGTAGTCGCTCTCCACGCCCCAGACCGCGACGATGGTGGCCGGATCGACGCCGTACTGGGCCGACACCCGATCGAGCAGGGCCCGATGCCGCTGCAGCAGGACGCGCCCATCGTCCACGCGCTGGCGATCGACCAGCGCGGCCAGGTAGTCCCAGATCGGCGTGGTGAATTCCGGCTGCGCGTCGAGCAGGCCGAGCACGCTGGGATCGGGGGTGAGCCCGGCGGTAATCCCATTGAAGCGGTCGGCACTGATGCCCTGGCTGGCGGCTGTCGATTGCAGGACGGCCAGGCAGCGGCTGAAAGCGGGATCGCTGCTGGCCGCAGGCGCTGCTGTCGAAGCGGGTGCCGCGGCGAGCACGGCCGCCAGGCCGAGCGTGGTCAGAATGGGCATGGCGTCCTCCGTGTTGCCGTTGCAGGGCCATCTTAGGCGCAGCGTAGGCGAACCTGAAGCAGCGCCGGCGGGCGGCGGCTAAAGGGCGCGAAGCAGGCGCAGACCATAGGCCGGGCTTTCAGCATCCCAGCGCCGCACGACCTGCAGGCCCGCTGGCAGCAGCAACGCTTCGAAGCTGTCGTCGGTGTACTTGTGGCTGTATTCGACGCGGATCGGCTCGTCGGCCTCGAAGTGGAAGGTGCGGCCATCCAGGCGGACGTCCTGTGCGCGCTGGCTGACCAGATCGGTTTCGATGCGCAGCCGCGCGATGCTGTAGCGGGCGCGGTGGCGGAAACCGTCCAGATCGAAGTCGCTGCCGATCTCGCGGTTTAGGCGCGCCAGCAGGTTGAGGGTGAATGCAGCAGTGATGCCCTGCACATCGTTGTAGGCGGCTTCGATCAATGCCGGGTCCTTGTGCAGATCGATGCCGACCAGGGCCAGGCCATCGCGGCCCATCGTCTGGCGCATCGCGCGCAGCAGTGCGACGGCATCCTCTTCGACGAAATTGCCCAACGTCGAGCCCGGGAAGAACAACAGGCGCCGCGCGGGCTCGCGTTCCGGTGCCGGGACGGCGACCGCGCGGGTGAAGTCAGCACAGACCGGCAGCATCTCGACCTCCGGCAGCGCCGGGGCCAGATGGTCGATGCTGGACAGCAGCGCGGCGCGCGAGATCTCGATGGGGGTGTAGGCCACGGGGTCCTGCAGCGCCGCCAGCAGCAGCGCGGTCTTGCGGCCACTGCCGCTGCCCAGTTCCACCACATGAACATGCGGACCGACGCTGCGGGCGATGTCCGGCAGCGCCCGCGCCAGCAGCGCCAGCTCGGTACGCGTGGGGTAGTACTCGCAGGTCTGCGTGATCTGCTCGAACAGGCGTGAGCCGCGTGCATCGTAGAAATACTTGGATGGCAGCTGGCGCGGTGTGCGCGACAACCCGGCCACCACGTCGGTGAGGATCTGCTGGCGGCCGGGGGTGAGGTCGGTCAACGCCTGCAGCGCGTCGTGCACGGTGCTCATGTGAGGTCCCTGGCCAAGCGGAGTCCGGAGAACTGCCAGCGCGCCGGCGGCATGAAGAAATTGCGATAGCTGGCGCGCACATGGCCGCGTGGCGTGACGCAGCTGCCGCCGCGCAGCACCCATTGGCCGCACATGAACTTGCCGTTGTACTCACCGAGGTTGCCGGCGAACGGGCGGTAGCCGGGATAGGCGCCATACGCGCTATGAGTCCACTCCCAGACATCGCCGAACAGCTGGCGAAGGCCGCTGCCCTGCCCCGCCTGCGGGTGCAGGTGATCGTCATCGGCAAAGTGGCCCCGCACCGGCTGAGACGCGGCCGCGGCCTCCCACTCGAACTCGCTGGGCAGGCGTGCCCCGGCCCAGCGGGCACAGGCATCAGCCTCGAAGTAGCTGAGGTGGCAGACCGGCGCGTGCGGATCCAGTTCGCGCCAGCCGCCCAGGGTGTATTCGCGCTGCAGGGTGTCATCCCAGTACAGCGGGTGCTGCCAGTCCTCGGCTTCACGCAATGCCCAGCCTTCACTGAGCCACCAGCGCGGTTCGCGGTAGCCGCCGGCATCGATGAAGGCACGGTATTCGGCATTGCTGACGGGACGTTCGGCCAGAGCATGTGCGGGCAGCAGCACGCGGTGCGGCGGCGATTCGTTGTCGTAGGCAAACGCAGCGTGCTGCGGCCAGGCTGCAGCGCCGACGGTAACGATGCGCTCGGGTGATTCGATCCAGCCCTGTGCACTGGCAGCGCCAGGGGTGGTGGGCAGGTCCTCGCGGTAGGCCGGCTGCAGCGGATTGCACCAGAACGCGTGCTTGATGTCGGTCAACAACAACTCCTGATGCTGTTGTTCGTGCTGCAGGCCCAGCTGCAGGTTGTGCAGCGCGTGGGGGTCCAGGTCACCTGCCGATAGCCGCGACTGGACCTGTGCATCGACCTGCTGGCGATAGTCACGCACCTGCTGCAGCGAGGGCCGTGAGAGGAGGCCGCGCTGCGGCCGGGCATGGGCCGGGCCGATACTCTTGTAGTAGCTGTTGAACAGGTAGTCCCATGCAGGGTCATGCGCAGGAGCCGCCGGAAAGCCGGCCAGCACGAAGCGTTCGAAGAACCAGGTGGTGTGGGCCAGGTGCCACTTGCTGGGGCTGGCATCGGCCATGCTCTGCAGCATGGCGTCCTCGGCGCTGAGCGGGCCAGCCAGGTGCATGCTGCGCGCACGCACGCGTGCGAACTGGTGGGCGAGATCGTGCTGCGGGGCAGCGACGGCGGCGGGTACGCTGTCCATTTCGACAGCATCGGTGCCGGCGGGTGAGTGCGATGTCATGGTCCGGCGTCACTTCGTTCACATGGACGGGCCTGCCGCATTCAAGAAGCCGCCCCGAACGCCGCTAACGGCAATGCTGCGGCCGCGTCGTCACCGCACTGGACTTCCCGCGTGCCCCTGCATCCGCTCCGCCAGCCTGCGCATTACCTGTTCGTACTGCCCGCCGTGCTGGTTGCCGTGGTGTTGTGGGCGGCGTTGGGCAACGAAGACGTGGCCAGCCCAGCCCAATGCGTTCTGCCCTGGCTGCTGGCCTGCCTCGGTGCCGGCCTGGCCCTGCTCTACCACCAGGTGCGTGCGCTCTGCCTGCTGTTGGTGGTGGCACTCATGTTCGCGCTACTGCACCAGGATGTCGGCGGCTACCTGCGCAGCGGCCGTGTCGGCGCGCTGACACCGCTGCGCTTCCATGCCATCTCGGCGTGGCTGCCATTGCTGTTCGCCGGCCTGTCGTTGTGGCCGGAGCGTGGGCGGCGCAGGCACGACCTGCTGTTGCGCTCCGTCGCCAGCAGTACGGCATTGCTGATCTTCCTGCTGCTGGCCGCGCAGCAGCCGCGCGGCATGCATGATCTGCTGTCGAACCGTCATTGGGCGTGGATCCCGGCCGACTGGAACGCGCTGGCGCAGCTGCCGGCGCTGCTGTTCCTGCTGGCCACGGCGGCGCTGGGTTGCCAGGCATGGCGGCATCCGCGGCCGCTGCACACGGCTATGCTGCTGGCGCTGCTGTGCCTGTGGTGGATGCTGCCACGGGTGTTCCTGCAGCCGGTGCTGCTGCCGGCACTGGCCAGTGCGGCCCTGCTGCTGATGCTGGGCGCGATGCTGCAGGAGTCCTTCCATATGGCCTTCCGGGATGAGCTGACCGACCTCCCGGGGCGCCGCGCCTTCAATGAGACCCTGCAACGGGCGCGCGGCATCTACAGCATCGCGATGGTGGACGTGGACCACTTCAAATCGTTCAACGACACCCACGGCCACGACACCGGTGACGACGTGCTGCGGCTGGTGGCCTCCCGCCTGGCGCGGGTGGGTGACGGTGGCCGTGCGTTCCGCTACGGCGGCGAGGAATTCGCGGTAGTGTTCCTGGGCCAGCCGGCCGACGCCTGCGTGGATGCCGTGGAAGCCTTGCGGCAGAGCATCGAGGACACCCGCATGCAGCTGCGCGACCGCAGCACCCGCAGCCGCGACGATGACGCCGGGCGTCAGCAACGCGGGCGCGGCGGCAGCGGCCCGGTCGTGCAGGTGACAGTGAGCATCGGCCTGGCCGACAGCCGTGTGGACCCGCGCCCGGCGGCGGTGGTCAAGGCCGCCGACCGGGCGCTGTACGCCGCCAAGGACGGCGGCCGCAACCAGGTCCGGGCGAACGCCGGACAGCGGGCTGAGGCTCAGACCGCGTCGAGGTAGTACCAGCGACCGTCGATGCGCAGGAAGCGGCTGTGTTCGGTCATCTTCACCGCGCTGCCGCCGCCTACCCGGTAGCGGGCGGTGAACCTCACCTGGGCGCTGTCAGCGCCGGTGACGGTGTGCTCATGGACGGTCAGGCCCAGCCAGTGCGTACGCTGCCCGGGCGCGTCATCCAGCGACAACTCGACCGGACGCGTGTCCGGATGCCAGCTCTGGCGCAGGTAGTCTGCCAGGCCCCGCACGTACGCGCTGTAGCGTGAACGCATGAGGCGTTCGGCGTCGGGGACGGTGTCGCCGGCATGGAAACGGCCACAGCAGGCGGCGTATTCCGCGGGTAGCCCGCAGGGACAGGGATCGGCAGGTTTTCGGCTCATGCGCGCATTGTCGCGCGGGACGCCGCCAGCATCCATCGGCGAAGGGCGTATGCTGTCGCGCCCCCACCTTGATTGATCGCCGTGCTGGAACTGGTTCCCCCTGAGTTGTGGTGGCTGGTGGTGATCGCTTTCATCGCCGGTCTTGTGGATGCCGCCGTCGGTGGCGGTGGCCTGGTGCAGCTGCCGGGACTGTTCACGGTGCTGCCGCAGCAGACGCCGGCGATGCTGTTTGGTACCAACAAGTTCAGTTCGATGTTCGGTACCGGTGCAGCGGCCTGGCGCTATGCGCGCAACGTGCGCTTCCCGTGGAAGCCGGTGCTGTTCGCCGCAGGGACCGCCTTCGTGTTTTCCTTCGCCGGGGCCACCGCAGTGAGCCTGCTGCCCAAGGATGCGGTGCGGCCGCTGGTGCTGGTGCTGCTGATCGCGATGCTGGCCTACACACTGTGGAAGAAGGACTTCGGCGCGCTGCACCGGCCGCAGCAGATCGGCCGCCGTGAACTGGTGATCGCGCTGGCGATCGGTGCGGCGATCGGCTTCTATGACGGCTTCTTCGGGCCGGGCACCGGCAGCTTCCTGATCTTCCTGTTCGTGCGCTTCTTCGGCCTGGATTTCCTGCGCGCCTCGGCGGCGTCGAAGGTGGTGAACCTGGCCACCAACATGGCAGCGATCTCGTTCTTCGTGCCGACCGGCAACATCCTGTGGCTGTTCGCGCTGCCGATGGCGGCAGCCAACATCATCGGCTCGGTGGTGGGCACGCGGTTGGCGCTGAAGGGCGGTACGCCGTTCATCCGCAAGCTGTTCGTGGGGCTGGTCGTGGTGCTGATCGCGCGGATGGCGTGGGATACGTTGCGCGGTGCGTGAATGCGCCTTATGACCCGGTAGGTGCCAACCTTGGTTGGCACACGGTTTCCCATCGCGAAGAGCAGCCGAGCATGGCTCGGCTCTACAGGTAGATGGACCGAGGCGCTCAGGCCTCGGCTTCCTCCGGTTCGTTGGCCTGCTGGCGGCTGCGCTCGGGCAGCTTCAGGCGCTTGCCTTCCTCGTCGTACTCGATCAGCAGCACGCCGGAGTCGTGGCGGCCGCTGATCTCGACGAAGCAGGCGCCACCGATGAATGGTTCCAGCGTCATCACCGACTTCAGCGGGGTGGCGACCACCATCTGGAAGCCGAAGTTGTCGAAGATGTTCATCGCCAGCGCAGTGAACTCGTTGTCGGCCTTGTCGAAGGCCTCGTCGAGCACGACGGCGGCGTAGCTGGGCAGCTGGCTGTCGGCGCCGCCGAGCTGGTAGCGCAGCGCCGCGGCCAGGCAGGTGGTGGCCAGCTTCTGGCGCTGGCCACCGGACTTGCCGGCGCCGCTGCGGTAGATCTCGACCTGCTGGCGCGTTTCCGCGTCCAGCTCGACGCCGATGAACTCCACGTGCATGCGTACGTCCAGCACCAGTTCGCGCCAGCGCTTGTCTTCGCCCTCCTGCGAACCCAGGCGGTTGACCAGCTGGCGCAGCACAGTGAACTGCGATTCGGCCAGTTCGCGCTGCTCGGTCTGCTGCTGCGACAGCACCTCGCGCAGCTGCTGCTGGAACTCGCCGACTTCCGGCAGGCGACGGTCACTCAGTTCGATGGTCAGCAGCGTGCCACGGTTGAACGGCACCTGTTCCAGGCTGGCGTTCACTTCATCCAGGCGCTGGCCGATCGACTTGCGGGCCTCGGCACTGTGGCGCTGCAGCGCCAGCAGGTTGTTCTTGCTCTGGTTCTGCAGCAGGTCGAAGAAGCGCTCTTCGTGCTGCGGCAGGCCGTCTCGCTCCAGGCGCTCCAGCCGGGCGAGGAAGTCCTCGGCCGAGGCCACCGACACAGTGAAATCGCCCGATTCCTCCGGCCATTGCTGGATGAAGCGGCGGAAGCAACCGACCAGCTGGTTCTCGATGCGGTTGAGATCCTGCTGTGAGGACGACAGCTGCTCGTTCAGTGCGTTGCTGACCTGACGCATGTGCGCTTCCAGCGTTTCCAGGCTGAGCGGGCCCTGCTCCTGCAGGCGCTCGGCCAGGCCGGCTTCCTGCTCCTGGGCCAGGGTGGGCAGCACCAGCGCGCGGCTCTGCTGGCGCGCGCGGTCGAGGCGATCGCGCTCCTTGACCAGCTGTCCACGCTCGACGCGGACGTCTTCATAGGTGCGGCGGGATTGTTCGATGTCGGCGCGCACGGCGTCGATCTGCTTGGCCAGCTTGGCCAGGTCGGCGTTGCCTTCGCGCAGGTCGCGCAGCGTCGCTTCGATATCGCTCAGGCGCTGCTGCGGGGCAGCGATGTCGATCTCGTTCCAGTTGATGCTGACCAGCTCGTGGCAGGCCAGGCGACGTTCATTGTCGCGGTCACGCTGGCCACGCAGGCGCGCGATGTCGGTCTCGCAGCCAGCAATGCGCTTGGCCAGTTCCTGCGCCTCGCGCTCGAAGGCGCCCACCTTGTCGTGGTTGTTGAAGCCGAGGATCCAGCGGCGGCGGTCGCCCACCGCACTGCGGTCGTCCTTCTCGAAACGGTCGCCCGGGTGCTTGACCTGACCTTCGCGGGTGATGCCGCGGTCGACGTTGCGCAGCTGCTTGGCATCCACGCACTCGTAGTCGAAGCGCTTGCCCAGTTCACGGCGCAGCCAGCCTTCGAACACATGCTCGCGCAGTTCCAGCTTGTGCAGCAGCGACCTGGCCGAGGGCTCCCGGGCGAACGCCTCATCATTGCGGCGTACGCGGTAGTAGGTGAAGCGCATGCCCAGGTGGGTACGGTTCACCCACTCGGCCACCTCGTTGTAGTGCTTGTCATCGACCAGCAGCGACAATGCGAAGCCACCCAGCACGCGTTCGATGGCGCCCTGCCAGCCCTGTTCCTCCGAGCGGACCTGGATCAGCTCGCCGACGAACGGCAGTGCCGCTTCGGCGATGCCGGTTTCTTCGGCCAGGCGCGCGCGCAGCTTCTGCATCGGCGCCGGGATGTTGGACGGCGTGCGCTGCATCGCTTCGAGTTCGGCACGGACTTCGCCGAAACGGCGCTCGTCATCGCGCTTGCCACCCAGGCGATCACTGATCGCGTCGTCCAATGCCGAAGAGGCACGCTGGCGATCCTGCAGCTCGTTCTGTGCGCGCTCGACCAGTTCGGCGAAGCCGTGGGCGTCGTCCGGCAGTTCGGCCCCCAGCTGCTGCGCCGCCTGGCGTGCCTGCTCGCGCTTGGCCTGGCGGCGGTCGCGCTCGGCTTCGGCACGGCCCTGCTCGCGCTCCAGTTCCTCGATGCGCTCACCGCCCTGCTGGCGACGCTGCAGTTCCAGTTCGGCCAGGCGTTCGGTGTGGTTGTCGAGTGCGGCACGGCGCTGGGCTTCTTCGCCGAGCAGGCCACGGTCACGCACGTCCATCTCGCGCAGGCGCGCTTCGATCAGCGCCTGGCGGCGGCTTTCGCGGAAGCTGTCGACGCCGAGCTTCAGCGCTTCGTCGTCGCCGCGCTGGCGGTGCATTTCCTTCAGATCGTTGTAGTAGGCGCGTGCCGGCAACAGGGTTTCCACCTGGCGGCGGGCGGTAACCACAGCCTGGTGCGCGCCATCGAGCTCGGCGAAGTCGCTGACCAGGCGCTCGGCGGCGTCGAAAGTCTTCGGCGTGTCGAGCATGAAGTCGCGCAGGAAGACGTTGAGGTCGCCCAGGTTCTTGGCCGACTGCGTCTTGTGCAGCAGGCGCAGCGCCATCTCGTTGTCGATGCCGAGCAGGTCGCGGAAGCGCTCGGCGTAGCCGGAGAAGGTGTCGAAGTGGTGCAGGTCGGCCAGCTTCTGCTTGAGCTTGCGCAGGTCCAGGTCGAAGCCGCCGAGATCCTTGGCGATGTCGAACGGACGCTCGGCGATCATGTAGTGCTTGCGCACATCACCGGCCGAGGTGCCGTTGCCGGAGATCCACAGCAGGCGCACCAGGCTGACCACGCGGCCATCGCCGGCGCGGTATTCCAGCACCAGTGCGGTCCAGGTCGCGCCCTTGCGCAGGTACTGGGTGGCGATTTCGCCGGTGCCGCTGTCCTGCTGGTCGGCCCACGCGCCACGCACGTAGGACACCAGGTTGCGGTCGCGGCCACTGCGCTCGGCTTCACGCGCGGCGGCGTTGAAGTCGACGATGGCCGGCGGCGTCAGCAGTGCGGACATGGCATCGAGCAGGGTCGACTTGCCCGAGCCGGAGCGGCCGACGAACAGGAAGCCGCGCTCGGCGATCGGCACCTCGGTCAGGCCGTTGAAGGTGCCCCAGTTGTGCACCTGCAGGCGGCGCATGCGGAACTGCTGCAGGCGCGGGTCCGGCAGGCCTTCGTTGAACAGGGCGGGAGTGTGCTTGGAGATAGCCATGCGATGGTCGGGTCTCTCAGGCCTCGGCGGCCGGGGTTTCACGCAGCTGGCGGTAGACCGCCGAAAGCTGGGACACGTCTTCGGCGGAGAACAGCAGCTTCAGCGCCGGCGAGACTTCGTGGCGGTCTTCCTGGCCGCTGAGGCGGGTCAGGATGTGGTTGTCCTTCATCTTCTGCACCGCCGAAGCGACACGGCGATTGAAGCCGGCGCGGTCGGTGGACAGGTTCTTCTCATAGATGGCCAGCGCCTCGGCCATCTCGGCGTCGGCGACCACCGCGCGGTTGCCGCGCGCATCGGCCTCGGCCAGCTGCTGGCGCAGGTACAGCAGCAGCACCGAGTCGATGAAGGTCAGCGGCGAGGTGCGCAGCAGCACCGGCGCGTCAACGTCTTCGGTATCGGCCTGGCGGGTGAACGCCACGCCGCTGTCACGGTCCAGCACCAGTTCCAGGAACAGGTCGGCCAGCGACGAGCGGATGGCGGCCTCGCTGCGGATCAGCGCCGGCCACAGCTTGGCGTGGCGCAGCTGGTCGATGCTGGGGCCGATCAGCAACTGGCACAGCGCGCGGCGCGCGTCCAGCGGCAGGCGCCCGGTGTCGCCCAGGTAATACACGTCGTTGCCACGGCGGGGCTGCGCCACGGCCGCCACCGGCTCGGCCTCATAGGCGTCTTCTGCCACGTCGGCCTGCGCTGCGTCGATGGGATCTTCATGCCAGCTCATGGCGTCTCTCCTGGGTGAACCAAACCAGCGGGATGCGGGCACGACGGATCTGGCCGTCGCCACCACGCCATTGCGCAAGCTCCTGCTCGCCGGCGACCACGTTGCCGAAGCGCGTGCCCAGCGACAGGTAGCCGATGACGCTGCCGAGCCCCTGCGGCGCTTCGCGCTGCGACAGGGCCTGGGCGATGCTGAGCCGCGGCTGTGCATCGAGCAGGTCGTGCAGGTCGCGGCGCAGGGTACGGAAGTCGATTTCAGACGAGGCGACCAGATCGCCGACGCTTTCCAGGCTGATGGCCGCAGCATCGTTGTACTCGACGTTGCCATCGACCTGGGCGCTGCGCGGATCGTGCAGCTTCCACTGCGACCACGAGCGCAGGCGGCTGGTGGTCAGCTGCAGGTCGCGGCCGATGCCGCGTTGCGCGGGGAATTCATCACGCAGTGCCAGCGCTTCGGACTGCGCCTGCTTCAGCAGCTGGTTGAGGCGTCGCTGCTCCAGATAACCACGGCTCTGCACGAAGCCGCGCAGGCTGCGCGCGAAGTTCTGCAGCACGTCGTGCACCTGGCCACCGCGCTCGAGCATGGTGCTGGTGAAACCGCGCAGGAAGTTGCGTTCGTTGCGGTCCAGGCGGCGGGCAAAGCCACGCGCCAGCACCGCTTCCAGGGCGGCATCGAGCTGGGCGCTCTGCTCGGCATCGTTGAGCAGCCGCCAGAACGCCTGGAAACTGCGCCCGGCATCGCTTTCGCCGATCACGTCCACGCCTTCGAACAGCTGCGACAGCACATCGCCGCGCTCGCCCTCATCGTCGATGATGCGTTCGCGGAAATCGCGGTTGAGCTGCTCGAAGTCGTCGCGCACGCGGCGGAAGTCTTCGGTCAGTTCGTCGGCTAGGCCGATGATCTGGCGTGCGCGTTCCAGCGCGCGCTTGCCGTCCAGCGCGATCACGCGGCCGGCGCCGACGCGGGCGATCTCGGCGTCGATGCGGTCACGCTCGTCGCGCAGTGCTGACAGGCGTGCATCCGGGTCGGACTCGGTCTGCGCGGCCAGCTGCGACAGCTGCTCGATGACCAGTGCCAGGCGGCTTTCGGTGGCGGCCACACGGGCCTGCTCGAGGCCGTCGGCGAATCGGATCGCCTGCAGTGCCGCGGTCGACAGCTCGTACTGCTCCTGGTCGGCACCGTCGGGCAGGCGTCGTTCCAGCCAGCCCTGGGCCAGCCAGTGTGCGATATACGCCTGCGCGGTACGCGGCAGCTCGCGCGACAGTTCATCGCCGTTGAGCTGGTCCAGCGCGCGTTGCAGGCGCTCGTTGAGCACCGACGAAGGCAGCGTGCGCTCGCCGTCCATCAGCAGCCCCTGCAGCAGGCCGATGATTTCCGGAGCGTGGTCGGCGGCGAGCAGCTTCCACTGGGGCTGTTCGCGCAGATGGCGGTAACGGGAGATGCGTTCGCGGTGCTTCATGCAGCGAAAGGAGTCATGAGGGCTGGCGGGGACGAGCAGCCGCCCGCGGCGGCCGCGCGGGCAGCCGTGGGCATGCCGGCCCGCAGAGGCCGGCGGAGTGCGGTCAAGCGGCTCAGCGCTTGCCGCCCACTTCGATGAAGCGCAGGAACTCGGCGCGGGTACGCGCGTCGTCGCGGAAGCTGCCCAGCATCTTGGAGGTGACCATGCTGACGCCGCGCTTGTGGATGCCGCGGGTGGTCATGCATTCATGGGCGCCTTCGACGACCACGCCGACGCCGATCGGCTGCAACACATCCTGGATGCACTGGGCGATCTGCGCGGTCATCTTCTCCTGCACCTGGAAACGGCGGGCGTAGGCCTCGACGACACGGGCCAGCTTGCTGATGCCCACCACCTTGCCGGCCGGCAGATAGCCGACGTGCACGCGGCCGATGATCGGCGCCATGTGGTGTTCGCAGTGGCTTTCGTACTCGATGTCGCGCAGGACGATCAGTTCGTCGTAGCCGGCCACTTCCTCGAAGGTCCGCTCCATGTAGGCGCGCGGGTCGTCGCGGTAACCGCTGAACCAGTCGCCATAGGCTTCGGCGACGCGGCGGGGGGTATCCAGCAGGCCTTCACGGGACGGGTCCTCACCGGCCCAGCGCAGCAGGGTGCGCACGGCATCCTCGGCCTGGTCCTGGGTCACGTCGCCCTGCGGGGCGGCCTTTTCGTTGTTCTTGCTCATTGCGTACAGCGTCCCGAACGGGGGGCGAGCATCGTACCCGACCGGGGGGTGGGTCGTCCTGTGGGGACGGTTCATCGGGGGTCGTTGTTGGCGCGTCGTTGCTGCTGAGCGAGAGGGGGAAGGGGGCAGGCCGGGCAGGACACGCCGCAAGTACGTCCCTGTAGGCTCGGCC
>NZ_LLXV01000085.1 GCF_001431665.1 Stenotrophomonas beteli | reverse complement strand
CCCTGCGGGGATCTGACCCCGTACTGACCAGGGGTCAGATCCCTGAAAGGGCTCTGACCCCATGCCGCAGGACATCCTTTGTCCTGCGTAGACGTGGAAGCGTTTCCATCCTGTCCTCCACGGCGAGGCAACGGGCAGCAGGGCTATACTTACGTTTTTCCCGCACCCGCCACAGGAAATACATGAGCATCGAACAGCTGGCTGAAACCGCCCAGGCCATGGTCGCCCCGGGCAAGGGCATCATCGCGATCGACGAATCCACCGCTACCATCGCCAAGCGTTTCGCCGGCGTCGGTATCGAGAACACCGAGGAGAACCGTCGCGCCTACCGCGAGCTGCTGCTGACCACGCCGAAGCTCAACGAGCACATTTCCGGCGCCATCCTGTACGACGAGACCATCCGCCAGTCGACCAGGGACGGCGTGCCGTTCGCCAAGTACATGGCCGACCACGGCATGATTCCGGGCATCAAGGTGGACAAGGGTGCGCACCCGCTGGCCGGCTGCCCGGGCGAGCTGGTGACCGAAGGCCTCGACGGCCTGCGCGAGCGCCTGCAGGAGTACTACAAGCTGGGCGCGCGCTTTGCCAAGTGGCGTGCGGTGATCAACATCGGCGAAAGCATCCCGTCGGGCACCTGCATCGAGTCCAACGCGCACGCGCTGGCCCGCTATGCCGCGCTGTGCCAGGAATGCGGCCTGGTGCCGATGGTCGAGCCGGAAGTGATCATGGACGGCGACCACGACATCGAGACCTGCTACGAAGTGACCGAAGCGACCCTCCGTTCGCTGTTCGATGCGCTGTACCAGCAGAACGTGCTGCTGGAAGGCACCATCCTGAAGGCCTCGATGGTCATCTCCGGCAAGGGCTGCGATGAGCAGGCCGACGTCGAGGAAGTGGCCGAATCGACCGTCATGTGCCTCAAGAGCACCGTGCCGGCGATCCTGCCGGGCGTGGTGTTCCTGTCCGGCGGCCAGACCGACGAGCAGTCCACCGCACACCTGAACGCGATGAACCAGCTGGGCAACCTGCCGTGGCCGCTGAGCTTCTCCTACGGCCGCGCCATGCAGCAGGCCGCGCTGAAGCTGTGGGCCAAGGACATGAAGGGCAACTACGCCGCTGCCCAGAAGACCGTGTACGAGCGCGCCAAGGACAACGGCCTGGCCGCGCTGGGCAAGTGGAACGGTTGATCCGTCCCATCGCTGGATGAACAAGGCAGCGCCGGCATCACGCCGGCGTTTGCTTTTGCGGGTATCTTTTCCGCCCCCGCGTGCCCGGCCGGTACGCGGGAACCACATGGAAGGCCAAGGAGAAACAACATGCGTTTGGCAGCAATCACACTGGCCGTTGCCACGGCCCTCGTCGCCGGCGGTTGCAACCGCATCGGCGGCAGCGCGGAGGCGGGCAAGGCCGCATCGCTCGATTTCGACAAGCCGGTATCCGGCGAGATCACCTCGCGCAGCGGCATCAACTTCAATGACGGCAGCCACCACCAGCTCTACCAGATCAAGCTGGAAGACAAGGACCTGGTCGGCCTCAAGCTGACCGGTGCGCTGGCCGGCTCGATCGCCGTGTTCAACAACGGCAGCCTGGTGTCCACCAGCAATACCGGCTACGAGCGCGAGGGCGACGTTTCCCTGGCCTTCCGTGCCAACGGCGGCGGCACCTATCAGGTGGCGGTCAATGCCAACGGTCCGACCGCCTTCGGGCCGTACCGCCTTCGTGCTGAGAAGCTGAAGCCGTACGACGGCAAGCCGCTTGCAGGCAGCGGAGAGATCGCCGACATGCTGGCCAGCAATTCGCAGGACTACACCCTGCAGGTGGACAAGGCCGGCCTGTACGAGATCCGTCTGGTATCGGATGCCTTCGACCCGGTGCTGAAGCTGTCCGGGCAGGGCGTGGATGCCGAGAATGACGACGGCGGGGACAGCACGAACTCGCGCCTGACCCTGTCGCTGAAGCCGGGCAAGTACACGCTGACCGCGCGTGGGCTCGGTGACGGCGTCAGTGGCATGTTCACCTTGTCGGCCAAGCGCATCGAGGTGCCGGGCAACCTGGTTGACCGCGATGGCACCGCATTGCCGAAGTCCGGCAGCGTGTACACGATGCTCGACAACGATGGCGTCCGCCGCTTCCTGCTGACGTTGGACCGTCCGACCAATGTGCGGCTGGATGCGATCTCCGGCCAGCTCGATACCGTGCTGCGCGTGGTTGGCGGCGATGTCGAACTGACCGACGACGACGGTGGCAACGATACCAACGCACGCCTGGAAGAAGCGTTGCCGGCTGGTCATTACACCGTCGAAGTGTCCAGCCTGAGCAACGGCGCAGGCATGGTGGAAGTGCGCGTGCAGGTGGACGGTGCCAGCGCCGACGAGGCTGCAGCCTCGGCGGCAAATGCCGCTGCCGACGCCGCCGCTGCTGTGGCCGATGATGCCGCCGCGGTGGAAGCTGCCAGCCGTTGAGCGTGTTCCACACTCCATGGGAGTGTGGACAACGATGCGACAGGAAAGGCCGGGCAATGCCCGGCCTTTTCCTTGACGCTGACCGCCGGATTCAGTGCGCGGCGGCGAAGCCCGCATCGCCCAGCGGCGGCAGCATCGAGCCGCGCGGTTCGCTGTCCGCGCTTTGCCCGGCGGCGCTCAGCGCTTGCTGGTAGGCCTTGGCCGTCGCAGTATTGAACGCCACCAGCACGATGCGCATCGGCTGCGCATGGCTGCGCTGCCACGCCAGTGTTTCGGTCACCGCGATCTGCGCGGCCTGGTACAGCGGATAGCCGTATACGCCGCAACTGATGGCCGGGAACGCGATCGACTGCACGCCCAGCGACTCGGCCAGCTGCAGCGATTTCCAGTAGCAGTTGGCCAGCAGTGCCGGCTCGTCGCGCTGGCCGTCGTGCCAGACCGGGCCCACCGTGTGCAGTACATGTCGTGCCGGCAGCGCATAGGCGCCGGTAGCGCGCACTTCGCCGGTCGGGCAACGCACGCCCGGGCGCAGCTCCGGCAACTGCGCGCACTCGGTCAGCAATGCGGCGCCGGCCGCGCGATGGATCGCGCCGTCGACACCGCCGCCACCGAGCAGTGTTTCATTGGCCGCGTTGACGATCGCATCCACCGCCAGGGTCGTGATGTCGCCCTGCCAAACTTCGATCTTCATGCGTCCGTCTCCTGCCTGTGAGGTGATCCGCGCAGCATCTGCGCCGGCTGTTCCCACGGTAGGGGACAGGGCATCGATACTGCGTCATGACCGTCTCACGCGCTGCGATCCGACGGCCTTCACGCACGATGGCGGGCGGCGCCTTCACGCAGGCTGAAGCGTAACGGGGTCAGAGCCCTTCCCCTGCGGAAAAGGGATCCGACCCCGGGCATGCAACAGGATGGGGTCAGATCCCTTTTCCGGATGGAAAAGGCTCTGACCCCGGGTGTCACGGCAGGCCGGCCAACCACTCGTCGTCGGATCCTTCGTTCACATCGGCGAACAGCGGCGTGGAGAAGTAGCGTTCACCGGTGTCCGGCAGCATGGCCAGGATCACCGCGCCCGGTTCTGCACGCGCGGCCACGTCCAGCGCGCTGGCGATGGTGGCGCCGGCGGAGATGCCGACGAAAATGCCTTCCTCGGCGGCCAGGCGGCGTGCGGTGGCAATGGCACGGTCGTCGTCGACCGACACCAGTTCGTCCACCACATCGCGGTTGAGCACGTCCGGCACGAAGTCCGGAGTCCAGCCCTGGATCTTGTGCGGCTTCCAGTCATCGCCCTTGAGCAGCGCGGCACCGGCCGGCTCGGTGGCGATGATACGGGTCTGCGGACGTGCCACCTTCAGCACTTCGCCCACGCCGGTGAGCGTGCCGCCGGTGCCCCAGCCGCTGACGAAGTAGTCCAGTCGCCTGCCGGCGAAGTCGCGCAGGATCTCGGCAGCGGTGGTGTTGCGGTGATAGGCCGGATTGGCCGGGTTGGCGAACTGGCTGGCCAGGAACCAGCCGTGCTGTTCGGCCAGCTCGCGCGCCCTGCGCACCATGCCGCTGCCACGCTCGGCGGCCGGGGTCAGGATCACCTTGGCACCGTAGGCGCGCATCAGCTTGCGGCGTTCCACCGAGAACGTCTCGACCATCGTCGCCACGAACTTGTAGCCGCGTGCGGCGGCGACCATCGCCAGCGCCACGCCGGTATTGCCCGAGGTGGCCTCGACGATGGTGTCGCCGGGCTTGAGCAGGCCACGCGCTTCAGCGTCGAGGATGATCGCCAAAGCCAGGCGGTCCTTGACCGAGCCGCCGGGGTTGAACGACTCGACCTTGGCGTAGACGCTGACCTGTGGCGGCGCCAGGCGCTGCAGCCTGACGATGGGGGTGTTGCCGACGGTATCGAGGATGGAGTCGTACAGGGCCATGGATGCGCTCCGGAAACGGGGCCGCGCCGGGCATCGGCGGGCAAAGGGGGAGGGCTGGCTGTTCAGGCCAGCGGCTGCCGGCTGACCGTAGCGCCGGCATATGACGCCCGGAAATGACCAGATACCTTTCTTAAACAACCTTTGGTTATAAGCTGGTGACGGCAATTGACCCTAGAGTGGACCTCCGCCCCACGCCGCCCGCCCGCCCATGACGCTGACCCAGCTGCGCTACCTGGTTGCCATCGCCGACGCCGAGCTGAACATCACGCTGGCCGCCTCGCGCGTGCACGCCACCCAGCCCGGCCTGTCCAAGCAGCTCAAGCAGCTGGAGGACGAGCTCGGCTTCCTGTTGTTCGTGCGCAAGGGGCGCAGCCTGGAATCGGTCACCCCGGCCGGCACCGAAGTCATTTCGCGCGCCCGTGCGGTGCTGGCCGAAGCCAACAACATCCGCACCTATGCTGCCAACCAGCGCCGTGAAAGCCAGGGCCAGCTGATCCTGACCACCACCCACACCCAGGCGCGTTTCGTGCTGCCGCCGGCGGTAGCGGCGATCAAGCAGGCCTACCCGCAGGTCAGCGTCCATCTGCAGCAGGCGGCCGAGGCCGATGCGCTGGACCGGTTGAAGCAGGGTGATGCCGATATCGCCATCATCAGTACAGCGGGCAGTGAACCTACCGATGGCATTGCGGTGCCGCTGTTCCGCTGGCGGCGGTTGGTGGTGGTGCCCAAGGGCCACCCGCTGGACCGCGCCGGGCGCGTGCCGGACCTGACCGCGCTGGCCCGTCAACCGCTGATCAGCTATGAGTCCTCCACGCGCCCGAACTCGTCGCTGCAGCGCGCCTTCGCCGCTCATGGCCTGGTGCCCGATCTGGCGCTGACCGCGCTGGATGCCGATCTGATCAAGACCTACGTGCGCACCGGGCTGGGCGTGGGCCTGCTGGCCGAGATGGCGGTCAGTGCCAATGATGAAGACCTCAAGGCATGGCCGGCGCCGGACCCGATCAGCGAGTGCATCGCCTGGGCGGTGCTGCCGCGCGACCGCGTGCTGCGCGATTACGCGCTGGAGCTGGTGCATGTGCTGGCGCCGCAGATTGACCCGCGTGATCTGCGAAGGGTGCTGGATGGCAACCAGGCCGCCGCGTGGCCCGTGCCGCCGACGTGGGAGTCACTGACCCAGACCATCACGGTGTGAGGTTGGTCGAGCAGGGCTTGCAGCCCTGTACCCGCCGCGGCATTCAAGCAACAGCAACAGCAACAGCAGAAGCGGCATTCCGTGGGTTGGCGGGGGGGGCGGAGTGCGGGGACGCTGCAAGTACGTCCCTGTAAGCTTGGCAGCCGCTTGCTCGTGTGCGCTTTCCTGCGCACACGGCAAGACCGGGGTTGGGCGTCCTGCCCAACCCGCCCGAGACATGCCTCGGACCCATGCGGCTGACACCCCGCACTCCGACACCACCCCACCTCTGACAGGTTCCGACGGCTGTTGGCAGGTGTCGACCTTGGTCGACACGGTAGATCCACGCCATGCGTGGATGCTTTTCGATTCCAATTCGAAATATTCGATTCCGATGGAGATTCATCCACGCATGGCGTGGATCTACAGCAGATCGCCGGAAACTGTCGAAGGCGGGGTGGGGCCGGTTGAGGGGACCGTTGGGCCCCTGGAGGGGGCCTCCTAGACCCCTGGCGGGGTTTTCGCGCGGTCTTGCCTCCCCCCCCCCCCCCCCCCAACACCAACAACACACGCGACCTGACCCCCCCGTTTTCGTTTTTTGTGTTTTTTTCTCCGCCGTCAAAAGGGGGCGCGGCGGCGCCCCGCCGGGGAGCCTTTTCCCCTTTTTTTCTAC
>NZ_LLXV01000084.1 GCF_001431665.1 Stenotrophomonas beteli | reverse complement strand
AGGCGGATGCCCACGCCCAGCAGGGTGATCAGGGCCAGGCCGGCCAATGTGGACAGCACGCCCTGCCAGGAACTGAAGTCGATACCGCGCATGCCTGGGGCTCCGGCGGGAAGAACCTGCATCTTGCCCCAGACCACGCCCCAGAAATGCGAAAGGCCCCACCACCCGGTGGGTGGCAGGGCCTTCGGTCACGACGCGATTACTTGCGCTTGGCGACCTTGCGCACGGCCTTCTTGGCCGGCGCCTTCTTGGCGGCGACCTTCTTCAGCGGCGCAGCCTTCTTGGCGACCGTCTTGCGGGTGGCGGCAACCTTCTTGCCAACGGCCTTCTTGGCAACGGCGGTCTTCTTGCCGACAACCTTCTTGGCAGCGGCGGTCTTCTTGCCGACAACCTTCTTGGCGACGGTAGCCTTCTTGCCGACAACCTTCTTGGCAGCGGCAGTCTTCTTGGTGGCGACCTTCCTGGTGGCGGCAACCTTCTTGCCGACGACCTTCTTCGCAGCCACGGTCTTCTTGCCGGCGACCTTCTTGGCGGCGACGGCCTTCTTGGCCACGGCCTTCTTGGCGGTGGCGACCTTCTTGCCGACCACCTTCTTGGCGGCGGCGGCCTTCTTGGCAACGGTCTTCTTGGCGACGGCGGCCTTCTTGGTGGCAGCCTTCTTCACGGTGGCGACCTTCTTGCCGGCAGCCTTGGCAGCGCCCTTGGTGGTCTTCTTGGCAGCGGCGGCCTTCTTGGTCACGGCCTTGCCTGCAGCGGCCTTCTTCTTGGCCACTTCCTTCTTCAGGGCAGCGGCTTCAGCCTTGGCATTCTTCTTGGCGGTTTCCAGCTTCTTCTTCGCCGAGGCAACGGTCTTGCCGACCGACTTGGCAGCCTTCTCGGCCTTCTTGGCAACGGTCTTCTCGACCTTGGCCACGGCCTTCTTGGCCTTGGCAACGCGGGTACCGGCAGCCTTGGTGGCGCGCTTGACGGTCTTCTTGACCGACTTCACGGCGTCTTCGGCGGCGTGGGCGATGGTCTCGCCAACGTTGGTGGCGGCTTCTTTGACGTTCTCGACGGCGTCGGTCACGACCGACACACCATTACCGTTGCTCATGTTGCCCTCCTGGGGGCCTTAGGTATCAAAACGGGGCGATGCTATACCGACATTGACGATCGTGGAACGGGGCGTGCGCCGTCAATCGCATCTGTTGCGACGGCAATGGTGTAGCCGATTGCCTTCAGCGCGCTTGCAGGTGCGCAGGAAACCCCTTTTTTTCAGTGCTGCGCCGCACGCCAGGCACGACGGCAAAGGAGTGCCGCGTGCATCGGTACGGATATGGCCGCAGGTGCGCGTGGTGGTGTCCTGCGGCACCCGGTTGCGCGGAACTGCGCAAGTATCGGCCGATGCCGGCTGCGTTGGCGGCGTACCTGGACACTGCACGTCTGTCCTCCGCCGCTGTCGCCACCGGCGTTCGCGACGGCGCTTGGTGCCGGTGTCACGCATCCGACTTTCATGGCGCATTTATCCAGATCGCGACAGACTCATTCAGCTTGTTTTACCGTAGGGCCGATAGGCCCCTCCTTTCCCCCCTGCGAAACGACGCCCATGCGACCGCTACCCACCCTGCTCACGCTCGCAATCGCCGCCGCCTTCGGTGGCTTCGTTGCCACCGGCATCAATGCCCACCTGGACAATCGCGCCGATGCGGCGCCCCTGCCCGCGGTGCTGCCCACCACGGCGGCGCTGCCGGCCTCGGTAGCCGGGCAGGCGGTGCCGTCGCTGGCGCCGATGCTGGAAAAGGCGATGCCGGCGGTGGTCAGCGTCAACACCAAGCAGGTGGTGCGCGTGCGCAATCCGTTCTTCAACGACCCGTTCTTCCGCCGCCTGTTCCCGGATATCCCGCAGGAGCGCATCAACGAATCGCTTGGCTCGGGCGTGATCATCGATGCCCGCGAAGGCCTGGTGCTGACCAACCACCATGTCATCGACAACGCCGATGACGTGCAGGTGACGCTGGCCGACGGGCGCACGGTCAAGGCCGAGTTCCTCGGTTCGGACCGCGACACCGACATCGCGCTGATCCGCATCCCGGCGCAGAACCTGACCGACATCAAGCTCGGCAACAGCGACCAGCTGCGGGTAGGCGACTTCGTGGTGGCCATCGGCAACCCGTTCGGCTTCAGCCAGACGGTCACCTCGGGCATTGTCTCGGCAGTGGGCCGCAGCGGCATCCGCGGCCTGGGCTACCAGAACTTCATCCAGACCGATGCGTCGATCAACCCGGGCAACTCCGGTGGCGCGCTGGTCGACCTGCAGGGCCAGCTGGTGGGCATCAACACCGCCAGCTTCAATCCGCAGGGCAGCATGGCCGGCAACATCGGCCTGGGCCTGGCCATTCCCTCCAACCTGGCACGCAGCGTGGTCGACCAGCTGGTCAAGCACGGCGTGGTGGTGCGCGGCACGCTGGGCGTGGAAAGCCAGAACCTGACCGCGCAGATCGCGCAGGGCCTGGGCCTGGGCGAAACCCGTGGTGCACTGATCACCCGCGTGCTGGCCGGCTCGGCCGCCGCCGCCGCCGGCTTGAAGCCGGGCGACGTGGTGGTTGCGGCCAACGGCCAGCGCGTGGACAGCGCCGAGGCCCTGCACAACGTGGAAGGCCTGGCCGCGGTGGGCAGCGCGATGACGCTGGACGTACGCCGTGAAGGCAAGCCACTGCAGATCAAGGCGACACTGAAGGAGCAGGCGCGCGCGGTCAGCGGCGACAGCCTGGACCCGCGCCTGGGCGGCGCCACCTTCGTCGACCTGCCCGAGTCGCTCCGCCAGTCCGGCGCGGGCGGGGTGATGGTCAGCGAGGTCAAGCGCGGCAGCCGCGCGGCCAGCAACGGCCTGCAGCCGGGCGACATCATCACCGATGCCACCGTGGGTGAATTCGCTGATCTGGCCAGCTGGCGCGCCAACTTCCAGCAGCGCCCACCGACCCTGGTGCTGCGCATCCTGCGCAACAACGGCCAACAGCAGGGCCAGCTCGTGATGCGCTGATCGCTCTGCCGTAACACCCCCTATACCCCGGCAATGCTATTGCTGTCAGTCCAGGTCGGCACCGCCGACACCCGATCCCCCATCGCAACAGGAGTGATTCGATGAGCCCCACCAATACCGAGAACCTGAAGGAACACCTGGGTGAAGCCGGTTCCCACCTGAAGCAGGCTGCCAGTGCCGCCGGCGGTGCGATCAAGGGTGCGACCGGTGCAGCGACCGACGAGCTGCGCATCGGCAAGGCCAACGTCAAGGCTGAACTGTCCGACAGCGCCCTGTCCGGCCTGGCCGCCGCCGAGTTCGGCGGTGCCGCCGCCAAGGAACAGGTCGATGCTCTGATGGACAAGGGCAAGGACCTGATCGACAGCGCCGCCGAGCTGATCCGCGAGCGTCCGCTGGCGTCATTCGGTGTGGCCTTCGCTGCCGGCTGGATCATCGCCAAGCTGGCCCGCGGCAGCAGCGACAAGTAAGCGGCAGCGTGAGCGAAAACACCACGCAGGCACCTGATCCAGCGGCGACCCCGCCGCTGGATGAGAGCATCCGCCAGGTTGGCGCGGCCGGTCGTGCCGCCGCTGATTCGGCCAAGCACACCGTGCGTTCGCTGCGCCGGCTGGCATCTGCCGACTTCGCGCTGGCACGCAGTGCCTTCGGCCGTGCGCTGGCCTGGGCCGGTGTGGCCATCGTGTTCGGCGCCTCGGCCTGGCTGCTGATGGCCGCCACGCTCATCGCCCTGCTGCAGAGCTGGGGCCTGAGCTGGCTGCAGGCGCTGCTGATCACCTCCCTGCTGAGCCTGGCGGTCACCGGCTACGCGATCTGGCGGGTGTCCTACTTCTTCCACCACACCGGCATGCACGCCACCCGGCGGCAGCTGTCGCGCCTGGGCCTGTTCGACGAGCCCAGCGAAGACGATCCCGATGCCGAGGTGCAGCTGCCGGAGGGCAAGCCATGAAGTTCGGCGCGCTGCAACGGCGGGTGAAACGCTGCGAACAGGTGGTGACGGTTCGCCTGGGCGAAACCCAGGACCACTGGTCCACGCTCAGCCAGGTCTGGCGCCAGGGCTGGTCGCCGCTGCGCATCGTGGTGGTCGGCCTGGCCGGCGGCTTCATCGCCGGCAAGCTGGAAGTGCCGGGCAAGGTCAACGGTGCGCGCTGGCTGCAGATGGTCGGTTCGGTCTCCAACCTGTTCGCCAGCGCACAGGCGGCGTTTGCCACGGCGATGGCGGCACAGGCTGCGGCCACCGCCGACGATGCGGCCGAAGAAGCCGGCGATGCCAGCGAACAGGCGCAGGCGGCCGCATCGGCTTCGGCCGCACGCCCCGCGCCGGCAGCACAGCCCGCCGCGGAGCCGGAACTGCGCGAACCGCGGCCGGCCGAAGCGGCCACCGAGCTGTCCGAACGTTGATCCATGGAATCCGCCGCGCCGATCACGGCCGGCGGATAATGCGTTCCCCTTCCTGGTTGCCGCATCGATGAGCGAGTCCCTTCTGTCCCCCTCACCGGGCACCCCGGACGCACCCGAGGCGCCGCTACCGCCACCGTCGCGCCCGCGCGGGCCGATGTCGCTGGTGGTGCTGGCCACCCTTGCAGTGGGCTTCACCCTGTGGGCCGCACAGGACATCATCCTGCCGGTGCTGCTGGCGATGTTCTTTGCGCTGGTCGGCAACCCGATTCTTCGCCTGTTGCAGAAGCTGTGGATTCCACGGGCACTGGGCGCGCTGCTCATCCTGGGCGCCGGCCTGGGCGTGACCGGTGCGCTGGCGGTGCAGCTGATCGGCCCGGCAATGGACTGGGCACAGGAGGCACCGCAGCAGCTGCGCAAGGTGGCCCGCCAGGTGCAGGACCTGACCAAGCCGGTGCAGCAGGCCAACCAGGCCGCGGAGAACTTTGCCCGCGTGGCCGGCGGTGACAGCAACCGCAAGGTGCAGGTGATCCGTACCCAGCTGGACGATCCCTACCGCATGCTGACCCGTGCGCCACGGCTGGCCGCCTCGGTACTGGCCGTGGTACTGCTCACGCTGTTCTTCATGATCTACGGCCAGAGCCTGCAGCGCGCGGCGATCGCGTTGTTCCCGAATCGCCAGCAGCAGCGCTTCACCAGTGACATCCTGCGTTCGATCGAGCGCGAGGTCTCGCGCTATGTGCTGACCATCAGCGTGATCAACACGCTGGTGGGACTGGTGTTCTCCGGCGTGCTGATGCTGCTCGGCATCGGCCTGCAGGAGGCGTTGCTGTGGGGCACGGTGGCCGCGCTGCTGAACTTCGCGCCGTACGTGGGCCCGCTGATCGGCGTGGCGCTGATGCTGTTGATGGGCTTCGTCGAGTTCCGCGACCCGTTGCAGGCGCTGCTGCCAGCGGCCGCCTACCTGGGCCTGCACACCCTGGAAGGGCAGATGGTGACCCCGATCGTGCTGGGCCGGCGCATGAAGCTGTCGCCGCTGGTGCTGATCCTGGCGCTGATGGTGTTCGGCTGGGCCTGGGGCATGATCGGCCTGCTGCTGGCGGTACCCCTGCTGGTCTGCATCAAGCTGGTGCTGGCACGGCTGGACGGCATGCAGGGTTGGGCACGCCTGCTGGAATGAAAGCCCGCGCGGGCAGGGGTAGAATGGCGGGGTGAATTTCCCCGTCCAAGCCATCACCCTCGACCTTGACGACACGCTGTGGCCGTTCGCACCCATCGGCGCCCGCATCGAACAGGTCCTGCACGCCTGGATGTGCGAACACAGCCCCGCTACCGCCGCGATGTATCCGGTGGAGGCGATGCGCGAACTGCGCGAGCGGCTGTACCACGCCCATCCGCACCTCCACCACGACCTGAGCGCACTGCGCCGGTTGACCCTGCACGAAGCGCTGCACAGCAGTGGCGCCAGCCTCGATCTGCTGGAGCCTGCGTATGAAGTGTTCTACGCCGCGCGTAACCAGGTGGAGTGCTATCCCGATGCGATCGACGCGCTGGCGCGCATTGCCGCACGGGTACCGGTGGCGGCGCTGAGCAACGGCAACGCCGACCTGGAGCGGATCGGCCTGGCCCATCATTTCGCCTTCCAGCTGGGTTCGCGCGAACACGGCGCCGCCAAGCCCGAAGCCAGCATCTTCCACGCCGCATGCACCCGCCTGGGTGTGGCGCCGGCACAGGTGCTGCACGTCGGCGACCATGCCGACATGGACGTGGCCGGGGCGATTGCCGCCGGCCTGCGCGGCTGCTGGATCAACCGCGACGCCGCCACCTGGACCCATCCGCAGCTGCAGCCGGACCTGCAGTTCGACACCCTTACCGGCCTGGCCGACTGGTTGGATGCCAACCTCGACGCCGCCGCACCCCGGAGTACCTGACGCATGAGCGAGATCACTGGTTTCACCGCCGACGCCGCTGCGGCGCTGCCGTTGTACGTGCTGGACCGCGAGCAGTTCGCCGCCTGGAAGGACAGCCAGCCGGCTGCCACGCAGGCGTGGCTGGCATCGCAGGGCTTCAACGCCGGCGCCCACAGCGTGGCCCTGCTGCCGGGCGCCGATGGCCTGGCCGGTGCGGTGATGGGCGTGGGTGATCGTGCCGATGCCTACAGCTATGCGCATGCGCCGCACGCGCTGCCGGAAGGCAGCGTCTGGCAGCTGGCCAATGACCTGCCGGCCGCCGAACTGGCGCTGCTGCAGCTGGGCTGGGGCCTGGGCAGCTACCGCTTTGACCGCTATCGCAAGCGCAACCGCGCACCGGCGCAGCTGGTGGCCTCGCCGACCGGCGAAGTGGCCGACCTGATCGCCGCCAGCCTGCGCGTGCGCGACTGGGTCAACACCCCGACCGAAGACATGGGCCCGCAGCAGCTGGAAGACGCCGCGCGCGCGCTGGCCGATGCACATGGTGCGCAGTTCGAGGCGATTACCGGCGACGAACTGCTGAAGCAGAATTTCCCGGCCATCCACGCCGTGGGCCGCGCTTCGCATCGTGCGCCGCGCCTGGTCGTGCTGCGCTGGGGCAGGGAAACCGACCCGGCGCTGGTGCTGGTGGGCAAGGGCGTGTGCTTCGATACCGGCGGGCTGGACATCAAGCCGGCCGACGGCATGCGCAACATGAAGAAGGACATGGGCGGCGCCGCGCACGCGCTGGCCCTGGCCGGCTTGGTGATGGCGCGCGGGTTGCCGGTGCGGCTGACCCTGCTGGTGCCGGCGGTGGAAAACGCGATCGGTCCGGATGCGTTCCGCCCCGGCGAAGTGATCGCCACCCGCAAGGGGTTGAGTGTGGAGATCGACAACACCGATGCCGAAGGCCGCGTGATCCTGTGCGACGCGCTGACCTTCGCCGGCGAGCAGAAGCCGGACCTGGTGCTGGACTTCGCCACCCTCACCGGTGCCGCCCGCATCGCGCTGGGCCCGGATCTGCCGGCACTGTTCAGCAACGACGACACGGTGGCCCAGCAGTGGCTGCAGGCCGGCGACGCAACCCGCGACCCGGTCTGGCGCATGCCGCTGTGGCGCCCCTACCTGCGCTATCTGAGCAGCGGCATTGCCGACCTGGCCAATGCCGGTTCGCGCATGGCCGGCTCGGTCACCGCCGCGTTGTACCTGGAGCGCTTCCTGCAGGACGGCCAGCGCTGGGCGCACCTGGACGTATACGCCTGGAATGATGGCGAACGCCCGGGCCGTCCGGCCGGTGGCGAAGCGCTGGCGCTGCGCTCGGCGTGGGCGATGCTGAAGGCGCGTTACGCCTGAGGAAGGCGCCGGGCAAGGCCCGGCGCTACCCGCTCCGATGGGGCCGGGAAATCTGACGAAAAATTGAATTTCGGCCCCGGCCGGGTTCTGCGAGGATGTGTGGGTCGACCACCCACACGCTCCGTGAAGGCAGGAACCCGACCATGTCGCTCTTCCGCTACACCCGCGCTGGCCAGGCGCCGGGCGCACCACGCAAGCATTCCCCCCTGCTCTGGATCGCACTGATCGCACTCATTCTGGGTGCCGTCGCGCTGGCCTTCGCCTGGCTGGCCGGCTGGATCGGCAACCGCCTGACCGCGCAGCGCTTCACCGACACCATCGAGGCCACCGGCCCGGCCCATCCGGGCTTCCGACGCGCGCACAGCAAGGGCATCTGCGTGAGCGGCTGGTTCGAACCCAGCGCGCAGGCCCCCACCCTGTCCAGCGCGCGGGTGTTCTCGCAGGCCCGGGTGCCGGTGATGGGCCGCCTGTCGATCGGTGGTGGCGATCCCTATGGCGCCGACAACACCGCGCGCGTGCGCAGCCTCGCGGTGCAGATGGTCAGCGATGACGGCCAGGAATGGCGTATGGCGATGAACAGCTTCCCGTTCTTCGCCGTGCCCAACGCCGAGGCGTTCTTCGAGCAGACGCGCGCCTCCATTCCCGATCCGGCCACCGGCAAGCCCGACCCGCAGAAGATGGCAGCGGTGCTGGCCAGGTACCCGAGCGCACAGGCGTTCCAGCAGTGGGCGAAAACGGCGCCGTGGACCAGCAGCTGGGCCGACACCACCTTCAACAGCGTCAACAGTTTCTGGTTTACCAACGCGCAGGGCCAGAAGCGTGCCGTGCGCTGGCGCTGGCAGCCGCAGGCGGCGGTGGTGGAGATGGATGCGGAAACGCGCAAGCAGGCCAGCGTTGATCTCCTCAGCCAGGAACTGCAGCAGCGCCTGGCCAACGGCCCTGTGCGCTGGAACCTGGTCGTGACCACCGCCGAGCCCGGCGATGCCATCGATGATCCGTCGGTAGCGTGGCCCGAATCGCGTGAACAGGTGGTGGCCGGCGTGCTCAGCCTGGACCGCATGCAGTCGCAGGAAGAAGGCGCCTGCGGACAGATCAACTTCGATCCGCTGATCCTGCCCAGCGGCGTGCGCGGCAGCGACGATCCGATCCTGGCCGCACGCTCTGCCGTGTATTCGCAGTCCTTCAACCGCCGCGAACGCGAGCGCGCCAGCGGAAATGTCGAGCCACCGAAGGAGGCCGCACGATGAGCACCGGCAACGGCCACTTCAACCTGCTGGGGCGGGTGCTGCACTGGTCCATGGCGCTGATGATCATCGCCATGCTGTTCATCGGCGTGACCATGGTCGCATCGCTGCACCTGCGTCCCGTACTGATCGACCTGCACCGCCCGCTGGGCATCGCCATCGGCGTACTGGTGCTGCTGCGCCTGTACAACCGGCTGCGCCATCGTCCACCGCCGCTGCCGGCGGACCTGCCCGTGTGGCAGGTGATGGCAGCCAAGGCCTCGCACTGGATGCTGTATGCGCTGATGCTGGCGATGCCGTTGATCGGCTGGGCGATGCTGTCGGCCGGTGGGTACCCGATCGTGTTGTGGGCTGGATTCCACCTGCCGCCGATCGTGCCGCACACCCCGGCGCTGTATGCCGCGTTGCGCAATGCGCACAGCCTGTTGGCGTATGTGTTGTTCGCCACGGTGCTGATGCACGTGGGTGCGGCGCTGTTCCACCTGTGGGTGCGGCGCGATGGGGTGTTCCAGGCGATGGCGCGCGGGAAGGAGTGAAAGGGTTCGCCGGGCGTTCCCGGCGGATTGTTTTCCGCGACCGCGGGGGGGTGTCACTTTTCTTTTCGCGCGAAAAGAAAAGTAACCAAAAGAAACGCGCCGCCAGAGCGCGAGCCGGTGCTGCGCACCGGTGCCCTGTGCTTCTCGGTGAATCAGGGGACGGCGCCGAACTCGCTACGCTCAAACACCGGCGCCTCTGCGCCCCTGATTCCCCTGCGATGCTCGGCTCGCTAGAAGGCGGACCCAACGTCAAAGGCCACAGCTGCACCCAGTAGATCCACGCCATGCGTGGATGCTCTAGCTGTTGATCTTGCCCTTCCAGTCCGCCTTGAGCGAGCCGAGCACCGCAGGTCCGGCGAGGGCGAAGAGGCACCGCTGTCCTGTAGAGCCGACTGCTAGTCGGCTGGCTTCCCGTGCCGTCCCTCGACGGGCCGAGGAGCGCAGGGCACCGGCGTGCGAAGCGCTCTGGCGGAGCGTTTCTTTGGTTACTTTCTTTGCGCGCAAAGAAAGTGACACCTCTCCACAGGCGCGGAAATGATCCGCCGGGCAGCGCCCGGCGCTACCAGTGCGTCGGCGCACGCCGCTACAACCACCCCTTCTGCCGCGCCAGCCGGTACGCCTCGATCCGATTGGCCACACCCAGCTTGCCGATGCACTCGGACAGGTAATTACGCACCGTCCCGTGCGACAGCCCCAGCTGCTCGGCAATCTCGCTCGCGGTTCGGCCCTCCCCTGCCAGCCGCAGCACGCGGCGCTCGCGGTCGGTCAGCGGGTCGGCCTGCGACCACGCGTCCAGTGCCAGCTGCGGGTCGATCGCGCGGATGCCCTGCTTCACCTTGCGCAGGGCCTCAGCCAGATTCTCCGCCGGCGCATCCTTCAACAGGTACCCGAGCACGCCCGCTTCCAGCGCGCGGCGCAGGAAGCCGGCACGGGCGAAGGTGGTCACGATCACCACCTTGATCGGCAGTTCATGGCGCGCGATGCGCTGCGCCAGTTCCAGCCCGGACAGGCCCGGCATCTCGATGTCGGTGACCAGAATGTCCGGCTGCAACTGCTGCAGCATGCGCCAGGCGGCCTCGCCATCGGCAGCGCTGCCCAGCACCTCGATGTCCGGCTCCAGGCCCAGCAGCGCCGACAGTGCGCCACGTACCATCGCCTGGTCCTCAGCCAGCAGGATGCGGATCATGCGGCACCGCCCGGTGCCAGCGTCGGCGGCGTGCCCGGCGGCAGCGGTGTAGTCGCGGCAGCCAGTGGCACGCGCACGGTCAGTCGCGTGCCCTCGCCCTTTGCGGACTGCACCTGCAGGCTTCCGCCCAGGGCGGCCACGCGCTCGCGCATGCCGCTTAGCCCATTGCCCTCGGCCTGCACGCCACCACGACCATCGTCGCGGATCTGCATTGCCAGCATGCGTCCCTCCAGCATGAACTCCACCCGTGCCTGTGTCGCCTGTGCATGGCGCACGATATTGGTCGCGGCCTCGCGCAGCACCAGCGCCAGCCCGCGTTCGACATCCACCGGCATCGCCGGTGGCGGTGCGTATTGCAGGTGGACCTGCTGGCATTCCAGCAGCAGCCGCGCCGAGGCCAGCTCACCGGCCAGGTCACTGGCACGGATGCCGGTCACCGCACTGCGCACCTGCGCCAGTGCCTCGCGCGCGATGTCCTCGGCCTCGCCGATCTCCTGCCGTGCACGTGCGTCGCCGCGGTCGTGCAGCTTGCGCGCCAGCTCCAGCTTCAAGGTGATCAGCGACAGGGTATGGCCCAGCAGATCGTGCAGGTCGCGGCCGATGCGCTCGCGCTCGGCAGTGGTCGCCAGCCGCCGCACTTCGTCCTGCGACAGCTGCAATGCCGCATCCTTCTGCTGGTTGAGTGCTTCCACGTTCACGACCAGGCCGACGATATAGGACACGGCCGGGATCCAGACCAGGCTCTGCCACGGGTACTGGAACAGCAGCGCGAGGCTGCAGAACAGCAGGTTCAGGCCGGTGAGCTGCAGCAGATACTGCCACCAGCCACCACGCCCGCTCACCCGCAGCAGCACGCAGCCGAACACGAAGTAGGTCAGCCCGGATGGGTACCAGGGCAGCATTACCAGCGACATCGCGATCAGGCCCAGTGCATAGCGCGGGGCGTGATGGCGCGGCGCCACCATCACCTTGGCGTACAGCAGCAGGAACACCGGATAGCTGGCCAGCGTCAGCAGCAGCCAGCGCAGGGTGAAGCCATGGCCAAGCAAGGGCGTCAGGAAGATCCACACCGACCACAGCAGGTGGACTGCCTCGCTCCAGGGGGATTTTCCCCGGCGCAGCGTATCGGCCACCGCCGAGTCCGGCGCGGGGCGCAGCAGCGAGGCAAGCCATGTCGGCGGCACGGGCGGTTCCAGGCGGGGGCGATCGCCGCCGATCATGCCAGTTCAGCCGCCCGCGCGCAGGCGCCGCCGCCGGCCGGGCGGTGGCGGCGCAACCGAACGCAGATCGCGGTACGCTTGGCGGTGGCGCCGCGGCGGGCCAGCAAGGGGGCGATCGGATCCATCGGCGGTACCGGTAGCGGGGACGTTGCCATCCTGTGCCGCCGTGGTCACATTCGGCAGTTGCCGCCGTCAGTGACATCGGATGACAGCTGTCACTGCCGTCATCGCTGTGCCTGCCTGCATGCTGTGCCGCACGCTCCACCGCCGGAACCGCCGCCGTCCGCCCTTCCGGTCACACCCGCCCGAACGCCTGTGATGGAACGAATGAACGCTTCTGCCGAGCTGTTGAAGGAACTCCGTATCGAACGCAAGTCGCCGCCGCCCGCCTCCGGGGGCAGTGGCGGTGGACGCCGCTGGCTGTGGATCGTGATCCTGGTGATTGCGCTGCTGCTGGCCGCCGGCGCCTTCGCGCTGTTCGGCCGTACGCCGGCCGTGGAAGTGGAAACCGCGCCGGCGGTAGCCATCCAGCAGGGCAGCGCCAGCAGTTCGGTACTCGATGCCAGTGGCTATGTGGTCGCCCGGCGCATGGCCACGGTGTCGGCCAAGATCACCGGCAAGGTGCGCGAGGTAATGATCGAGGAAGGCATGCGGGTCGAGGCCGGCCAGGTGATGGCCACGCTGGACCCGATCGATGCCGATGCGCAGCGCAGCCTGTACGCCTCGCAGCTGCAGGCCGCGCGCAGCCAGGTGGCCGGGTTGGAGGCGCAGCAGCGGCAAGCCGCCGCCGAAGCCAGCCGCCTGCAGGCGCTGGTCGGCCAGCAGCTGGTGTCGCGCTCGCAGTACGACCAGGCCGTGGCCCAGCGCGACAGCCTGCGCGCGCAGCTGGACACCGCACAGCGCAACGTCAAGGTCGCCCACGACCAGCTGGCCATCGCCGACCTGGGCGTAGACAACAACGTGGTGCGCGCGCCGTTCTCCGGCGTGGTCACCGCCAAGGCCGCGCAGCCGGGCGAAATCGTATCGCCGCTGTCGGCCGGCGGCGGCTTCACCCGTACCGGCATCGGTACCATCGTCGACATGGATTCACTGGAAATCGAAGTGGAAGTGGGCGAGGCCTTCATCGGCCGCGTACAGCCGAAGATGCCGGTGGAAGCCACGCTCAACGCCTACCCGGAATGGAAGATTCCCGGCGAGGTCATCGCCATCATCCCCACCGCCGACCGCGGCAAGGCCACGGTGAAGGTGCGCGTGGCGCTGAAGGTGAAAGACCCGCGCATCGTGCCGGAGATGGGCGTGCGGGTCAGCTTCCTGGAACAGGCACAGCCGCAGGCCGCGGCCAAGCCGCAGGGCGTGCGCGTGCCGGGCGGCGCTGTGGTCCAGCGCGAGGGCGCCTCGGTGGCCTTCGTGCTGGGTGAGGAGAACCGCGTGCAGCAGCGCACGGTCGAGGCTGGCCAGGCGATGGGCAAGGACCGCCAGATCCTCAAGGGCGTGAGCGCAGGTGAATCGGTGGTGGTGAACCCGCCGGACACCCTGCGCGATGGCGCCAAGGTGCAACAGAAACAAGCGCAGTAACGGCCTGGCGCCCACGGGCGCCGCCGGCAGCACCGCTCGATGCACGCCTGTGGCCACCGCAGGTGTGCTTCCCCGTTTCCCGCCTTCCGTGGAGAACCCCCCATGTCGACCCTGGTTTCACTGCGCAACATCACCAAGACCTACCAGCGTGGCCCTGAGAAAGTGCAGGTGCTGCACGGCATCGACCTGGACATCGCCAGCGGCGACTTCGTTGCGCTGATGGGCCCGTCCGGCTCGGGCAAGACCACCCTGCTCAACCTGATCGGCGGCCTGGACAATCCCAGTGGCGGCGAAATCAGCATCGAAGGCGAGCGCATCGACCAGATGAGCGGTGGCCAGCTGTCGACCTGGCGCAGCCACCACGTCGGCTTCGTGTTCCAGTTCTACAACCTGATGCCGATGCTGACCGCGCAGAAGAACGTGGAGCTGCCGCTGCTGCTGACCCACCTCAGTGCTGCCCAGCGCAAGCGCAATGCCGAGATCGCGCTGACCCTGGTCGGCCTGGCCGACCGCCGCAGCCACCGCCCGAATGAACTGTCCGGCGGCCAGCAGCAGCGCGTGGCAATCGCCCGCGCGATCGTCTCCGACCCGACCTTCCTGATCTGCGATGAACCGACCGGCGACCTCGACCGCCAGTCCGCCGAGGAAATCCTCGGCCTGCTGCAGCAGCTCAACCGCGAGCACGGCAAGACGATCATCATGGTCACCCATGACCCGAAGGCGGCCGAGTACGCCACCCACACGGTGCACCTGGACAAGGGCGAGCTGGCCGACGCGCCGCTGGCTCACTGACGGAGGCCACGGCGATGAAATATTTCTCGTTGGTGTGGGCGCAGCTGTTCCGCAGCCGCACCCGCACCCTGCTGACCCTGCTGTCGGTGGTGGCCGCGTTCCTGCTGTTCGGCATGCTCGATTCGGTGCGGGTGGCGTTCGCTTCCGGCGGCAGCGTGGAAGGCGCCAACCGCCTGGTCGTGGCCTCGCGGTTGTCGATCACCCAGTCACTGCCGATCCGCCTGGAAACCCAGATCCGCCAAGTGGCCGGCGTACGCGACGTGGCCTACGGCATGTGGTTCGGTGGCATCTACCAGGACCCGAAGAACTTCTTCCCGAACTTCTCGGTCTCGCCCAACTACTTCGACGTGTACCGCGAACTGCAGATCGACCCGGCGCAGCTGGAAGACTGGAAGCAGACCCGCACCGGTGCCATCGTCGGCGAGACCCTGGCCAAGCAGTTCGGCTGGAAGATCGGCGACACCATCCCGCTGCAGGCCACGATCTTCCCGCGCGGCGGCAGCAACGACTGGCCGCTGGAGCTGAAGGGCATCTACCGCTCCAAGGACCGTGCGCTGGCCGCCAACGAAGAGCGCCAGTTGATGATGAACTGGAAGTACTTCGATGAATCCAACGACTACATCAAGAACCAGGTGAGCTGGTACACGGTGACGCTGGACAACGTGGACCACGCCTCGCGGGTGGCGCAGGCCATCGATGCGATCTCGGCCAACTCCGACCACGAGACCAAGACCCAGACCGAATCGGCGTTCCAGCAGGCCTTCGTCAAGCAGTTCGCCGACATCGGCATGATCGTCACCTCGATCATGGGCGCGGTGTTCTTCACCCTGCTGCTGCTGACCGGCAACACCATGGCGCAAGCCGTGCGCGAACGCGTGCCGGAGCTGGCCACGCTGAAGACGCTGGGCTTCAAGGACAGCACCGTACTGACCCTGGTGATGGTGGAATCGGTGCTGCTGATCGGCCTCGGCGGCCTGATCGGCATGGGCCTGGCATCACTGGTGCTGCCGGCCATCAGCCCGAAGAGCATGGGCATGCTGCCCCCACACGTACCGACCCCGACCTGGCTGATGGGGCTGGGCCTGATCGTGGTGATCGGCATCATCGTCGGCCTGCTGCCGGCGCTGCGTGCCAAGCGCCTGAAGATCGTCGACGCACTGGCCGGCCGCTGAGGAGACCTGCAGATGAACAAGTTCAAGAAGTGGGCCGGCAACGCGTTGACCGTGCTGCTGCTGGTCATCGGCCTGGTGTTGTGGATCGGCCTGCCGTGGATCGGCGTGCTGGCCGTGGCCGTGCTGGTGGCGCTGTGGCTGCTGCTGACCCGCGGCGGGCGGCTGGCACTGGCGGCCACCCGTATCGGTGTGGCCAGCCTGCCGCAGCGCTGGGGTGCATCGTCGGTCATCGTGGTCGGCATCGCCGGCGTGGTCGGCGTGCTGGTGGCGATGCTGGCGATGGGCGAAGGCTTCCAGGCCACGCTCAACAATACCGGTGATGACACCACCGCGATCGTGCTGCGCGGTGGCTCGCAGGCCGAGACCAACTCGGTCATCACCCGCGAACAGGTGCCGATGCTGTCCACCCTGCCCGGCATCAGCCGCGACGCGCAGGGCCGTCCACTGCTGTCGCCGGAACTGTCGCAGGTGGTCAACCTGGTGTCGAAGTCCGATGGCACCGACGTCAACGCGCAGTTCCGCGGCGTCGGCCCGCAGGCGTGGGCAGTGCATGACCGGGTCAAGATCGTCGAAGGCCGCAGGTTCGGCACCGGCCTGCGCGAGATCGTGGTCGGCCAGGGCGCCAAGGGCCAGTTCCGCGACCTGGAGGTGGGCAGGACGCTGACCCTGGGCAACCAGACCTGGACCGTGGTGGGCGTGTTCGCCACTGGCGATGCGCATGACTCGGAACTGTGGACCGACGCCGACACGCTGGCCACCACCTACCAGCGCAGTGCCTGGCAGTCGATCACCGTACGCACCGAAGGCAAGCCGGGCTTCGAACAGTTCAAGGCCGCCGTGGCAGCCGACCCGCGCCTGAAGCTGGACGTGGAAACCACCCGTGCTTACTACGGCAAGCAGGGCGGCGGCCTGACCAAGCTGATCGACATCCTCGGCAAGGTGATCGGCACGATCATGGCGGTGGGTGCAGTGTTCGGCGCGCTCAACACGATGTATGCCGCCGTCGCCACACGTGCGCGCGAAATTGCCACCATGCGCGCGATCGGCTTCCGCGGCCTGCCGGTGGTGACTGCGGTGATGCTGGAGACGATGCTGCTGGCGCTGCTCGGCGGCCTGCTCGGCTGCGCGGTGGCGTGGTTGCTGTTCAACGGCTACAGCGTATCCACCATCGGCAGCAACTTCAGCGCGGTGGTGTTCAAGTTCCACGTGTCACCGGAACTGCTGTGGACCGGCCTGAAATGGGCGCTGGGCATCGGCCTGGTCGGTGGCCTGTTCCCGGCATTGCGCGCGGCGCGCCTGCCGATCACCACGGCGCTGCGCGAGACCTGAGCGCCGGCTTCGCAGCGGCAGACCCGCAAGGACGGAGCGAAGGCTCCGTCCTTTTTTCTGTCATGCGTCTGTGGATTGTTGGACGCGATTCATCTTGCTGGCACGCTGCCGGACCGTTGCCAAGGGAAACCCTCTAGAATCGCGCGCGCATCATCTGCAACCGCGTTCCCGTTACGGCCATCTCTCTCCTGGCCGTGGATGGAAGCAGAACGGCGCCCTTCGGGGCGCCGTTCTTTTTGGGCCCCGCGCCGGTCAGCGCTTCGCCGCGCGCATCGCGCGCAGGTTGTCGCTGACGAACAGGATCAGGCCGGCCCAGATCGCGGCAAAGCCGATCGCCTTGCCGGTATCGAAGGCTTCATGGAAGAAGAACATGCCCAGCAGCAGCTGCAGGCTCGGTGCGATGTACTGCAGGATGCCGACCAGCGACAGCGGAATGCGCTTCACGCCGTAGGCAAAGCCGATCAACGGCACGGCGGTGACCACGCCACCGAAGATCAGCAGCAGGTCGTTGCGCCAGCCCCAGCCATGGAAGAATGCGCCGCCATGGCCGTTCTCCGCCCAGATCGCGAAGGCCAGCGCCGGCAGGAACAGGTACAGGCTTTCCACGCCCAGTCCGGCCACCGGGTCGACCGAGACCAGCTTGCGCAGCAGACCATACAGGCCGAACGAACAGGCCAGGCCCAGCGCGATCCACGGCGGCGTGCCCGCGTCGATGGTCAGCCAGGCCACGCCCACGGCCGCCATCGCCACCGCCACCCACTGCAGGCGGCGCAGGCGTTCCTTCAGCACCAGCACGCCCAGCAGTACGTTCACCAGCGGGTTGATGAAGTAGCCCAAGCTGGTCTCGATCACATGGCCGGCGTTGACCGCCCAGATGTACAGGCCCCAGTTGAAGGCGATGGTCAGGCTCGAGACCAGCAGGATCGGCAGCGCGCGCGGCTGCGCGGCGATCTTCCGCCACCAGCCCAGGCGCGCACTGAGCAGCAGCCAGCCCAGCACCAGCACCGTGCTCCAGATGATGCGGTGAGCGATGATCTGGAACGAAGGCACCTCGTTGAGCAGGTGCCAGTACACCGGCACCAGCCCCCAGATGACGAAGGTGGAGGCCGTGACCAGCAGGCCCCGGCGCTGTTCTTTCTCGTCCATGCTCATTGCTTGCGCGTCCTTGCCATCGTCAACACCACCACGCCCAGCAGGATCACCGCCATCGCCAGCAGGTCGCGCCAGCCGAAGCGCTCACCGTTGAGCAGCGCACCCAACAGCACCGCGATCACCGGATTGACGTACGCATAGCTGCCGGCCAGCGCCGGGCGCACGTTCTGCAGCAGCCACACGTAGGCGGTGAAGGCGACGATGGAGCCGAACACGCACAGGTAGGCCATCGCCAGCAGGCCGCCGGTATCGGGCAGCGTGGTCGGGCGCTCGCCAACGGCCAGGCCGATCAGCACCAGCAGCACGCCGCCGCAGATCATCTGCCCGGCCGCCGTCATGAACGGGCCCGGCAGGTCCAGCCCGCGAGCCCACACCGAGCCGAAGGCCCAGCCAACCGGCGCGATCAGCAGAAGCACCAGTCCGGTCGGCGAAGCGGTCAGGCTGCTGCCGGCATTGAGCCAGACCACGCCGAGGAAACCAATGGCGATGCCCAGCCATTCACCGCGGCTGGCGTGCTGGCCGCGCAACGCCGAGAACAGCGCCATCCACAACGGCACCGAGGCCACGGCGGTCGCCGCCAGGCCCGAGGACACCTCGCGTTCGGCCAGCACCACCATGCCGTTGCCCAGCACCAGCATGGTCACGCCCATGATCAGCAGGTTGCGCCACTGCCGCAGGCTCGGCTTCGGCAGCTTCCAGAACAGGCGCAGCGCCGCGTACATCACCCCGCCGGCGATGATGAACCGGCTGCCGGAGACCATCGTCAGCGGCAGCGCACCGCCGTGCAGGGCCTTGGCGATGCCCAGGTAGGTCGAACCCCAGACCACATAGACCAGCAGCAATGCCAGCGCGACAAGGCCACCCCGGGGGGCAGCCGCAGACGGAGAAGAGGGAGCCGACATGACGCACCAGCAGACGGGGGAAACCGATTCTAGAGCCTTCTACAGCGGGAAATCACCCCGGTTTGCGACAACCTGCCGGTGCCCGCCGAGGCCCTCGCGATCACAACGGATACGACGATTTAGTTATGGTCCGCAGGCGTGGCCTGGTCCACCCTGTGCGGTCCCATGCCCTGCCCGCCCTCCCGGCACCCGGCGTTGACGTGGGATGCAGTACCTAGGAGGCTGGCCCGCAGCGCCCTGCGCACGCCTGGCACCGATCTTTCCCGCACGGAAGCGCCGCATCGAGGATTCCCACCCAGATGAGCACCACGTCCCAAACCGCTGCTCCCAGCACCGACGGCGCCGCGCTGCGCCGCTCGATCTCCAATACCCTCAAAGGCTCCGCCGGCAATCTGGTGGAGTGGTATGACGTCTACGTGTACTCGGTGTTCGCCGTGTACTTCGAGTCGCAGTTCTTCTCGCCCGACGACAAGAACTCCACGATGTATGTGTGGGCGATCTTCGCTGCCACCTTCCTGATGCGCCCGATCGGCGCCTGGTTCTTCGGCCGCTTCGCCGACCGCCATGGCCGCCGCCTGGCGCTGACCGTTTCGGTGACGGTGATGGCGCTGTGCTCGTTCCTGATCGCCATCACCCCCACCGCCGCCAGCATCGGCATCTGGGCGGCGGTCATCCTGCTGTTCGCGCGCCTGCTGCAGGGCTTCGCCACCGGTGGTGAATATGGCGCCAGCGCCACCTACATGTCCGAGGCCGCCATTCCCGGCCGTCGCGGCTTCCTGTCCTCGTTCCACTACGTCACCCTGGTCGGCGGCCACGTGCTGGCCCAGCTGACCCTGCTGCTGATGCTGACCTTCTGGGGCAAGCCGGAGATCTCCGAGTGGGGCTGGCGCATCGCCTTCGGCATCGGTGGCATCGCCGCAGTGGTGGTGTTCTGGCTGCGTCGTGGCATGGACGAGTCGCTGTCGGAGTCGTCCATCGAAGCCGCACGCGAGGGCAAGGCGCAGAAGTCCGGCTCGATGTACGAGCTGTTCGTGCACCAGTGGCGGCCGCTGCTGCTGTGCTTCCTGATCACCGCCGGTGGCACCATCGCCTTCTACACCTACTCGGTGAACGGCCCGAAGATGATCCAGAGCGCCTTTGCCGGCAACGACCCGATGACCGGCACCCTGATCAACCTGGGCGTGCTGGCCTTCCTGATGGTGCTGCAGCCGGTGGGCGGCTGGCTGTCGGACATCATCGGCCGCAAGACCCTGCTGGTGTTCTTCGGCGTTGGCGGCGTGCTGTACAGCTGGTACCTGATCACCCAGCTGCCGCACCAGCATGACGCCACCCTGGCCTTCCTGACCCTGGCACTGGGGTTCGTCATCCTCACCGGCTACACCTCGATCAACGCGGTGGTGAAGGCCGAACTGTTCCCCACCCATGTGCGCGCTCTGGGCGTGGGCCTGGGCTATGCGCTGGCCAACTCGCTGTTTGGCGGCACCGCGCCGCTGCTGTACCAGGGCGCGCTGAAGACCGGCCATGTGGACTGGTTCGCCATCTACGTCACCGCGACAATCGCGGTATCGTTGGTGGTCTATGTGTTCTTCCTCACCAACAAGGGCCCGAACTGGCTCGACGGCACCCGCAAGTAAGGATGCCGTAGTGATCGCGGCCACCGGTGCAATGCCGGTGGCCGCTGCGTCTCCCGCCGCGCCACTGATGTGGATCGCGGCGACGCTGGCCGCAGCCACGGCGCTGGCCTGGCTGCTGCGCCGTCCCAATGCGCAGGTCGCGTGGCCACGCATCGGATTCGGGATCGCCCTGCTGGTGGTCTGCGGCGCGCTGGCGCTTCAACTGGCAATGGACCTGGGCAGCGGACACAGCTCGCTTCAGCTGCGCTGGAGCTCCCGCCCGGGGCCCCTGCATGACGCCGGCATGCGCACGACGTTGGCGTGCTACCTGGCTGCGCTCGCAGCGGCCGGCTGGGGCGCGTGGGCGTTGCTGCGCCGGCGCCGGTAGTGCCGGCCGCTGGCCGGCAATCGGCAATCGGCAATCGGCAATCGGCAATCGGTAGAGTCGACTGTTAGTCGACTGCTCTCTCTGCCGGCACCCAAAAAACCGCGCTGCGCGCGATAGCCGATGAGCAGTCGACTCTACCCCGGCGGAATGACATGACGCCGCCGGTCCCGATCCTCAGCGGCGGGCGGCTTCGCTCTTGTCGCGCGCGCCGCGGAATTCCGATTCCTTTTCCCACGTCGGCCAGCGGCGGCTGTTGGCCAGCTCCGCGCCCAGGTCGTAGACCAGCAGAGTATCGGCGGCGTGACCGCTCGGATCCCAGCTCGGCGTCCAGGCATCGCAGGCCTGGTGGTAGCAATCGGCGAAGTACTTCTCGCGCAGCGCGCGGCCGGCCTCAACCCCACCGTCCCGCTTGTCCAGGCCCGGGCCGATGGTGATCGCCGGCACGCCCAGGCGGGCGAAGGCGAAGTGGTCGGCACGGTAGAAGAAACCGGCTTCCAGGTTCGGGTCCGGGCTGTAGCTGCGGCCACGGGCCTTGGCCACGCGCTCCAGATCGCCTTCCAGCGAGACCCGGCCCTTGCCCCACGACGCGATGTCGCGGGTCGGGCCATCCGGGCTGAACATTTCGATGTTCAGCACCGCGGCGGTCTTGTCCAGCGGCGCCAGCGGGTGCGCAGCGTAATAGCTGGCGCCCAGCAGGCCCTTCTCTTCGGCAGTGAGCGCCACGAAGTACAGCGTGCGCTGCGGCTGCGGGCCCGCGGCGAACACGCGGCCCAGTTCCAGCACCGTGGCCACGCCAGTGGCGTTGTCGATCGCACCACGGCGGATGCGGTCACCCTTGGCGTCGGGCTGGCCGATACCGAACGCATCCCAGTGCGCGGAGAAAATCACGGCCTCGTCGGCGTGTTCACCACCGGGCAGCTTGGCCACCACGTTGCGGGTCACCACCTGCTCGCGCTTGAGCGCGAACTCCACGCTCAGCCTGGCGTTGTCCAGTGCCACCGGGTGGAAGTCGGCGCGCATTGCCTTGCGCTTCTCGGCATCGAAATCCAGGCCGGCGTCGGCGAAGATCGCCTCGGCCAGCTCGCGCTGCATCCAGCCGCGCAGCGGCGTGTGCTGGGCCATCGCATCGGCCTGGCCGCGCTCGATGTCGAACAGCGGCGAGGTGCCCGAGCTCTTCACCGTGGCCCAGCCGTAGGCCGCCGGCGCGGTCTCGTGCACGATCAGCACGCCTTCGGCACCACGGCGTGCGGCTTCCTCGAACTTGTAGGTCCAGCGACCGTAGTAGGTCACCGCCTTGCCGTCGAACGCGCCCGGTGCATCGGCCTCGAAATCGGCATCGTTGATCAGCACCACGGCGATCTTGCCGTGCAGGTCGACGTCCTTGTAGTCGTTCCAGTGGCGTTCCGGCGCGTCGATGCCGTAACCAACGAACACCAGCGGCGCATCCTTGATCTGCACGCGCTTGCGTGGCTGCAGGCTCTGCAGGGTCACGTCCACGCCATTGGCCAGCGCGCGCCTGCCCTGCTTCAGCGACAGGCTGGCCTTGGCCGGGCCGTCCAGCTGTGCACGCACCAGCGGCACCGGCTGCACCCAGCTGCCATCCACGCCCCCCGGCTGCAGGCCGTAGCTGCGGAACTGCTCGATCAGGTACTGCACCGTGCGCTCTTCGCCGGCCGTGGCCGGCGCGCGGCCCTCGAATTCATCCGAGGCCAGCACCCGCACGTGGCGCGACAGTGCCTGCGGATCGATGCCGCCACCCGGCAGGTCGTTGGCCGCATGGGCCAGGCCCCCGACAAACAGGCAGGACGACAGCAGCAACACGCGCATCGGATTCACGGCAGTACCACGGCTAGCTTGGAAGTCACCAGAGTGTAACGTGGTCATGACATCGCGGCGCGGCCCGGGCCTGCGTCATCCCCGCATGGCGTGGCTCTACCTGCTCATGCGATCCAGCCAGCAGGCCAGGCCCTGTGCATTGAGCTCGATGTCCATCGCCAGCACTTCGGTCACCGCCGCGTGGTCCAGCGCACAGCCGTGCTGCTGCGCACGTTCCAGGTACAGCGCCTGCAATGCGGCCAGCAGGCAGCGGTGGCGGTCCGGGCGACCATCGCACTGGCGGCCGATGGTGGCCATCGCGTCGATCTGCTCGAACAGGTCCCCGGCCAGTTTCTCCACCTGCTCCACGCGCCCATAGTGGGTCAGGTACATCGCCTGCGGCGCGTAATCGAGCATGCGCCGGATCGAGGCCTTCATCGCCTCCGGGTCGAACTGCACCGGCGAGGAGGTGGGGAAGATGAAAGCGCCCTGCGCACTGTCCAGCTCGCGGTAGGAAATGCCGAAGGTATCGCCGGTGAACCAACTGCGGCTGCGCGCGTCCCACACGCAGTAGTGGTGCAGCGCATGGCCCGGCGTGTGCAGCAGTAACAGCTCGCGGCCGGCCAGGTCGATGCGGTGGCCGTCTTCGGCCACCACCACGCGCTGTCCGGCAATCGGCTCGATGCGGCCATAGCTGCGCGCGATTTCCTCGGCGCCGTACACCGCCGTCGCACCGGCGATCAGCCGGGTGGGGTCGATCATGTGCGGTGCACCGCGCGGGTGCAGCACCGCCTTCGCGTTGGGCAGCTGCTGCATCAGCAGGCCGGCACCGCCGGCGTGGTCCAGGTGCACGTGCGTGAGCAGCAGCCAGTCCACCGCGTCAACGGCCAGACCCGCGTTGGCCAGCGCCTGCAGCATCGCCGGCACCGACAGGCCGGTGCCGCAGTCGACGAACGCGGCGCGGCCGTTCTCAACGATCAGATAGGCCGCGTCGAAGTCGGGGCGCTGGAAGCCGGTATCGATGGTATGGATGCTGGGGTCGGCGGTCATCGGCACGCACCTGGCAGGAACGGGAACGGACACCCATGGTAGGCGTGCAGGCGGCGCGGGTTCGATGCGGCTTTGGTCGGAGGCCAGATTCTGCAGAGCCGAGCCCATGCTCGGCTGCCTTTCTGCCAGGCATCAGTCGAGCATGGCTCGACTCTACAAAGGCGGGGTTACCGGTCCAGCCAGCGCGGCCGCAGCAGCAACGCCAGCACCAGCACCGCCAGGAACGCGCCGTAGGCATACAGCACCGCCAGCACCTGCGGCCAGATCGGGCCGGCGCCGGGCTGTGCCATGCCCAGGCGATACCCCCACAGCATCGAGACGATGCTCAGGGCGAAGGCCAGCAGCAGGGTGGCGCTGTCGAACAGGCGCCGGCGCGCAGTACGCGGCTGGCGCGGGAACAGCCAGTACAGGCTGCCCAGCAGCAGGAACCAGGGCAGGAACAGCAGCAGCGACAACCAGGCCATCGCAGACTCCATGTCATCGCGGACATCATGCCATGGGTGGCGGGCTCCCCTGTAGAGCCGAGCCCATGCTCGGCTGACGGAAAACAGCCGAGCGTGGGCTCGGCTCTACAGAGGCGGAGCAAAGTCGAGCATGGCTCGACTCTGCATGGGCCACACAGCCCCGGCGGTCAGGCCGCTTCGCGCAGCACAGCCAGCGCGGCCAGTACCGCATCCACATCGGCCTCCAGCTTGAACAGCTCGCTCTGCAGCTGGTCGCCCTGCTCGGCCTGCTTGATCACCGCGATCAACTGCCCCGCGTCACGCGGCGAATCAAAGCCTTCGCTCTGGATCAGCAGCGTGCCGTCGCCGGCGGTCAGCTTGAAGTAGAAACGGCCGTCCTTCTCGCGGTACTGCTTGAACTGCGGCGGCGCCACGCGGGCCACGCCGGCATCCTCGCTGGCGATGTCGCCTGCGCTGGACAGGTCGCGCAGGCCCACCGCATGGCGCAGCTCGTCCAGCAGCGGCGCTGCCAGCTGCTCGCGCAGCTGCTGGCCACGCCGCTTGAGCAGCGCTTCGATCTTCTCCGGCTCGGCCATCAGTGCGTTATAGCGCTCGCGCAACGGCGACAGCTCGCTGTCGATGCGCTCGAACAGCTGCTGCTTGGCGTCGCCCCAGCTGATGCCGGCAGCGAACGCCTTGGCGAACTCTGCGGTCTGTTCCGGGGTGGCGAACGCCTGGTACATCTGGAACAGCGCCGAGCCTTCGGTGTCCTTCGGCTCACCCGGCGCGCGCGAGTCGGTCAGGATCGAGAACACCAGCTTCTTCAGCTCCTCGCGCGGCACGAACAGCGGAATGGTGTTGTGGTAGCTCTTGCTCATCTTGCGGCCATCCAGGCCCGCCAGCGTCGCCACCTGCTCGTCGATCACCACATCCGGCAGCGGGAAGTACTCCTTGCCGTACACGTGGTTGAAGCGCTGGGCGAAATCGCGCGCCATCTCGATGTGCTGGATCTGGTCACGGCCCACCGGTACCTGGTTGGCCTTGAAGATCAGGATGTCGGCGGCCATCAGCACCGGGTACATGAACAGGCCGGCGCTGACGCCTGCGTCCTCGTCCACACCTTCCTCGCGGTTCTTGTCCACTGCCGCCTTGTAGGCGTGCGCGCGGTTGAGGATGCCCTTGCTGGCGATGGCGGTCAGGAACCACATCAGCTCGGTGGTCTCGCGGATGTCGCTCTGGCGGTAGAACCACACGTGTTCCGGGTCCAGGCCGCAGGCCAGCCAGCTGGCGGCGATCTCCAGGGTCGCGCGCTGGGTGCGCTGCGGGTCCTGGGACTTGATCAGGCTGTGCAGGTCGGCCAGGAAGAAGAAGCTCTCGATCCCCGGCGCGCGGCTGGCGGCGATGGCCGGACGGATGGCGCCAACGTAGTTGCCCAGGTGGGGCGTGCCGGAGGGGGTGATGCCGGTAAGGACTCGGGTCGTCATGACTGCGTGGGGTAACCTTCGATGAACGGGGCCAGTTTACCTTGCACGCCACCAACCCCGTCAGGGCCGGCGGCGCGTTCATTCACGCAACCCCGCTGGAGACGCCCGATGAAACGCCTGCTGCCCCTGCTGCTGATCCTGCCCCTGGCCGGCTTCCGCCCGGCACCGCCGCCGCCGGCCTACGAGGGCGGCCCGGTGCGCATGACCCTGGTCGACCGCGACCGCGGCACCGAACTGCGCAGCTACCCCGCCGACGGCCAGCGCTGGGTGGCCGGTGAGCGCGGCCACCGCTACGCCGTGCGCCTGTACAACGACAGCCCGCGCCGGGTGCTGGTGGTGCTGTCGGTGGACGGCATCAACGCCATCTCCGGCGAAGATGCCGATCCCTCGCAGACCGGCTACGTGCTCAACCCCGGGCAGCGCGCCGACATCACCGGCTGGCGCAAGAGCCAGGACGAGGTGGCGCAGTTCGTGTTCAGCAGCCCCAGCGGCAGCTATGCCAGCCGCACCGGCCGCCCGGACAACATCGGCGTGGTTGGCGTGGCGGTGTTCGAGGAGGCGCGTCGCTGGTACCCGCAGCCGATCCTGCGACGTGGCGTGCCGCTGCCAGCGCCGGCTGCACAGGCCGAAGCGGCCGCTGATGCCAGCGCCAGCCGCATCGAGGGCTACGCCAGCAAGTCGCCGGCGCCAGCGCTGGGCACCGGCCACGGTGCGCGCGAGCAGTCCTCGGTGCGCGATACCGACTTCGAACGGGCCAGCCGCAGCCCGGCGCAGGTGCTGCAGCTGCGCTACGACAGCGCCCGCAACCTGCGCGCGCGCGGCATCCTGGTCGATGCGCCCTCGCGCCTGCCGAGGGAACCGCAGGCCTTCCCCAACCGCTACGTGCCGGACCCGCCGGCACGCTGATCGCCCGGCCCGGCCCGGCCCGGACAACACAACGCCCGCAACCTTACGGTGCGGGCGTCGTGCTGTGGGGGGGAAACGGTCAACACTTACTTGTAGTCCGGATAGTCCTTGCTCACCGCATCCTGGAACTCACGGACTTCCTTCTCGGCGCGGTCCTTGGCCCAGCCATAACGTTCCTGCAGGCGGCCGGCCAAGTATTCGGCATTGCCTTCGGCCACATCGAAATCGTCGTTGGTCAGATCGCCCCACTTGGCCTGGGCCTTGCCCTTCAGCTGCGACCACTTGCCGGAAATGATGTCTTTGTTCATTGCTGGGAGTCCTTGGTTGCAACGGCGTTCTTACCGTGGTTCCAGCTTCGCGCAGTGGCCGTTGAGTACCGGTCAACCGGCAATGAAATGCGCGCTCACCTGCTTGAATGGTTCACTCCGCTTGCACAGCCGTGGGTGGCAGCGCGCATGAAAAAAGGCCGGGGAGGTCCCCGGCCTTTCTCTTTTTCGTTCCGCGCCGGGCTTAGTTGCCCTTGGCGGCATCCTCAACCTTCTCACCGGCCTTCTGCACGTCCTTGCCGGCACCGGCCACGGTGTTGCAACCGGCCAGCAGGGCCACCGAGAACATCGACAACAGCATCAGGGCAACTACGCGCTTCATGGGCTTCTCCTTGGGTTTGCCGCTACACCGCTTCATTCGCGGATGGGATTCTTTCGCTCAGCGGGAGAAGGCCAACGCCCACCGCCGCCGCGTGAAGTGCAATCTGGCGGCAGGGGCGTGGAGCGGGTGTGAACGGATCAGCAATCCGTTCAGGCGGTTGCCTCAGTCGCGCATCAGGGTGGACTTGCCGAACAGGCTTTCGACCAGGTCCACGGCCAGCTCGGCGGTGGCATTCTGCTTGTCCAGCAAGGGGTTGAGCTCGACGATATCCAGCGAACCCATGCACCCGGTGTCGGCGATCATCTCCATCACCAGCTGCGCCTCGCGGTAGTTGACCCCGCCCGGCACGGTGGTGCCCACGCCCGGGGCGATGCTCGGGTCGAGGAAGTCCACATCGAAGCTGACATGCAGGTGGGTGTTCTCGTCGATGCCGGCCAGCGCCGCCTCCACCGCGCGCTTCATGCCGTTCTCGTCGATGTAGCGCATGTCATAGACATCCACCTTGTGGGTCTTGATCAGGCGCTTTTCTTCCGGGTCGACCGAGCGGATGCCGATCTGGTGCATCTGCGCCGGGGTAATCGCCGGTGCGCTGCCGCCCAGGCGGGTCAGTGCGTCCGGGCCGAGGCCGCACAGGCAGGCCACCGGCATGCCGTGGATGTTGCCCGACGGGGTGACATCGCTGGTGTTGAAGTCCGAGTGCGCATCCAGCCACAGCACGCGCAGGGTCTTGCCCTGCTCGCGGCACCAGCGCGCGACGGCGGTGATCGAACCGATGCCCAGGCAATGGTCGCCACCGAGCATGATCGGCATGCGCCCGGCCTGCAGCTCGGCGTAGCTGGCTTCCATCAGCGCACGGTTCCACGCCACCACTTCATCCAGATGGCGATAGCCCTCCACCGGTGCGGTCCACGGGTTGCGCGGGCCATCCAGGTTGCCCACGTCACGCACGTCCACACCGCGCGCTTCCAGCGCCTCCGGCAGGCCTGCCACACGCAGCGCCTCCGGCCCCAGCCGTGCACCGCGATGGCCCGCACCGACATCGGTGGGAACGCCAATCAGCGATACGGAAATGGGATGGGCCATGGGTGCCTCCTGCGGGGGAAAAAGAAGCACAGTCTAGCCAGAGCTGTGTGACACCACTCGCGGCGGTGCAGCAGGGCGAGGTTCAGATCGCCAGGACCGGGTGGCCCTTTCCGGTCAGGCATTCCAGCGCTGGGTCGTCAGTCATTCAACCTTCCGCGACCCCCTTCACATCCCGGTCGGTTTCGCCTCTTACGCAGGGCTGTGTTTGTGCCCACGCTGCGTCGGCACCCTGAAGGTGCCGCATCACTTACTCAATCATGGAGCACCACGCGCATGAAACATGCACTCAATGGACTTGCGGTACTGGCAATTACCCTGGGCGGACTGTTCCCCGCCGTTGCCAGTGCACCCTCGCAACGCATCACGCATACGGTGACCTCCGATGCGTATCCCATGCAGACGGCGGGCGCACGCCAGGTACTCGACTGGGTGGCGCAGCGCGTAAAGCCGTCGTTCGCCCCGCAGGGCTACGGCAACGTACAGGTGGAACGGCGGGCATTCTCCGTAGGCCGCACGTCTGCACGCTCGGACGAATCGATTCCCGGAAAGCTGCCGGGGCAGGGCATTCCCGGTGAAATCTACAGGGTGGAAAACCTGCTTCCCGACGGCTCGCTGCAGACGTGGGAATTCACCTGGGTGGAACCCTCATCCGGCCATGGCGGTGGTTGGGAAGTCACCGCCTACACGTACAAGAAGGGCAACGACCCGGTAAACCCGCAGTAGCCGGAAAGGGGCAACGCGCACTGCCTTGCCCCGCTCCGGGCACACAGCCAACGGTGAACATGCCGCGGCACCTCAACCGCCGCGGCGGCGCACCGGGGTGACGCTCTGCACCTGGCCGTTGTTGCGCATCATGCACAGGAAGCGGCCATCGGGGTAATCGATGATCAGTTCCTGGTAATCGCTGCCCACCGGCATCTGGGTCACCAGCGTGCCCTGCGCGCCCTTGCGCATGTTGCAGGCGCCCAGTGCGGTATCGCCTGCCGGCGCGGGGGTAGTCACCGAGGACACATTGCGGAACACCGCGCGGCAGCCGCCATTGACCCACACCGAATGCCGCGACAGGCCCCAGTTCCTGCCTTCCTCGCAACGGGTACGGCTGAGCTGGCGCACGATTTCCACGTTGCCACGGGTATTCAGATCGCACGACACCTGCTGCTGGCCGGTGGATTCGCAGGTGACTTCGCGCGGCAGCGCGGCATCCCCGGCGGCACCGTCGCGAGGGCGCTCGCCGTTTGCGGCGGGCGCAGGCGTGCCGCTGGCACTGACCTGGCAGATGCCATTGGCGCCGCCTCGGCCGGTATAGCTGACCTGCGGCGTGCCGTCATCGTTGCGGCTGATCGACAGGGTGATGCCGCTGTTGGCATCGCGTGCTTCGAAATAGCGGTCGTTGAAGCGCTTCAGCGCCGTCTCGCGGCCCTGCACGTAGACCGGCCCGCCTTCGTCGGCGTGCACATCGATGCCGCCCGGGCAGCTGGCGTTGAAGAACGGTACCGCGGCCAGGGCCGGGGCCACGAAAACGGTGGAAAGCAGGGCGACGGTAAGCGGCAGGGCGTGGCGATGCATGGGCGGATCCCGAAGCGGCCGAAGTGGGCGTATGGCGGCAGTATGCGGTGGGGCGTTGCTCGCTGTCCGTGAGGAATATCAAGATCCGGACGGCGCGCGTTGTGGGCTTCAGGTTTGATATCGTGGCCTCGGCGTCTTGCCGGGCCCGTTAAGCCAGCTTTACTTCGCACGCCGAAGCAGACCGTGTCCCCACGAGGGCGCGGCCCTGATTGCCGATGATGGCGGCACTGCGCGATATGTCGCTTCTGGCATTGCGATGCTCGAAACGGGCCAAACGCGATAGTTCATTTTTCCTTTCAGATCACCCGATGCCATCGAAACAAACGACTGGCAGGCGGTGATTTGGCGTGCGCATGATGAATCGCCGCCTGCAAAGGTGGTCGGGTCTTCCAAGCCCGTGTAATCGAAGCTGTATACGCTTGCCAGCCGGCGTCGTCCTCCCAAGAGCGGCGTCGGCTGGCAATCCGTTCGCCGATCGACGGCGGGCGGTGCGTGGGGGCCTTGTGCCCGCCGGCTCATCGATTCCCGGTCTTGGAAGCCACGCATCGCCCGCCACCCTATCGTGGCGGCGCCTCTGTGCCTGACGAGGATGCCCGCATGTCCAAGACCCTCTATCCGTATCTGACTGCCACGCTCGGCGACGCCGCCCTACGCTTGCCACCCGAACTGGCGCAGCCGCTGGAAGCCGCTTTCGCCGCCGCCAACGAGGCGCCCGCGCCGATCGATCTGCCCGGATGCCTGCAGCGCATCCGCGCCGGAGATGCTGCCGACGGACAGCCATGGCAGGGGCCATCCAACACGCCCGGCCACGCCGTGGCCGCCGCGCGCAGGGACCGCGCCGCGGTTGGCCTGGTGTCGCTGCTGGAGCTGTACCACGCCAATGAGCGCGTACGCGTGGATGGGGAAGAGAAAGACGATATTGGCGACGGTGCACGCGAGGGATTGATGCTGGCCTGCCGGGGGCTGGCGGAGTATGTGGCGTTGCAGGTGCGGGGGCTCAGTAATGCGGGACGGTGGAGTTCCAACGCACAGCTTCAACGCGTCGCTACCCCGGCTATCGAATCAGGCTGACCCACTCCTGAAATGAGCACACCCCATCCAAACCTGAAACCTGCTTTCTGTTGAGCTGCGGCTGGACGAAGTGGATTCGCGCGGTGGCGCTGTTGCCGAGATGATTGCCTCCACTGCACGCCCCATGGCGCTTCCCATAAGCCCTGAACTCAAGTGGTACAGCTTCGTGTTGAATGACCGCGCCGTCACCCGCATCACGCCTGGAACGCGGGCACACTGCACGATCTCATTCTTCAACCATGCCGGTGCAAAAAGAGGTATTCCGCTGTGGCCCGGTGGCCGCCGTCGGAGACGGGTCGGCAACAAGAAAGTTGATCCGCATCATTCGGCTTGATTGAACTGATCGCAGCGGACTTCTTGAGGCGGCAGCGATTGACGCGTAATGCACTGATACGCCCCGTGACGCGCAAGCTGCCTTGAACTGGCATTACCGGACGACTCCTCCTTTGCTGCGTCATTGAGTTGACTCACCAGCTTGGGACGAAAAAACCGCCAAAAGGCGGTTTTTTCATGTTCATACCGCCGTCTTTACCGCCGGCACCGTGGCAACGCGTCAAGGTCGGCGCATGTACTTATGCTGCGCTGGCAGGCAGGCGCACACCCAGCGCGCGGGTCACCTTCAGGATGGTGGCGAAATCGGGGCTGCGCTCACCGGACAGTGCGCGATACAGACTCTCGCGCGAGAGGCCCGCCGTACGTGCAACCTTGCTCATGCCCTGAGCACGGGCGATATCGCCGAGTGCCTTGGCAATGAATGCAGAATCGCCGTCACTTTCAGCGATTCAGACGTCTAGATAGGCGGCCATCTCTTCTGGCGTCCGAAGATGCTCGGCCACATCAAGTGCATTGAGTTCGATCAATGGCTCTTGCAACTACTGAACTTCCATGAGCTGTCGCTTGTAGATGTCTTTTTTCTGAACTGAATCCCAGTAGCGAGCGGTCTGAACCTGGATTGTGGCCAACGAGGTGATGGTCAAACGTTGCACCTGCTCCGTGAGCTTCAGTGGAAAGCGGACTACGACCTTTCCATCATCAGTTCGCAGCTCCAACCTTCCCGTGTCGGTGATGCCTGCAACCCTTCCAGTAATGGTCTCCTGATACCGATCTGGTTCGCGAATGGTATCCAGCAACATGCGAATGCGGACGATCTCATCGGGGCGCCCTTCCCAGAACTGTCGACCACGAGGGGACTGCCACGAAAACTGCGCAGCGAAGCCTCCTTGATCCAGCTCTTTCATGAACTCACCGAGCTGGTGCGCTGACCTGCCACCCACTGCGTCCACAGCATCATAGAACTCGTCTTGATGCGCGTTAAGCAAGAGAAAGATCTGGGTAAGCGTCGCCTGCAGCAGGCTTTCGCCCGTCAGGTCGGGCATGCCATTGCCAGTAACGAATATGCGAGTTGACCCGTGACCAATTCCGGCCAGCTTTAGATTTAGAGCACTGACAACATCGGCTCCCGCACCTCTCGCAGCGTCACTGCCATAGCGGAGTCGATGTGCGGCGAGTTTCCACGCCTTCGACAATGGGTCCATTGCACGAATGAACCAATCGAGGGAAATGCTGCCATTTGCCTTCGGCCCCAAAAGTCTTAGATCAACAAGCTCTCCCGCGTCTTCGGCAGCTTCAAGCATCAGTTGGTGAGTCACAGCACGCGCTGCGTCTTCCTGATTCTTGGCCGCAATCCGTAGAAAGAAGTCTTCGGGAGATGATTGAGCACGGTCTGCCGACTCCTTGGCAAACTTGGAGAGCGCGTCAGCGTGTTCTCTCAGGAACTTGCTCGTCATAGGTTCACCTCTGCAAAACCCTTGGCCGTCACCCGGTCATGACCGAATCCCAGTACGCCCCGCCAGTATGCCTCCTGATGGAATGCTCCCTCAGGCGGCGTTGCGACAATGTAGAGGTCGAGTCCATACAGGTTCTCTGCCGTCGCTCTGTCCAACAAACTCTGTACCTGATGCTGGTGCGCAAGAGTAACGCTTGCCGGAGACGCCCACGCGGGATCCCACAGGACACAATCGATATCTCCGGGATTTGGCTTTTCCGTCAGGAAGGAACCATCCAGCCACAGTGTTCCGCCTAGGCCGCAAGCCTGAAGTTCTCCGGCCCACGTGGTGAGTTTTTGGAAAAGCTCTTCTCGCCGCGCGTCCCCGGTAAAAGGAGCCACAGCGAGGGCATGCAATGTGGGCAAGGTCAAATTGTGCATGCCCGGAGCAAGCAGCGCCGGGAAGTCAGGTTTCGCCATTCATCCCCCTGTCCAGTCCTTCCTGAACTAGCTAAACGAACATTACCTAGCTGAACGGTATTGTCGAGTCGGTTCCACTCCTATGGCTCTGCTCCGACCCAAGTGTGGCGACGATATCCCACCTCAAGCCAAAATGTGAGGTTGGGAAACGACACATGACACCGAGTGAGGAGTGACGGTTTATCGAGCCGCTCGGCGCGACGCTAGTCCCGCTGCAAAGAGAACATCTGAAACAGCGGGAGGGGCAGGAGGGGCGCTGAATGCTTCGCCCTATTCCGAGGATGCGTGAGCAGATACGTAGTGGTGCCGCTTATCCGAATCGAACGGATGACCTACTGTTTACAAGACAGTTGCTCTACCAACTGAGCTAAAGCGGCATGGTGGTGCACAGGCGGCAGCGCCGCGGTCAGGGGATTCTAGCGCAACCGCGTGCAATCCAGCGACCGGCTCTGTGCCGCCCCGCTGCGCTGCTGGGCCTGGGCCGGCTGCGTGCCTGCCGCCAGCTGCCCTTCCAGCCACCATTGGCCGGTGTCGCCGCTGGCGACCAGGCGCGGCTGGAAGCCGGCGGCCTGCACCGCCGCCATGCGCCGCTCGGCGCCTTCGCGGTTGCGGTACTGGCCCAGCGCCACGGCGTTGGCCTCCTCGCCCTGGCTGATGATGTAGTAGTCGCTCAGGCCGGCGGCGACGATGCGTTTCACGGTGGCCTGGGCTTCTTCGCGGTTGGCGGCGGCCGGCAGCATCACCCGGTAGCGGGCACTGCCGCTGGCAGCGGGTTGTTCGCGCAGGCGCGTCTGGCTGAGCAGCGTGCCCGCCTTGCCCTGCGCGCTGCTCGCGGCGGCGCGGTCGGCGAACGGGCCCAGCGCGACGCAGCGCGGCGGCTCGGCGGCTGCGGGCGGGGTTGCGGTCTTTTCCGGGGCCGGTACGGGCGCCGCCACTGGCTTGGCGGCGCCAGCAACCGATGCGGCGGCAGGCGCGGCTTCGGCCACCTGCGACTTGGCAATGTCCGGCTTGGCCGGCACGGCCGGCGCGGGTGCAGGCGTCGCAGCCACTGCGGTCTTCGCGGCCGGTTCGCGCTCCATCAGCGGTGCGGTCGGGGCGGCGGCGGTGGCCTCAGCTGCGGCATTGGCGTCCACGCCACCGGGCACCCAGCGCAGCTCGGCCACGCCGGGCGCTTGCGGCGGCGGCGCGGGTTTCTGCGGTGCATCGCGCAACAGCCACCAGCAGGCGACGCCAAGATTGAGGATGGCCAGTACGACGATCAGGGCACGGGTCAGCATGCGCGGATACTAGCCTGCGGGCTGGTGTACCGCCCAGCGGGCGAGGCCATCCAGCACCAGCGAGGGGTGGTAATCAGCGCCCGGCAGCAGCGGCATCAGCGCCGGTGCGCCGCCACCGTGCACCAGCAACGACGGTGCCACGCCCAGCAGCGTGTGCGCGTGCTGTGCGCTGCGTTCAATCAGCGCCACGGCGGCGCCGTCGCAGCCGGACGCCAGCGCATCGGCGGTGTCGTTGGCGAATTCGCTGTAATCGCCACCGGTCGCGGGCAGCTGCACGGCACGGGCGTGCAGTGCTTCGCGCATGGTGGTGGGCGATGCGGAGATGCGGCCACCGTGGTGCTGGCCGTCGGCATCGAGCAGATCAATGGTCAGTGCGGTGCCCACGCCGACCACCAGCACCGGGCGCTGCGCCTTGGCCGCGGCCAGCAGGGCCAGGAAGCGGTCGACGCCGAACTTTTCCGGCTTGGCATAGGCAATGCGCACGCCAGCGCATTCGGCGCGGGTGCGCACCACGTGCACGTGTTCGAAGCGGCGCTGCAGCTGATCCAGCATGGCGCTGGTCAGCGACGGTGCGGCCACGCTGGCCACGAACGCGGTGCGGCCGCTGGGCAGGCTGTGCGGCGGCTGCCCGGCCATGCCTTCGGCGCCATGCGCCCAGGCCTGCACGTCACCGGCACGGTCACCCTGCAGCGGCGCGAACTTGAAGCGCGAGTTGCCGAGGTCGAACAACCAATCGCTCATGCCGTCCTCACGCTGACTTCGCCGGCGTGCAGCAGGCGCTCGCGGCCATCAATGCGCACGCGCAAGGCGCCGTCATCGGCCAGGCCCAGCGCGGTGCCATGCTGCCACTGCCCTTCCAGCTCCACCCGCACTTCGCGGCCGGCCAGCATGTCGAAGGCGGCGTAGCGCGGCAGGAACGGAGCAAGTCCCTCGCGATCGAATTCCTCCAGCGCCGGCAACAGGCGCGCCAGCACGGCGGCAACGACCACGTTGCGGTCCACTGGCTTGCCGGCCAGCGTGTCCAGATCCACCCACGGCTGGGTGATCTGTTCGGCAAACGAGGGCGGCATGTGCGTGTTGATGCCGATGCCGATGACCGCGCGCGCCGGGCCGGCATATTCACCACCGCCCTCGGCCAGCAGGCCGACCAGCTTGCGCTTGCCATCGACGATCAGGTCGTTCGGCCACTTCAGCTGCGCCTGGGTAAACCCGAGGTCGTGCAGGGCTTCGGCCACGGCGATGCCGGCCACCAGGCTCAGCCCAGCCAGGCGGCCCAGGCCGCCGGAGAACAGGCGCAGCACCGACAGGTAGACATGGGCGGCCAGTGGCGAGGCCCAGGTGCGGCCCCGGCGGCCGCGGCCACCGGTCTGGCGCTCGGCCAGCAGGACACTGACCCCGCGCTGGGGCGCGCTGCAGCGCAGCAATTCGGCATTGGTCGAGTCCACCGTCCAGGCCACCTGCAGGTCGTGCAGCAGCGGCAGCACCTCGGCCGGCAGGCCGGCGCGGATCGCGTCCGGATCCAGCAGATCGACCGGGCGGGTCAGGCCGTAGCCCTCACCGGCGCGGCCCTCGATCTCCACGCCGGCGGCCCTAAGCCCTTGAATACGCTTCCAAATGGCCGCCCGGGTCTGGCCCAGCTCACGGGCCAGGGCGTCGCCGGACAGACGACCGGCAGCGAGTTTGGCCAGCAATTGGCGATCGTCCACGGCAGCTTCCACGAAGTCAGGGTGGAATTATGCGGGAAAGCCGCCAGCGACGCCCGCCACGCTGGGTTCTGCGGGGGCTTCCAACGGAGCGCCGGGTTCGGGCTAGAATCGGGAACTCACCCTCCCTTAACGTGGATGTCGTCAATGCGCCGTTATGCCCATTGCCTGATCCTGCTGACGATGCCCTTCGCGGCGTCTGCAACGGCAGCGCTGGACGACAGCCGCGGAGCGTGTGTGTCCTCCAACGGCGACGCGGCCTCGCAGCGTGCACCGACCGCCACCGCCTCGGCCGCCCCGCCCAAGCCGGCCGCGGTACGCCCGGCCGCCAACACCAGCAACGGCGGCGGTGGCAGCGACGATGACGTGCTGCAGCGCATCCGCGCGCCGAAGTGGCACAGCTACCTGCCGGGAATGTTCCGCTGATCAAGTCGTTGCTGCAGTGGCTGCGGCCCGCGCCGCAGCCGATTGACGATGCGCTTTGGGATGACGCCTGCCGCCGCGCGGCCTGGCTGCACGGCCTCGACGATGCACGCCGCGCGCGCCTGCGCACGCTGGCCACACGCTTCCTGCATGAGAAGACCCTCACTCCGATCGGCGAGTTGCAGCTGCAGCCTGCCGATGGCGTGCTGCTGGCCGCGCTGTGCTGCCTGCCGCTGCTGGAGTTCGGCGAGGTGGGCCTGCAGGGCTGGTCGCAGCTGATCATCTATCCCGATGCGTTCCGCGTGCACCGCAGCCACCTGGATGCGGCCGGCGTGCTGCACGAATGGGATGACGAGCTGATTGGCGAGTCGTGGGACAGCGGTCCGCTGATCCTGTCCTGGGCCGATGTGCAGGCCGACCTGGCCGCGCCGCACGAGGGCTACTGCGTGGCGGTGCATGAGATGGTGCACAAGCTGGATGCGCTCGATGGCGCGATGGACGGCACGCCGCCGCTGCCGCGCGAATGGCAGCGCGAGTGGGCAGCCACCTTCCAGCGTGCCTACGACGCCTTCTGCGAGCAGGTGGATGCCGGCGAGGAAACGTTGATCGATCCGTATGCGGCCGAAGCACCGGAAGAGTTCTTCGCGGTGGCCAGCGAGTACCACTTCTCCGCGCCGGATCTGCTGCAGCAGGCGTTGCCGGAAGTGGCCGCGCAGCTGCGGCGGTTGTATGGCGAGCCGCCGGTGATGGTCGGCTGACTCATTACCTCGGCTTCTGTAGAGCCTAGCCATGCTCGGCTGCTTCTTGAGGAGCAGTCGAGCATGGCTCGACGCTACAAGACCCAGTCGAGCATGGCTCGACGCTACAAAACCCAGTCGAGCGTGGCTCGACGCTACGCACGGATTACGGCCCCGGCGGCAACCGCACTTCGAAACGGGCGCCGCCCAGTTCGCTGGAACGGCCCACGGCCAGTTCACCGCGGTAATCCTTGATCAGGTCCTGCACGATCGACAGGCCGATGCCATGGCCCTGCACACGCTCGTCGCCACGCACGCCACGCTGCAGTACCTTGCCGATGTCGTCCGGGGCGATGCCGGGGCCATCGTCGTCCACCGCCAGCAGCAGGCCCGCGCGACGGGCGTTCGGTGCCGGCAGCGGCTGCGCGGTCAGCAGCACGCGGCGCTTGGCCCACTTGAAGGCATTTTCCAGCAGGTTGCCCAGCAGCTCCTGCAGGTCACCCGGTTCGCCGTGGAAGCGCGCGGCCGGGTCGATGTCGAATTCGCACAGCACGCCCTTGGCCGCATACACCTTCTCCAGGCCACGCACGATTTCCTCGGCGTTGGATTCGATCGGCAACGGCGCGGAGAACAGCTTGTGGCCCGATGACGCAGCACGTGCCAGCTGGTAGGAGACCAGGTTGTTCATGCGTTGCAGCTGCACATCCAGTTCCTCGCGCAGCGCGCCATCGCCGGCACCACTGTCCATCTGCGTGCGCAGCACCGCAATGGGGGTCTTCAGGCTGTGCGCGAGGTCGGCCAGGGTGTTGCGCTGGCGTTCGAGATTCTCGCGCTCGCTTTCGATGAAGGCGTTGATGCTGTCGGTCAGCGGCTCCAGCTCGCGCGGGTGGCGCTCGCTCATGCGCTCGGTCTCACCGCGCTGCACCTTGGTCAGCTCGGTGATCACCCGGCGCAGCGGACGCAGGCTCCACTGCAGGATGACGGTCTGCAGCAACAGCAGGATCAGGCCGATGCCGCCCAGATAGAACCAGACGCGCCCGCGGAACACACGCAGCTGCGCACCCAGTGCACGCGAGTCTTCCATCACGTAGATGGTGTACGGGAATTCGGTGGCCGGATCGGCGTCGGCATCCCAGACCAGGCCCAGGCCATAGCGGTACACCGAGCCCTGACTGCCGTCGATCTGGATCATCGGCAGCGGGCCTTCGAACACTTCCTGGCGCGGCGCCAGCAGGCCGCCGCCGGCGGTGGGCAGCATCGGGCCTTCGGCCGACATCGAATTGCCCTTGCCGTGCGGCATCACCACCTGCAGGTACAGGCCGCTGCCCGGCACGTCGAAGCGCGAATCCGGCGGCTGCTCGCGGATGTACAGCGAGCGGTCGCGGGTGAAATCGATGCCGGCCGCATAGGCGGTGGCGTAGTTCTTCAGGCGCTCACGCAGGTTCGCCTTGGCCGTATCGGCGAAGGCGGCGTCAAGCGCATAACCGGCCAGCGCCAGGAACGCGACCAGGCCCACGGACGCGGCAAGCATCTGGCGCGCCTGCAGGGAGCGCGGCCGCCAGCGTCGGAAGAACCACAGACGGCCGGACATCATGGTGTCGCCAGGCGGAGCCGGCTCAGCCCTCGTTGCGCGGGATCGCGAAACGGTAGCCGCGGCCGCGCACGGTCTCGATCGGCTTCAGTTCGCCATCCGGGTCCAGCTTCTTGCGCAGGCGGCCGATGAACACTTCCAGCACGTTCGAGTCGCGGTCGAAGTCCTGCTGGTAGATGTGCTCGGTGAGGTCGGCCTTGGAGACCAGTTCACCGGCATGCATCATCAGGTACTCCAGCACCTTGTACTCGTAGCTGGTCAGGTCGACATTGCTGCCGGCCACGCTGACCGTCTGCGCCGCCAGGTCCAGGGCAACCGGGCCGCATTCCAGGGTCGGCTTGCTCCAGCCGGCGGCCCGACGCAGCAGCGCGTTGACGCGCGCCAGCAGCTCTTCAACGTGGAACGGCTTGACCAGGTAATCGTCGGCGCCCTGCTTCAGGCCCTCGACCTTGTCCTGCCAGCTCGAACGCGCGGTCAGGATCAGCACCGGGAACTTCTTGCCTTCGTCACGCAGGGCCTTGATCAGCTCCATGCCCGACATCTTGGGCAGGCCGAGGTCGATGATGCCGACATCGAACGGAACTTCGCGCCCCATGTAGAGGCCTTCCTCGCCGTCCTGCGCAGCATCGACGGCAAAGCCTTCGCGCTTGAGCCGGGCTGCCAGGGTCTCACGCAGCGGGGCTTCGTCTTCGACCAGAAGGATACGCATGAACTCTCCCTAGTGTCCTGGGTGTGGCCCGGAGGCCTGTGGGGTACGGGTTGATAGCGACAACTATCCCTGTTCAGGGGTTATCGCCGCGTAGTGATGACATATCCGACCGCGGCGTGCGCGGCTGTGAACGCGACGGGGCGGGGTCGTCCATGTAGCGGACCCGGCCCCGGTCGTCCATGTATTTCACCCGGTTGATGTCACGCCCATCGAACGGCACGCGCTCGGCGCCGAGGATGTGGCCGCCGGTGGTGCGCTGCACGCGGCGCACGGCATCGGACAGCGAGCGCTCGTCGCCACGGCCGCCGCGCTCGCCCCGCTCCATCATCTCCGCGCGCCCCTGATCGCCACGCGGCGGCTGTTGCGCCAGCGCCGAAGACAGCGGCGCAGCCGCCAGCACCACGCAGGTGGCCAGGGCGATGCGGCAATGGAAGGGAGCGGAAGACATCGATGCGATCCTAGCCGAGCACGGCGATTCGTTCAAAAGTCGTAAATCCGGGAGCCGGGTGCGCGACCCGGCCTTTACAATTCCTTTGCAAATTCTTGGTTTAGGGCAGTGAATCCGATCTGAACTTTTCCGGGTGATCCCACGAGCTGTTCATCTAGGTGAACATTCGGGACGAAAGCTCGGGCCTTGTCAAGTCAGGAATGTGACGGACATCACGCTGCAGCACGATCGGCGTCGCGTTCGGTCACCGCCAGCGCCTGCTCGACCAGGGTCCAGTCAGCACCCGGTCGGTGTGCGCCCTCGCTCAACACCTGGCGGAAGGCGCGGCCACCGGGCTGGCCATGGAACAGGCCCAGCAGGTGGCGAGTGATGTGCTTGAGCGCCAGGCCTTCGGCCAGCCGCGCTTCCACGTAGGGGCGCAGCGCGCGCAACAGGTCGCCACGCGCCTGCAGCGGGGCGCCGGTGTGCAGCGCCTCCAGCTGATGCAGCAGGTAGGGGTCGTGGTAGGCCGCGCGGCCCAGCATCACGCCATCGACATGCGCGGCCTGCGCCTGCACCGCCTCGATGCTGGCCAGGCCGCCGTTGATCACCACCGGCAGCGCCGGGCGCTCCTGCTTCAGGCGGTAGGCCCAGTCGTACTTCAGCGGGGGAACCTCGCGGTTCTCCTTCGGCGACAGGCCCTTCAGCCACGCGTTGCGCGCATGCACCACCACCATCGCCGCACCGGCGGCAACCTGGCGATCGACGAAGGCGGCGAACACCTCGTAATCGTTGTCTTCGTCCACACCCAGGCGGCACTTCACCGTCACCGGGATATCCACCGCATCGACCATCGCCGCCACGCACTCGGCCACCAGCACCGGCTCGCGCATCAGGCAGGCACCGAAGCGCCCGGCCTGCACGCGGTCGGACGGGCAGCCGCAGTTGAGGTTCACTTCGTCGTAGCCCCACTCGGCGGCGATGCGCGCAGCCTGCGCCAGCAGCGCCGGATCGCTGCCACCGAGCTGCAGCGCCAGCGGCTGTTCGCTGCGGTCGAAGCCGAGCAGGCGCTCGCGGTCGCCGTGGATGACCGCGTTGGCGTGCACCATTTCCGTGTACAGGCGCGCGCCCGGCGCCAGCACGCGGTGGAACACGCGGCAATGGCGGTCGGTCCAGTCCATCATGGGGGCAACGGACAGGCGCAGGGAATCGGCGTAACGGGCGGTGGCGGACGTCATCGGAGTGTTGATCGTGGAGACTGGCATTGCCAGTGAGATCAATAGTTTACACCGCTCGGCTGAATGCGCCCGGTCAACCGCGCGATGAGCGCCCGTTGGGCCCGGTTACGGCTGGCGGGCTGGGCGGCGGCGGCGGACGCTCGCTGCCCTTTGGGGAGCCTGGGGGTGCAAGCCGACAAGCAACCCGCTGGCACCGCCTGATCGCTGCCGCTGCGCCCGCCAGGCATGGCCCGGCGTCACCCGCATGCACTACGCAATCAATGCCCCGCCTTTGCCACCCACCCGTTCGATCAGCGTCTGGCCGGCCGCATCGGCAGGCCGCCGCGGCTTCGGAGCATACCGCCGCTCTACAATCGGGCCATGGCCACCCACCGTCCGCCGTTCTTCGATCCCGCCACCGAACAGGGCGTGCTGCGCCTGTCAATCGCCGCCTCGCTGCTGCTGGCCGCCGCCGCAGTGATGTTCGGCCTGCTGGCCAATTCCTCGCTGATCATCTTCGACGGCATCTACGGCCTGATCGACGTGGTGATGACCTGGCTGTCACTGCTGGTGGCGCGGCTGATTGCGCTGTCCACGCAGACCGATGCGCTGCAATCGCGGCTCAACCAGCGCTTCACCATGGGCTTCTGGCACCTGGAGCCGATCGTGCTGGGGGTGAGCGGCACGCTGATGATCGGCGCGGCGCTGTATGCGCTGGTCAATGCGGTGGATGCGCTGATGTCCGGTGGCCGCCACATCGCGCTCGGCCCGGCCATTGCCTTCGCTGGGCTGTCGATCGTGGGCGAAGGCACACTGGCCTGGTTCATCCTGCGCGCCAACCGCCGCATCGGTTCGGAGTTCGTCGCGCTGGACGCGAAGAACTGGGTGATCGCCGCCAGCATGTCGGCCTGCTACCTGCTGGCCTTCCTCGGCGGTGTACTGGTGCAGGGCACCTCGTTGGCGTGGATCGGGCCGTACATCGACCCGGCCATCCTCGCCTTTGTCTGCGTGCTGGTGATGATCGCCCCGCTCGGCACCGTGCGCCGGGCGCTGGCCGGCATCCTGCTGGTCACCCCGCCGGAACTGCAGGCGCACGTGGATGCGGTGGCACGCGGCATTGTTGCCAAGCACGGCTTCGTCGAGCACCGCAGCTACGTGGCGCAGGTGGGGCGAGGCGAGCAGATCGAGCTGTTCTTCGTGGTGCCGGAAAACGACCCGCCGCGGCCGCTGGTGGAATGGGACCAGTTGCGCGACGAGATCGGCGATGCGCTGGGCGAGGCCTCGCCGGACCGCTGGCTGACCATCATGTTCACCACCGACCGCGAGTGGACGATCTAGGTCAGCCGGACGATGGATCAAATTTTGCAGACGGAATGTCACCCAACGTACGCGGAAAGCGGGCAAAGTAGTCTCCATCGCAACACCCACCCACTGACCAGGAGCATCCCGATGTCCATCGAAAAGGTTCTGTACACCGCCCAGGCCACCTCCACCGGCGGCCGTGAAGGTCGTTCCGTCTCCTCCGACAACGTGCTGGACATCCAGCTGTCGACCCCGCGCGAGCTGGGCGGCGCCGGTGGCCCGGGTACCAACCCGGAGCAGCTGTTCGCTGCCGGCTACTCGGCCTGCTTCCTGGGCGCACTGAAGTTCGTGGCCGGCCAGGCCAAGGTCGCGCTGCCGGCCGACACCACCGTCACCGGCAAGGTCGGCATCGGCCAGATCCCGACCGGTTTCGGCATTGAAGCCGAGCTGACCATCAACGTGCCGGGCGTGCCGCGCGAGCAGGTGGAAGAACTGGTGCAGAAGGCACACATCGTGTGCCCGTACTCGAATGCCACCCGCGGCAACATCGACGTGACGCTGGTCGTGGCCTGATGCGGCGCCGGGGTCGGATTCCTTTGCCACCGGCAACGGGCTCTGACCCCATCCCAGGCCCGCACGGCTATATGGGGTCAGATCCCTTTCGC
>NZ_LLXV01000083.1 GCF_001431665.1 Stenotrophomonas beteli | reverse complement strand
CGCTTGGGCTTCACCCAGCCGCGCTGGCCTACGTAGTTGCCGTTGTCGTCGTACAGCGCCCAGCCTTCCTTCGAGGTGTCGATGCTGATCCAGCCATCATTGGCGCCGTCACAGTTGGTGTCACCCCATACGGTGTTGGTGCGGCCCGGATTGCCCATGATCCACACGCTGTCGATGGCGCCACACTGGCCGGTCGCGGTGATGTTCATGTCATCGATGGCGTTGTGCAGCCGGCGATAGGTCACGCTGGCACCCACCGACCAGGCTTCGTTGATCATCTGCTGGAAGCCGAGGATCGCTTCGTCTTGGTACACCGGGTCCATGTCCCGGTTCACTTCGGCACGCAGGTCCGGCACGCTGCCGTCGCCCTGCGAGTTGTCCACCGGGCCGATCTGCGCACCGAGGTTCGGGATGTTGTTGGCCGCTCCGCTATAGCCAAGGAATTCATACCAGGTGCGTTCGTCGAGGAAGCCACCGGCCTGCTTGATGTTGATGACGTTGGCCACCGGCAGGAAGTAGCGGCCCAGATTGCCGAACACCTTGGTGGTGCCATCGCCGCGCACGTCCCAGGAGAAGCCCAGGCGCGGGGCCAGCATGTCGTCGATCTTGATGTAGCTGCTGCCGTCGCCGCCCTTGTTGTCGAAGGCTTCCAGGCGCAGGCCCATGTTCAGCAGCAGATTCGGCGTCACCTGCCAGTT
>NZ_LLXV01000082.1 GCF_001431665.1 Stenotrophomonas beteli | reverse complement strand
GCGAACCCAACCCGCCCGGCCAACCCCATGACAAGCTTTACGCGGCCAACCCACGAGGGGCTGCGCCGTTGGCTGGAAACTACACCAGCGCGCGAAACACCAACGCCAGGATCGCCGGCACCGCCTGAATCATGAAAATGCGCCGGCTCACGCTGTAGGCGCCATAGCACCCGGCCACCACCACGCAGGCCAGCGAGAACGTCACCAGCACCGGCTGATCGATCACCAGCCCCACCCCGATGCCCGCCGCCAGGAAGCCGTTGTACAAGCCCTGGTTGGCCGCCAGCACGCGCGTGGTCTCGGCCTTCTCCGGCGTGTTGCGGAAGGTCTTCAGGCCCAGTGGGCGGGTCCACAGGAACATCTCCAGCACCAGGAAGTACAGGTGCAGCACCGCGACCAGCACGGTCAGCAGCAGCGCGATCAGCGACATCGTTTCTCTCCTCGGGAAGATGGGGCCGCGTCAGCGATCGCGCGGCAGTTTCTTTTCTTCGCGCAGCACGCCGAACGCCGCTGCGGTCATGCACGCGGCCACCAGCACGCCACCGATGAACACCACGTGCGAGCCAAACAGGGACAGCCCCTTGTGCACCCACGCAAAGCTCAGGTCCGCGCCGCGGTAGACCACCGTGTCGATCGCGGCGCCGGCCTTGTAGCGCCACTGCCGGTCCACGCGGGTGTAGATGGTCTCGCGTGCCGGCTTGGCCAGCGCGAATTCGCTGGCGCGGGTCATCACCTGCACCACCGCCACCATCAGCGGCATCGGCGAGGCCGCCAGTACCGAGAAGCCGATCAGGATCGCGAAACCGGGTATCAGCAGCGCCGGCGCGATGCCATGCCGGGACAGCAGCCAACGGGTCAGGCCCAGCTGCATCAACAACGCCAGCGCGTTCACCGCCAGGTCGATGCGCGAGAAGAAGGCCGTGGCAGCGCCTGCATCGTTGAACGAGGCACGCACGATGGTGGCCTGCTGGTTGTACAGCAGGGTGCCCACGCCCACACCGAACAACACCATGATCGCCAGCCAGCGCAGCAGCGGCTCGCGCACGATCAGCTTCAGTCCATCCAGGATGCTGCCGCCCATCGGCTGCTCGCCGGAGACCAGCCGCTGCTCGCGCTCGCGCAGCACCGCCCAGCGCCGCAGCCGCCAGATGCACAGCAGGCAGACCAGCAGGAACCCGGCCGAGACCAGCATGAGGTTGGCGATGCCCACGCGCTGCACCAGCGCACTGGTGATGAACGGGCCGAGGAAGGCACCGATGGTGCCGGCCGCGCCGATGTAACCGTAGAAGGCGCGGGCCTGCGCGTTGGAAAACACATCGGCCATGAAACTCCAGAACACCGCCACCGCGAACAGGTTGAAGACGCTGATCCAGAAGAAGAAGGCCATGCCTCGCCCGGGTACGTCGCTGTCGAACAGCGCGTAGAAGCCCAGCAGGGTGACGATGAAGAACCCGTACACCGCCGGCAGGAACATCCGGCGGGGGAAGCGGCTGACCAGCCAGCCGTACACCGGCTGCAGTACCAGCATGATCACGAACACGCAGGAGAACAGGAACTGCAGCACGAAGTCCTTCAGCGCGATGCCGTGGCTGGCGAACCAGGCGATCAGCACCGGCGGGAACACGGCCTCCAGGTCTGCCGAAGCAGCCATGGCCTCACGCACCGGGCGCAGTACGTAGTAGCCACTGAGCAGGCAGAAGAAGTACAGGAACGACCACCACAGCGCGGGCGACTCGCGCAGCGCCACCACCAGCCCCCGTAGCGGCCCCTTGTCCGGCGCCGCGCTCACGCAGCGCCCCTCGCCCACGGACGGCGGTTGGACAGCGGCATGGCAGGCTCCGGGGCGGTGAAGCGCGTACGTTAGCCAATGCACTGCAACATCGCCAGCACGGCACGCAATTTCCGCTGCGGGCAGACACCTCGAACGGCCTCCGATGACACGTTCGGATACACACTTTGGGAGCGTCAAAATTCCAACTTTTTCAACGAGATGCGCATTCATCTTCGCTTTGTTTGTGCACAGGGGAAAAGCGGCGCTAGAATCGCTCTCAGCAGTCGCGCACGGGTCCAACCGATGAAAAAGAACAGCCTGCGTCGTCCGATCCGTTCGGCGGCCACCGGTTTGCTGGGCATGTTGATGCCCGTTGCCTTGTCCACCACCGCGCAGACCCCGCCGGCGTTGCCACCGATGCCGGCCAACATCGAATCCGCTGCGGCCGGCGCCGTCGCCCACACCCAGCCGGCGGCGTACCGCACCGGCCTGGTACCGCAGGTGCAGGCCCCGGCCCCCGGCTTCAACGTCGCCAACATCGAGTCGATGGCGCAGCAGCTCACCTATGGCGAGCGCGTGCCGGGCATGGCGGTGGCCATCGTGCAGGGCGGCCGTGTGCTCAGCGCGCGCGGCTATGGCGTCACCGACGTCAACAATCCGCTGCCGGTCGATGCGCATACCGTGTTCCGCCTGGCCTCGCTGTCCAAGGCCTTCGCCGGTACCATGGCCGGCCTGCTGGTCAATGACGGCACGCTGCGCTGGGACAGCAAGGTCACCGACTACGTGCCGGGCTTCCGCCTGAACTCGCCGGAAGCCACCGACCGCCTCACCGTGGCCGACGTGCTCAGTCACCGTGTCGGCCTGCCCTACAACGCCTACGACCGCGACATCGAAGGCAACGCCGAGTACTACGCGCTGACCCAGAAGCTGGCCAACACCAGCCTGAAGTGCCTGCCGGGTGACTGCTACGCCTACCAGAACGTGGCCTTCAGCCTGATCGGCGACGTCGTCTACGCGGCCTCGGGCAGCTTCTACGAGCAGTCGGTCGAGCGCCGCATCTTCAAGCCGCTGGGCATGAACGATGCCAGCCTCGGCCTGGCCGGTATCCAGGCCAGCTCGCGCTGGGCGCGTCCGCACGTGCGCAGCCGCAACGGCTGGGTCTCGCTGACGCCGAAGCCGACCTACTACCGTGTCGCCCCGGCGGCTGGCGTCAACGCCAGCGCCAGCGACATGGCGCAGTGGCTGCTGGCCCACACCGGCCACCGCCCCGACGTACTGCCGGCCCCCCTGCTGGCCACCCTGCACTCGAGCCTGATCAACACCCCCGGCGAGATGCGTTCGGGTTGGCGCCGCGAGCGCCTGCATTCGGCCGGCTACGCACTGGGCTGGCGCACCTTCGATTACGCCGGCCACGATGTGGTGTTCCATGCCGGCGCCGTGCAGGGGTATCGCGGCCTGGTGGCGCTGGTGCCGGAACGCGATCTCGGCATCGCGATCATGTGGAACGGCGAAAGCGGCCTGCCCAGCGGCCTGCTGCCGACCGTGCTCGATTCGGCGCTCGGCCTGCCGGCGCAGCGCTGGCTGGATATCGATACCGACTTCGGCAGCGACAACCTGATGGCCGAAGGTGCGAGCCCGGCACAGCAGGACAAGCGCAAGGGCAAGGGTGCCTCGAGCAACCGTGCGGTGGCCTCGCCGCGCTGATCTGGCGGGCTCGGCGGTGAGCATAAGGGGCGACCTCGGTCGCCCTTTTTGTTGGCTCCTGTAGAGACGAGTCATGCTCGGCTCCGCTGGAACTGTAGCGTCGAGCCATGCTCGACTCTGCTGGAACTGTAGAGTCGAGCCATGCTCGACTGCACTGCCCGAACAGTCGAGCATGGCTCGACGCTACAAACGGAGGGCTAGTGCGCGAAGTAGTGCATGCCACCATCCACTGGAATCACCGCGCCGGTGATGTAGCCAGCCAGCGGGGAGGCCAGGAACGCCACCAGCGGCGCCACTTCCTCCGGCTCGCCGAAGCGCCCGATCGGAATGTTGCGCGCGATGAACGCGCGTCGGCTTTCCTCGGTCGGATGCAGGCGGTCGAGGATCTGCGCACTGTTGATCCGTCCCGGCGCAATCGCATTCACCGTGATGCCCTGCCCGGCCACCTCGGATGACAGGCCCTTGCTCCACAAATGCAGCGCCGCCTTCGCTGCCGTGGCCGCATTCACCGCACGCGGCTCCATCGAACCACTGAAATTGATAACCCGCCCCCAGCCCTGTGCCTGCATCGCTGGCAGCAGGGCCTGGGTCATCCGCCGTGCCGCAGAGAAGTTCAGCGCCACGGCCTCCTCCCAGATCGCGTCGGCGGCATCGACCGTGGTCGGCCGCGAACCACCCGCCGCGTTGACCAGGATGTCCACCCGCTGCAACTCAGCCAGGGCGGCGTCGGCAATGCGGCGTACATCCCCGGCGTCGGTGACATCGCCCAGCAGGATGATCGGCACCGGCGCACCCGCCGCTTCGATCTCTGCCGCCAGCGCCTGCAGCGGCTCTGCACGCCGCGCACTGATCGCAAGGCGTACCCCCTGTGATGCCAGCAGCCTGGCGACACCGGCACCGATGCCACTGCCGGCACCGGTGACCAGTGCGGTACGCCCTTCAAGATCCAGATCCATGATGTTCTCCCAATCGGCCTGCCGGCACATCCGGCGCGTGCCCTGGATGCTGGTTGATCACCGCCGATTGATAAACTCCGCGCAGGTTTCAGCATTCAACACCTGGAGTGTCAGATGAACCTGCTGGAGAGCATGCAGGTCTACGTGCTGATCGTGGACAAGGGCAGCCTGAGCGCAGCGGCAGAGGCGATGGACATCTCCGCGACGATGGCCGGCAAACACCTGCGTGCACTGGAGGCTCGCCTGGGCATGCAGCTGCTGAGCCGCACCACGCGACGCCAGCACATGACGCCGTTCGGTGAGGACTACTACGCGCGCTGCCGGGAGATCCTGCGCCTGGTGGAAGAGACCAATGCGCAGGCCCAGCACCAGCAACTGGCGCCGGCGGGCACATTGCGCATCAGCGCACCGGTGATCTTCGGCACGCATGCGCTGGTACCGGCACTGGCCGACTACATGTCGCGCTACCCGGAGGTGCAGGTCGAGGCGACACTGACCGACCGCGTGGTCGACCTCACCGAAGAAGGCTTCGAAGCCGCCTTGCGCATCGGCACGCTGGCCAACAGCAGCGAACTGGTGGCGCAGCCACTGGCGCCCTACCGGTTGATGATGTGTGCATCACCTGGATACCTCGCCCTGCACGGGACGCCGCACACCGCGCAGGACCTTGCCAGGCACCAGTGCTTGTCTTTCGAACCCACCGCGCTGACCCAGTGGCTGCAGGCCGCGCCTGGCGGTCTCGAGCGTGTACCGGGCGGCCGGCTGCAGATCAACAACGGCGAAGCGCTGCGCGCAGCAGCACTGCACGGGTTGGGCATCGTGCTGCAGTCGGCGTTGCTGCTGGCCGCGGACGTGAAAGCCGGGCGACTGGTGCAGCTGCTGCCCGGCCATGGCCACGCCGGCAGGCCGATGCATGTGGTCTACGCCCACGACCGGTACCGCTCCACCCGCCTGCGCAGTTTCCTGGCGTTCCTGGCCGAACGCTTCCCACCGGATGGCACTGCCTTCGGTGCCGATACGCGCCCATAAAAAAACCCCCTCCCCGCTGGGCAGCCAGGGAAGGGGTTTCAGGATACGGCTATCGGGAAGTACTTAGATCAGCGGCGCCGGGGTTGCCGGCAGAGCGACCGGAGCGGCCTTCTTCTTGCGGGCGGCCGGCTTGCGCTTGGCAACCTTCTTCGCTGCCTTCTTCGGGGCAGCCTTCTTGGTGGCCTTCTTCGCGGTCTTCTTCACTGCCTTCTTGGCGGTCTTCTTGACGGCCTTCTTGGCAGTGGCCTTCTTGGCGACCTTCTTGGCCGGCTTGCGGGCCGTTGCCTTCTTGGCAGTCTTCTTGGTGGCCTTCTTGGCGACCTTCTTGACGGCCTTCTTGGCAGCGGACTTCTTGGCTACCTTCTTTGCCGCCTTCTTCACTGCCTTCTTCGCAGTGGTCTTCCGGGCGACCTTCTTCGCAGCCTTCTTCACTGCCTTCTTGGCGGTTGCCTTCTTCGCGACCTTCTTCACTGCCTTCTTGGCAGCAGCCTTCTTCGCGACCTTCTTCACCGCTTTCTTGGCGGCGGGCTTCTTCTTCGCAGCTTTCTTGGTTGCCATGGGATGGCTCCTCGTCAGTGATAGGGAGTTGAAACGCCCAGGTGGATCAAACCCGCGGATGCTGCGTGCGGGGACCGCCGGCGCGTCAGGCGCGCCGTTACGGATGCGGCAATGCCCGCCTCGATCGGCGGAGCAGGCATTGGAACGGGAGTTGCCTTGCGTTTCTCCGGGGGAAGCGGGGCCATGTCCACCGTCATCGGGATCGCGGTGGTCTTGAAGGGGCTGCTTCGCATCGGACGATTGATTCTGCGCACTCGGTTGGGCAGGCAAGGTCTGCTGAGGCGAAACCTAATCACGGTTTTTTTTACTGTCAACAACCCCCGCGAAAAATTTTCACATCCGCACCATCCCTGGCACCGTCAGCGCCACCGCGCTGCTGCGCCTGCAACGCCCCTTGAAGCGACGCGCGCACGCATCGCGCGCATCGACGTCGATCCAGGCATTGAACAAAAAACACTTGAAATAAGCACTCTGCGCAGATAGGCGCGGGTGCGGCACGACATCGCGCGTGCGTGCCCGATGGTCACCCGCACCGCCGCCAACGCCAGCACAACGGCACCGCAACGGGGGGCGAAAAGTTTTCACATCCGAACGCGCCGACGCGGGGTGGAAACGCGGATTTGCGCAAAACTGCGCATGCCCATCGGTACCGTTGGTCCGCTCGCTGATGCCGCGTCGAGGGTATGCAGCGAACCGGCCGTCATGAGTCCGACGCGGTCGCCAAAACAAAAACGGCCACCCGAAGGTGGCCGTATCCGAACCGGAAAGCGGCGACTCAGTGGTCGTCGTTCTCCAGGGCTTCGGCGTACGCGTCCGGATCGAGCAGGTCGTTGACCTCTTCGGCGTTGGTCAGTTCGACCACGAACATCCAGCCTTCGCCGTAGGCATCTTCGTTGATGGTTTCCGGCTTGTCGGACAGGGCCGAGTTGACCTCGACGACCTTGCCGCTGACCGGGCTGTAGACGTCCGAGGCGGCCTTCACCGACTCGACGACGGCGATCTGTTCGCCGGCCTTGGCCTCGGCACCGACTTCGGGCAGCTCGACGTAGACCAGGTCACCCAGCAGGCCCTGGGCGTGGTCGGAAATACCGACGGTGACGCGGCCATTGCCTTCGACACGGGCCCACTCGTGGGACTTGAGGAACTTGAGGTCGCCGGGGATCTCGCTCATGGGACTGCTCCAGAGATATGCAGGGGTGGAAAAAACGGGGCTAGTGTAACCAACCGGCCGCCACTGCTGTCAGTGACGTCCGGCATGTTGGGATCAGGCGTCGGCAAGCACGCCGGGCTGGGCCTGGCCTTCGCGCACGAACGGGAACTTGACCACGCGCACCGGCACCTGACGGCCGCGGATGTCGACGGTGACCTGGCCCAGTTCACCGGCCGGCACGCGGGCAAAGGCGATGCCCTTGGCCAGCGTCGGCGAGAAGGTGCCGGACAGGATCTCGCCCTGGCCGCTGGCCGTGGTGACCGCCTGGCCGTGGCGCAGCACGCCCTTCTCGTCCATCACCAGGCCGATCATCTGGCGCGCGGTGCCGGCGCTCTTCTGCGCCTCCAGCACGTCGCGGCCGATGAAGTCGCGGCCTTCGTCCAGCGACACGGTCCAGGCCAGCGCCGCTTCGTACGGGCTGATCTCCTCGTCCATGTCCTGGCCGTACAGGTTCATGCCGGCTTCCAGGCGCAGGGTGTCGCGCGCGCCGAGGCCGGCCGGCTTCACGCCCGCGGCCAGCAGGCGATTCCAGAACGCCACCACCGCGTCCTGCGGCAGCAGGATCTCGAAGCCATCCTCGCCGGTGTAGCCGGTGCGGGCCACGAACAGTTCAACGCCATCGTCGGACTGCGCCTGCAGGGCGGCGAAACGGCCCAGCTTGGCCAGGGCATCACGGTCGGCGTCGCGCGCCAGGCCGATCACGCTCTGCCGGGCCTGCGGGCCCTGCACGGCGAGGATGGCCAGGTCCGGGCGCTGCTCGACGCTGACGCCGAACGGTGCCGCCTGCTCGCGCAGCCAGGCCAGGTCCTTCTCGCGGGTGGACGCGTTGACCACCATGCGGAAGAAGTCATCGCCCAGGTAGTAGACGATCAGGTCGTCGATGACGCCACCGCGCGGATTCAGCATGCACGAGTACAGCGCCTTGCCCGGCACCTTCAGCTTGTCGATCGAGTTGGCCAGCAGGCGCCGCAGGAACGGCTTGACCTGCTCGCCGCGAAGGTCGACCACGGTCATGTGGCTGACGTCGAACACGCCGGCTTCGCGACGCACCAGATGATGCTCATCAAGCTGCGAACCGTAGTGGATGGGCATGTCCCATCCCCCGAAATCGACCATCTTGGCGCCGAGGGCGCGGTGGGAATCGTTGAGCAGCGTCTTCTGGGTCATGACCGGGTCCGGCAGCAGAGGAAACAAGAATTCCCATTATCCCAGATCGGTCGACCGCAGGCGTGCCGCAGCGCAGCGGCTCTACAGCGGGCGGTCTGCCGGCTCGACCTGCAGCGTACTGCCCTGCACCGCCAGCACCCGCACCCGCGTACCGGCCGGCAGGTCCGGACCGCTGACCTGCCAGTACGCGTCGTCGATGCTGACCTTGCCCTGCCCGCCGGCAATGCCCTGCTGCAACGGCACCACGCGCCCGACCAGCTGTTCGGCGCGGCGGTTGAGCAGAGGCTGGTCGCTGGGCCGTGCCCGTGGTCTGCCCCAGCGCCGATAGCACTGGATCGACACCACGCTCAGCACCACGAAGGCGACCACCTGCCACAGCACCGGAATGCCGGCGAACAACGCCACCAGCACGAACACTGCGGCCGCACCGATGCCGATCCACAGCATGAACGCGCCCGGTGCCAGCGCCTCGGCCGCAAACAGCAGCAACGCCAGTACCCCCCACGCGACGACATCCCAGCGCATGTCAGCCTCCGATCGGCGGCGGTCGCTTGCCCGCAGCCTTGTTGGTCTGGTCGCCCAGTGCCTGCTTGGCCAGCTCGGCCACGCCGGCGATCGAACCGATGACGCCGCTGGCCTCCATCGGCATCAGCACCAGCTTCTGGTTCGGCGAGCTGGCCAGCTCCTTGAACGCTTCCACGTACTTCTGCGCGATGAAGTAATTGATCGCCTGCACGTCGCCCTCGGCAATCGCCGCCGAGACCACCTGGGTGGCCTTGGCTTCTGCTTCGGCCAGCCGCTCGCGTGCCTCGGCGTCGCGGAATGCAGCCTCGCGCCGGCCTTCGGCTTCCAGCACGGTGGCCTGCTTCTCGCCATCGGCGCGCAGGATCTCCGACTGCCGCGAACCCTCGGCTTCCAGGATCTGCGCACGCTTCTCGCGCTCGGCCTTCATCTGCCGCGCCATTGCGTCGAGCAGATCGCGCGGCGGCTGGATGTCGCGGATCTCGATGCGGTTGACCTTCACTCCCCACGGATTGGTGGCATGGTCGACCACGCTCAGCAGCTGGGCATTGATCACTTCGCGCTGGCTGAGCGATTCATCCAGGTCCATCGAACCGATCACGGTACGGATGTTGGTCTGCACCAGGGCGATCATCGCCACTTCCAGGTTGGCCACCTCGTAGGCCGCCTTGGCCGCATCCAGCACCTGGAAGAACACCACCCCGTCCACGCGTACGGCGGCGTTGTCCTTGGTGATCACTTCCTGGCTGGGCACGTCCAGCACCTGCTCCATCATGTTCACCTTGCGGCCCACCCCGTAGACGATCGGGATCAGGAAGTGCAGGCCGGGGCTCATGGTGTGCGTGTACCGCCCGAACCGCTCGACGGTCCATTCGTAGCCCTGCGGCACCATCCGCACCGCCTTGAACAGGATCACCACGGCCACCAAGGCCAGTACCACGGTGAAGAACATGGTCGGGAACATCGCGCTTTCCTTATCTATGACGTCCAGGGCCCAGCATAGCGCGTGAATGCGGGGTGCACACGGCGCTACCAGCGCACCCGGCCGCGCAGGATGTCGGCAAACATCACCCAGTCACCGATGAATGAGTACAGCGGGTGCCGGAAGGTGGCCGGGCGGTTCTTCTCGAAGAAGAAATGGCCGACCCAGGCCAAGCCATAGCCGCACAGCAGGGCGAGCAGCAGCAGCATCGGCTGGCCACGCAGGAGCGCGGTGGCGACCAGCAGCAGCACCATGCAACTGCCGACGAAGTGCAACCGGCGCGAGACAGGGTGGCGGTGCTCGCTGAGATAGAACGGATAGAACTCGCGGAAGCTGGCGAAGCGGGACATGGGCATGCTCCGGGGCCGTGGTCACTGCCATCATGCGCCTTCGCGGGAGGAAACGCGGCTTGGACATCCGGCGGCCCTGCCTTTGTAGCGTCGAGCCATGCTCGACTGGTCCTCGCAGAAGCAGTCGAGCATGGCTCGACGCAGAAGAGCGCGAGCAGCCGAGCATGGCTCGGCTCTACACCGATGAGGTGCGCGGCCCGAACATGATCACCGCCATGCCGGCCAGGCACAGCGCGGCGCCGACCAGGTCCCAGCGGCTGGGTCGAATGCCATCGACCAGCCACAGCCAGAACAGCGCAGTGCCGATATAGACGCCCCCGTAGGCGGCATACACGCGCCCACTGGCGGTCGGGTGCAGGGTCAGCAGCCAGGCGAACAGGGCCAGGCTGGCCGCCGCCGGCACCAGCAGCCAGACGCTCCCGCCTTTGCGCAGCCACAGCCACGGCAGGTAGCAACCGACGATCTCGGCCAGCGCGGTCAGCAGGAACAGGCCGAGCGTCTTCACGCCTTTTCCGCTGCCTTGGCGTGCTGCCACAGCGCTTCCTGCGCATCCAGACCCAGTGCGGCCAACGTCCCGCCCTGCGCCGCGGCCTGCGCTTCCATCGCCCGGAAGCGACGCTCGAACTTGTGGTTGGCCCCACGCAATGCCGCGCCCAGGTCGATGTCGGCATGGCGGGCCAGGTTGGCGCAGACGAACAGCAGGTCACCCAGCTCTTCCTGCAACCGCGCCCTGTTGCCGGCAATGTCGCCGCGCTCGAATTCCTCGCGCAGTTCCTGCAGTTCCTCGGCCGCCTTGTCCAGCACCGGCAGCGGGCCCGGCCAGTCGAAACCGACCTTGGCCGCGCGCGACTGCAGCTTCACCGCGCGCTGCCATTCCGGCAGGCCGCGCGAGATGCCGGCCAGTGCGGAGGTGTCCTGCTCGCCTTTGGCGGCGCGCTCGGCGCGCTTGATCGCCTCCCAGTTGCGCATCACCCCGTCGGCATCGTCCACGCTGGCATCGGCGAACACATGCGGGTGGCGGCGCTGCATCTTGTCGCTGATCGCGCGCGCGACCTCGGCAAAGGCGAAGGCACCCTGCTCTTCGGCCATGCGTGCATGGAACACCACCTGCAGCAGCAGGTCGCCCAGTTCGTCGCAGAGGTCGTCAAGGTCGCCGCGGTCGATCGCATCGGCCACCTCGTAGGCTTCCTCGATGGTGTACGGGGCGATGGTCGCGAAGTTCTGTTCCAGGTCCCACGGGCAGCCGCCCTGTGGATCACGCAGGCGCGCCATGATCGCCAGCAGGCGTTCCAGTTCCTGGGCAGCACTGCCGGGGGCGGGGGTGTCGTGCGCGCTCATGCGGCCTCCAGGGTCAGTCGGACAACCAGTCGCGCCACGGCAGGCTGGTGTCACCAAGGGCAATGAAATCGCCGTTCAACAGGGTCTCGCGGCGGTTGTAGCGGAACGGCTTGCCGGTTGCCGCCGACAGCACCGCACCACCCGCGGCGTGCAGCACGCACTGGCCGGCGGCGGTATCCCATTCGGAGGTCGGGCCCAGCCGCGGATAGACGTCCAGGCCGCCTTCGGCGATCCGGCAGAACTTCAGCGACGAGCCCTGCGCGATGGTTTCGATGCGCCCCATGCGCGCCAGCAGCGCCTCGGTCTGCGGCGAGCGGTGCGAGCGGCTGGCGGCGACCCGCAATGGAGCAACGGCCGGTGTACGGGTGCGCAGCACGGTGTCGTGCAGGCCCTGGCGGCGATAGGCCAGCTCACCACGCATGGCGTGCCAGACGATGCCGGTCACCGGCGCCAGCACCACGCCGAACGCCGGTGCGCCCTGGTAGATCAGTGCGATGTTGACGCTGAATTCGCCGTTGCGCTTGACGAACTCGCGGGTGCCGTCGAGCGGATCGACCAACCAGTAAGCGCCCCAGTGGCGGCGCTGCTCCCAGCTCACCTGCAGCGACTCCTCGGACAGGATCGGCAGGTCCGGGGTCAACTGGCGCAGGCCCTGCTCGATGACCTGGTTGGCGGCCAGGTCGGCGGCGGTGACCGGGCTGTCGTCGGCCTTGACCTGTACCTCGAAGCCGTCGGCATACACCTGCATGATGGCCTGCCCGGCCTGCCGGGCGATGGCGATGGCGGTCTCGCGCAGGTCCGTGGTCAACTTGATCATCGGCGTCCCTGCAGCCATTGCCGGGCGATGAACAGCGCCGCCAGCGAGCGGCCCTCGGAGAAGTCCTCACGCAGCATCAGCTGGTCCAGCTCGGCCAGCTTCCACGGCACCACTTCCAGTTCCTCCGGCTCGTCGCCGGCCAGCTTCTCCGGATACAGATCGCGGGCCACCACCAGCCACGACTGGTGGCTCATGTAGGTCGGGGCCAGGGTCATCGCGCGCAGCACGTCGACCCGGCGCGCACCGTAACCGGCCTCTTCCTTCAGTTCGCGATCGGCAGCCTGTTCGGGGCTCTCGCCGGCGTCGATCCGGCCCTTGACCAGGCCCAGCTCGTAGCGGTGCATGCCCGCTGCGTATTCACGCACCAGCAGCACGGTCTCGTCGTCGAGCATCGGCACCACCACCACCGCGCCGTGGCCGCGGCTGACCAGGCGCTCGAAGCGCCGGCGTTCGCCGTTGGAGAACTCCAGGTCCAGGTGCTGGCGCTGGAAGGGGCCGTTCTCCTCGTCGGTGATCCGATGGATGATCGGCAAGCGACGGCCGCCACGGTCATCGTTCATGCGGAATCTCCGCGGCGGCCGGCGCACGCGCCGGGGCCGATAGAATGTGCAGGCAGCAACATGTTCATGAGCCCGAAATGCTAGCAGACCCAACCCCCTCCCCGCTGGCCCAGCACTGGCGGCAACGCGACCTGCAGGTGCTGTGGCATCCGTGCACGCAGATGCGCGAGCACCCGCACACCCTGCCGCTGGTGCCGATCGCCCGCGGCGAAGGCGCATGGCTGATCGATCACGATGGCAACCGCTACCTGGATGCCGTCAGCAGCTGGTGGACCAACCTGTTCGGTCACGCTGAACCGCGCATCGGCGGCGCCATCGCCGCCCAGGCCGGGCAGCTGGAACAGGTGATGCTGGCCGGCTTCGGCCACGAGCCGGCCATTACCCTGGCCGAGCGCCTGCTGGCACTGGCGCCGCGCCAACCCGGCCGCGCGCCGCTGGCGAAGGTGTTCTACGCCGACAACGGGTCGGCCGGCGTGGAAGTGGCGCTGAAAATGGCCTTCCAGTACTTCCAGAATCGCGGTGAGTCGCGCCGCACCCGCTTCATCTCACTGGAGAACGGCTACCACGGCGAGACCCTGGGCGCCTTGGCGCTGGGTGACATTCCGCTGTACCGCCGTGTCTATGTGCCGCTGCTGGCCGAAGGCCTGTTCGCGCCCTCGCCCGACGCCTATCTGGCCGAGCCGGGCCAGAGCCCCGCCGACCGTGCGCGCCAGGCGGCCGACGGGCTGGCGACGCTGTTCGACCAGCATCCGGGTGAGATCTGCGCGGTAATCCTGGAGCCGCGCCTGCAATGCGCTGGCGGCATGCGCATGCACGACCCGGTGTACCTGCAGCGCGTGCGCGAGCTGTGCGATGCCCATGGCGCGTTCATGATAGCCGACGAGATCGCCACCGGTTTCGGCCGCACCGGCACCCTGTTCGCCTGCGAGCAGGCCGGGGTGATGCCGGACCTGATGTGCCTGTCCAAGGGCCTGACCGGCGGCTTCCTGCCGCTGGCTGCGGTGCTGGCCACGCAGGCGTTGTACGACGCCTTCCTCGACGATTCACGCGAGCGTGCCTTCCTGCATTCGCACAGCTACACCGGCAACCCGCTGGCCTGCGCCGCCGCGCTGGCGACGCTGGACATCTTCCGCGACGACGATGTGATCGCCCGCAATCGTGGCATCGCTTCGGTGATGGGCACGCTGGCCGCACCGTTCAGTGACCACCCGCACGTGGCCGACGTGCGCCAGGCCGGGATGGTGGTGGCCTTCGAGCTGTCGCGCGACGGCAACAGGCGCACGCCGTTCGACCCGGCGCTGCGGCTGGGCTTGCACGCCTACAGGGCCGCCCTGAAGCGTGGCGTGGTGCTGCGCCCGCTGGGCGACGTGCTGTACTGGATGCCACCCTACTGCGTGGATGACGAACAACTGGAGCTGCTGGCACATACCACGCTGGCCGCCATTGACGAGGCAATTGCATGCGCGTGACCCGCTGCCCCATCGACCTGGCGCTGCACAGCGGCCAGACCGTCACCCTGCCCGAAGAAGCGGCCAACCACCTGGTCCGCGTGATGCGCCTGCGCGAAGGTGATACCTGCGTGCTGTTCAACGGCGACGGCCACGACTACACCGCGACGCTGACCGTGGCCGGCAAGCGCGAGGTGCAGGTGCGCATCGACGCGGTGCAGGCCATCGACAACGAATCCCCGCTGGCGATCACCCTGCTGCAGGGCATCGCGCGTGGCGAAAAGATGGACCTGATCCTGCAGAAGGCGACCGAGCTGGGCGTGGCCGCGATCATTCCGGTCAATGCCGAACGTACCGAGGTGAAGCTCGACGCCGCCCGCGCAGAGAAGCGGGTTGCACATTGGAACAACGTGGTGACTTCGGCCTGTGGCCAGTCCGGGCGCGCACGCATCCCGCCGGTCGGTTCGCCGCTCTCGCTGGCGCAGGCGGCGGCAGCGCTGCCGAGCCAGACCCTGCGGTTGACTCTGGATCCGCAGGGCGCGCATCGCCTGTCGACGCTGGATGCGGCACCGGCCGGTGGCATCGTGATTGCGATCGGCCCGGAGGGCGGCTGGTCGCCGCGCGACCGTGACCAGCTGGCGGCGGCGGGGTTCCAGGGACTTCAGCTGGGCCCGCGCATCCTGCGCACGGAAACGGCTGGACTGGCTGCAATTGCAGCATTGCAGGCGCGGTTGGGCGATCTGGGATAAGGCAGCTTCGCGGTAGTCCCGGCCGCTGGCCGGCATCCACGTGATCATGGGGTTGCCGGCCCGCGGCCGGCACTACCGCGGATCCGGAATGCCCGGCCGACTGCCGATCAGGCCGCCAGCGAATCCAGCGCCGCCTCCAGCGCATCCAGGTTCGGCAGCAGTGCGCTCTGCTCACCCAGCAGCACGCGCATATGCACGATCTGCGGCAGGGTCTCCTCGGAGGCGTCGGCGAGCAGGCCGTCGCGCGGCACCGAGATCAGCTGCGGAAAATTCTGGGTCAGCAACGCGTAGTACGGGCGCTGTGCATTGCCGCTCAGGGCCTTGAGCACCACCACCTTGTTGTGGCCGGCCACCGCCTCCTCGCCCAGCCCGGACAGGCGCGCGAACGACACCAGCGGTACCTGCCAGCCGTGCCAGCCGATCTCGCCGACCAGCCAGCGTGGCGCATCGGCCACCGCCTGCACCGGCACGCGCGACATCATTTCCGCCACCGTGGCATTGGGCAGCAACACGCGTTCGTTGCCGGCCTGGATCAGGACGCCGCGGATTTCATCATTGCTGGCATAGCTCATGGCGCTTCTCCGTTGTCGTCTTCCCCGCCCCAGCGCGCGGCGATCGCCTGCGCCAGCGCCTGTGGCTCGCCGGCCACGCTGCCGGCGGCGACCACGGCCGTGGCTGCGGCCGGGTCATAGCAGCCTTCACCCACTTGCCCGGCCACCCATGCACCTGCAGCGGCCAGATCCAGCGCCGGGCCGACATGGCCCAGGTCGGCGCCGCTGAGCAGCACCAGCGCGGTGTGTTCGGCCGGCAGCGCCGCGATCGCGATGCCTTCGGCGTCGGTGCGGAAATGCAGGCCATCGCTGGCCACGCGTACGCCGATGTCATCGGCCAGAACGTGCACCTCGCCGGGCACGGCGCGCTGGCCGGCTTCAGCCAGCTGCACCGGCAGCGGCGATACCCGCGCCATCTGTTTGACCAGGTTGCCGTAGCGGCCCCCGTCAAGACGCATATGCACCAGCACCGGCACGCTGAGCGTTGCCGGCAGTGCACCGAGCAGGCGACGCAGCGCATCGGGGCCACCGATGCCCGCCAGTACCAGCAGCGATGCAGCGCGTGCGCCCACCGGCGCCGCCGTGTCCAGGTCGACCAGGCTCAGGTGATCGGTATCGAATGCGGGCGTTGCCCGGTCAGCCGCGGCGTCGCGGGAGCCGACGGCAGCTGCGTCGCCGCCGGACGTGTCCTCGACCAGCGACCATGCGGTGTGGTCGAAGGAGATCGGCGGCGCCACGGGGAGCGCCGGCGTGACCTCCGGCGGCACCGGCAGTGGTGGTGCTTCAGGCAGTTCCGGCGCAACCGGCTGCAATGCGGACAGCGCCTGCTCCAGCCCGATCGGCTCGCGCAGCTGCGCCGGTGGCACGTACAGGCTGTCAGCCGGCACCTCGTCGGCCCAGCTCAGGGCCTGTTCCAGGTGCGGCTGCAGGGCTTCTTCGCGCGGTGCCGGCGCCGGCGCCGGGTGACCCGGTTCCGGTTGCAGGCTCGGTTCTTCCTCCGCGCCGGGCGGCAGCACCTGCTGGTGGCCGTGCAGCTTGGCGGCCAGATGGCGGCCCCAACGCTGGGCTTCCCAGCCGTCCCGGCGCGCGGCCAGTTCGGCTTCATCGAACACCAGCGTGAGTTCCGGCGCGGACAACACCGGCTCCAGGCGCTCCAGCGCGTCCTCGATGGCAGCCTCCAGGGCGATCACCACGAACTGCGGATGCGCGGCCTGCAGCGCCTGCGGTTCCAGGCCGTTCGGATCGTCTTCCAGTACCAGCTGCACATCGGCGTGCGACAGCGCCTCACGCAGGCGCTCGCGCGCCGCGCCAGGACGGGCCAGCAGGGCAACGGCCGGAGCCGGATGGGCTTCACTCACGGACACGGGCGATCCCCAGCAGGTCGTACACGTTACGCATCAGGTCCAACTCCTGGTACGGCTTGCCCAGGTAGCGCTGGACACCGATCTCGAAGGCACGCTGGCGGTGCTTGTCGCCGCTGCGCGAGGTGATCATCACGATCGGCACATCCTTGTAGCGCGGATCGGCGCGCATTGCGGTGGCCAGCTCGTAGCCGTCCATGCGCGGCATCTCGATGTCCAGCAGCATCAGGTCGGGCACGCGCTCTTCCAGCCGTTCCAGCGCTTCCACGCCGTCACGGGCGACGCTGACCTCGAAATTGTGGCGTTCGAGGATTCGGCCGGTGACCTTGCGCATGGTCAGCGAGTCGTCCACCACCATCACCAGCGGCACCTGGCGCTCCTGGCGCGGCGCGTTGGCCAGTACCGGCAGCGTCGGGTTGGCCAGGAAGCGGCGCACCAGCGGTGCGACGTCCAGGATCACCACCACGCGGCCATCGCCGGTGATGGTGGCGCCGTAGATGCCCGGCACCGAGGCGATCTGCAGGCCGACCGGCTTGACCACGATTTCGCGGTTGCCGAGCACCTGGTCGATCGCCACCGCGGCGCGCAGGTCGCCGGCGCGGACCAGCAGCAGCGGCACCTGGTCCTGGCCATCGGCACGGGCCGGGGCCTGCCCGACCAGGCTGCCGAGGTCGTACAGCGGATAGTCTTCGCCGCTGTAGCGGTAGCTGCTGTCGGCGGCTTCGAAACGCTCGCGCGACAGGCGGCCGATACCACTGACCGAGGCCACCGGCACGGCGAAGGTGGTTTCACCGATCTGCACGAACACCGCCTGGGTGACCGCCAGCGTCTGCGGCAGGCGCAGCGTGAAGCGCACACCCTGGCCGCGGACCGACTGGATGTCGACCGAGCCGCCGAGCTGGCGTACCTCGTTGCGCACCACGTCCATGCCCACGCCGCGGCCGGCCAGCTGGCTGACCTGGTCGGCGGTGCTGAAGCCGGAGGCGAAGATCAGGTTGTCCAGTTCCTGTTCGGTGGGCTGTGCGTCGGCGCCCAGCAGGCCACGCTCGATGGCGCGGCGGCGGATCGCTTCGCGGTCCAGGCCGGCGCCGTCATCGGCCACTTCCAGCACGATTTCCGAGCCTTCACGATGCAGGCGGATGGCGATCTCGCCTTCCTCCGGCTTGCCGGCAGCACGGCGCTGTTCCGGCGCTTCCAGGCCGTGTGCCACCGAGTTGCGCAGCATGTGTTCCAGCGGCGCGACCATGCGGTCGAGCACATTCCGGTCCAGTTCGCCGTGGGTGCCTTCCAGGGTCAGGTGCACCTGCTTGCCGGTGTCCATGCCCGACTGGCGGACCACGCGGCGCAGGCGCGGCACCAGTCCGTCGAACGGCACCATGCGCGCGCGCATCAGGCCGTCCTGCAGTTCCGAGCTGACCCGCGACTGCTGTTGCAGCAGCGAATCGTACTGCCGCGACAGATCGTCCAGCACGCCCTGCAGGCCGCCAAGGTCGGCCGCCGATTCGTTCAGCGCACGGCTGAGCTGCTGCAGGGTGGAGAAGCGGTCCAGTTCCAGCGGATCGAACTTCTGGTCGGCCTGGTCCTGTTCGCGCTGGTAGCGGGCGACGATCTGTGCCTCGGTTTCCAGGTCGAGTCGGCGCAGCTGGTCGCGCAGTCGCGCATTGGTGCGTTCCAGCTCGCCCATCGCGCCACGGAAGGCACCCAGCTGCTGTTCCAGGCGCGAACGGTAGATCGCCACTTCACCGGCATGGTTGACCAGGCGATCAAGCAGGTCGGCGCGCACGCGGACCTGTTCCTGCTGCGGACGGGCGAGCGGATCCTCATCGGCCACGCCCTCGACCGGCAGCGGTGCCGACAATGGTGCATCCAGCAGCGCCGGCACGGAGCCTGCGAGCGGTGCCGATGCAGTTTCATCGGCGCCGGTCACAAAGGTTGCGGTGGCAGCCGCCGCGGCCGCGGCGATATCGGTGGTGGTGCGGACTTCAAACGCCCCCACCAGGTCCTGCGCCGGCTCCACCACGCGATGGGCGCCGGTACGGGTCAACATCTGGTGCAGACGGTCGAAACCACGTTCCAGCAGCTGCACGTCGCGGCGCTCGATCTCGGTACGGCCGGCGGCCACTGCTTCCAGCAGCGATTCGATGCTGTGGCCCAGATCGCCAATGGCATTGATGCCGGCCATGCGCGCGCCGCCCTTCAGGGTGTGCAGGTCGCGCTGCAGCCCTGCCAGCGCCTCCCGGTCCTGGGGTGCGTCGCGCAGCTCGCTGATCAGGCCATCGCAGTGGTCAAGCAGATCCTTGCCTTCTTCGACGAAGATGTCGACCAGTTCGCGGTCGTACACGCTGAAGTCGAGTGCATCGGCGCTGTCGTCCAGCTCCGGGGCCGCCGTGGCTGCAAGGGCGGTTGCGTCGATCTCAGGGGCGTCAGCAGACCGCAGGCCGGGCCCAACGGCGTCAGCGGCGGCCGCATCGGCGGCCGGATGCTGCTGGCCTGGCGCATCTTCCAGTTCGAAGAAGCGCACCGGCGCCAGGGTGTCCTGCGGCACGTCTGCGGCGCTGTCTTCGTCCACCGTCGCCGGGGACGGCGGGTCGGCGCTCTCTCCTTCACCGACCGCCGCCGCCCCGCCGACGTCCGCATCCTGGGCAAAGGCATCCGCCTCGCCCGGCGCGAGTTCGCTGGCCTGCAGGCCGAGCACGGGCCATTGCCCGTCGTCGGCCAGGGGCTGTTCTTCGTCGATCACGTGCAGGCCGGCCTCGAGCGCGGCTTCCAGCGAGACCGGTTCGGCAAACCCCGGCGCAGCCATTTCATCCTGCAGGGTCGACAGCTCGCTGTCGAGTGGCAGTGCAGCAGCGTCGTCGCGGCCCTCATCGTCGGCAAACTCAAGGTCGCGCGGCGAAAGCCCATTCAGGTCAATTGCGTCAACTTCGCCGAACGCGACAGACTCGTCCACATCGCGGTCATCCACCGGCAGCGCGCTGGCATCGAGATACGGTGAGAGGTCATCGATCGCGGTCAGGTCGGCCGCGTCGACCAGCGACACCGCGGGCGCTGCTTCCAGCACGTCTTCGGCTGCGCCGCCATCGCTGCCCTGCACCTGCAGCGGATCGATCTGAACCGATTCATCGACGGTCGCCGAAGGCTCACCCTCGGCAGGCACCGACGGCCATCCAGCGTCGAAGTAGCGCGAGAGATCGTCGCTGCCGGTCAGTTCGGCAACCTGCAGATCGCCCTCCTCCCCCGGCGCAGCGGCCTGCTCCGGCGAAGCGTCGGCTGCAACCGGCTCCAGTTCCGGTTCCGGCGCGGCCTGCGCATCGACGTCCGCGTCCAGCGCCAGATCGTCATCGTCCTCTTCCAGCCCGGCCATCGGCCAACGCGCTTCGGGCAGCTCGCCGGCCAGCGCCAGCAGGCGCTGCACCAGCGCCGGCTGCGGCGTGATGCGCGGCTGCTCGGCCTGCAGCGCCTCCATGGTCGCGGTGATCGCCTGCGCGGTGGCGTCCAGCGCGGACAGGCCCTCGTCTCCGGGCACCACGTCTGCGGCCAGTGCGCGCTTGATATACGACTCGGCACCGCCGGTGACGGCGGTGATTTCCGGCACCTCGGTCATCGCGAAGGCGCCGTTCATGGTGTGCACCGCGCGCAGCAGTGCATCGCTGACCGGCTGCGGCGCGTGCTGTGCCGAGCGCAGCCAGTCCAGCAGCGTCGCCTGGTGCACTTCGACCTCGGCTTCGAGGATCTCGCGCAGCACGCTGTCGATATTGGCCGGCGTCCCCGCAGTTTCCTGCGCCGGGTCCGCCTCCGCTCCAGCCTGCGCCGAGGCGACGGCGTCGGCCTCGAGCCGGCGGCTGATCTCGTCTTCGCCCTCTGGCTCGGCCTCGACCCGCGGCGCGACAGGCGCGGCCGCAACCGGCAGCGGCACGTAGAAGGTTTCCTCGCCGGCCCCCACGCGGTCGGCAATCGCCTGCATCGCCTGCAGGTCGACGCTGATGCGCTGGCCATGGCGCAACGCGGCGTTCAACTGCGGCAGCGCGGCATGTGCATGATCGACCATCGCCAGCACCGCCGGCGAGGCCGGGCGCGTACCCTCGAGCACGCGGTTGAGCATGCTCTCGATCTTCCAGGCGAACTCGCCCAGGGTGCGTGCACCCACCAGCCGGCCACTGCCCTTGAGCGTGTGGAAAATGCGCCGGATCGGCCGCAGCCGGTCGGTGTTGTCCGGCTGCGCGCGCCACGCCGGCAACAGCGCGCCGAGGTTGGCCAGCTCATCGTCGAACTCTTCAAGGAACACCTCGCGGATGTCCTCGTCGATGTTCTCGGCATCGTCATCGAAACCGGCCTCGAAGCCGGATTCGGCGCCGGCGCCGGCGGCGGCAGTGGCACCGGCATCGCCCGGGACAACCGCCGCCTGCGGGTTGAAGTCGGCCGCAGCCGCGCTCAGCTCGGCGAAGAACTGGGCGTCGGCTTCGCTGAAATCAATCGGGGCGATGGTGTCGATGTCGATCACCGACACCGCAGGTGCCGGCACCTCGCCGGCGGCAGCATCGGCCACCGCCGCACGCGGCACGTGATCGCCCGGCGAGGGGGCGTCCGCATCAACCTGCTGCAGCGGCGCGTGCAGATCGGTGCCGTCGTCCAGCGCCAGCGTCTCCATCGCATGCAGCGACAGCACGTCGTCGGCATTGTCCAGCGCGTCGGCATCGAAGCGGAACACCACTTCATCGGTCGCTGCAGCGGCGTCGTGCTCGGCCATGACCGGATCGAACACCGGTACAGCATCGATCGCGGCGACGCTGGCTGCCTGGAGGGCAACCGCATCGTCGGACTCGCGCGTGGGGACGTCGTCCTGCACCGGCAGCGGCGCTTCGGACAGCGTCCACTGCGGCGTCGCGCCCTGCCCGGCGTCGTCCAGCTCGAAGCTGACCGGATCAAAGCTGGCGAACGTCGGGCTGCGTTCGTCCGCAGGTGGCGCGATCGGTTCGGCATCCGGGTAGAACGGCGCCAGGCCCCATTGCGGTACCTCCGGTGCGGGCGCACTGGAGGCGGCAAAGACCAACGGCGAGTCGGCATCCATCGTGGACGCCGTCGCGATGGCCGCCGCCACGCTATCGCCGGCGGCATCGAACATCATCAGATTGTCCGCCACCATCGGCGGCGGATCGAAGGTGACGTCCGGCAGCGGCAGCGGCACCGCGCCCGGAGCGGGAGCGGCCTGCTGCACGGGGAGATCGACGTGCTCCGGCTGCAGCGGGCTGCCGTGCAGGTCGATCGGCTCGCGCTCGACCGCCTGCAGCGCGGCGGCAGCCGGTGCGATGGCCGTGCGCTCGGGCAGTGGCCAGTAGCGCAGTGCTTCCAGGCTACTGCGGGTGATCTCAAGGATGTCCTCGCGGCCTGGCCGGCGGTCACGCAGGGCTTCCAGATAGTATTCCAGGCTGGCCATGGCATCGGCCAGCGTGTCCAGCTGGCGGCCGCTGGGCACGCGCTGGCGGCCGATCAGCTCGGCCTCGATGTACTGCTGCACCCCGCGCAGGTAATCGGCGGCGGTGCCGAGATCGAGCATCCGCAGCGCACCGGCGACATCGCCCAGCAGGCGTGGCACATCCTGCAGCTCGGCGTGATTCCAGCTGGTCTCGATGAAGGCGACGAAATGCTCGCGCGCGGCGGCAAAGTTGGCGATGGCCTCATGCGCCAGCACCTCCACCGTCCGGCGGTTTTCCATCGCGCTCGGGTCGTCCTCGCCACTGCCACCGGCGCCCAGGTGGGCGACCTGGTCATCCAGCGACGCATCGACGTAGAGCAGCGCACCGGCGATATCCAGCAGCAGGTTCTCATCGATCTGCTGGCGGCCTTCGACCACGCCGCGCAGCGCGTCGCGCTGCTGCACGACCACGCCACGGGCCACGCCCAGCCCCATCATGCCCAGCGTATCGGCCACCGCGCCCAGCTCGTTGGCCTGGGTCTGCAGCTGTTCCGGCGCGCCGCCGGTACGCAGGTGCAGGTCCAGCGCGTCCTTGATGCGCAGCAGTTCTTCCTTCACCGCGCTGCCCACGGTATCGAGCAGCTCGCGGTTGCGGCCACTCAGGCTGCCACGGGCATGGTCCAGCTCGGCTTCGGTGGCGGTGATGCTGTCCGGCGCGAAGGCCAGCAGCACGCTGTCATGCACGCCCTCTTCGCCGCGCGCGGCGCGGATCTCGTTGAGCAGCGGCATCAGCACGATCGGAATGTCGCGGTGACCGTTCTGCAGGCGCTCGAGGTAATCGGGGAGCAGCACGCTGCCGCGCATCAGGGTCGCGCACGCTTCATCGCGATCGGGCACGCGGCCGCCACCGATGGCGCCGGCCAGCTGTTCCAGCTCCTCGGCGACCATCGCCGGGGCATACAGCTCGACCATGCGCAGCGTACCCTGCACCTGATGCAGATAGCCGGCGCAGATGCGCATGCGGCTGGCATCGGTCGGATCTTCCGCGTAGTACTCGACCTCATTGCGCACCTGGCGCAGGGTCTCGTCCAGCTCGGGCTTGACCCAGCCCAGCGCTGCGTGGCTCATCGCATCGCGCAGACTGCTCATGGACGCGCTCCGTTCGCCGCCGCGCGGTGGCCGCGCGGATTCTGGCGTGGGGAATGGAAATGCTTCATCGACTGGTTCCTTGCTCGCCGCCCTGCCCGCGTCACGCCGGCAGCTTGAAGTCGGCGACCGAACGGCGCAGGTCCGCCGCCAGCTGCGCGAGGTGGCCGATCGACTCTGCGGTCTGCCCGGCACCCTGCGAGGTCTGGCCGGTGATCTGCCGGATCACGCCCATGGTGCGGGTGATGTCCGAGGCCGCGGCCGACTGCTGCTGGGCGGCGATGGAGATGTTCTTGATGAGGGTATTGAGGGCGTTGGACACGCGCTCGATCTCGGTCAGCGCGGTGCCGGCGTCCTCGGCCAGGCGCGCACCGGACACCACTTCAGCGGTGGTCTGCTCCATCGAGGTGACCGCCTCGTTGGTGTCGGCCTGAATGGCCTGGACCAGGTTTTCGATGCGTCGGGTCGCGCCGGAGGTACGTTCTGCCAGGCGCTGCACTTCGTCGGCCACGACCGCGAAACCGCGGCCGGCTTCACCCGCCGACGCTGCCTGCACGGCCGCGTTCAAGGCCAGGATGTTGGTCTGCTCGGAAATGTCGTTGATCAGTTCCACGATCGAGCCGATTTCCTGCGACGACTCACCCAGGCGCTTGATGCGCTTGGAGGTTTCCTGGATCTGGTCGCGGATCTGGTCCATGCCCTGGATGGTCTCGCGCACTACGCCGGCACCCTCGGCGGCGATCACCACCGAGCGCTGTGCCACGTCGGCCGACTCGGCCGAGTTGCGCGACACCTGTTCGATGCTCGCCGCGATTTCGCCGATGCGGTCCGAGGCCGAGGTGATCTGGTTGGCCTGGTGGCCGGCGGCCTCTGCCAGCTGCATGGCGGTGGCCTGGGTTTCCTGGGTGGACACGGCGACCTTGGCCGAGGTGTCATTGATGGTGGTCACCAGGTGGCGCAGCTCATCCACGGCGTAGTTGATCGCGTCGGCGATGGCGCCGGTCATGTCCTCGGTCACCGAGGCCTTGACGGTCAGATCGCCCTCACCCAGCGAGGAGATTTCGTCCAGCAGCCGCATGATCGCCTGCTGGTTGCGGCTGTTGAACTCCACCTGGGTCTGGTAGCGCAGTTCCTGCTCGCGTGAGCGGCTGCGCACGTTGGTGGAGACAAAGCCGATGATCGCGATCAGCGACAGCGCACCGGACACCACACCGATCCAGAAGTTCGGGAACAGGCGGGTGTCGGACACCGAGCCGAACGAGGAGAAGGCGTCGAACAGCTTGCGGCTGTCATCGAGCATGTGCGCCGAGCCCTGGCCCAGCGCGGTGGCCGCCGACTGCGCGGCGAACAGCTGGCGCGAGCTGGCCAGGATCGCGTCGGCGTCCTGCTTCATCGCTTCCCACTTCTGCTGCGACTGCTCCAGCGCGGCCACGGCAGCGGCACCGCGCACGGCGGTGATGCCCAGTTCCTCGTTGCCGTTGCGCAGGCCATCGAGCACCTGCGAGAACACGGTGATATCACGCGCCAGTGCATCGCCGGAGGTCGCCGCGGCGCTGCCGCCGGCACGCATTTCGGTCACGCGGCGGGCCATCGAGCCGGCCACCACCACCTGCTGCAGTGCGCTGTAGACCTGCGACGACGGTGCCCCGGAGGCGGACATCGCGCGCACCAGCTCATTCAGCTGGGCCTGCAGGCCCGGCACGGCGCCGGTGAAGTTGTTGGCGTTGCCGGCCAGGGCCAGCACCGCCGGCTCGCTGGCCACCAGCTGGCCGGCCTGCTTGCCCAGCGGCGCCCAGGTTTCGCCCAGCCTGGCGATGGCCCCGGAGACGCCCGGTTCCTTGCCGTAACGGCCCTGCAGCGTCGATACGTTCTGTTCGATCGCGTTGCGGGTGGCCTTGAAGGCGGTAAAGGCCTGGGCGTTGCCGCCGACGGCATCACGGCCCTGGTTGGCCAGCTGTTGCGACAGCACCTGCAGATCGGCGGCCTTGGAGCCGGCGTCGGCCAGGCGGCTGCCCTGCCAGGTGGCGACGCCGGTGTTGACGCCGAACAGGATCATCGATGCCAGCAGCAGGAACAACCAGAGGTTGCTGCCGCCCAGCCGCAGCTTGCCGGTCTTGGTGGCGTCCGAAGCAGTACTCATCGTTCAACCTCGATCTTCAATGCAGGGGGCGACGCCCGGCCTCAGGCCGCGGCTTGCCGGAATTCAGGGGTGCGCGACAGCAGCGAGAGCGAGAACACGCCCCAGTCATGGCCGTCGGCATGGAAGGCACGATCGACGAAGTGGCCGTAACGCCCTTCGGCCAGCGTACCGGCCTCGATCTGCTGGTCCTGTTCGAAGCTGCGTTGGCCGAACAGTTCGTCGATGGTCAGTGCGACGTCGCCACCGGCCTGGCGCATGATCAGCACGCGCTGGCCTTCCTGCTGCACGGTGCGCGTGCCTTCCAGGAAGTACTTCAGGTCGACCACCGGGAACAGGTTGCCGCGCAGGTTGCCCACGCCCAGCAGCCAGGGCTGGGCACAGGGCACCGCGGTGACCGGCGGCATCGGCACGATCTCCACCACTTCGCGGAAATCGGACACCAGCCGGCGCTGGCCAACGCGGTAGCCCACCCCGCGCCACAGGTCCTGGGCGAACTGGCGTTCGGGCAGCTGCACCGCATGGGCCAGGCTGCGCCGTTCGTAGGCTTCCAGGATGTCGAAGGGCGAGCGCATCAGGTCACCAGTTCGTTGATCCGCGCGATCAGTTCATCCTCGCGCGGCGGCTTGACGATGTAATCGGCCGCGCCCTGGCGCAGCCCCCAGGCCTTGTCGGTTTCCATCGCCTTGGTGCTGACGATGATCACGGGGATGTGCTTGATCGCCGCGTCACGGGCCATCGCCCGCGTCGCCTGGAAGCCACTCATGCCGGGCAGCACCACGTCCATCAGCACCAGCTGCGGCACCTGGTCACGCACCAGCTGCAGGCCGTCTTCGGCGTTGTCCGCTTCCAGCACTTCGTGCCCGGCACGGCGCAGCCACTGGCTGAACACCGCGCGGTCGGTCGGTGAATCCTCGATCAGGACGATACGAGCCATTGTGCCTTTCCCCCCTGGTCAGGCGTTGACGTATGTGCGGATGGCACCCAGCAGTTCTTCACGCGTGAAAGGCTTGGTCAGGTACTGCTCCGAGCCGACGATGCGTCCCCGCGCCTTGTCGAACAGGCCATCCTTGGACGACAGCATGATCACCGGGGTCGCCTTGAACAGCTGGTTGCCCTTGATCAGCGCGCAGGTCTGATACCCGTCCAGGCGCGGCATCATGATGTCGACGAAGATGATCTGCGGTTGCTGGTCTGCGATCTTCGCAAGCGCCTCGAAGCCGTCGGTGGCGGTGACCACCTCGCAGCCTTCGCGCTTGAGCAGCGTTTCCGCAGTCCTGCGGATGGTCTTCGAATCATCGATGACCATCACCCGGAGTCCTGCGAGTTCCCCGCCCGCAGTCGTGTTTTCAGTCATTGCCTATCCCCAAGCGAACGGCCCGATCTTTGGCGGGGGCCGCTACGAAAGCGTATCTATATCGCACTTTCCGCGCCCGCTTCAAGGGCGCCCCATCGGGCGGGGCGTGGCGCACTGCTGAACGTGACCGGGTTCGCAATGACTGCGCTGCCGCCAGGCGGACGCTGCGTTGCGGTACGGCAGGCAGGCACGCGGGCGGCGTTGCCGCTACCATCAACGCCTTGCCTGACAGGTGCGCCCATGCCGTTGAACGTCATCGTGGTGATGGACCCCATCGCCCACATCAAGATCGCCAAGGACACCACCTTCGCCATGCTGCTGGAAGCCCAGCGCCGCGGCCATGCCCTGCACTACGTGCGCCCGGGCGGACTGGCCCTGGAAGGCGGCGTGGCGGTGGCCCAGACCGCGCCGTTGCAGGTGCGCGACGACCCGGCCGGCTGGTATGAACTGGGCGCATTCAGCCGTACCGAATTCGGCCCGGGCCAGATCGTGCTGATGCGCAAGGATCCGCCGGTCGACGCCGAGTATGTCTACGACACCCAGGTGCTGGACGTGGCCGCCGCCGCTGGCGCCTGCGTGGTCAACAACCCGCAGGGCCTGCGCGACTACAACGAGAAGCTGGCTGCCCTGCTGTTCCCGCAGTGCTGCCCGCCGACCCTGGTCAGCCGCGACGCCAAGGCGCTGAAGGCCTTTGCCCTGGAACACGGGCAGGCCGTGCTGAAGCCGCTGGACGGCATGGGCGGGCGTTCGATCTTCCGCAGCGGCCAGGGCGATCCGAACCTGAACGTGATCCTGGAAACGCTGACCGACGGCGGCCGCAAGCTGGCGCTGGCCCAGAAGTTCATTCCCGACATCACCGCCGGCGACAAGCGCATCCTGCTGGTCGATGGCGAACCGGTGGACTACTGCCTGGCGCGCATCCCGCAGGGTGACGAGTTCCGCGGCAACCTGGCCGCCGGCGGTCGCGGCGAAGGCCGCCCGCTGAGCGAGCGCGACCGCTGGATTGCCGCCCAGGTCGGCCCGGAAATGAAGCGCCGCGGCATGCGCTTCGTCGGCCTGGACGTGATCGGCGATTACCTGACCGAGGTCAACGTGACCAGCCCGACCTGCGTGCGCGAGCTGGATGCACAGTACGGCCTGAACATCGCCGGCACCCTGTTCGACGTACTCGAGGCCGGCCTGCGCTGATGCACGCCGCGCCTGCCGTCCTGCCCCCGCCGCCACGCGAAGCGCAGCGGCTTGGGGCGACCATCGCGCTGTCGGTGCTGGTCCACGCGCTGCTGATCCTGGGCGTGGGTTTTGCGGTGAAGGGGGATGCACCGCTGGTGCCGACGCTGGAGGTGATCTTCAGCCAGACCCGCACCGCACTGACCCCGAAGCAGGCCGATTTCCTTGCCGCCGCCAGCCAGGAAGGTGGCGGCGAGCACGACCGTGCGCAGCGCCCGCGCGACAACCAGGCCGGCATCGTTCCGCAGGCCCAGGCCGGACTGAGCCCGGTGCCGCAGCAGCAACAAGCGGCCGCGCCCGTCCCGCCGCCGCAGGCGCGCGTGGTCAGCAGCCGCAATGGCGAGGAAACGGTGGCCCAGGCCCAGGCGCGGCCGACCCCGGAGCAGCCGGAACCGGATGCACCGCTGACGGCACGTGAGCAGCGCGATGCCGAGATGGCGCGGCTGGCGGCCGAGGTGCATCTGCGCTCGGCGCAGTACGCCAAGCGCCCGAACCGCAAGTTCGTGTCGGCCAGCACGCGCGAGTATGCGTATGCCAACTACCTGCGGGCGTGGGTGGATCGTGCCGAGCGGGTGGGCAACCTGAACTATCCGGACGAGGCACGGCAACGCCGGCTCGGCGGCCAGGTGGTGATCAGCGTAGGCGTGCGCCGCGATGGCAGCGTGGAGAGCAGCCGCATCCTGCGTTCAAGCGGCACACCGTTGCTGGATGAGGCGGCACTGCGGGTGGTGCAGTTGGCGCAGCCGTTCCCGCCGTTGCCGAAGACCGAGGATGCGATCGATATCCTGCAGGTCACCCGCACGTGGGTATTCCTGCCGGGCGGCACCCTGCACGACGATCGGTAGGGTTTTGTTGCCCGGGCCTGCGGCCCGGGACCCGCTGGAAGGCTAGAGCAACGGCAACAGCAACAGCGGCGGTTGGGCTGTGGGTTTGGCGGGGCGGTGTGGGCTTGCAGGACACGCCGTAAACCCGTCCCTGGGGGCTCGATGGCGCCATCCATGGCGCCAACGGTCCTGCAAGCCCACACCGCCCCACCTCTGACAGATCGCGGCGCATCACGTCCCGCTCCGCTGTTGATAGGTGTCGACCTTGGTCGACACACATCCACGCCACGCGTGGATGCGAGCGAAGCGACCCGCTTTTGACTTTGACTTTTCTTTTCTTTTCTTGATTTTCCGTGGCGGACGCACACGGAAACTGTCAGAGGCCGGGCGGGTGGGCTGCGCAGGGGCGTGAGCCGCATGGATGCGGCGACCGAGCTTACATGGACGTATTTTCGGCGTCCCCCGCAACTGGAACCCACCCCGCCCTCCCGCAGGGAACCCGCTGTTGCTGTTGCTCTGGCCTCTTCGGGTGCAGGGCGCCCCCCTTCCGAACTAAACTACCCGCCGTTGTCCCAGCAGGATTGCCCCTGTTTGATA
>NZ_LLXV01000081.1 GCF_001431665.1 Stenotrophomonas beteli | reverse complement strand
CGGCCAGATCCTCGACCCGGCCACCGGCAAGGTCTACAAATCCAAGCTGGAACTGCAGACGGGCGGCAACAAGCTGGACGTGTCCGGCTGCATCGCCTTCATCTGCCGCACCCAGACCTGGATCCGCGACTGAGCCCGGCGGCCCGCGCAATCCCCTCGTGACCCGGCCCCGGCCGGGTCACCTCGTTGCGGGCATGCGATACTCTGCGGTTCCCCTCGGCTTCACCCCGCGACCATGACCCGTACCGCGCTCGTCACCACCGCCCTGCCCTACGCCAACGGCCCGCTTCACCTGGGCCACCTGGTCGGCTATATCCAGGCCGACATCTGGGTGCGTGCGCGGCGAATGAGCGGCGGCAAGGCCTGGTTCGTCTGCGCCGACGATACCCACGGCACGCCGATCATGCTGGCGGCCGAGAAGGCCGGGGTCACTCCGGAAACCTTCATCGCCAACATCCAGGCCAGCCACGAGCGTGACTTCGCCGCCTTCGGCGTGGCCTTCGACCACTACGACTCGACCAATTCGGCGGCCAACAAGGCGTTGACCGAGCAGTTCTACCTGAAGCTGGAAGCGGCCGGCCACATCAGCCGCCGTTCGGTGGCGCAGTTCTATGACCCGGCCAAGGGCATGTTCCTGCCCGACCGCTACGTCAAGGGCATCTGCCCGAACTGCGGCAGCCCCGACCAGTACGGCGACAACTGCGAAGTGTGCGGCGCGACCTATGCACCGACCGACCTGAAGGAACCGCGTTCGGTGATCTCCGGTGCCACGCCGGAAATGCGCGATTCGGAGCACTTCTTCTTCGAGGTGGGCCACTTCGATGCGTTCCTGCGCGAATGGCTGGCCGGCGACGTAGCGCTGCCCGGCGTGAAGGCCAAGCTCGGTGAGTGGCTCAATGCCGAAGGTGGCCTGCGTGCGTGGGACATCTCGCGCGATGCACCGTACTTCGGTTTCCAGATTCCCGGCCAGCCGGGCAAGTACTTCTACGTGTGGCTGGATGCGCCGATCGGCTACCTGTCCAGCTTCCAGACCCTGTGCGGCAGGATCGGCGAAGACTTCGACGCGCACCTGCGTGCCGGTACCAGCACCGAGCTGCACCACTTCATCGGCAAGGACATCGTCAACTTCCACGGCCTGTTCTGGCCGGCGGTGCTGCACGGTACCGGCCATCGCGCGCCGACCCGCCTGCACGTCAACGGCTACCTGACCGTGGACGGCGCCAAGATGAGCAAGTCGCGCGGCACCTTCGTGATGGCCCGCACCTTCCTCGATGCCGGCCTGGAACCGGAAGCGCTGCGTTACTACTACGCGGCCAAGTCCGGCGGTGGCGTGGACGATCTCGACCTGAACCTGGGTGACTTCATCGCCCGCGTCAACGCCGACCTGGTCGGCAAGTTCGTCAACCTAGCCAGCCGCTGCGCCGGCTTCATCAGCAAGCGTTTCGATGGCCAGCTGGCCGCGCAGCTGCCCGATGCGGCGCAGTACCAGCGCTTCGTCGACGGCCTGGCGCCGATCCGTGAAGCCTACGAGCGCAATGACCCGGCCGCGGCCATCCGCCTGACCATGACCCTGGCCGACGAAGCCAACCGCTACATCGACGACGTCAAGCCGTGGGTGATCGCCAAGCAGGAGGGCGCCGACGCGCAGCTGCAGGCGGTGTGCAGCCAGGGCCTGAACCTGTTCCGCGTGCTGGTCACCGCGCTGAAGCCGGTGCTGCCGGCCACTGCCGCGCAGGCCGAGGCCTTCCTGGCCGCGCCGGTGAACGACTGGACCGAGCTGGCGCAACCGCTGCTGGGCCACCGCATCACCGAGTACACCCCGCTGTTCACCCGTATCGACCCGAAGAAGATTGACGCCATGATCGACGCCTCCAAGGACACCCTGCAGCCGGCCGCCGCGGCCGCCCCCGCCGCCACGGCCGACGCATCCCCGGTGAAGGCCGCCAAGCCGGCCGCACCGGCACCGGCCAAGGACGAGGCCAAGGGCGCCGACGCCCCGGCCTACATCGGCATCGACGATTTCGCCAAGCTCGACCTGCGCATCGGCAAAGTGCTGGTGTGCGAATTCGTGGAAGGTTCGGACAAGCTGCTGCGCTTCGAACTGGACGCCGGCGAGCTGGGCAAGCGCCAGATCTTCTCCGGCATCCGTGGCAGCTACGGCGAGCCGGAAACGCTGGTCGGCCGCAGCGTGGTGTTCATCGCCAACCTGGCCCCGCGCAAGATGCGCTTCGGCCTGAGCGAAGGCATGATCCTGTCGGCCGGTTTCGACGGCGGTGCGCTGGCGCTGCTGGACGCCGACAGCGGTGCACAGCCGGGCATGCCGGTCCGCTGATGCCCCGCGTGGGCGTGGCCACTGGCCGCGCCCGCCGGCACCGCGACGCACTGCCATGGGAGGCAACGCAATGGAACTGGCGCTGTTCGACTTCGACCACACCGTGACCACCTGCGACACCTATGGCCGCTTCCTGCGTCGCGTCGCCACCGCCGAACAGCTGGCGCAGGCGTGGTGGAAAGTGGGCCCGTGGCTGGCCGCGTACAAGCTGGGACTGATCTCGGCCGAGCGCATCCGCGCGCGCGTCACCCGCCTCACCTTCAGCGACCGCCACAGCGACGACATCGCCACGCTGGCCGCCGGCTTTTCGCGCGAGTTCCTGCCCGATGTGGTGCGCCCGGAAATGCTGGAGCAGATCCGCTGGCACAAGGAACAGCAGCACACCGTGGTGATCGTGTCCGGCTCGCTGGACCTGTACCTGCGGCCGTGGTGCGAACAGCTGGGCCTGCAGTTGATCTGCAATCGCCTGGAAAGCCAGGACGGCCGCCTGACCGGCCGTTACGCCGGCGGCGACTGCGGCCCGCGCAAGGTCGAGCACATCCGCCGCCAGTTCGATCTGTCGCGCTACGTGCGCATCCATGCCTACGGCGACAGTTCCGAAGACAAGCCGATGCTGGCGCTCGCCCATGAGCGCTGGTTCCGCGGCAAACCCCTGAAGTGAATCCAACGCGCAGCCTTCGCCACGCATGAGCCTGATCCCGCCCCTGACCGAACGCCTCGACCGCCTGCTGCCGCAGACCCAATGCGGGCAGTGCGGCTACGACGGCTGCCGCCCGTACGCGCAGGCGATGGCGCGTGGCGAGGCGAATGTGGACCGCTGCCCGCCGGGTGGCGATGCCGGTGCGCGTGCACTGGCGCAGGTGCTGGGCGTGCCGGCCAGGCCCTACGACCGTGCGCGCGGCGAGCACAAGGCGCCGCAGGTGGCGTTGATCGTGGAAGCCGACTGCATCGGCTGCACCAAGTGCATCCAGGCCTGCCCGGTGGACGCCATCGTCGGCGGCGCCAAGTACATGCACACGGTGATTGCCGATCTGTGTACCGGCTGCGAGCTGTGCATCCCGCCGTGCCCGGTGGATTGCATCGAGCTGCTGCCCCTGTAACAGGGGTGTCAGATCCCTTTCCGCAGGAAAGGGATCTGACCCCATCCCGCCGTTACGGCACCGCCGCCGTCACCACGATCTCGACCTTCCATTCGGCATGGGCCAGCTTGGCCTCGACCGTGGCACGGGCCGGGGTCGCGCCTTCCACCACCCACTCATCCCACGCCTTGTTCATGCCATCGAAGTCGGCCATGTCGGCCAGGAATACTTCGGCGCGCAGAACATGCTGGCGGTCGCTGGCCACCAGCGCCAGCAGCTTGTCGATCTCGGCCAGCACCTGCCGGGTCTGCCCGGTGATGTCCTGGCTGGTGTCCTCCGGAATCTGGCCGGAGAGGTAGGCGACCTTGTTGTACACGGTCATTTCGGACATGCGCGGTCCGACGTCGTAACGCTCCATCATGGGCGTGGCTCCTGCGGGTGATCAGGCCTGCATTGTCCTCCAAACCGGTCGACGGTGGGTGCAGGACACCCCTGCACACGCGGTCACTACCCGCTTCCGACACCGCCGCTGGTCAAATGCCGAAGACAGGCGCACGATGCGCCACGCCTGCATTGACACTGCCCTCGCCCTCCCTGACGCACGCTTGCGCCGATGACCGAAACCACCGACCCCACCACCGCTTCCTCCACCCCGGCATGGAAGCGGGTCCTGACCATCGTCGTCCCGCTGCTGATCCTCGCCCTGGCGCTGCATGGCCTGGCCAACGAGTTCGACGAGAACGGCTACCGTGCCATCCGCCACGCCTTCCACCAGCTCAGCGGCACGCAGATCGCACTCACCGTGGTGCTGGGCCTGGCCAGTTATGCGTGCCTGATCGGTTTCGATGCCATCGGCCTGCGCCGCAGCGGTATCCGCGTGCATCCGGCGCGCGTGGGCATCACCGCGTTCCTGGCGCACACCCTGGGCCAGACCGTGGGCTTTGCTGCACTGACCGGTGGCGCGGTGCGCCTGCGTGGCTATCGCACGGCCGGCCTGGACCTGGCACAGATCGGCCAGGTGGTGCTGATGAGCACGCTGGGCTTCGTGTTCGGTGCGTGGCTGCTGATCAGCGTGGCGCTGTGCATGGAGCCGGCGGCGGCGGCGCTGGCGCTGCCGTTGGATCCCGATGCGGTGCGCGTGGTCGGCATCGTCGCCCTGCTCGCCTACGCGGCCACCCTGCTGCTGGTGGGGCGCGAGGGACGTCAGTTCAGCGTGTTCGGCCATGCGCTGTGGCTGCCTGACCGCCGCACCATGATCGGCGTCACCATGCTGAGCGTGATCGAACTGGTGCTGGCCAGCGCCGCGTTCTACGTGCTGCTGCCCGACTCCACGCCAACCGGCCTGCCCGGCTTCGTCGGCCTGTACCTGGTCGCGGTACTGGCCGGCCTGGTCTCGACCGTGCCAGCCGGCCTGGGCGTGTTCGAATGGAGCCTGCTGAAGCTGTTGCCGCAGGTGGCGCCGGCGGCGGTACTGGCGGCGGCGCTGATCTACCGCGTCACCTACTACGTGCTGCCGCTGCTGCTGGCCACGCTGCTGGCGCTTGCACCCGCGCTGCGGCAGCCGCTGCAGGCCAGCGCCGGCGCCACCCGTGCCGGCTGGAACGCGCTGCGCCCGTGGCTGCCGCAGATCATCGCGCTGGCGGTGTTCAGCATCGGCGCCGCGCTGGTCATCGACGGCACGCTGCCGACGCCACGCCGTCACCTGGTCAATGCGTCGCTGCCGATCCTGGAAACCTCGCACCTGATCGGCAGCCTCAGTGGCGTGGCGCTGCTGCTGATCGGCCAGGGCCTGGCGCGGCGCAGCCATGCTGCGTGGATGCTGGCGATGGCGGTGTGCGTGGTCACGCCGCTGCCGTTGTGGCTGCGCGGTGGCCAACCGTTGATCGCGGTCTCGGCGGTGCTGGTGGCGATGGCACTGTGGGCGGCGCGTCGCGAGTTCTACCGCCAGGGCGCGCTGCTGGACGAAGCCTGGTCCTGGCCCTGGCTGCGCAACCTGGGCCTGGTGCTGGTGGCGGTCACCTGGCTGCTGTTCTTCACCTACAGCCATGTCGAATACCAGAACGAGCTGTGGTGGCAGTTCGCGCTGTCCGGCAACGCACCGCGTGCGTTGCGTGCGCTGCTGGTGGTCGCCATCGCGCTGGTGATGTTCGGCCTGGCGCGGCTGCTGCACAGCACGCGCAGCCCGCTGCCCGCCGCCGATGAGGCCACGTTGCAGGCGCTGGCACCGGTGCTGGCCGGCGCCACCGATACCCAGGCCTGCCTGGTGCTGACCGCCGACAAGGCGGTGCTGCGCGATGATGCGAAGCTGGGCTTTGTGATGATGCAGCGTTATGGCGGCTCGCTGATCGCGATGGGCGATCCGGTCGGTCCGCCGGAGGTCGCGCGCGCGTTGATCTGGCGTTTCCGCGAGGAAGCCGATCGGCTCGGCCTGCGCCCGGTGTTCTACCAGGTGGGCGAAACCTACTGGCAGACCTATCTCGACCTCGGCCTGGGCCTGGTCAAGCTGGGCGAGGAAGCCATGGTGCCGCTGCACGACTTCGGCCTGGAAGGCCGCGAGCGCGCCGACCTGCGCCAGGCCTGGAACCGTGGCAAGCGCAGCGGGCTGTCGTTCCGGGTGGCACCTACCGAAGAGATCCCCAGCCTGTTGCCGCGCCTGCACGCGATCTCCAACGCGTGGCTGGAAGACAAGGCCGGCGACGAGAAGGGCTTCTCGCTGGGCAGCTACGACCCGGATTACCTGGTGCGCTTTCCGGTGGCGCTGGTCGAGGCCGAAGGACAGATCGTCGCGTTCGCCAACCTGTGGCAGGCACCGGCGGGTGCCGAGCTGTCGGTGGACCTGATGCGCCACGTCAACGAAGCGCCGAAGGGCACGATGGACTTCCTTTTCATCGAGCTGTTCCTGTGGGGGCGTGCGCAGGGCTATGCGCGCTTCTCGCTGGGCATGGCGCCGTTGTCGGGGCTGGCCCAGCATCGCCTGGCCGGGCGCTGGAACCGCCTGGCCGGCCTGCTGGCACGGCACGGCGAACGCTTCTACGGATTCAGTGGGCTGCGTCGCTTCAAGTCCAAGTTCGACCCGCAGTGGCGGCCGCGTTATCTGGCCGCGCCGGGCGGCATGCATCTGCCGGCGGCGCTGCTGGATGCCACGCGGTTGATCTCGCTGGATCCGCGGCGCCATTGACACCCCCGCTGCGCCGGGCGTGGCCCGGCGCTACCTGCCACGGTAGGTGTCGACCTTGGTCGACACGCTCATCCCCAAGGCGCCCTCTGCCCCAGCGCCGACCAAGGCCGGCATCTACCAAGCGCTACATACCGCCCTTGAGGATCACCTCGGCCAGGCGGTCGTAGTCGCCGCCGAAGTGGTGATCGCCGGGCAGCTTGACCTTCTTCACCCCATCATTGGCCGGCAGGTCCGGGCACAGTGCATCGTCATCCTTGTCGCCATATACGCACAGGGTCTGTGCCGCCGGCAGCCTGGCCACTTCCGGCGCGATCGGCAGGCCATCGCCCCCACCGCCCAGCCAGTTGCTGACGTGGAATTCAAAGTCGGCCTTGCGCCCCACCGACAGCAACGCGATGCGTTCCAGGCTCTCGCGCGTGCCGGCATCAAGCTGGTTGATGGTGGCCGGCAGCACATCGGCGCCCTGCGAGAAACCAATCAGCATCACCTTGTCGCGCCGCCACTGCTGCCGGTAGTGATCGATGATCTTCTGCAGGTCGGCGGCAAATCCCTTCGGGGTGCGTTCGCTCCAGAAGTAGCGCAGCGAATCGATGCCGATCACGGCCACGCCATGCTCGTTCAGCGAGGACGCCACTTCCTTGTCCAGCCCGGCCCAGCCGCCGTCACCGGATACGAATACCGCCAGCGTGTCGCCATTGCCGGCCGCCGGCATTTCCACCACCGGCAGCCCTTTCAGTGCGGCCGGTGGCGGCGCCAGGCTGACCCCGGCCTGCGCCCCGAGTACGCGGGCTGCGGCCACCAGCCCCGGTGACGCATCGCCATGGGCGGTGCGCTTGAACTCGCGCGCCATCGCCACCTGCTGCACGAACCGGCTGGATTCACCCGCCTTGCAGCCGTGGTCACCGGCGGCGCTCAACCAGGGAAAATTGAGCTCGGCCGGCTGCAGCCTGCCGTGCTTCACGCCATCACCGCAGACCATGCGCTCGTGGCTGTGGTCCGGGCAGAAGCCGGTGGTCACCAGGCCGGCAAATACCTGGGTGTCGGCCTGCGCGGCCAGGGTGTAGGCCATCTCGGCGCCTTCACCGTCACCGCCCACCAGCGGCAGGTGATAGCCAGGCAGATGCAGCGAAGCCTGCAGCCAGCGCGAGAAGTTCTCCACGTCACCTGCACCGAACGAGCAGTTGGGATTGCCTTCGCGCTTGAGCACCCCGCGCAGGTGCGCGATGTCCACCGCGGCAACCAGTGCGCCGTCGGCACGCAGCGCCTCGATCGGCAGGCGGCTGGTATCGCCACCGGCGCTGGCCTCATGGAACCAGATCACCACCCGCTGCGGGGTACCGGCCGGCATGTGCACCGGAATCTGCTCGAATCGCCCATGGCTGAACTGCTGCACGCTGGCGTTCGCCGTTGCCGGCAGCGCGGCCAGCGCCAGTACCACACTCATTGCCTTGCCCAGCCCTGCACGCTTCATGTCGCATCCCCGGTGGAATGCGCACACGATACGCCGCCGCCGCGTGCACGGCACGTACCGGTGCAGGCCGTTGGGGCTTCAGTGTGCCGCAGCGCGGCGGCTGCGCCGGTACAAGGCCAACGCCAGGTACAGCAGCCAGCCCACGATCACCACGATCACCGCCTTCTGCCCCAGCCCGCGCGGCGGCCCGGCACGCCACAGCACGTGCAGCCAGAGCAGCACGAAGGCCAGCCAGGCCCAGCCCCAGAGCAGGCCGGCCGCGGACGTCCAGCCGGGCTCGCGGCGCAGGTACCAGGCCTGCAGCAGCATGCCGACGCTGGCACAGAGGAACGCCGTGTTGGCCGCCAGGCCATGGATGAACGGCGCCAGCAGCGGGGTCGCGCCGGGCAACCAGCTGTCACCGATGGCGACAGTGGCCAGGCCCAGCGCGGAAACGGTGAACAGCAGTGGTGCGGCGGCGCTGCGGCGTGGGCCGACGCTGGCGCGATACAGCGCGATGCCGAGCACCGCGATGGCCAGCGCCAGCAGGCAGTACGCCGCGCGCAAGGCCAGCCCCCACGGGCCATGCAGGTAGAGGCTGAGCGTGGCCCGAACCCAGTCAAGGTCGGTGCGCGCGAACTGGGTCCACAACGCGGTAGCCACGAACAACAGCAAGGCCACCAGTGCCAGCAGTGCCGCCGGGCGCGCACGGCTCATGGCGCTGCCTCCGGATGGCGCGCCTGCCATTCGGCCAAGGCCTTGCGGTAGCGCTGCAGTTCGTCGGCATACAGATCCAGCACGCACAGCGGGCAGCCGCTACCGCAGCATTCGTTGGGAGCAGGCTCTTCCGGCGGCAGCGGACGGGGATCGGGATCGGTAACGGACACGGTGGCGTGCAGCATGGGTGGAGAACAGGTGCCAGTGTAACGGCCCCGCTCAGCCGCCCAGCTGGCGGCGCAGGTTTTCGCGCGCCGCCGCATCCAGGCGCTGGTGGAAGAAGTCGCTGAGGAAGATGCGCGGCTTGCGCAGCAGGCCCTGAAGGAAGCGGCGGCGCCCGGCGCGATACAGGAAGCCAGGCACCACGCCCTTGTACTCCTCGGCAACGCCACGGTCGTAGGCGCTGAACACCGGTTCGGGCGCGGCCAGGATCGCCATGTCGCAGTCCAGGAACAGCGCCGCTTCGGCATCGACATCGTCGGGCCCCAGTTCGCCGTGGCGGGCGGTCAGCAGGATCAGCTGCTCCACCCGCCCGCTATCGACCGCAGCCAGTTCCGGCGCCTGCGCGATCGCGTGCAGCGCCAGCTGCGCCGAACGGGCTTCGTTGTCCTTGCGACCGGCCTGGTAGATCGCATCGTGGTAGAGCACGGCCAGGTAGACTTCCGCCGGTTGCTGCCAGCCGGGGCCGTCAGCCACCTCCTGGCAGTGCTGCAACACGGCGCGCACGTGTCCGAAGTGATGGTAGGCCCGTGGCGGCGTTGCATAACTGTCCTGCAATGCCTGCCACTGCGCCGGGGCAAGTACCAGTGGTGAGAAGTCCATGGCCGGATCATCCCGCCTGCGCGGGCCTCGGGCAAGCTGGCGAGTTTTTCACCATGCACTCACATCGCTTGCCGCGCGTGGTCCCGGCACGGTTGTCCACAGCTTTGTCGCGTGCTGGTCCACATCCACTGTGGATGAACGCGCGCGCCGACCAACGGTCGCTGCACCCGTGCAATGGCCGGTCTACACTCGCCACAGGCGGGAGCGCCCGCCGCTGCCGGGAGCCGTCATGTACCGTCCTGCCGCCCGATCCCTGGTCATCGTGCTGGCCGCGCTGGCCACAGCGTCCGCCTTCGCGCTGGACGCCCCGCCTGCGGCCTCTCCCACCCGCAGCGCCGTGGTGGACATTCCAGCGCCGTCGCAGGTCCTGGATGTTCCGCCGGCCATGCGCGAGATGCTGCGCACCCAGGTGATCCGTCGTGGTTTCTCGCGCGAGCAGCGCCTGCAGGCGCTGGTCGAGATGATCTTCGACCGCCATGGACTGGACCTGCAGTACGACGCCGATGCCACGCTCACCGTCGCCGAAATCTGGCAGCAGCGCCGCGCCAACTGCCTGGCGTTCACGCTGATGTTCGTGGCCCTGGCACGCGAAGCCGGCATCCAGGCGCGCGTGCAGGAAGTCGGCCAGGTGGTGTCGTGGTACCAGGACCAGGACCAGGGATTTGTCTACAGCGTCGGCCACGTCAATGCCGGGGTCGGCTTCGGCGGCCGCTTCGCCACCGTCGACCTGGATCGCAATGTGCTGTACGACCGCCGCGGCCCGCAACCGATCAGCCCGTCACGGGCACTGGCGCACTTCTACAACAACCGGGGCGCCGAGCGCATGGCCAGTGGCGACCTGGACGGCGCACGCGCGTTCTTCAACGCTGCGCTGGCGCAGGACACCACCTTCGCTGCCACCTGGAACAATCTGGGCGTGCTGGAAAACCGCAGTGGCGATACCGCTGCCGCACGCCGTGCGCTGGAAATGGCCCTGCACCTGGACGGGCGCCAGGATGCGGCGCTGAGCAACGTCAGCGCGCTGTACCGCCGGTTGGGGATGGTGGTGCAGGCACAGGCGCTGGAACAGCGCCTGCGCTCGGTGCAACGCGAGGATCCGTTCGCGCAGTACATGCTCGGTGCGCAGGCCGAGCGTGCCGGCCGGCTGGACGATGCGATCCGCTACTACCGGCAGGCCGTGCGCCTGTACGACACCGCCCATCAGTTCCACTTCGGGCTGGCGCGGGTGTACTTCCTGTCCGGCCAGCTTGGGCGTGCCGATCGTGAACTGCTGCGCGCCCAGGAGCTGGGCGGCGCGCAGCAGCAGGCGCGCTACCAGGCCAAGCTGGACAGCCTGGCCCGCTGGCGCGCGCAGCAGCAGGTGCGGCGCTGAAGGGGCTCAGGCCTTCTTGAGGAAGCAGGTCTTGAGCACCAGCCCCTTGATCTTGTCCGAGTTGCCTTCGATGTGTTCGGCGTCGTCCTCGACCAGGCGGATGTTGCGGATCACCGTGCCCTGCTTGAGCGGGATCGAAGAGCCCTTCACCTTCAGGTCCTTGATCACGGTGACGGTGTCACCGGCCTGCAGGATGTTGCCGTTGCTGT
>NZ_LLXV01000080.1 GCF_001431665.1 Stenotrophomonas beteli | reverse complement strand
CCTGCAACTTCTCGGCGTCCGCCAGCGCGGGGCACCCGGGCAAGTTCCCGCATCGAGGGTTGGGGGTTTTTCGGAAGGGCTGCGCCCTGCACCTGCTAAATGCAACGTCCAAAGCAAGAGCCAGAGCGGCATTCCGTGGGAGGGCGGGGCGATGTCGGATTGCGGGGACGCCGCAAGTACGTCCGTGAAGGCTTGCCAGCCGCACCCACGCGGCTGACTCCCCGCAACCCGACACCGCCCCGCCCAATAAACAGAAAAGCCAGAGCCGGCTGTTGCTCCGGCTCTGGCTTCTGCTGTGGAATTTGACGTTGCCTCTGCGGGTGCCGGGCCGCAGGCCCGGCCGATGAACTCACACCACCGGTTCGCGCAGGGCGGGGTTGTCCCAGCCCGGGCGTGGGGCGAAACGGTCACCGTGACGCTGCTGCAGCGCCTTCAACCGCTCGACGATCGCATCGGCACCGACCGCACGGATGTGCTGGATCGGACCGCCGCGGAACGGCGCGAAACCGGTACCGAAGATCACGCCCGCATCCAGCAGGTCCGCGTCGGCCACCACGCCCTCGTGCAGGCAGGCCACCGCCTCGTTCAACAGCGGCAGGATCAGGCGGTCCTCCAGATCGGCCGGGGCCTGGTAATCGCTGGCCACGTCCGGCTTCTTCGGCTTGCCGTTTTCCCAGGGGTAGATGCCCTGGCCATCTTTCTTGCCACGCTTGTCCGGTTCCACCGTCTGCAGTGCGGCCGGGATCTGCAGGCCCAGGAACGGTGCCAGCTCGCGGCCGACGCCGGCGGCCACGTCCAGCCCGACCGTGTCGATCAGTTCGATCGGCCCCATCGGCATGCCGAACTTCACCGCAGCCTTGTCGATCACCGGGCCCGGAATGCCCTCGGCGTAGGCAGTGGCGGCTTCCAGCATGTACGGGAACAGCACGCGGTTGACCAGGAAGCCCGGGCTGCCCGCCACCGGTACCGGGAACTTGCCCAGCGCCTTGCAGAAGGCGGCCAGGCGGCGTTCGGTCTCCGGCGCCATGCCGTCGTGGTGGATGATTTCCACCAGCGGCATCTGCGCGACCGGGTTGAAGTAGTGCAGGCCAGCGAACTGCGCCGGGCGCTGGATGTGATCGCGCAGGTCCACCAGCGGAATCGACGAGGTGTTGGTGGTCAGCAGTGCGTCCACCTTCATCTTCGGTTCCAGCGTCTGGTACAGCGCACGCTTGGCCTCGGGGTTCTCGATGATCGCTTCGATCACCAGGTCGGCCTCGGCCACGCCATGGCCTTCCAGGTCGGCACGCAGGCGCGCGGCTACCGCCGGGCGCTTGCTTTCATCACGCACCTTCCTGGCGAACAGCGCCTGCGCGCGTTCCATGGCCGGGTCGATGAAGCGCTGCTCACGGTCCTGCAGGGTCACCTCGAAGCCCTTGTAGGCGGCCCACGCGGCGATGTCGCCGCCCATCACGCCGGCGCCGACCACGTGCACGTGGCGGATGCCGGAATCACCGCCGCCCAGGCCCTTCAGGCGCTCGGTCAGGAAGAAGATGCGGATCAGGTTGCGCGCGGTCGGAGTGCTGGCCAGCTTCACCACCGCGCGGCGCTCGGCGTCCAGGCGGGCCTGGATCGGCTTGCCGCCGCTGCGCTGCCAGGTGCTGATCAGTGCGTACGGCGCCGGGTACTGGTCCTTCTTCGCCTTGCGCGCGACCTGCTTCACCATCTGCGGGGCCAGCAGGGTGCGCGCCAGCCAGGTGTTGGTGGCCCACGCCGTGGCGCGCTGCTTGAACGGGCGGGTGGTGCCGGACAGGGCCAACGCCACGGCGGTGTCGAGCACCACCGCCGGTGCCACCACCTTGTCGACCAGGCCGATGCCACGCGCGGCCGAGGCCGACAGGGTGCGGCCGGTCAACATCATGTCCATGGCCGCCGGGGCGCCCACCAGCTGCGGCAGGCGCGCGCTGCCGCCCCAACCCGGGAAGATGCCCAGCTGGGTTTCCGGCAGGCCGATGCGGGTGCTGCTGTCATTGGACGCCACGCGGTAACGGCAGGCCAGCGCCAGCTCGGTGCCGCCGCCCAGGCAGTGGCCGTGAATGGCCGCCACGGTCGGGCAGGGCAGCTCGGCCAGCTTCTGGTAGGTCGACTGGCCGCGACGGATGGCATCGTTGACGGTGCCGCGGCGGTCGAACTCCTGGAACTCCTTCAGGTCGGCACCGGCAATGAAGCCAGCCTTCTTCAGCGACTGGATCACCACGCCCCTGGGCGGATCCAGCGCGATGCGTTCCAGCAGGTCCCCCAGTTCCAGCAGCACATCCTGCGACATCGCGTTGACGCTGCTGTCCTGACGATCCAGGGAGAGAACCACCACGCCGTCGTCGCGGATCTCGGGGTGCCAGTGGCTGAAGCGGAGACCATCGAAGCCTGAGAGCATGGACGTTCCATCCGGTTGTGTATGGAGAAGCAGCTATGATCCAGAGGTTGTTTCCCCCGCGTCAAATCCCAATAGCAGGGGAGTGGCGCCCCCGGATCCATGGCCGTGGACCGGGACGCTAACGGAACGGTGGTTAAAAGCTGGTGCGGCGCCAGGTGATCGGCGACTGAACTTTTCCCGGGATTGGCAGTCTCATTGCCCGACGTCGGTTGGGCTGACAGGAGTGCGGCCCCCAATGGCCGAGGTTGATACACCACAGGAGCTGGATCTGGAGCTGGTCCGGCGCGTGCAGCACGGCGAGAGTGCCGCGTTCGATGTCCTGGTACGCAAGTACCAGCATCGGGTCGTGGCCCTGGTCGGTCGCTACATCGCCGACTGGAGCGAATGTCAGGACGTCGCCCAGGACACTTTCATCCGCGCCTACCGCGCGATCGGGAGTTTCCGCGGCGATGCCCAGTTCTCAACCTGGTTGCATCGAATCGCCGTGAATACCGCCAAAAACTACCTGGCTTCACATAATCGACGGCCGCCGACCGATGACATCGACATCGGCGATGCCGAACAGTTCGACAGTGGTACCCGCCTGCGCGACACCGACACGCCCGAACGCGAGTTGATGCGCCAGGAGCTGGAACAGACGGTGATGAAAGCCGTCAACGCGCTGCCGGAAGAACTCCGGTCAGCGATCACCCTGCGCGAGGTGGAAGGCCTGAGCTACGAGGATATCGCGCAGAAGATGGGGTGCCCGATCGGCACCGTGCGCTCACGGATCTTCCGGGCGCGCGAGGCGATCGACACCGAACTCCGGCCGCTGTTGGACATCGGCAGCGCCACCCGTGAGAAGAGCCGCGTATGACCAGTAACCCGTTCAACGAATCGCAGAACCATCAATCACCTGCCGGACAGCGCCTGGACCAGCGTCACCGCGAGCAGCTGTCGGCCCTGGTCGATGGCGAGCTGGGTGCCGATGAAGCGCGTTTCCTGCTGCGCCGGATGGAGCACGACCCCGAGCTGGCCGGTTGCCAGGAACGCTGGCAGCTGCTGGGCGATGTGATGCGCGGGCAGGCCTCGGCACTGGCGCCCGCTGGCTTCAGTGCGGCCGTGGCTGCCGCCATCGCGGCCGAGCCGACGCCGCAGGTCGAATCCCGCCGCCAGGTGCGCCGTAGTGGTTGGCGGGCCTGGGGCGGTGGCGCCGCCCTGGCCGCGTCGGTGGCCGCCGTCGCCCTGTTCATCGGCGGCGAGAAACTGAAGGAGGCGACGCCGGGTGAACCGCTGGCGCCGCAGGTGATCGCCAGCCAGGCCGAACTGGCGCCGGCGCCGACCGCGCCGGCCCCGGTGACCGAGGCGTCGGTGGACACGGCCGCGATGGCCGTGGCTGCTGCGCCGGCCGTGGCGATGGCCGCCTCCAGCCGCCGCCAGGACGCCCGCCGTGCCAGCGCCACGCGTACCCAGCAGGCTGGGCGTGCCGCACAGCGCGATGAGGCCCCGCAACGGGCCATCGCCGCCGCGCCGGCGCCGTTGACCCCGACCGTGCCGGCCAACGCCAACCGCAACCTGCCGTTCGGTGAGGTCGGTGGGCTGCAGGCGCGGCCGTGGCCGCGCTCCAGCCTGGCGCCCGCTGCCGGTGGCGCGCTCAATGCGAGCTTCCCGGCCCACGCCGGGGGCGCCGCGTTCTACCCGTTCGAGCCGCGCCTGCAGGATGACCTGCCGGTGCCGCCGCGCCCGCGCGACTGAGCCGGGCCTTCACGCCCCGCCGTCGGCGGGGCCCGTATTCCTCTTTCCATCCGACCCGGAGGTTGCCGTCCGATGATTCCCCGACTTCGCACGCAGGCCATTGGCCTGCTGGCCCTGACCCTTCCCCTGGCGGCCTGCGCGCAGGCGCCTGCACCCGTCGCGCAGACCCAGCCCGCGCCGGCCGCGGCCGCGCGGGCGCCGGCGCAGCCGCTGGTCAGTGGCCTGCCCGACTTCACCAATCTGGTCGAACAGGTCGGGCCGGGCGTGGTCAACGTCGATACCACCATCGTCCGCAACAACCGCCAGGCCTCGCGGGGCCCGATGGGCGACGATGACATGCCGGAGTTCTTCCGCCGCTTCTTCGGGCCGGACTTCCCGATGCCGGGGCAGGGCCCGGGCGGGCAGGATGGCGGCCCCAGCATCAAGGGCCGTGGCATGGGCTCGGGCTTCATCATTTCGCCCGACGGCTATGTGCTGACCAACTACCACGTCGTGGCCGACGCCAGCGATGTGAAGGTCAAGCTGGGCGACAGCCGTGAATTCACCGCCAAGGTGGTGGGCAGCGACCAGCAGTACGACGTCGCCCTGCTGAAGATCGACGGCAAGAACCTGCCGACCGTGCGCGTGGGCGATTCCAACACGCTCAAGCCGGGCCAGTGGGTTGTCGCGATCGGCTCGCCGTTCGGCCTCGACCATTCCGTTACCGCGGGCGTGGTCAGCGCCGTCGGCCGCAGTACGGGGGGCCCCGACCAGCGCTACGTGCCGTTCATCCAGACCGACGTGGCGATCAACCAGGGCAACTCCGGCGGTCCGCTGCTGAACACCCGCGGTGAAGTGGTCGGTATCAATTCGCAGATCTTCTCCGCCTCCGGCGGCTACATGGGCATCAGCTTTGCGATTCCGATCGACCTGGCGATGAGCGCGGTCGAGCAGATCAAGAAGAGCGGCAAGGTCACCCGTGGCCAGCTCGGCGCCGTGGTCGAACCGATCGATTCGCTGAAGGCGCAGGGCCTGGGCCTGCCGGACAGCCGGGGGGCGCTGGTCAACCAGATCGTGCCGGGCAGTGCGGCGGCCAAGGCCGGCGTGCAGGTGGGCGATGTCATCCGCTCGGTCAACGGCAGCGCGGTCAACAGCTGGTCCGACCTGCCGCCGCTGATCGGTGCGATGGCGCCGGGCAGCAAGGTGAACCTGGTCGTCTACCGCGACGGCAAGCCGCGTGAACTGGGCGCGACCCTGACCGCACTGAGCGAAGACGGGCCGGGCACTGCGCGTGGTCCGGCGACGGCCAATGCCGATGCCGCGCCACAGAGCGGTGCGGTGGCCCTGCTGGGCCTGGATGTCAGCGACCTGACCGCGCCGCAGCGCAAGCAGTTCGGCCTGGACGGCAACGAAGGCGTGCGCATCACCGGGGTGAAGGGCCAGGCGGCGCGTGATGCCGGCCTGTCTCCGGGCATGGTGATCCTGCAGGTCGGCCGCACCCCGGTCGGCAGCGTGGACGCCCTCAACCGCGCGCTGTCCAGCTTCAGGAAGGACGATGTGGTGATGCTGCTGGTGCGTACCGGCAACGGCAACAGCGCCTTCGTGGCGGTGAAGGCCGGCCAGTAAGGCCTGCCCGGGCCGCCCGGGCGGCCCCGTGGTTCCCCCGAAGCCCCGCCCCGGCGGGGCTTCGGCCATTCCGGGCCCGGCCCGATGAGGCCGCTTTCGCGGCGGGGCGCCGGGCATGCGATAATCGACCGTTACCCTGACGACGCCGCGCGCCGCCGCCACCTATGTCTTCTGATTCGATGCGGAACATCCGCAACTTCTCCATCATCGCCCATGTCGACCACGGCAAGTCCACGCTGGCCGACCGCATCATCCAGCTCTGTGGTGGCCTGCAGGCCCGCGAGATGGAAGCGCAGGTGCTCGACTCCAACCCGATCGAGCGCGAGCGTGGCATCACGATCAAGGCGCAGTCGGTGTCGTTGCCGTACCTGGCCAAGGATGGGCAGACCTATCATCTGAACTTCATCGACACCCCCGGCCACGTCGACTTCTCCTATGAGGTCAGCCGCTCGCTGGCCGCCTGCGAAGGCGCGCTGCTGGTGGTCGACGCCGCCCAGGGCGTGGAAGCGCAGTCGGTGGCCAACTGCTACACCGCCGTGGAGCAGGGCCTGGAAGTGGTGCCGGTGATCAACAAGATCGACCTGCCCACCGCCGACATCGAGCGCGCCAAGGCCGAGATCGAGGCCGTGATCGGCATCGACGCTTCCGACGCGGTGCCAGTCAGTGCCAAGACCGGCCTGAACGTGCAGGACGTGCTGGAAGCGATCGTGCACCGCATTCCGCCGCCGCAGCCGCGCGATACCGACAAGCTGCAGGCGCTGATCATCGACTCCTGGTTCGACAACTACCTGGGCGTGGTGTCGCTGGTTCGGGTGATGCAGGGCGAGATCAAGGCCGGTGACAAGCTGCAGGTGATGTCCACCGGCCGCAACCACCAGGTCGACAACGTCGGCGTGTTCACGCCGAAGCGGAAAGTGCTGCCGGCGCTGCGGGCCGGTGAAGTGGGTTGGGTCACCGCCAGCATCAAGGACGTGCACGGCGCGCCGGTCGGCGACACCCTGACCCTGGCCGGCGACCCGGCGCCGAAGCCGCTGCCGGGCTTCCAGGAAATGCAGCCGCGCGTGTTCGCCGGCCTGTTCCCGGTCGATGCCGAGGACTACCCGGACCTGCGCGAAGCGCTGGACAAGCTGCGCCTGAACGATGCCGCGCTGCGCTTCGAGCCGGAAAGCTCCGAAGCGATGGGCTTCGGCTTCCGCTGCGGCTTCCTGGGCATGCTGCACATGGAAATCGTGCAGGAGCGACTGGAACGCGAATACAACCTGGACCTGATTAGCACCGCGCCGACGGTGGTGTATGAGGTCCTGAAGACCGACGGCTCGATCATCAACATGGACAACCCGGCCAAGCTGCCGGCAGTGAACCAGGTCGAGGAGATCCGCGAGCCGATCATCCGTGCCAACGTGCTCACTCCCGAGGAGTACATCGGCAACATCATCAAGCTGTGCGAAGAAAAGCGCGGCAGCCAGATCGGCATCAACTACCTCGGCAGCCAGGTGCAGATCAGCTACGAGCTGCCGATGGCCGAGGTGGTGCTGGACTTCTTCGACAAGCTGAAGTCGGTCAGCCGTGGCTATGCCTCGCTGGACTACCACTTCGTGCGCTTCGATGCCGGCCCGTTCGTGCGCGTTGACGTGCTGATCAACGGTGACAAGGTCGATGCGCTGTCGCTGATCGTGCATCGCAGCCACGCCGATCGCCGCGGCCGCGAGCTGTGCGAGAAGATGAAGGACCTGATCCCGCGCCAGATGTTCGACGTGGCGATCCAGGCGGCCGTCGGCTCGCAGATCATCGCCCGCACCACGGTCAAGGCGATGCGCAAGAACGTGCTGGCCAAGTGCTATGGTGGCGACGTTTCGCGCAAGAAGAAGCTTCTGGAAAAGCAGAAGGAAGGCAAGAAGCGCATGAAGCAGGTCGGCCGCGTGGAGATTCCGCAGGAAGCGTTCCTGGCCGTGCTGCAGATGGACAACAAGTAAGCCCGCACCGGCCCTGCGGGGCCGGTCGTCTGGTGACGTTGCAAAGGACCCTGAATGAAACTGTTTGAGATCCTCCTGGTCGTGCTGACCCTGGCCTCGGGCCTGATCCTGCTCGCGGACAAGCTGTACCTTGCCAAGCGTCGCGCCCAGCGCGCAGGCCTGCTCGATTCCGAGCCGGTGCTGGTGGATTACTCGCGTGCGTTCTTCCCGGTGCTGGCGATCGTGCTGATCGTGCGCAGCTTCATCGCCGAGCCGTACAAGATCCCGTCCAGCTCGATGATGCCGAACCTGCTGATCGGCGATTTCATCCTGGTCAACAAGTTCTCCTACGGCCTGCGCCTGCCGATCAGCAACACCAAGATCGTGCCGTTCGGCGAGCCCTCGCGTGGCGACGTGGTGGTTTTCCACTTCCCCGGCCATGGCGACAACGATCCGGCCAAGGGCGAGAACTTCATCAAGCGCGTCATCGGCGTGCCCGGTGATACCGTGGTCTTCGAGGGCGATGGCGTGGTCCTCAACGGCGAGCCGCTGAAGTACGACAACAAGGGCATCTACGCCGGCCACAAGGGCCAGGGCGAGGGCGCGAACCTGCTGGTCGAGCACCTGCCGGGCCGCACCCACACCGTGCTGGAGACCGATTACCCGCGCGGGCAGGGCCAGTGGACGGTGCCGGCCGGCAAGTACCTGGTGATGGGCGACAATCGCGACAACAGCGACGATGGCCGTTTCTGGGGCCTGCTGCCGGAAGAGAACCTGCGCGGCAAGGCCTTCCTGATCTGGCTGAACTGCCAGGGATGGTTCTGCAAGGATGGCTTCGAGCCGTCGCGGATCGGCTCGAGCATCAACTGACCGGGCATCAACTGACCACCTTCACATCCAACGCGTATCTGGGGAGAACGCAATGAAGACGATGAACACGCAGCGTGGCATGACCCTGACCTCGTTCCTGATCGTCCTGATCGTGGTCGGCTTTTTCCTCTACATCGGCATGAAGCTGTTCCCGATGTACCAGGAGTACTACGCGGTGCGGTCGGCGATGAAGAGCCTGGCCAACGAGCCGGGCGTGGGCAGCATGGAGCCGGCGCGGATCCAGGACCTGTTCTTCAAGCGCCTGTACATCAACTACTCCGACAATGTGAAGCCGGCCAACGTGAAGTTCGATCGGCGCGACAATGGCTGGACCCTCAAGGTCAACTACGAGGTGCGCCGTCCCCTGATCGGCAACCTCGATGTGGTTGGCAAATTCGATTCAACCCAGGACCTGACCCGAAGCGGTGCCGAATAAACCTTTCCAACGTGGCGACCTGATCGGTCATCCCTTCCGCGACCCGGCGCTGCTGAAGCAGGCGTTGACCCATCGCAGTGCCGGTGCGCCGCACAACGAGCGGCTGGAGTTCCTGGGCGACAGCATCGTCAACATGATGGTGGCCCAGGCCCTGTACCAGCGCTGGCCGAAGGCTGACGAAGGCGCGATGACCCGTGCCCGCGCCGAACTGGTGCGTGAAGGCGCGCTGGCGGTGATCGCCCGTACCCTGGAACTGGGTGACCGGTTGATCCTGGGCGCGGGCGAGATGAAATCCGGCGGCCACCGCCGTGATTCGATCCTGGCCGATGCGGTGGAAGCCGTGGTGGCCGCGATCTATCTGGATGCCGGCTTCGAGACCTGCCGGGCAGTGGTGCTGCCCTGGTTCAGTGCCTCGATGGACGCGCTGCCAGCCACCGGCCGTCCGGAGAAGGACCCCAAGACCCGCCTGCAGGAGTGGCTGCAGGCCCGACAGAAGGCGTTGCCGCAGTATGAACTGGTGTCAGAATCCGGTGACGACCACGCCAAGCACTTCCGGGTACGCTGCAACGTAGCCGACCCCGCCGCCAGCATCGAGGGCGAAGGCGCCTCGCGGCGGATTGCCGAACAACAGGCGGCTGCGGCCGTCCTTGAACAACTGGATTCCAAGTGAGCGAACAAACTCCCCATCACTGCGGCAGCGTGGCCGTCATCGGTCGCCCGAACGTGGGCAAGTCGACCCTGACCAATGCGCTGGTCGGCGCCAAGGTCAGCATCGTTTCCAACCGCCCGCAGACCACGCGTCATCGCCTGCTGGGCATCGCCACCTATCCGGAAGGCCAGCTGGTGCTGGTCGATACCCCCGGCCTGCACAAGGTGCAGAAGCGGGCAATGAATCGGGTGATGAACCGCGCTGCGCGCGGCTCGCTGGAAGGCGTCGACGCCGGCCTGCTGGTGATCGAAGCCGGTCGCTGGGACGAAGAGGACAGCCTGGCCTTCAACGTGCTGCGCGACGCCGGCATCCCGGTGGTGCTGGTGGTCAACAAGATCGACCGCCTGAAGGAAAAGGGCGCGCTGCTGCCGTTCCTGCAGCAGGTGACCGAAGGCCGCGATTTCGCCGCCGTGCACCCGATCTCGGCGCAGAAGCGCAATGGCCTGGAAGCACTGGTGCGCGACGTGCTGAAGCTGCTTCCGGAAGCCCCGCCGATGTTCGGCGAAGACGAGATTACTGACCGCAGCCAGCGTTTCCTGGCGGGTGAACTGGTGCGCGAGCAGTTGATGCGCCAGCTCGGCGAGGAACTGCCGTATGCCACCACGGTGGAGATCGAGCGCTTCACCGAGGACGGCAACCTGCTGCGCATCGGTGCGGTGATCTGGGTCGAACGCGAGGGCCAGAAGGCCATCGTGATCGGCAAGGGCGGTGCGCGCCTGAAGGAGATCGGTGCCAAGTCCCGCCTGCAGATGGAGCGCCTGTTCGGGGCCAAGGTGTTCCTGGAAACCTGGGTGCGCGTGCGCGAAGGCTGGTCCGACGACGAGGCCGCACTGAAGGCCTTCGGTTACGAGTAAGCCAGTGCGGTCGCTTCGATGCTGATCGAGGACGACACCGGCTTCGTGCTGCATGCACGGGCCTACCGCGAGACCAGCCTGCTGGTGGAGGTGTTGAGCGCGCAGCACGGCCGCATCGGCCTGCTTGCGCGTGGTGTTTCCACTGCGAAAGGGCAGGTGCTGCGTGCTGCCCTGCAGCCGCTGCAATGGATCCGTTTCAGTGCGCAGCAGCGCGGTGAACTGGCGCAGCTGCGGGGTGCCGAGGCGCTGGATGCGGCGCCGAGGCTGGTCGGCCAGGCCATGCTGGCCGGCTTCTATCTGAGTGAACTGACCCTGCGCCTGGCACCGCGCCAGGACCCGCTGCCGGAGATGTACCTGGCCTATGGCGAGGCGCGCGCGCGCCTGGCGGTGGGGGCTGGCCTGGCCTGGACGCTGCGCCGCTTCGAGCGCGAACTGCTGGCCGCGCTGGGCCTGGGCTTCGAGCTGGACAGCGCCAGCGACGGCCAGCCGATCGATCCGGCGGCGCGCTATGAACTGGACCCGCAGGAAGGCGCGCAACGGTTGCTGAGCGAGCGCGGCGGTGAACGCCAGGCGGCTGCAACGGGTTCGGCGCTGTTGGCGCTGGCCGCCGATGAAGAGCCCGGCGCGGCCGATCTGGCCAGCCTGCGCCTGCCGATGCGGCGGGTCTTGGCCCATCACCTGGGCGCGCGCGGGCTGAAGTCCTGGGAAATGCTCGAGCAGCTTGCGCCCCGCAGGTAGGTGTTCGGCAGGGCTTGCAGCCCTGCACCTGCCGAGGCCAAAGCAACAGCAACAGCGGGCATTCCGTGGGATGG
>NZ_LLXV01000079.1 GCF_001431665.1 Stenotrophomonas beteli | reverse complement strand
CAGGAAAGGGCTCTGACCCCGAACCCCGCGTTTTGCACTACATTGGTGCAATGTCCGACCCCGCACCCCCGCCGTCCCTCGATGCGCTTGGCACGCCGCTGGCGTGGGCTGGCGCCGATGGCCGCATCGTCGGCTGCAATCCGGCTTTCGGCCGCTGGCTGGGCGTCAGCGGTCGCCGCCTGCTGGGCCAGCCACTGGCGGCACTGGAAGTGCAGGGCGAGGCGCTGGCGCATTTCCTCGCACGCGACGAGCGCGACAGCCTGCGCCTGAACCGGTTGGCGCTGGCAGTGCCCGGCGAGGCGCCGCGCTTCGCCGAGGGCTGGATGAGCCGCCGCGACGATGGCGGCTGGCTGCTGGAGGCGCATCCAGTCGATGAATTCCCCGGGCTGGACCCGACCCAGGCGCTGCCCAGCGCGCTCAGCGCGGCGCTGAAAGGCTTGGCCCACGAGCTACGCAACCCGCTGGCCGGGCTGAAGGGCGCGGCGCAGCTGCTGGCCCGCCGCGCCGCCCAGCGCGATGCCAGCGAACGCGAGCTGATCGAGCTGATCGGCTCGGAGATCGAGCGGCTCAATGGCCTGCTCGACCAGCTGCTGTCGCCGGCCCCGGCCGCGCCACACGCCGAACTGAACATCCATGCCGCGCTGGAGCGTGTGCTGCGCCTGGCCGAGAACGAGGCCGGCTGGGCGGTACGCCTGCAGCGCGACTACGACCCCAGCATTCCCGAATTCCATGGCGATGCCGACCGCCTCACCCAGGCGGTGTGGAACCTGGTGCGCAATGCGATCCAGGCCGGCGCCGGCAGCATCACCCTGCGTACCCGCGTGGAGCATGGCGTGCGCATCGCCGAGCAGCTGCACACGCTGGCCCTGCGCCTGGAGATTGCCGACGACGGCCGTGGCGTGCCCGAAGAACTGGCCGAACACCTGTTCCTGCCGCTGGTGAGTGGCCGTGCCGAAGGCACCGGCCTGGGCCTGGCGCTGGCCCAGCAGGTCGCCCGCGAACATCGCGGCACGCTCACCTATCGTTCGCGTACGGGCCATACCGTGTTCACCCTGCTGCTGCCGATCGGCAACGGCGCCGCACCGGCCGAGGAGTCCCCGCGCGATGTCTGAATCTGCCACCGCCGCGCAGCGCATCTGGGTGGTCGACGACGACCGCGCGGTGCGCTTCGTGCTGTGCACCGCGCTGCGCGAGGCGGGATACCAGGTCATTGATTTCGACAGCGCCGCCCCGGCGCTGCAGGCCCTGAACGAAGGTCCGCCACCGGCGTTGCTGTTCACCGATGTGCGCATGCCCGGCGACGACGGCCTGGTGCTGCTGGACAAGCTCAAGGCCGCGCTGCCCCAGCTGCCGGTGGTGGTGATGTCGGCCTATACCGATGTGGCCAGCACCGCCGGTGCGTTCCGGGGCGGGGCGCATGAATTCCTGTCCAAGCCGTTCGATCTGGACGATGCGGTGGCGTTGGCGCAGCGCGTGCTGCCGGCGGTTGCACCGGCCATGGCAGCGCCCACCCCTGCGCTCGAAACCGGCAGCGACCAGCCGCCGCAGCTGGTCGGTGATACACCGCCGATGCGCGCGCTGTTCCGCGCCATCGGCCGCCTGGCGCAGGCACCGCTGGCGGTGCTGATCACCGGCGAAACCGGCACCGGCAAGGAGCTGGTGGCCAATGCGCTGCATCGCGAATCACCGCGCGCGCACGGGCCGTTCGTCGCGCTCAATACCGCCGCCATTCCGGCCGAGCTGCTGGAAAGCGAGCTGTTCGGCCACGAGGCCGGCGCCTTCACCGGCGCGCAACGGCGCCATATCGGCCGTTTCGAGCAGGCCAACGGTGGCACGCTGTTCCTGGACGAGATCGGCGACATGCCGCTGCCGTTGCAGACGCGCCTGCTGCGCGTGCTCGCGCAGGGCGAGTTCTTCCGCGTCGGCGGCCGCGAGCTGATCCGCGTCGATGTGCGCGTGGTCGCCGCTACCCACCAGGATCTGGAAGGGCTGGTCGCGCAGGGAAAATTCCGCGCCGACCTGCTGCACCGCCTGGACGTGGTACGCCTGCAGCTGCCACCGCTGCGCGAGCGCCGCGAGGACATCGCGCAGCTGGCCAGCGCCTTCCTGGCCGCCGCCGCACGCAAGCTGGATACGCCGCCGAAACGCCTCACTGCCGCGGCCCTGCAGGCGCTGCGCGAGCACGACTGGCCGGGCAACGTACGCGAGCTGGAGAACGTGTGCTGGCGGATGTCCGCGCTGGCCGCTGCCGACACCATCGGCGTGGCCGATGTCGATACCGCGCTCAACCGCAAGCGCGGCCGCCGCAGCCACGCGCACGCGGCCGACCCCGGGCAGTGGGAAACGTTGCTGGCCGAATGGGCACGCCGGCAGCTGGCCGAAGGTGCCGAGGGCCTGCACGCGCAGGTGCGCGAACGGGTCGACCATGCGCTGCTGGAGGCCGCACTGCAGATCACCCACGGCCGCCGCGCCGAAGCCGCCGCCCGCCTCGGCCTGGGCCGCAATACCCTCACCCGCAAGCTGGGCGCCGGGCGCCGTCGCGGGGGCCATTGAACGTTCCCTGCACACCCTCCTCGCGCCCGCTTGCCGAACCGTTGACCGTTCATGGACGATGCCGTCCTTAGTGTTGCCTGCAAGGAGTCCTTGATGCGCCTGTCCTTTGCCATCCTGCCGTTGTCCGCCGCCGTGCTGCTGTCTGCCTGTGGCAGCGCGCCGAAGAAGACCGAACCCACCCCGCCGCCGCCCACCGTGGTCAGCGCGGCCAAGCAGGCCGAGGCCAATCTGGCGCCGGCGTCGGCCAGTATCGTCAGTGGCCGCCTGGCACTGATGGTCGAGCCCGGTGGCCTGCATATCACCGGCCTGATCGGTGGCCTGCAACCGATGCAGCAGGCCGGTTTCCACATCCACGAGCGCGGCGACTGCAGCGCGGTGGATGCCAGCAGCGCCGGCAACCACTTCAACCCCACTGGCGCCGCGCATGGCCGCGCCGGCACCGGCAAGCATCACCTGGGCGACATGGACAACCTGCGTGCCGATGCCCAGGGCCGCGCCAACGTCGATCTCCATCTCAAGGGCGTTACCCTTGGCGGAGGCGCCGCCACCGATATCGCCGGACGTGCACTGGTCGTGCACGCCAACGCCGACGACTATCGCAGCCAGCCCGCCGGCAATGCCGGCGTCCGCATCGCCTGTGGCGTGATCCGGGTTGTCCGCTGATCACTGCAGGCATCATCCAGGGAGAGATTCCAATGCGTCTGATCCACACTTCGCTGTTTGCGGCCATCGCCGCGCTGGGCCTGGCGGCCTGCAACCAGCAGCCCGCTGCGCCGCAGGCTGAAACCCCGCCGGCCGCGCCGGCTGACGGCGCCTCCACCGAACCGGCCGCCGCCCCGGCACCGGCGGCTGCACCGGCGGGCGATGCTTCGGCAACGGCCGAACTGGCACCGACCCAGGGCAATGAGACCAAGGGCAGCGTCACCTTCAAGGTGATTGATGGCAAGGTCCACGTGACCGGCCAGATCACCGGCCTGAAGCCGGGCAGCGAGCACGGCTTCCACATCCACGAGAAGGGCGACTGCAGCGCGCCGGACGGCATGAGCGCCGGCGGCCACTTCAATCCGGGCAAGCAGGATCACGGCAATGTCGCCACCGATCCGCACCACGGCGGTGACATGCCCAACATCAAGGCCGACGACCAGGGCGTGGCCACCATCGACGGCCCGGTATCGAGCAACGTCAACATCGGCAAGGGTGATGACTTCGACATCATCGGCCGCGGCCTGATCGTCCACGCCGATGCGGACGACTACAAGACCCAGCCGACCGGCAACGCCGGCGCGCGCCTGGCCTGTGCGGTGATCCAGAAGGCCCCTTAAGGGCGCTTCTGTTGGAAACGAAAAACGCCGGTGCAAACCGGCGTTTTTCTTTGCATCGCTTCCTGTAGAGCCGAGCCATGCTCGGCTGCTCTTCGGTGGACCTGAGCCGAGCATGGGCTCGGTTCTACAGCAGTACGCATGGCGGTCGCGCCCCGGCGGAACGCAATTGGACGGTAGCACCGGGCCATGCCCGGCGGCACGCATCCGCAGATCAGCGCGCCAGCAGTTCGCGCGCGTCCTGGCCGGCCTCGCAGTGCACGAACAGCACCGGCACGCCGTGCGCTTCCAGCACCGCAGCCATCTGCCGCTGGCGCATCAGGAACTGCTCGTAGATGCCCTTCAGGCGGTCGCAGTCGTTCTTGCTGTGGCTGTAGTGCGCACACCAGCCGGCCGGATCGAACAAGGCCATGCGCGCCTCGCCCTGCGTATAGCGCAGCAGCGGTTCGGGCGCGGCATTGAGCCACTCGTCCTCGCCCGGCGCCATGATCGCGGTCTCGATCAGCGGCCACAGCGCGGCCAGGCCCTGGTTGTCGTACTGCATCGACATCATCGCGGCCAGATCGTTCACGGTGAAATAGCGCGCGTGCTCGATGCGTGCACCGAACGTGTTCTGCGCCATCAGCGCCGTGTCGGCATGCGCCATGCCGTTGGCCAGCAGGGTTTCTTCCAGCGCATCGGCGACCGCGTTGGTGGTGGCCACATCGCTGCCGGTCAGCAGGAACGGCACCACGCGCAGGCCACCGCCCACCAGAGTGGCATCGGCCTGGAACGGCAGCGGTACATCGCCATTGGCATCGGCACCGAAGGCCAGCACACGCGGACCCTGGCTGCGGCCCGGCGCGCGCATCTGCAGTTCTTCCAGGCGGCGATGGATCGGCCAGCCCGGGCGCAGTACTTCGGCCGGGTCGAAATGGGCGGCGGCGAACACCAGGTCCAGCTCGGCCACCTGTGGCACCAGCTTGGACAGGTCACGGCCGACGCGTTCGGCCAGTTCACCGGCCTGTTCAGCGCTGAGCACCGCCTGGCGGGGGATTTCGCCGCCGGCCAGTTCCAGGGCCAGCACGCCAAGGGCATTCATCGCGGGGTCGGGTTTGCTCATGGTTCCACGGTTGGCCCATCACAGGGCGGCAGCTACACTTGGCTCCATTATGCCTGCTCCGTCGTGCAGGCCATGTTGCAGACACCCTCATCCATGCCAGGTATCTCCATGCCCAACGCTCGTCCCGTCGCCATCCTCGGTGGCGTCCGCATTCCGTTCTGCCGCCAGAACACCGCGTATTCGGATGTCGGCAACCTCGGCATGTCGGTCCGTACGCTGGGCGCGCTGGTCGAACGGTTCGGCCTGCATGGCCAGCAGCTGGGTGAAGTGGCGATGGGTGCGGTGATCAAGCACTCCAGCGACTGGAACCTGGGCCGCGAAGCCACGCTGTCCTCCGGCCTGTCGCCGTTGACCCCCGGCATCACCCTGCAGCGCGCCTGCGGCACCTCGCTGGACAGCATCATCACCGTGGCCAACAAGATCGCGCTGGGCCAGATCGAATCGGGCATCGGTGGCGGTTCGGACACCACCTCCGACGTGCCGATCGTGTACGGCAAGAAGCTGCGCGCGCGCCTGCTGGCGGCCAACCGTGCCAAGAGCACCGGCGACAAGATCCGTGCACTCACGTCCGGCTTCAAGTTCTCCGAGCTCAAGCCCGAGTTCCCGGGCGTGGCCGAGCCGCGCACCGGCAAGAGCATGGGCGACCACTGCGAGGACATGGCCAAGGAATGGAACATCTCGCGCGACTCGCAGGATGAGTGGGCGGTGTCCTCGCACAAGAAGCTGGCTGCCGCCTACGAGCGCGGCTTCTTCAACGACCTGATCGCACCGTTCCGTGGCGTCGAGCGCGACAACATCCTGCGCCCGGATACCTCGCTGGAAAAGCTGGCCACGCTGAAGCCGGCGTTCGACAAGGTCTCCGGCCGCGGCACGCTGACCGCCGCCAACTCCACCCCGCTGACCGACGGCGCCGCTGCGGTGCTGCTGGCCAGCGAGGAGTGGGCGCGTGCGCACGGCCACGAACCGCAGGCCTACCTGCGCGATGCGCACGTCTCTGCGGTGGACTTCGTGCATGGCGAAGGCCTGCTGATGGCGCCGACCGTGGCCGTGCCGGAGATGCTCAAGCGCAATGGCCTGACCCTGCAGGACTTCGACATCTACGAGATCCACGAAGCATTCGCCGCGCAGGTGCTGTGCACCCTGCGTGCGTGGGAGAGCGAGGATTACTGCCGCAACCGCCTGGGCCTTGACGCACCGCTGGGCCGCATCGACCCGGACAAGATCAACCTGCTGGGCTCGTCGCTGGCCACCGGCCACCCGTTCGCCGCCACCGGCGCCCGCGTGATCGCTACCGCCGCCAAGCAGCTGGCCGAACGCGGTGGTGGCCGTGCACTGGTGTCGATCTGCACCGCCGGCGGCATGGGCGTGGTGGCGATCGTCGAGCGCTGAGCATTGCGACCGCGCGCCAACCAAGGTTGGCGGCTACCGGGTCCCACATGAAAACGCCGCCCAGCGGGCGGCGTTTTTTCTTGCTCAGGTGGGTGCCGGCCGTTGGCCGGCACGCTTCTCACGGCAACCGCGGGTTGCCGAATTCGTCGCGTTCTTCGTTGGCGTCATACACCGGCGGCTGCGCGGCAATCGGCTGCTCCTCCACCGTGGCACGTGCCGGCGCTTCGACGCCGCGCACCAGTTCCACACTGTCCTCGCCGCGCTGCAGGCGCAGCGCATTGGCCAGGCACTGCGCGGCCAGCGCATGCTCGCCACGCTGTGCGAACAGCTCACCCAGCGCTTCCCACGCCGGTGCACCTGCGCCGGCGGCGATCGCCTCGTGCAGGAATGCATCGGCGGCATCCCACTGCTGCTGGGCCAGCGCCACCCGGCCCTGGGCCAGGCGCAGCGCCGCCGAGTCCTCATGCACGTTGCGCCAGCGCGCCAGGTTGGCCTGGCGGGTGGCCAGGCGCTCGGCCGGCAGGCGCCCGTACAGCGCCACCAGTTCGTCGTCCCAGCGCTGATCCAGCGCGTGTTCCAGCGCCAGCAGTGCCGGCTCATCCCAGTTCAGGGCCACCGCGCGGCTGGCATAGGCGCCGACCACGTCCACCGTCGGCCGCAGTGCCTTCGGTGTGGCTTCCCACTGTGCGGCCAGCGCGTTGACGTCGGCCGCTTCCAGCAGCGCCTGTGCCGCCAGGCGCGCTTCCAATTCGCCGTTGGCATCGGCCGGCAGCACCTTGCTTTGGCGCAGTGCGCCCAGTTGCCCATAGGCCTCGTGGGCACGGCCGGCGCGGGCCAGTGCCTCGGTGCGCAGCCACAGCCCACGCGGCGGCAACGGCTGGATCGCCGCTGCGTCCAGCGCGTTGATCGCATCCACCGGCAGATCGCGCGCCAGTAGCTGTTCGGCACGCAGCAGCGCCTGCAGCGTTGCATCGCTTTCGCCCAGGCGCTGCAGCAATGCTTCGCCAGCGGTACCGTCGGCACGCGCCTGCGCACTGCGCACCGCATTGGCCAATGCCACCGCACTCACTTCCGGGTCCTTGGCGGCACCGTCCAGCAGCTTTTCCGCACGCTGCCACTGGCCATGCTCATAGGCCTGCAGGCCGTCGATCAGGCGCACCCGGCCCTGCTTGCGGCGGTAGCGGCCCCAGGCGCGGAACGGCGCAGCGATCAGGCTCCACAGCAGCCACAGCACCAGTACGCCGATCACGGTCAGCAACGCCACCTTCGGCAGGTTGCTGTGGTAGTCATAGCCGCCATAGCGCAGGGTCACTTCACCGTAGCGGTTCAGGTCATCGGTGCCGAGCCATTGCGCGGCCACCACGCCGATGGCCACGGCCAGCAACAGCACGACCAGGGATTGCAGGGGTTTCATGCGGGATTACCTCCGGTCGGTCTGGGTACGCAGTTGCTGCAGAGTGCTGCCAAGAACGGTGTTGCTGGCCTGCAACGGCAGCTCGCGCAAGGCCTTCAGTTCAGCACGTTGCGCGCGCAGGGCCGGTGAATCCGGCCAGCGCCGCTGCGCCCAGTGGTCCACGCGCTGCAATGCGGTATCGCGGCCGCTGCGGTCGCCGCGTTCGATCGCCGCACGCGCCAAGGTCAGTTCCAGCTGCAACGCGTCATCGGCATTGCGCCGCTCGGCCGCTGTCAGTGGGCCGTTCTGGCGGCTCGGGGTGATGTCCACGAACGGCGCCAGCGTGGCCTGCCACCACGGCTTGCCCGCGCGTGGCGCGGCATCGCCGCTGATCTGCGAGGGCAGGCCCTGCAACGCCTTGGCCAACGCATCCAGGCGCTGCAGCGACTGCACGCGCGGGCCGGCACCGAGTGCATCCAGCGCGTCGCGTTCCTGCACCAGTGCCTGGCGCAGGTTCAAGCCCTCGCTGTCGGGCAGATCGGCCAGCACGGTGGCGGCCTGCGCATACAGGCGGCGCGCACCTTCCACATCGTCGGCGTAGTTCAGGCGCTGCGCGGCCTGGGTCAGCAGCAGCTCGGCCTCATCACGCTGTACCGCTTGCCGGCCCTGGTTGGCACTGTCGGCGAGCTTGGCCAGGTTTTCTTCCAGTAACGCGCTGCGCTGCGACAGCCCCAGCATCTCGTCGCGCAGCACCCGGTTGGTGGCCGCAGCATCCTGCAGGCGCTGGCTGGTAGCGCGTTGGTCGCGGCGCAGCGCATCCAGCGTGTCTTCCAGGCCCTGCAGCTGCACGGCGGTGGTCTGTGCCTGCGCGTGCTGGGCGTCCTGTTGCACCTGCCAGAGGTACCAGCCGGCATAGCCGCCCGCGCCAAGCACGCCCACCCCAGCCAGCGGCAGCAGCCAGCGCAGAGGGCGACGGGGCGGGGTAACGGGCGGTGTGTCGTTCATCGGGCTTCCTTGTCGGCTGTGTTGCCAGTCGGTTCCGGCAGGCCGCGTTGTGCACAGCATCACCGCTGCCGACGACAGCGGCAAGCGTGACGCCCGTCCCTGTTCAGGTCGCTGCCGGGCCGGTGAGCATCGCGTGTGCAGCCGCCACCAGCTGTTCAGCGGTCGGCCCGGCGCTGCGCACGACGTGCTGCAGGCCGAGGCCGCGCGCCTGTTCGCCCAGCCGATCGCTGGCCACCACCACGCGGGCGTGGGCCTGCAGGCGTTGGCGCAACGGGGGCGAAAGTTGCTGCCAGACGTGATCCAGCGCATCACCACTGCTTACCGCCAGCACCCACGGCGACGCTGAATGCGTCAATCGCGCCCGCGCGCGCGGCGATAGACGCAGCAGGCGTCGCTGGTAGACATCGGCGCGCTCGATCGTGGCACCGGCGGCCTGCAACCGGGCGGCAATCAGGCCACGGCCACCGGGCGCGGTCACCAGCCCGATGCGCAGGCCCTGCACATCGGCCAGCACCGGCAGCGCCAGCAGGCCTTCGCTGTCCATCCGCTGCGGTGCATGTACGTCGGCCACGCCCTGCGCCCGCAGCGCGCGCGCAGTGCCCTCGCCCACGGTCAGCCAGGGGCTGCGCTGGGCGTCGGCCAGGGGCAGCAGCGAGGCGGCGGCGGTCACCGCAGCCGGACTGGTGAACACCACCCGATCGCAGTTCAGCGCGCGTTGCAGCTGGCGCACCACGGGCGTGCCGTTCAGGCGCTGCAACCGCCAGGGCGACAGCGCCAGCAGCTGCCCGCCCAGCCCGGCAACGGCGCGGCGCAGCGCCGCATGCTGTCCTTGCGGGCGCAGTGAAATGAAGGTCCAGCCCGCATCGGAACCGGCGGCGCCAGTGGGTATCGTATGGTCGGCCATTGCCTGCATTATGCGGGCCCTTCGTTGTCGTGGTCGCTGCTCCGATGTCCGTTGATGCCCTGACTTCCTCGTTGGCTTCCCTGCAGGACGTGCTGGACTGCATGCCGGCGGTGCGTGCCATGCAGATCCGCCTGGACGGCTACGCCGATGGCATGCTGCGCATCACCGCGCCGCTGGCCGCCAATGTCAACGACAAGGGCAACGCCTTCGGCGGCAGCCTGGCCTCGGTGCTCACCCTGTCCGGCTGGGCGCTGGTCAGCCTGCGTCTGCGCCTGGCCGGCCATGACGCCGAGGTCTACGTCGCCGACAGCCATCTGCGCTACCTGGCGCCGGTGTACGAAGACCTGCACGCACATGCCGAAGCGGCCGAAGCCAGTGGCTGGGACGCCTTCCTGAACACCTTCCGCCAGCGCCGCAAGGCCCGCATCAGCATCATCGCCACCCAGCCCGGCGCCGATGGACGGGCCGCTGCCGAGTTCAGCGGTCGTTTCGTTGCCTTCGCCAAAGGTTAGGATGGCAGGCTGACGCCCTGCGGAAACCACCGATGCGCCGCCTCATCCAGTTCCTGTTGTGTTCCCTGCTGCTGGCCAGCGCCGTGGCCTCGGCCGATGACCTCAGCCGCAAGCAGCGCAAGCTGCTGGAAGAGACCCAGATCGCCTACGGCGCAACCATCCGCTGGGGCAGCATGGACGATGCCATCGGCTACCTGGACCCGAAGCTGCGCAAGGAGCGCCCGCCGACCGAGTTCGAGCTCAACCGCTATGCGCAGCTGCGCGTGTCGTCCTACCGCGAGCGCAGCAGTGCCTCGCTGGATGGCGGTGTGGTCGAGCGCCGCGTCGAAATCGGGGTGATCAACCAGAACACCCAGGCCGAGCGCACCGTGGTGGTGGTCGAGCGCTGGCGCTGGGACCCGGAGGCCAAGCGCTGGTGGCAGACCGCCGGCCTGCCGGACCTGTGGAAGGGGCAGTGACGGGCCGCGTCCGGCTTGTGCGACAATCGGCGCCCGCTTAATCGACCCGTGACCTGAGTGAATTACGAAGAGTTGCTGGCCTTTGCAGGCCGAAACCCGATGCTGTCCGCGGCCCTGGTCGGCCTGACCGTGGCCATCATCGTCACCGAGATCCGCCGGCTTTTCCGCGGCTTCAAGGGCATCAAGCCCGCCGAACTGACCCAGCTGATCAACGCGGGCGGCACGGTGGTGGTCGACCTGTCGGCCAGCGGTGACTTCGAAAAGGGCCACATTGCCGGCAGCCGCAACGCCCAGGCCAGTGCCTTCGGCCCGGACAACAAGCTGGTGGCCAACGCGAAGCAATCGCCGGTGGTGCTGGTGTGCCGTAGTGGCAACGCCTCGGAAACCGCCGCCAAGGCGCTGAAGAAGGCCGGCTTCGAGAAGGTCTATGTGCTCGACGGCGGCATCCCCGCCTGGCAGCAGGCCGAGTTGCCGCTGGTCAAGGGCCGCAACTGATCGTCGCAGGTGGCGCATCCGGCCTTGTATGGGCCTGATGCCGCCCCCATCGCAGTAGTTCGACCCTCGTTTTCATTGCATTCACCTGGAGTTACTGGAAATGTCCGAAGAGATCACCAACGGCGCCGCTGCGCCGGTCGATGCCGCCACCGGCCCCGCTTTCACCGTCGAGAAGATCTACGTCAAGGACGTCTCCTTCGAGTCGCCGAACGCGCCGACCATCTTCAATGACCAGGTGCAGCCGGAGCTGCAGCTGAACCTGAACCAGCAGGTGCAGCGCCTGGGTGAGAACGCCTTCGAAGTGGTGCTGGCCGTGACCCTGACCTGCCAGGCCGGTGAGCGCACCGCCTACGTGGCCGAGGTGAAGCAGGCCGGCGTGTTCGGCCTGGTCGGCCTGGACCCGCAGTCGATCGACGTGCTGCTCGGCACCCAGTGCCCGAACATCCTGTTCCCGTACGTGCGCCAGCTGATCAGCGACCTGATCCAGGCCGGTGGCTTCCCGCCGTTCTTCCTGCAGCCGATCAACTTCGAAGGCCTGTATGCAGAAACCCTGCGCCAGCGCCAGGAGCAGGGCGACGCACCGTCGCTGGCTGACTCCGAGCCGGCCGGCAACGCCTGATCCCTGCTGCGACGTCACGGATGAGCACTACCGCTGACAAGATCGCCGTGCTTGGCGCCGGTTCCTGGGGAACCGCGCTGGCCAGCCTGCTCGCACGGCACGGTCACCCGACCGTGCTGTGGGGCCGCGATGCCGCCGTGGTCGACGCCATCGACCAGCGCCACGAGAACCCGCGTTACCTGCCGGGCATTCCGCTGCCGGACAGCCTGCGTGCCACCACCGACCTGGCGTCGGCAGTGCAGGGCGCGGCCTGGATCCTGGTGGTGACTCCGTCGCATGCGTTCGGCGAAACCGTGCGCGCGCTGGCGCCGCTGCGTCCGGCCGGTGCCGGCGTGGCCTGGGCCACCAAGGGCTTCGAGCCCGGCTCGGGCCGCTTCCTGCATGAGGTGGCGCGCGAAGTGCTGGGCGAGGACGTACCGCTGGCCGTCGTCACCGGGCCGTCGTTTGCCAAGGAAGTGACCCAGGGCCTGCCGACGGCGATCACCGTGCACGGCGACGTGCCCGAGTTCGCGCAGGCGGTGGCCGAGGCGATGCATGGCCCGGCGTTCCGCGCCTATACCGGCGACGACATGGTCGGGGCCGAGCTGGGCGGTGCAATGAAGAACGTGCTGGCCGTGGCCACCGGCGTGGCCGATGGCATGCAGCTGGGCCTCAACGCCCGTGCCGGCCTGATCACCCGTGGCCTCAACGAGATGCTGCGCCTGGCCGCAGCGATCGGTGCCAAGCCGGAGACGCTGATGGGCCTGGCGGGCCTGGGCGATCTGGTGCTGACCTGCACCGGCGACCTGTCGCGCAACCGCCGCCTGGGCCTGGCCCTGGGCCGTGGCCAGACGCTGCAGGATGCCGTGCGCGAGATCGGCCAGGTGGTCGAGTCGGTGCAGACCGCCGACGAAGTGATGCGACAGGCGCGCCGCCATGGCATCGACCTGCCGATTTCCGACCGCGTGCGTGCCGTGCTGCACGGCGAGCAGACGCCGGAAGAAGGCCTGCGCGCATTGCTGGCGCGGGAACAGAAACCGGAATACCCGGACACGCTGTTCAAGTAGATCGAAAACCCCGGCCACGCGCCGGGGTTTTTTTGTGCGTGCCCCCATCCAGGCATGGCGTGGATCTACGACGGAACCCGCTTCTGGTAGCCGCCAACCTTGGTTGGCGCCCGGCAGCATTCAGCGCGCGCGTGGCGGCGCATTACCGTTGCCCATGTCCGAGAAAATCAATCACTGCCCTTCACCCTCACGTCTCAGCGTCAGCGTGAACGTGCCGGTATCGGCCGCGGTGTTATGGCGTTGCGGCCGGGCTTGCGGTTGCCAGCAGGGGGCCAGAGAGGGGGAACAGCAGCAGGTGGATACGCATAGGGTCCGTCCTTTGACGCGCCAGGCAGGGGAAAGACGAGTATCTGCCCATCCGCGCCCGCGTGGCCTTCGCACGGCCCCATTGAAAGCGTGCAGCGGCTTCGGCATGCTCGCTGGCAACCGGGGGAGGGGACGCATGCACTTTTTCCAGCTGGACCAGTTCGCAGGTCATCTCAACGAAACCTTCAGTGCCGATATCGAAAACACCGGCGTACCGTTCGTGCTCGTTGAGGCCGCACCGCTGCCCGATCAGCGCTTGACCGGCCAGATGCGCGCGCCGTTCTCGCTGCTGTTCCGCAATGAATCGGCGGTGCTGTTCCCGCAGCGCACCTACACCATGCGCCACCACGGGCTCGGCGAGTTCGGCATCTTCCTGGTGCCGATCGCACGCGACCGCACCGGTTTCATCTACCAGGCGCTGTTCAACTGACCGCTGTCGCCACCCAGCGCATGCGCAGGTGGCTGCCGGTATCGCCTTCGGTGTGGAACGCGAGCCGTTCGTAGAGCCGGCGCGCGGCCAGATTCTCCCTGGCGACATGCAGTACGACACTATGCAGCGGTACATCGTGGGCAGCGCGCTGCACCCAGCGCACCAGGGCCGAGCCGATACCACGGCCGCGTACAGCCTTCAGCAGGGCGATGTCGATGAGGGTCGCCTCATGCTCGTCGCAGTGCAGGTAGAGGCGCCCGATCGGTTCGCCGGCCTGCTCGACCAGCAGATAGTGGGCGGGCTGGTAATGCCGTGTGTAGTGCAGGTGCTGCAGCGCGAACTGGTTGTCCAGGAACGCCTGCCGTAACGCATCCGGCCAGGGCACGTTGGCCAGCTCGGCTGCACGTGATTCAGCATAGAGCTGCTGCAGAAAGGGCAGGTCGCCGTCCTGCGCTTCGCGCACGCTGACGCCTGCAGGAAGGCCCTCCCCCGCCACCGGCAGCCACGCTGCCCGCAGCGGGGGAAAGGCCAGCGTCATGTTCGCAGTCACGGCCGTTGCGGGAAGACGCCGGACAAGCTGATGCAGAAGTTCAAGGTGAGATAGGGCTGGCGGTTCTCGTGCGCCAGGCCGCCCCCCGCAACACCGACCGTGGTGAGCGGGAAGGTGCTGGTGACCGTCGGTGTCGCGGCCAGGATCGGGCTCGACTCCGGAGTGATCAGTGCATTGCCGCTGGCCGGCACGCCACTGCGGTGCGCGGTATCGGGCTGGTTGTAGATGCGTGCGCCGTGGGAGTGGTTGGGCATCTCGCTGGTCAGCAGCGTGACGCTGTCGCTGCCGAAGGTCTCGCCCATCACGCGCGCGCTCAGGCCGGGGCCCGTACCCTGCCCGCATGCGATGTTGTCGGTGTAGTTCGGCAGCTGGTAGTTGCTGCTGCCATTGCCGCCGAAGGTGGTTCCCAGCAGCGAGAACAATGCGGTGTTCTGCTGGATCGGCATCAGTTGGCCCTGGCACATCGCCCAGTTGAAAGGGGCGAAATTGAAGCCGTAGATCTGGATTTCGCCGAGGAAGGGATCGCTCATGATGTGGGTCCTGGTAGGCGTTCGGTGATCGTCAGCCTTGCGACGGGAAGACGCCGGCCCATGCGATGCAATAGCGGGCGACCAGCGAGGGCATGGTGTTGTCGTGTGGTTGGCTGCCGCCGACTGCGCTGACCGATGCGGACGCCAGGTTGCCACTGCCAAGGCCGGTGATGCTGTCGGTATACAGCGTGTCGCCGCTCACGGCGCCAAGCTGCAACGCTGGTCCGGGTGCCGGTGAACTGGCCGCCGAATTCACCGCGTTGAACGCATGGGTGTGTGCGGGCAGCTGGCCGGGGGTCAGGGTGACCGATTCGCTGCCGGCCGCCTGGCCCAGAACGTAGCTGCCCAGGCCCACGCCGGTGCCCTGGTGAACCGGTACGCGCCCGCACAGATTGGGCAGGCCGAAGGTGGAAACACCATCGCCGCCGTAGGTGGTGCCGATCAGGGTGAACAACGCTTCGTACCCTGAAATGGGCAGCAGCCGGCCATCACAGTCGAACCACCCCACCGGCGCGAAGTTGTAGGGAAACAGACGGACTTCGCCAACAAAGGGTTGAGACATGGCAGAAACTCCGGTCAGTTGCGCGAGGGGTAGATTCCGTTGAGTGCGATGCAGAAATTGATGACCAGATACGGCTGCAGGTTTGCATGGGACTGCGTCTGGCCGCTGTTATCGAGCACATCCAGCGGTACCTGGGCGCCGCCGGACGCACCGTAGACATTCTGCGTCCCGGTTTTGCCGAGCAGCACATTGCCCTGCGGAATGCGCGTTGTACCGTTGGCGGTGGTGCCGCCGAAAACGTGCGTGTGCTGGGGAATCTGCGTGGCCAGCAGGGTGACGTTCTCCACGCCCTGGCGTTCACCCATGTTGGTGCCGCTGTTGGATCCCCGGGGTGTGCGGCTGCGCAGATCGGGAAGCTGGAAGGTGTTTGTGCCGTTGCCACCGTAGGTAACGCCCAGCAGCGAAAAGAGCGCCTGGTTCTGTGCGATGGGCAGCACCTGGCCATTGCAGAAAGCGAAGAACTTGGGCGCGAAGTTGAACGCCACGGGCATTATCTGCCCGAGAAAGGGTTCCGACATACGATATTCCCCCTGGGATAGGCGCCGGCACTCAGCCCCCGGCCGGCGACATAACTCTGGCGCATTATCCCGGGTGTTGACAAGTGCCGGCATATATGCGCAAGAATATCGCGCTGCCAGCCCAAGGGATGCAGGGATTCAGGGGGGGGGCAGGACCGCCAGGCAGGGCCAGGGAGTCTGCAGGG
>NZ_LLXV01000078.1 GCF_001431665.1 Stenotrophomonas beteli | reverse complement strand
CGCCAGCGCCCAGTTGCGGCCCAGCGACAGCAGGTCGTCGAGCAGCTTTTCGCGGTTCCTGGTCGGGCCAGTCACATCCATTTCCTGTGCATGCGTCGATGGGCGGCGGTTTGCCGCCCATCCGCAGATGGTGGGGCATCCATGCAGCGATGAGAAGCCTGATCGACTCAGTGGGCAATGGTGCGGGCGCCGATCCAACGCCGGTAGCGCCGCGTCCGGCACGTTGCCCCGGCCTGTGCCAGCAACAGTGCCCATGCCGGTGAGACGCCCGGTGCGGTAGGCTGGCGCTTGCTCAATCGGCCCAACTGGTATTTCACTGCTGCCATGTGCGCGCTGGCAGCCAGCGGCTTGCTGCGCCAGTCGATGTCGCGCAGCGTTGGCACCTGATCGCGGCCCTGCTGCCAGTGCTGCGGCAGATCCGGCTCGATCGCCAGCGCGGTGGCGATGCCTACCATTGCCATACCGCTGCCCAGGACCTGCTCGGCGACGACGCGGCGGCGAATGCCACCTGTCACCATCAACGGCATCGTCGCCACCGTCGCGATGTCCCGCGCGAAGTCAAGGAAATAGGCCTCGCGGGCCACGCTGCGTTCGTCGCGCGCGGTGCCGGTCATGGCCGGGGCTTCATAGCTGCCGCCGGACAGCTCGACCAGATCCACGCCGAGCGGAGCCAGCATCTCGACCACCGCACGCGCGTCCTCGGGCGAGAAGCCGCCGCGCTGGAAGTCGGCGGAGTTGAGCTTCACGGCCACCGCGAACGTGGGTGACACGGTGGCGCGCACCCCCTGCACGATCTCCAGCAGCAGGCGTGCACGGTTGTGCAGGCTGCCACCCCAGCGGTCGTCGCGGCGGTTGGACAGGGGCGACAGGAACTGGCTGAGCAGGTAGCCGTGCGCGGCATGGATCTCCACGCCACTGAATCCGGCGCGCTCGGCCAGCTCGGCACTGCGGATGAAGCGGGCTATCACCGATGCGATCTCGTCCTCGGTCATCGCTTTCGGCGCTGCGAACTGCTTGGAGAGCGCGCCCATCTCCAGCGCGACGGCTGACGGCGCGAGGGTGGGTTGGCCGAGTGCGGCCGGCATCTGCCGCCCCGGGTGATTGATCTGCATCCACATCTGCGCACCCCGAGAGCGGGCAGTGTCCGCCCAGGCGGTGAAGCGGTCGAGGTGACGGTCGTCTTCCAGTACCACGCCGCCCGGGCCGGTCATGGCGCGCCCATCGACCATCACGTTGCCGGTGATGATCAGCCCGGCGCCGCCGTCGGCCCAGCGCTGGTACAACTGCAGCAGCGCTTCGGAGGGGGCGTGGTCGGCGTCGGCCATGTTTTCTTCCATCGCCGCCTTGGCGATGCGGTTGCGGATGACGGCACCGGAGGGTAGTGCCAGGGGCGAGAACAGCGACATCGGACAGCTCCAGGACAGGGGAATGGCGCTACGCTAACCTTCAAGTTTGATTGAAGGTCAACAGGTTCCGATGTCGAGGATTCAGGCAGATGAAAATCGGAGAGCTCGCCCGCCGCACGGGCCTGGCAGCGTCGCGCATCCGCTTTTACGAGGAGGCCGGGCTGCTGGTGGTCCAGCGGCAGGCCAACGGCTACCGCGACTACCCGGAGCAGGCGGTGCTGTTGCTGGAGCTGATTACCGGTGCGCAGCGCGCCGGCTTCAGCCTGGAGGAGATACGCGCCCTGCTGCCACCGGACATGGGCCAGTGGCAGCACGACGCATTGATCACGATGCTGCAGCAGAAGGTGACCGACATCGAGGCGCTGCAGTTGCGGCTGGCACAGAGCCGGGCCCATCTGCTGGCCCTGATCGAGGACATCCAGGCACGGCCGGAGGGCATCGACTGCGCGGCCAACTCGCGGCGGGTGCTGGACCGCGTGCAGCGCGGTGAGCTGGCGCGACCGACGCTGGCGGCCGGCGATACCGCGTTGTTGCGTCCGGATCGCCGCCGCCGCACGGGCAGCGACTGACGATCCGGCGCTATGTTCAGTGGCTACCGGCGACGGTGGTCTTGCGCTTCTTGTCCAGCATCACCGCCACGCACCACAGCAGCAGGCCGCCGACGGCGGTGGCGGCACCCACATAGCCGGTGCTGGCCGGGCTGAAGCCGGCGCTGATCGCCATGCCCCCCAGCCACGGGCCGAGTGCATTGGCGGTATTGAAGGCAGCATGGTTGGAAGCAGCCGCGAGGGTCTGCGCTTCACCGGCCACGTCCATCAGGCGGGTCTGCAGTACCGCCGCCAGCGCGCCCATGGTGCCGACGGTGATGATCATCGGGCCGATGGTCCACACCGACTGCGCCGCCAGCGGATACAGCAGCAGCATCACGATCGACCACAGCAGGACGACGGCGGCGGCCTTGAAGTGGAACCTGTCCACCAGCCAGCCGCCAGCGATGTTGCCGATGATCGCGCCGATGCCGAACACGCCCACCGCCAGCGGCATCCACGATTCGGCCACGCCGGTGACCTGCACCAGGGTCGGTGCGAGGTAGGTGAACACGCAGAACATGCCGGCGAAGCCGACCGCGCCGATCGCCAGCGCCAGCCACACCTGGGACGTGTTGAAGGCGCGCAGCTCGCGCATCGGCGAGGTACGTACTTCATCCGGGTCCGGCAGCAGGAAGCGCGCGATCATCGCAACGGTGGCGATGGCCAGCACGCTGACCAGCGCAAAGGCGGTGCGCCAGCTCAGCTGCTGACCCAGCCAGGTAGTCAGCGGGTTGCCGACCAGGATGGCGATCGACAGCCCCAGCAGCACGCGCGACATCGCCTGGCCGCGCTGCCCGGCCGGGCTGATCGCCGCGGCCACCAGCATCGCCACTCCGAAGTAGGCACCGTGCGGCAGGCCGGCGACGAAGCGCGCGGCCAGCATGGTGCCGTAGTTGGGTGCCAGCGCGCTGGCCAGGTTGCCCACCGCATAGAAGCCCATCAGCGCCAGCAGCAGCGTGCGGCGTGGGAAGCTGGCACCGACGAAGGCCAGGATCGGTGCGCCGACCACCACGCCGATGGCATAGGCACTGATCAGGTGGCCCACCTGGGTTTCGGAGATCGACAGGCCACGGCTGATCTCCAGCATCAGGCCCATGCTCGCGAACTCGCTGGTGCCGATGGCGAAGCCGCCCAGGGACAGGGCGAGGATGATCAGGGTGCGCTGGCGGGGCGTCAGCCGCCCAGCCAGGGAGGAGTTGGGGCTCATGCGGGTGCGCGATGGGGCGGGGAGCCGCCTATTGTACTGTTGCAGCGCAGCACCGATCAGCGCCCCCTGCCAAGAATCAGCGTTTGGCAGGTGGTGCCGGCCACGCCTCACGGCGGGTCAGGCCAGCGTGTACATGTCGCTCCACAGAAGGAACGCTTCCGGCGTCATCTGCGCTTCGAGTTCGGCAAGCACGATGTCACTCACCCTGGTCAGCGCCTGTGTGTGCGGAGAGGGATCGTCGCCGTTGGCAGCGACGCCTGCGCCGGCCTGGTCAGCCAGCTGAACCAGCGTACGTGCCGCGTCCATCAACGACAGCAGGCGGGTGGACGCCGGATCGGGCGCGGCGGTGGATGTACTGCGAGTGCCGAGGGCGGCCAATGCGGCGGCGTACTTGCCACGCAGGCGGTCGGCCACCTCCGGTGGCAGCTGCAGCAACCGGCGTGGATGGGCGTTGTCGGCGATGTCGGCCAGCTTCACCTTCAATGCCCGTGGGTGCTGGCGGATGCCCGCGTAATACTGCTGTGCATCGGCGGCGCCGTGCCGGTTGAGCAGGGCCACGATCTCGCGGACCGGCGCCGGAAAGGCTGCAAGCCGCGGCGCGTACTGCGGGCAATCTTCCACCACGTCGTGCAGCCATGCCGCCGCCTTGGCGGTGGCATCGTCATCGATCGCGGCGGCCACGCGCGCGACATGTTCGATATAGGGCTGTCCGGCCTTGTCCTGTTGCCCGGCATGGGCCTCGCTGGCCAATGCGCGTGCCTGGGCTACCCAGTCCATCGTCGCCTCCTGCAGATGCAAAGATAAATTATCGCTCAATCGCGACGCTGCCGAGGTTGACCCGTGGCAGGGGGCTGGGTAATGTGCGCGGGCCTGCAGCACGCAGGTGCCTGCCGAGTGTGGTTTTTCATGTTGGAGATTGCGGTCATCGGATAACCCTTCCCGTGTGTCTGCCGGGAGCGGTTATCGAATGCGTGGTTCCGTGACCGGGCGCCGTTGGCCGCCCGCGTCGTCCGCATTTCCGATTACGCAGGATCTCTCTTCCCATGAATATCTCCCGAGCGGAGCAGAGGACGCTGCACGTCCTCGCCCAGGGCGGCTGCATCGCGTTCAGCCGTGACGGCTCAGGCCGCGTCCGCAGTGTTGAGTGCTTCAACCGTGAAGGCCTGTTGCTGAGCGATTGCACGCTGGCCGTCTTCAAGAAGCTGAAGAACAAGCGCCTGATCAGTTCGCATGACGGTCGCCCCTACCGGATCAACCGCGCCGGGCTGGTCGCGGTGCGCCCGCAGCTGGACAATCGCTGATGCACGTCATTTCGACCCTTTTTCCTTTCCCGCAGGCCCACCGCACTGAACGAGGTGCCTCTTGAGTTTCATCATCCGCGCTGAAATCCCGGCCGACATCGACGGCATCCACGCGCTCACGGCAGCGGCCTTCGCTACCGCCGTACACAGCAGCCACACCGAGCAGTTCATCGTCGACGCACTGCGCGTGCGCGATGAACTGTCGGTTTCGCTGTTGGCCGAGCACGAGGGCCTGTTGCTCGGCCACGTCGCCGTGTCGCCGGTGGCGGTCTCCGATGGCAGCACCGGCTGGTACGGCCTGGGCCCGATCTCGGTGCTGCCGGCGCGGCAGGGGCAGGGCATCGGTGCTGCATTGATGCGCGCGGCCATCGCAGCGCTGCGCCAGCAGGACGCCCGGGGCTGCGTGCTGCTGGGCGAGCCGGGCTACTACGGTCGTTTCGGCTTCCGCGCCGCCCCGGGGCTGGTGTTGCCGGGCGTGCCTGCCGAGTATTTCCAGGCGCTGTGCCTGCAACCGCCGCTGGCGCAGGGTGAAGTGCGCTACTCGCCGGCGTTCGACGCGACCGCCTGAGCGCAGGCGGTCAGCCCGCGTACCGCAGGTGGATCAGCGGGTACGCACGCCCTTGGGAATCCAGCGCTGAGCGGCCGGTTTCCACGAAGCCCATGCGCAGGTAGAACCCCACTGCCTGCGCATTCTGCGCATTGACGTCGGTGCTCAGCTGCGGGTGCAGCGCCAGTGCGTGCTGCAGCAGCTGACGGCCGATGCCGGTGCCACGCACCTCCGGGTCGATGAACAGCGCTTCCATGTGCGTGCCGTCCAGCAGCATGAAGCCCAACGGCCGGTCCTGGCCATCCACGGCGACGGTCAGCGGCGCGTGTGGCAGGAAGCTGGCCACTTCGGCATCGATGGCGAGGCGGTCCTCGGCGCTGAGGAAATCGTGGGTGGCGTCGACGGCGCGGCGCCAGAGCTCGACAAGCGCGGTGCCGTCGTCGGCGCGCGAGGGGCGAAGGGTGGGCATGAGCATGTCCTAGGTGCTTGTATCCAAAAAAGAACAATGCTCGAAATCGTACAAACAATCGCTATCGTCGGGAGCACAAGAGGCCGGACACTGCGTCGGCAATGTTCTGGATATGGCCTTCGGTCGGGGTCTGCATCCAGTAGGCAACGATGGCCAACATGCCAGCAACCGGAAGTTGCCATCTCATTGCGGAAAATTTTGAGATCGTAGAGAGCAGCCTTGAATCACTCTCCAGAACGCACCGCGCAGTGCTGAGCGCAACGTTTCCAATCGTAAGCAGGCCTGCCAAGGCTAGCGCTGCCGCAGACAGCATTCCGTGGAGCGTGGTGCTCCGCCCATGCCGGGTAAGTTGACACCAGAAATTCTTCATGTCTGGAGAGTTGTTTGCAAGTTCGATAAGTTGAGCGGGCAGTTGGTTGTGCGCGCGCATCCCGAGGAAGAGCAGTGCAAAGCCAGAAACTACGGCTGAAATTTCCCTTGCCCAATGTCGATTTACGTCACCGTAGCAGGTCCGGACTGCAATCAGGAGGACGCCGATCAGGACCTCAGCAACTCCTGTGGCGATTACCGTTGTATGGATCACGTCCGCATGGCGGGAGTATTGAAAGCTGGCGTATGCAATCGCGATCAGGAGCAGGGCGCTCAGTCCAATGAAGGCGCCATTGTCATCATTATCTTTGCCTCCGCCGCCTTTTCCCCCGCCGGTGATGTTGGTAATGGTCTTGGAGACGTTGACGGTATTGTTGTTGCCAATTGCGATGCCGTCGCCGTTTGCGTTGATCGAGGAACTCTTGTTCGAAGATTGAGTCATGGGATGAAGGGCATGAGCGGTAACGGAACATGCCATTCAGTGATCTCAATAACTGCGACATGAGTGTGAATCCTGTCCCAGAATTGCTCGGAAGTGCCGGGCAATGTGATTAGAATAGCGTTGCAGGAGGCTGTCGGTAGAAGGTTCGCTTGATCAGAGCCCGTCGCCCTTCGATCAAACGCTTTCAGGACCAAGAGACCAGCGATGAATCATCCTTTGGGTGTACCGGTGCACGACGCCGATGAACACTGGATGCGCCACGCGCTGGCGCTGGCCGAGCGCGCGCAGCGCGAGTTCGACGAGATCCCGGTCGGTGCGGTGCTGGTCGGTGCCGATGGCCAGTTGCTGGGCGAGGGCTGGAACCTCAACATCGCCTCGCACGATCCCAGTGCACATGCCGAGATCGTGGCGATGCGTGCCGGCGGCACACGGCTGGCCAATCATCGGTTGCTCGGCAGCACCCTCTACGTAACCCTGGAGCCCTGCGCGATGTGCGCGATGGCGATCGTGCATGCGCGTGTCTCGCGCCTGGTCTATGGCGCCAGCGACCCCAAGACCGGCGCCTGCGGCAGTGTATTCGACCTGCTCGGTGATGCGCGCCACAACCACCGGGTGGAGATCCACGGTGGGGTGCTGGCCAAGGAAGCCAGCACGCGCTTGACCAACTACTTCCGCGCCAAGCGTGGCAAGCCGCCGCTGCTGCTGGAGGACCATGCTGGCGAGGGCTGAACGGCGAACGGGTATGATGGGCGCCTCCATTCCAACCGGTAGGCCGCGCGCCTGCCCAGCAACGAGGCGACACATGGCGGACAACGGCGCGGCCAACGAACGACTGATCTGGATCGACCTGGAAATGACCGGGTTGGATACCGACAACGATTCGATCATCGAGATCGCCACGGTGGTCACCGACGCGCAGCTCAACGTGCTGGCCGAGGGGCCGGAATTCGCCATCCACCATCCGCTGGAAACGCTGGAAGCGATGGACGAGTGGAACCGCAACCAGCACCGCCGTTCCGGCCTGTGGCAGCGCGTGGTGGACAGCACCACCACCCTCGGCCAGGCCGAGGCGCAGACGGTGAACTTCCTGGCGCAGTGGATCCCGTCGGGCCTGTCGCCGATGTGTGGCAACTCGATCTGCCAGGACCGCCGCTTCCTGCACCGCCAGATGCCGCGGCTGGAAAAGTACTTCCATTACCGCAACCTGGACGTGTCCACGGTGAAGGAGCTGGCCAAGCGCTGGGCCCCGACCGTGGCCGCTGGCGTCGGCAAGAACAGCAACCACACCGCGCTGAGCGACGTGCACGACTCGATCGCCGAGCTGCGTCACTATCGCCAGTTCATGGGTGCGCTGTCGGGTTTGCCGACTGCCTGAATGACGCCGCCGGGCATGGCCCGGCGCTACCGGATGACACGCCAACGGGTAGTGCCGGCCGCTGGCCGGCAAGGCGCCGGGGGGATCCCTTTCCCGCGGAAAAGGCGCTGACCCTTCTGTCGTGCCCCGCGACGCACCGTTCAACTTCCCGGCGCTAAGATCGGCGCCATGAACGAGCCCATCCTGCTTCCCCGCGACATCGCCCATGACGCCCGCGACTGGTCCGACCTGCAGCGGGCGGTGGCGCTGCTGGAAGCGCCGACCCTGACCGCGCGCATGGCCAACCTGGTCGGCACGCCGCTGGAGTTCGCGGTGAAAGCGCTGCCGAAGGCGGTTTCAGGTCGCATCCATGGCGCGGTGCAGGCGGCGCTGTCCAAGTCGGCGCAGGCCGCGTTGTGGAGCATGGACAACACCCCCGGCAAGGGCGCCTCCACCCGCTGGCACAAACTGGCGGCCGCCACTTCCGGTGCGGTGGGCGGAGCGTTCGGCTTTGCCGCGCTGTTCATCGAACTGCCGGTGTCGACCACCATCATGATGCGCGCGGTGGCCGACGTGGCCCGCAGCGAGGGCTTCGACCTGTCCGAGTTCAGTACCCGCCAGGCCTGCCTGGAGGTGTTCGCGCTGGGTGGCAACTCGCCGCGCGATGATGCAAGCGAGACGGGCTATTACCTGGCCCGCGGCTTCACCACCGACGTGATGCGCCACCTGTCGGCTGAACTGGCCGGGCGCGTGGTGACCGGTCGCGACCTGACCCTGGGCGTGGCGCCGAAGGAGGCCGGCAAGCTGCTGGCGAAGATGGTCGAGAAGGTCGCAGCGCGCTTCGGCGTGGTGGTCACCGAGAAGTTCGCCGCGCAGGCGGTACCGATCGTTGGTGCCGCTGCCGGTGCAACGCTCAATACCATGTTCACCGACTACTACCAGGACATGGCGCGCGGCCACTTCATCGCGCGCCGGCTCGAGCTGAAGTACGGGGAAGGCGTGGTGCGTACCTGCTATGACCGGGTGGCGCACGGCGGCGTGCTGATCGAACCCACGCTGTAACCGGCTTCGGGGTCGGATCCCGTTCCGCAGGAAGGGGCCCTGACCCCCGGCCGGCCATCGTTGCCTTGAGGGAACAATTGTTTTGCCAGTGCATGCCTGTTGCCTGGCAGCTGGCATCCCCATCCTTTGCGGCAGTCCCCCCCTGCAAGAGATCGCCGCCATGTTGTTCACTCCCCACCGCCTGGGCGCCTTGACCCTGCCCAACCGCATCGTGATGCCGCCGATGACGCGCTCGCGTGCGGCCGCCGGCAACATCGCCACGGCCGAGATGGCGACCTACTACGCGCAACGTGCCAGCGCCGGCCTGATCATCAGCGAAGGCACCCAGATCAGCCAGCAGGGCCAGGGCTATGCCTGGACCCCGGGCATCCATAGCCCGGAACAGGTGCAGGGCTGGCGCCAGGTGACCGATGCGGTGCACGCTGCCGACGGTCGCATCTACGCCCAATTGTGGCATGTGGGCCGGGTCTCGCATGTGGCCCTGCAGCCGGGTGGTGCCGCCCCGGTGTCGTCGTCGGCGCTGCTGGCCGAAGGCGTGAAAGTGTTTGTCGACCCTGCAGGCGCTGGCCCGGAAGCGGGCGTGGGCGAGATGATCCAGCACTCGATGCCGCGCGCGCTGGCCGAGGACGAGATTCCGGGCATCATCGCCGACTATGCACAGGCCACCCGCAATGCACTGGCCGCCGGCTTCGATGGCGTGGAGTTGCACGGCGCCAATGGCTACCTGATCAACCAGTTCATCGACTCGCAGGCCAACCGGCGCACCGACGGCTATGGCGGCGCGTTGCAGAACCGGCTGCGTTTCCTGCGCGAGGTCGTGCAGGCGGTGACGGCCGTAGCCGGTGGTGACCGCGTCGGTGTCCGTCTGGCGCCACTGACCACGTTGCAGGGTGCGGTGGACGATACGCCGCAGGCGACCTACCTGGCAGCCGCGCATCTGCTGGGAGAGCTGGGTGTGGGCTATCTGCACATCGCCGAAGCCGACTGGGATGATGCGCCGCTGATGCCGGTGGCGTTCAAGCAGGCGCTGCGCATGGTCTACCCGGGCACGCTGATCTACGCCGGCAAGTACACCGCCGAACGCGCCGAGCAGGCGTTGGCTGAAGGTTGGGCCGACCTGATCGGGTTCGGCCGGCCGTTCATCGCCAACCCGGATCTGCCCGAGCGCCTGCGCCTGGGTGCGGAATTGAATCCGCCGGATCGCGCCACGTTCTTTGGCGGTGGTGCGATCGGCTTCACCGATTACCCGACGCTGGAAGAGAGCGTCGCGGCCTGATCCTGAAGGCTGCGGGCCAGCGGCCGGCACTACCAGCGGGCGAGGGGTAGTGCCGGCCGCTGGCCGGCATTCCAGTGCCGATCAGGGCTTGTCGCGTACCAGCGCGTCCGCCTCGACCACGCCACCATCCTTGCCATGCAGGTACAGGTGCATGTCCTGCTGCGGGTAGGGGATGTTGATGCCGGCCTTGTCATAGCCCAGCTTCAGCTGCTCCAGCAGGGTGACCTTGGTACCGAACCAGTCGGCCGACTTCACGTAGCAGCGGATGCCCAGATTGATCGCGTGCGCGCCCAGCTCATACACCACCACGTCCGGTGCCGGGGTCTGCAGCACGCGTGGGTCGGCCTTCATCAGCGCCAGCGCGGTGTCGCGTGCCAGCTGGATGTTGTCCTCGTAGCCGATGCCGATCACCAGCTCGACGCGGCGCGTCGGTTCAGCGGTCAGGTTGATGATCGGCGCGGCGGTGATCAGCGTGTTCGGAATCGTGGTGTGCTGGTTGTCGGCGCCGGCAAGCACGGTCTGGAAGATGCGCACTTCGCGCACGGTGCCGGTCTGCCCGGCCACGGTCACCACATCGCCCACGCGGAACGGTCGCAGCGTCACCAGCATCACGCCCGAGGCGATGTTGGACAGCGAATCCTTCAATGCCAGGCCAACAGCGAGGCCAGCGGTGCCGAGCACGGCCAGCAGCGGAGTGATCTTCACGCCGAGCGTGTCGATGGCCAGCAGCGCCACGATCACCAGTGAGGTGGCATAGACCACGTTGCGCAGGAAACTGCCCAGCATCGGGTCCACGCCCATGCGCGCAGTGGCGCGCGGCATCGCATTGGACAAGCGACGTGCCACCCACAGGCCCACCAGCAGCACCACGATCGCGGCCAGCAACGGCACACCGTAGGTTTCCAGCAGGCGTTCCCAGTCGAGCGAGTGGAACCAGGGCGTTGCGCCGGGGGCGGCGGGTGCTGATGCGGCGATCATGCGGAAGTCCTTTGCTGCGAAACGGTGTCTGCGTGGGGCAGGGCGTGCGTGCACGCCAGAAACACGAAGCCCCGCAGAGGCGGGGCTTGCGTGCGGCACCAGTATGGGCTGACGCCGATGAACACGACGTCAGCCTGCGGCCTTCAGTGCATCAGCCGTTGGCCTTCAGCTTGGCCAGGCGCAGCCAGGTGTCGACCACGGTGTCCGGGTTCAGCGACACCGACTCGATGCCTTCCTGCATCAGCCATTCGGCCAGATCCGGATGATCGGACGGGCCCTGGCCGCAGATGCCGACGTACTTGCCCTTGGCGCGTGCGGCCTTGATCGCCATCGACAGCAGCTTCTTCACTGCCGGGTTCCGTTCGTCGAACAGGTGGGCGACGATCGACGAATCGCGGTCCAGGCCCAGGCTCAGCTGGGTCAGGTCGTTGGAGCCGATCGAGAAGCCGTCGAAGATCTCCAGGAACTCATCGGCGAGCAAAGCGTTGGACGGCACTTCGCACATCATGATGATCTTCAGGCCGTTCTCGCCCTGCTTCAGGCCGTTCTGTTCCAGCACCTCGACGACCTTGCGGCCTTCTTCCAGGGTGCGCACGAACGGAATCATGACCCACAGGTTGTCCAGGCCCATTTCGTTGCGCACGCGCAGCACGGCCTTGCACTCCAGAGCGAAGGCGGCCGAGAAGCTCGGGTCGACGTAGCGGCTGGCGCCGCGGAAGCCGATCATCGGGTTCTCTTCGTGCGGCTCGTAGTTGCTGCCGCCGATCAGGTTGGCGTACTCGTTGGACTTGAAGTCCGACAGGCGCACGATCACCGGGTTCGGCGCGACCGAGGCAGTGAGGGTAGCGATGCCTTCGGCCAGGCGATCGACGTAGAAGCTGACCGGATCACCATAGCCGGCGATCTTCTCGTCGATCTTTTTCTTGGTCGCCGCGTCCTGGCGGTCGTATTCCAGCAGCGCATTCGGATGGATGCCGATGTGGCTGGCAATGATCATTTCCAGGCGGGCCAGGCCGATGCCGGCGTTCGGCAGCTGGCCGAAGTCGAAGGCACGTTCCGGGTTGGCCACATTCATCATGATCTTCAGCGGTGCCGGCGGCATGTTGCCCAGATCGGTGGTGGTGCGCTCGAAGCCGAGCTTGCCTTCGTAGATGAAGCCGGTATCGCCTTCAGCGCAGCTGACCGTGACCAGCTGGCCATCTTCGATGACCTTGGTGGCGTTGCCCGAACCGACCACGGCCGGCACGCCCAGCTCGCGCGCGATGATCGCGGCGTGGCAGGTACGGCCGCCACGGTTGGTGACGATGGCCGAAGCGCGCTTCATCACCGGTTCCCAATCGGGATCGGTCATGTCGGCGATCAGCACGTCGCCCGGCTGCACGCGGTTCATGTCGTCCAGCGTCTTCACCACGCGGGCCACGCCCGAACCGATCTTGGCGCCGACGGCACGGCCTTCGGCCAGCACGTTGCCGCCCTTTTCGGTCAGCGCGAAGCGCTCGATCTGGGTGGCGTGGCTGCGCGACTTCACCGTTTCCGGGCGTGCCTGCACGATGAACAGCTTGCCGCTGACACCGTCCTTGGCCCACTCGATGTCCATCGGGCGGCCGTAGTGCTTTTCGATGACCAGCGCCTGCTTGGACAGTTCCTGCACGTCCTCGTCGCTGATCGAGAAGGTGTTGCGCAGTTCGGCCGGGGTATCTTCGATCTTGACGCGCTCACCCGGGACATCCGAGTACACCATGCGGATCGCCTTGCTGCCGAGCGAGCGGCGCAGGATTGCCGGCTTGCCGGCCTGCAGGGTGGGCTTGTAGACGTAGTACTCGTCCGGGTTGACCGCACCCTGCACGACCATTTCGCCCAGGCCGAACGAAGAGGTGACGAACACCACGTCGCGGAAGCCGGACTCGGTGTCCAGGGTGAACAGCACACCGGACGAACCAACGCCCGAACGCACCATCAGCTGCACGCCGGCCGACAGGAATACGTCCTCGTGCTTGAAGCCGTGATGCACGCGGTAGGCGATGGCGCGGTCGTTGTACAGCGAGGCGAACACTTCCTTGACCTTGTGCACGACATCGTCGGCACCGGTGACGTTGAGGAAGGTCTCCTGCTGGCCGGCGAAGGAGGCATCGGGCAGATCCTCGGCGGTGGCCGACGAACGCACGGCAACGGCCACGTCGCCACCGCCGTTGTCGGCGCTCAGCTTGGCGTAGGCGGTGCGGATGTCCTGGTCCAGCTGCGGCTGCAACGGGGCATCGATCACCCAGCTGCGGATTTCCTTGCCGGCAGCGGTCAGTGCAGTGACGTCCTCGACGTCCAGCGTGGCCAGCTTGTCGAAGATGCGCTTGGACAGATCGTTGTGCGCGATGAAGTCCTTGAAGGCTTCAGCGGTGGTGGCATAACCGCCCGGCACCGAAACGCCCAGACCGGCCAGGTTGCCGATCATCTCGCCCAGCGACGAATTCTTGCCGCCTACGCGGGCCAGATCGGCCAGACGCAGTTCGTGCAACCACAGGATGTTCTCGTTCAAGCGCGATGCTCCGTTTGGCCATCGCCCGAGGCGGGCTGAGTGGCCGCGTCCGTAGGAAGAAGCCGATATGATGCCGGGCAGAGCACCGTCGGCACAAGCTTGTGTTGGCGGCCTTTTTAAGCTTCGTAGGGGGTAAAAGCGCGCATGTCGACCATCCGTCCGGTGTTCTACGTTTCCGATGGAACCGGTATCACCGCTGAAACCATTGGGCATAGCCTGTTGACCCAGTTCTCCGGGTTCAGCTTCATTACCGACCGGATGTCGTTTGTCGACGACCCCGAAAAAGCGCGTGAAGCCTGTGCCCGGATCCAGGCGGCGGGGGAGCGCTACCAGGTTCGGCCGATCGTGGTGAACTCCTGCGTGGACCAGAGCCTGAGCCTGATCCTGGCCGACAGCGGGGCGCTGATGCTGGATGTGTTTGCGCCGTTCATCGAGCCGCTGGAGCGTGAACTGGCCAGCCCGCGCCTGGCCCGGGTCGGCCAGGCCCACGGCATGGTCGATTTCGACACCTACCACCGGCGCATCAACGCGATGAACTTCGCCCTGACCCACGATGACGGTATCGCGGTGAACTACGACGACGCCGACGTGATCCTGGTAGCGGTGTCGCGCGCTGGCAAGACCCCGACCTGCATCTACCTTGCCCTGCATTACGGCGTGCGTGCGGCCAACTACCCGCTGACCGACGAGGACCTGGAAAGCGACCGCCTGCCGCCGCGCCTGCGCAACTACCGGCGCAAGCTGTTCGGCCTGACCATCGATCCGGACCGCCTGCAGCAGATCCGGCAGGAGCGGCGCCCGAACTCGCGCTACGCCAACCTGGACACCTGCAAGCGCGAGGTGGCCGCAGCCGAGGTGATGTTCCAGATGGAGCGGATCCCGACGCTGAGCACCACCCATACCTCGATCGAGGAGATCTCCAGCAAGGTGCTGGGCACGCTGGGGCTGCAGCGCGAGCTGTATTGATCCTTCCCGGCGCGCCGAATTTCGCCCTGTAGAGCCGAGCCCACGCTCGGCTGGGCCGCCGGGTTCTACCCGAACAGCAGCCGAGCATGGGCTCGGCTCTGCACGGGGATCGTCGTCGTCGGGTTGGCTGTGGCTCGAGGCGCCCCCACGTTGAAGCACCAACGTGTAGGATCGACCCATGGCCCAAGCCTTGCCCCGCACCAATCGCATTCCCCGCCTGAGCCGGCTGAGCTGGCTCATGGGCCTGTACGCGGAAAACTACCGCCATCTGGTGCGCCTGTTCGAACCGGCCGGACTGGCGGCAGGCAGCTACATTTCCTCGATCGGCGACGGCCTGGATGTTCGCCTGGACGTGATCGAGTGCCACCGCTACACGGTGGAACTGCGGCTGACCTACGACCTGGCCGACCCGGTCACCGGCGAGCCGGACCCGTCTGCCTACGTGCGCCTGTACCGGGACGCGCGCCAGGCCGAGACCACCCACTGCTATGTGGGCCGCCGCTGGCAGGACACCATGGGCCTGTACCCGCCGCCGGCGGAGCTGATCAGCCACCGCATGCGGATGAATACCTTCCTCGGCAAGTGGCTGGAATACCTGGCCGAGCGCGGCCACGGTGTGGCCACCCTGCGCCGTGACCCCGATGGCGCCAGCGCGCCCACCGAACGCCGCCTGTCGCTGGTGCGCTGATCGGCCATAATCCACGGCTGACCTGCTGCTGGATGCCGCCCCATGCCGTATACCCCGATCGTCGCCACCCTGGGCTATGTGCTCTCGCCCGATCGTCGCCAGGTGCTGATGATCCACCGCAACACCCGTCCCGGTGACCATCACCTGGGCAAGTACAACGGCCTGGGCGGCAAGATCGAAGCGGACGAGGACGTGGCCGCCAGCATGCGCCGCGAGATCCAGGAAGAAGCCGGCATCGACTGCACCGGCATGCGCCTGCGCGGCACCCTCAGCTGGCCGGGCTTTGGCAGGCACGGCGAGGACTGGCTGGGCTTCGTGTTCGTCATCGATACCTTCGAAGGCACCCCGCACGGCGGCAACCACGAAGGCACGCTGGAGTGGGTGGACCTGGACAAGCTGGACACGCTGCCGATGTGGGAGGGGGATCGCAACTTCCTGCCGTTGGTGTTCGACGCCGACCCGCGCCCCTTCCATGGGGTGATGCCGTACAAGGACGGGCGCATGCTGAGCTGGTCCTACAGCCGCCTGTGAGGCGGCCAATCGGGTAGCCGCGAAGCCGGGTTGGCCCCTCCCGGCAAATTAATGCCCGGGTGATATTGACGGGCATTAATTACCCGGGCAATATTTGCGCGTCGCCCCCGATGCCATCGCCATGCCCGTGCCCGCGCTTCCCCCCTTCAGTTGCTTCGACGGCCATCGCCTGGTCGCTTCCGGTACCCCGGCAGTGGCCGCGCTGGCATTGAAACAGTTGCGCGCAGACCACGCCGCCGGCCCGCTGCTGGTGTTCGACAACGCCACCGGCCGCACCCGTGATTTCGACACGCGCGGCAGCGATGCCGAACTGTTGGCGCGGCTGGCCGACGCCTTTCCCTCGACCGTGGAGGCCGACGCTGGAATCGCTGCGGAAGACGCGCCCGCTGCCCCGCGTGGCCGTGGCCGCCCGAAGCTGGGCGTGGTTGCGCGCGAAGTGACGTTGCTGCCGCGCCACTGGGCCTGGCTGGCCGAGCAGCCGGGCGGGGCTTCGGTGGCATTGCGAAAACTGGTGGAGGCGGCCAGCCGTGCCGGTGCGGACAAGGACCGCCGGCGTCGCGATGCCGAGCGTGCCTATCACTTCCTGCAGACCATCGCCGGTGACCTGCCTGGCTTCGAGGAGGCCATCCGCCTGCTGTTCGCACATGACCGCGCAGGCTTTGAAACGGCGTTGCGCCGCTGGCCGGAGGACGTGCGCGCGCATGCTCTGCGCCTGGCGTTCGATGACCCTGCCGGAACTGCCGACGGCTGAAATTCCCGGCGCTCGCTGAGCGGCCGCTTCACCTGATCGTGGGCCACGGCCCGCTTCCCCTGTGCTTGCTTTGCTGGCGGAAACGCCGGGCAGGGCGGTGCCTTGCCCGGACAAACACATGAACACGCCTGTACCTCCCCCCGCCGCGGCCGCGCCACCGCTGTGGCGCACCTATCTGACCCTGCTGTTGCCGATGCTGCTGACCAACGCATTGCAGCTGGCCGCAGGCACGCTGGACAACATCTATCTTGGCCATCTGCTCGGTACCCAGGCGGTGGCTGTGGCCGCGGCGTTCTTCCCGGTCTTCTACCTGCTGCTGGCCGCGGTGATGGGCCTGGCGACCGGTGCGATGGTGCTGATCGGCCAGGCCTGGGGCGCGGGCCGCCCGCAGCAGGTGCGCGCCATTGCCGGTAGTGCGGTGGCTATGGTGCTGGTGCTGTCGGTGCTGGTGATGGCCGTGGGCGGCGGCTTCGCGCCACAGCTGCTGTCGGCCCTCGGCACGCCAGCGCCGATCCTTGGCGAATCGATCGTCTATGCGCGTGTCCTGCTGTTGGCGGCACCGGTGTTCTTCCTGCTGTGGCTGGCCACGGCAGTCAGCCGCGCGGTGGGCGATGCGAAAACGCCGTTGCACGCGCTGCTGCTGGCCACGCTGGCCGGCCTGCTGTGCACGCCGCTGCTGATCCTGGGCAGGGCCGGCCTGCCGGCGCTGGGCTCAGCCAGTGCGGCAGTCTCGGCGGCGCTGGCCTCGCTGCTGGCCCTGGCCTGGCTGATGTGGCGCTGGCAGCGGATGGGGCACCCGTTGGCGCCAGGGCGCGAATTGTTGCGTGCCATCCGCTTCGATGGAGCGCTCATCCGTTCGATGCTGCGCATCGGTGTGCCGTCCTCGCTGCAGATGCTCAGTCTGGCCGTGGCCGAGATCGTGCTGCTGGGCTGGATCAACCGCTACGGATACACCGCCACGGCCGCCTATGGCGCAGTCAACCAGTTGATGAGCTGGGTGCAGCTGCCAGCGATGTCGCTGGGGATCACCGCCACCATCCTCGCGGCGCATGCGGTGGGGGCGGGGCGTACGGCACGGCTGCCGGCCATCGCCCGTACCGGCGTTCTGCTCGGGGCAATGATGCTGGCGGTCGTGGTGCTGCTGGTGATGGCGCTGGCGCCCTGGCTGAGCGGCCTGATCCTGGCGGCCACGGATGTGCGCGAACTGGCCACGCAGCAGTTGCGCACGGTGGTGTGGGGCGTGTTGGCGATGGGGGGCAGTGCGGTGCTGGTCGGCGTGATGCGCGGGAGTGGCACGGTACTGCTGCCGGCCTTGCTGGGCATGGCCGCGGTGCTGCTGGTGGAACTGCCGCTGGCGGTGTGGCTGCAGTCCCGGCAGGGACTGGCCGGCCTGTGGTGGGCGTGGCCGTTGGGGCTGCTGGCAATGCTGGTGATGCAGGTGATGTGTTTCGCCCGGTGGCGGCGGGTGCACGCTGGGTAGTGCCGGCCGCTGGCCGGCAATCCGGAATGGCCGGCGCTACCGGCCGGCGCTACCCCTCCAGCGCCGCTACGCCAGGAGGCGGAAATACTCCAGGATCATCGCCGGTCACCAGGAGTCGGACGTGGCGGCGGGTCCGCCGAAGACCATAGCGCTGTCGCGACGGCTTGGGAAGTAGGGAAACCCGGCTGCCGGGTGATCAGGAAATGTCCAGAGTCGCAGTCGGTGAGATCTGGTTGTCCACAGGGGGTGTGGATTACGCGTGGGCAACTTTGTGGATAAGCCCCGACAGGCGCCACCCCCCTAGGCTGTCAAGATGGGTGGCGAAAAATTCACCGCCGGTGATGGAGGGTGAGGGTGTGGTGAAGGCGCCGCCGTGCCGGTGCTGTCGCCGGCGGCGGCGCTCGCGGTAACCTGTGGGCCTTGATGCTCCGTGAGACCCCATGAAACGTCACTTCTCGATGCTGCGCGAATTCCAGCTGGCCGACTGGTTCACCCTGGCCAATGCTTTCTGCGGCACCGGTGCGGTGTTTGCCGCAATGCGCTTCCTGCAGGACGGCGAGCGCGGCTACCTGCTGTTCGGCATGGCGCTGATCCCGCTGGCTTTCATCTTCGACGCCCTCGATGGACGCATCGCGCGCTGGCGCAAGTCCAGCTCCACCCTGGGCCGCGAGCTGGATTCGCTGTCCGATGTCATCTCCTTCGGCGTGGCCCCGGCGGCGCTGGCCTATGCCTGCGGCATGCAGGGCGGCTGGGACTGGCTGGTGCTGAGCTACTTCGTCTGCTGCGGTGTCAGCCGTTTGGCGCGCTACAACGTCACCGCCGAAGCGCTGGCTGGCGATGAGGGCAAGGTCACGTATTTCGAGGGCACACCGATCCCGACCAGCCTGGTGCTGGTGATCGTGCTGGCCATCGCCGCCGGCACCGATGCCATCGGCCAGGACATCTGGTTCGGCCAGTGGCAGATCGGCCCCTGGCAGCTGCATCCGATGGTACTGCTGTTCGCGCTGTCCGGGTCGCTGATGATCAGCAAGACCCTGCGTATCCCCAAGCCATGAAGCTGCCCTGCGGAGGCCTGCGATGACCAGCTCGGCCCACGACGCCGGCAGCAGCGATTTCGAGACTCTGGCCCGGCAGTATTTCGGTGCCTGGGGCGATGCGCTGCGCCATGCGACCACGGCTGGCGCGCCAGCCGGCGGCGACCCCGGCGGCTGGCAGCGGCTGTTTGACGGGTGGGCCCAGCTGTTGCCGGAACAGGGGCAGGGCGCACCGGAAGATGCGGTACGCCGCTTCCGCGAACAGGCCGGCAGCTGGTACGGCACGATGCAGGAGGTGGCCGCACGCTTCGCCGGCCGCGATGCCAGCAGTGCCGAAGTGGCCCAGGCCTGGCGCGAGGCGGTGCAGGGGCAGGGCGAGGGCATGCTGCAGTGGATGCTGCAGGGCGCCCGGGGCAGCACCCAGGCCGGTGCCGCCGTACCCGAATTCGCCGCGTGGCTGCAGCAGTTCCAGCTGCAGGCCGGCCCGTGGCTGCAGAGCCCGGCGTTCGGGCCCGGCCGCGAGCACCAGGCACGCTGGCAGGCCCTGCTGCGTGCGCAGGAGGAATACCAGCAGCACTCGCGTGCGTATGTCGAACAGATCAAGCAGGTGCTGGAGGAGGCCTTCGCCCTGTTCGAGCAGCGCCTGGCCCAGCACGAGCAGCCCGGCAGCCAGCTGACCAGCGCCCGCGCGATGTTCGATCTGTGGATCGAGGTGGCTGAAGAAGCCTACGCCAAGGTTGCCCTTTCCGAGCCGTTCCAGCAGGTCTACGCCGCATTGGGCAACGCCCAGATGCGCCTGCGTGCCGGCCTGCAGCGCGAGGTTGAACAGATGAGTGAACGCATCGGCCTGCCGACCCGCAGCGAGATGGACACGGCGCATCGCCGCATCGCCGAGCTTGAGCGCAGCCTGCGCCGTGTGCAGGCGCAGGTGGCGGCGCTGGCGGGTACCGCCGCAGTCGATCCGGTGGCTCAGCCGGCCCCGGCGAAAGTGAAGCCGGGCGCGCGCAAGGCCTCGACGAAGGCCGCGCCGGCAAAGAAGGCCTCGGCGAACAAGCGTGCGGCGAAAAAGGCGCCGGCGAAGAAGCGGGAAGCTGCGACTTCCGCGCGGGCCCGCGACCGATGAAAGGACCGTTGGGCTTCAACGCCGATGACCTGATGCAGGAGACCCTGGCCATGCAGCGCAAGCTGATGGAAGGGCTGAAGCTGCTGCCCCAGGTGGAGGACGTGGACTACGGCGTGACCGCCCGCGAGGAAATCTGGCGCGACGGCAAGGTGGTGCTGTACCGCTTTGTCGGGGAGCAGGCGCCGACCCGGCGCACGCCGCTGCTGATCGTCTACGCACTGGTCAACCGGCCCTACATGGTGGACCTGCAGGCCGATCGCTCGCTGGTGCAGAAGCTGCTGGCGCTGGGCCAGGATGTCTACGTGCTGGACTGGGGCTACCCGGATCGCTCCGAGCGTTTCCAGACACTGGAAGACTATCTGCTGCGCTACATCGATGGCGCGGTGGACGCGCTGCGCGCACGCAGCGGCGGCGCGGTGGATCTGCTCGGCATCTGCCAGGGGGGAGTGTTCGCGCTGTGCTATGCCGCGCTGCGCCGGCACAAGCTGGGCAACCTCATCACCATGGTCACCCCGGTCGATTTCCAGACCGCCGGCAACATGCTCTCGCACTGGGCGCAGCAGGTGGACGTGGACCTGCTGGTGGACACACTGGGCAACATCCCGGCCGACCTGATGAACGCCAGCTACCTGATGCTCAAGCCGTTCCGCCTGAACGTGCAGAAGTATGTCGGGTTGCTCGACATCCTTGATGACAAGGCGGCGCTGGAAGATTTCCTGCGCATGGAGAAGTGGATCTTCGATTCGCCGGACCTGGCAGGCGAGGCGTTCCGTGACTTCATCAAGCAGTTCTACCAGGGCAACGGGTTGATGAACGGCTCGGTGCGGATCGGTGAGGAAGCGGTGGATCTGTCGCAGGTGACGCTGCCGGTACTGAACATCTATGCCGAACAGGATCACCTGGTGCCGCCGGATGCCTCACGCGCGATGCGCGGCCGCCTGGGCACTGAGGACTACACCGAGTCCAGTTTCCGTGGTGGCCATATCGGCATCTACGTGTCTGGGCGCGCGCAGCGGGAAGTGCCGGCCACGATCGATGGCTGGTTGAAGGCGCGCGACCTGTAGAGTCGAGCCATGCTCGACCAACTTGGGGGTGATGATGACGCACCGGATTTTGTTGATTCTTGCAGCACTACTGACAGCACCACTGGCCCACGCCGCCCCTGGCCCGCAGGCGCAGCGTGAGATCGCCCAGCTGATCGGCAGCCTGGACGGCTCCCAATGCCGGTTCCAGCGCAATGGCAGCTGGTACGGCGGCAGCGATGCGCGTGCGCACCTGCAGCGCAAGTACGACTACCTGCTGAAGAAGAACCAGGTGGACAGCGCCGAGCAGTTCATCGAGCGCGCCGCCAGCCAGAGCAGCATGAGCGGCAAGCCCTACCGCATCCAGTGCCCGGGGCAGCCTGAACAGACGGCGGCGGCGTGGTTCGGCGCACGCCTGCAGGCCCTGCGCCACCGCACGCCGTAGACAGGGGGGAGGTGTAGAGTCGAACCATGCTCGACTGTTCTTTCCCGTAGCCCAGGAGAACCCCCATGAACACCACGCCGCGCACGCTGTCGCGTTCATTGAACGACCGCATGATTGCCGGCGTGATGGGCGGTATCGCCCACCGCTTCGGCTGGAACCCCACGCTGGTGCGGATCGTGTTCGTGCTGGTCTCGATCGGCTCGGCGGCCTTCCCCGGCATCCTGATCTACCTGATCCTGTGGCTGCTGATGCCGAACGAGGCCGATTGAAGACCGCCCTGGCGCCCTCGCCGATCTGGCTGCGCGCGCTGCAGGTGCTGGGTGCGGTGTGGACGTCACCCAATTCCCTGCTCGGCGTGATCGGCGGCCTGGCCGGCATGCTCGGCGGCGCGACAGTGCGCTGGAGCGGGCGTGACTGTGCGCTGGTATTCGACCGCTGGCCGTGGGGGCCGGGCGGGGCGATCACCTTCGGCAACGTGATCCTGCACACCGGTCATGACCTGGGCATTTCCTGCCGCACCTATGCGCATCAGGCGGGGTGGGGCGTGGAACCGCTGATCCGGCTGGATGACCATGAGCGGGCGCACGTCTACCAGTATCTGGTGCTGGGGCCGTTGTACCTGCCGGTGTATCTGCTGTGTGGCGGGGTGAGTGCGCGCAACCCGTTCGAGCGCGCCGCGGACCATTACGCCCGGTTCGGGCGTGGCTGGTGGCCGTAGTTTCCAGCCAACGGCGCAGCCCCTCGTGGGTGG
>NZ_LLXV01000077.1 GCF_001431665.1 Stenotrophomonas beteli | reverse complement strand
CCATGACCCGGGCACGGTCAAGGCGCTGGATGCGGTCGGCGCAATCGAGCTGGGGCGATGTATCGAACATGGGCAAGCCTGCTGGGACAACGGCGGGTAGTTTAGTTCGGCAGGGCGGCGCCCTGCACCCGCAGAGGCCAGAGCAACAGCAACCGCCGGTATTCTGCGGGAGCGCGGGGTGGGTACAGTAGCGGGGGTGGCCGTAAATGCGTCCATGTAAGCTCGGTCGCCGCATCCATGCGGCTCACGCCCCTGCGCAGCCCACCCGCCCGGCCACGGACAGGTTCCTGCGCGGCCAGCCACGAAAGACAGAACAAGAAATCAAAAGCAAAAGCCGGTCGCTGCGCTCTTCAATGCCTGACTTCTGATGTTCCCTGGTTGCCGGCCAGCGGCCGGCACTACCGGGGGAGCGTCCACGCATGGCGTGGATTTACCGCAGATCGCGGAAATCTGTCGAAGGCGGGGTGGGTCCGGTGGCGGGGGTGTCCGCGGCATGGATGCCGCGGCCAAGCCCCCAGGGATGGGTTTACGGCGTCCCCCGCCACCGGACCCACCCCGCCATCCCACGGATAGCCAGCTTTTGACGTTGACGTTGATTGCAGCGGGTGCAGGGCTGCAAGCCCTGCCGGAACCCCACATCACTCAGCAGGCCTCAGCCACCGCAGTGCGCGGACGCCCCAGCCATGCCAGCAGCAGGCCCGATGCCGCCAGCAGGCCACCGGCCACCGGAATCGCGGCATAGCCCAGGCCCGAGCTGATCACCGCACCACCCAGCGCGGCACCCACCGCATTGCCCAGGTTGAACGCACCCACGTTGATCGACGAGGCCAGCCCCGGTGCCTCGCTGGCGGCCTGCATGACCCGGATCTGCAGCGGCGGCACGATCGCGAAGGTCGCCGCACCGAACAGCAGTACGCCGAGCGCCGCGGTGGCGTGGCTCATGAAGGCCAGCGGCAGCACGCACATCAGCACGGCGAGGACCGCCAGCAGGATGCGGGTGGCGCCATCCAGCGACCAGTCGGCCATGCGCCCACCGATGCCATTGCCGAAGGTGAAACCGATGCCGATCAGCGCCAGCGACATGGCAATGAAGGCATTGGACGCACCGGTCAGCTCGGTCAGCACCGGTGCGACGTAGGTGTACAGCGTGAACATCGCGCCCGCGCCCAGCACGGTGGTGGCCATCGCCAGCAGCACCTGCGGCTGCAGGATCGCCTTCAGTTCGCGGCGCACGTCCGGGCGCGGCCCCGGTGCGGACGCCGGCAGCGCCAGACCCAACGCAGTGATCGCAACCAGGCCCAGCACCGCGGTACCGGCGAAGGACAGGCGCCAACCCAGCTGCTGGCCCACCCAGGTCGCCAGCGGCACGCCGCCGATGTTGGCGATGGTCAGGCCCATGAACATGGTGGCCACGGCCGCAGCCTGCTTTTCCTTTGGCACCAGGCTGGCGGCGACCACCGCACCAATACCGAAGAAGGCACCATGGTTGAGGCTGGTGACCAGCCGCGACAGCAGCAGCAGTCCGTAGTTCGGGGCCAGCGCGGACAGCAGGTTGCCGACCACGAAGATCGACATCAGCAGCATCAGCGCGGTGCGCTTGCCGAACCGGCCCATCAGCAGGGTCATCACCGGTGCGCCCAGCATCACGCCCACGGCATAGGCGGTGATCAGCATGCCGGCGGTGGGGATGGAGACCCGCACCCCGTCGGCGATGACCGGCAGCAGGCCCATCGGGGCGAATTCAGTGGTGCCGATGGCGAAGGCACCGACGGCGAGGGCCAGCAGGGCGGCTCTGGAGTTCATGGGGGGTTCCTGGGGCGGAAACGGGCAGGTGCCTAGCCTGCGCGCTTTGCCACAGGCGATTAAGCCTCGCCCCGGGAAAACACTGTTGATCCGGGTTCACAAGTGGCGGCCGGAACCCCGCCGCAGGTGCAAGAGCCGCAGTGTGGTTGCAGAGCCAGGCCCCATAACCAGGAACCCCCGGCGTTGGCCGGGGGTTCGGGATCATGCGCTTACCAGTCGCCGGCACCCGGCACGTGGTGATCGCGCGCGCGGCGGCGCATCAGCAGGTTCAGCCACTCCACCAGCACCGAGAAGCCCATCGCGGCGTAGATGTAGGGCTTGGGCACGTGCACGTCCAGGCCGTCGAGGATCAGTACCGCGCCGATCAGCAGGATGAAGGCCAGCGCCAGCATCTTCACCGTCGGGTTGGCGTCGATGAAGCGGCCCAGCGGGTTGGCGGCCAGCAGCATCACCAGCACCGACAGCAGGATGGCGGCGACCATCACCGGAATGTGGTCTGCGATGCCGACGGCGGTGATCACCGAATCCAGCGAGAACACGATGTCGATGATCGCGATCTGCAGGATGACCATGCCGAACACGCCCGACGCCTTGCTGGTGGCCGGGTTCTCGTCTTCGCCACCGGTGATCAGTTCCTTGATCTCCATGTAGCCCTTGATGATCAGGAACAGGCCACCGACGATCAGCACCAGGTCGCGGATGGAGATGCCCATGCCGGCCACGGTGAACAGGTTGGCCGACATGTGTGCCAGGTAGGCCAGCGACACCAGCAGCGCGATGCGGGTAATGCAGGCCACGGCGATGCCGAGCTTGCGTGCGAACGGACGGCGCTCTTCGGGCAGCTTGCTGACCGCGATGGAAATGAACACCAGGTTGTCGATGCCGAGCACGATTTCCAGCGCGCTGAGGGTGAACAGGGTCACCCAGGCGTTGGGGTCGGCGAGGAACTCAAAGGACATGGAATCTCTTCAAGGCAGTGGGGGAATGGGGTTTCAGCCGTAGGTGCCGGCCAGTGCGTGCGGAACCACGACCAGGGCCCAGCACAGCAGCACGTTCATCATCAGCACGAACACCGCCGCCGAGCCCATGTCCTTGGCGCGGCCGGCCAGTTCGTGGATCTCGCTGCCGTAGCGTTCGATCACCGCTTCGATGGCCGAGTTGGCCAGCTCCATCGCCAGCACCAGCAGCATCGAGCCAATCAGCAGCGCGCGCTCCACCGGGGTCTGGCCCAGCCACACCGCAAGCGGGGTCAGCAGCACCAGCAGGTAGACTTCCAGCCGGAACGAAGACTCATGCAGCCAGGCGGCGCGCAGGCCCTGCCAGGACCAGCGGGCGGCCTGGAAGATGCGACGCGGGCCCCGGGGCAGGTGGCCGAAGTGGTCAGCCACGGGCGAAGCATCCAGCAACAGGGGCGCGGCGCAGCGACCGCTCAGACGCACGGCAGGGAATCATGGGTGCACAGGAATAGGCAGATGGCCGCCATTTTGCCACAAGGCCAGCCGCCATACCCCGGCTCGCCCCGGCGAATGGCCTGCCAGAGGCAAGCACCGCATCGCCGCGCCCTTCTAAGATGGATGTCCCTGCCTGCTGGAGCCCCTGATGACCCGCCGCCCTATCTGCCTGCTGATGTTGGGCCTGCTGAGCGCCGCACCGCTGGCGCAGGCCCTGAGCCCGCCCTCCGCACCGCGTGTGCCCGAACAGGTCTCCAACGTGGCCTGGGCCGACGACATGGCCCGTTTCGCCCGCGCCGACCAGGCCAACCCACCGCCGCGCGGCGGCATCGAGTTCATCGGCAGTTCCTCCATCCGCTACTGGGAGAGCCTGGCCACCGACTTCCCCGGCCAGCCGGTGTTCAATCGTGGCTTTGGCGGTTCGGAAGTGCGCGACAGCACCTGGTACGCCGACCGCATCGTAGTGCCGTATGCACCCTGCAAGGTGTTCTTCTATGCCGGTGACAACGACCTCAACAGCGGCCGCAGTGCGACCCAGGTGCGCGACGACGTGGTCGCCTTCGTGCAGCGCGTGCACCGCGACCTGCCAAAGACCACGGTGGAATACCTGTCGATCAAGCCGAGCCCGTCGCGCGCGCACCTGCTGCCAGCGATCAACGAGGCCAACACGCTGATCAAGGCCGCGCTGGCCAGGCTGCCCAATACCGGCTACACCGACATCTACACGCCGATGCTCGGTGCCGACGGCCAGCCGGATGCAACGCTGTTCCGCGAAGACATGCTGCACATGACCCCGGCCGGCTATGCGATCTGGACCCGAGCGCTGGCGCCGAAGGTCAACTGCAACTGAGCAACCCCATCCACGCATGGCGTGGAGCTACCGACATTTCAGCGGGTTGGGGTCAGAGCCCGTTGCGCAGCAACGGGATCCGACCCCGGCAGGTCGCCGCGTCAGCGGAAGATCACCGTGGCTTCGGTGCCCTGCCCCGGTTCACTGGCCAGGCTGACCGTCCAGCCGAAGCGGTCGCACAGCCGGCGCACGATCGACAGGCCCAGGCCGGTGCCCTGCGGGCGGCTCGGCTCGGCGCGGTAGAACGGCTCGAACGCCCGCGACAGCGCCTCGGCGGACATGCCGATGCCGCTGTCGCGCACCACCACGCGATCGTTGAGCACGTGCACATCGATGCGCCCTTCGTCGGTGTAGCTGCAGGCGTTGCGCACCAGGTTGCTGACCACCACCTGCAGCACCCGTGGCGGTGCGTGCAGCTGCACCGGGCCATCGCTGTGCAGGTGCACCGCGACCGGGCGCGACCCCAGCAGTTCGTTGGCGTTGTCCACTTCATAGCGGACGATGTCGTTGACATCGAACAGTTCGATCTGCGGCTCGACGTCGGCCTCGCGGGCCAGGATCAGGAACGCATCGATCACCGCCTCCATGTCACGGCCGGCACGCTGGATGCGCTGCAGGCTGCGACGCAGGCGCGGCTGCAGGGTTTCATCGCCCAGGGCCATGTCGCTGGCCACGCGGATGACGGTCAGCGGCGTGCGCAGCTCATGGCTGGCGTCACGGGTGAAATTGCGCTCGCGCGCGACGTGCGCGCTGACCCGGTTGGCCAGCGAATGCAGCGCAGCGGCCAGCTGCCGGGTCTCACCCTGCATGTCCGCCGGCAGCTTGTTCGGTTCCAGGTCGGCCGCCTCCGGATGCCCCGGATCCCAGCGCGAGACGCGCCGTGCCAGCCAGTTCACCGGCGATACCAGGCGCTTGGACGCACGATAGGTCACCCAGCTGGCGCCATACACCGCCAACAGGGTCAGCAGTACCGGCACGATGCCGAACCAGAACGCCAGCATTTCCGCGCGCGAGCGCAGGAACACCAGGTACAGGCGGCCGGCCGGGCGTACATCGACCAGCACCAGCTGGTCGTCCTTGGGCAGTTCGTGGAAACCCGGTTCCAGATTGCGCAGGTTGGCCGGCAGGGACAGCGCCGACTGCCCGCTTTCCAGCAGGTAGCCGCGGATGTTCTGGGTGTTCGGCGGTGGCTGCACCGGCGAGGCGTCGTGCAGCGTCCAGTAATACGCCGCCTCCTCGCGCAGGGCAGCACCGACCAGGCTGTGCTTGATCACCAGCGATACCAGCCAGGCACCCAGCAGGATGCCCAGGCTGGCCAGCACTGCCTGCAGGATGAAAGCGATACGGATCTTGCGCGGCAGGCCGTGCGGCATTACGGGGTCCCGGTCAGAGCGCTGCGATTATAGGCAGCGCACCGCGCCTTAGTCGTGCACGGCAGATGACCGCCGGCGCCGCCGGCGGCTCATCCGCCTGATCCTGCTGGGCGGGCGCCCGGCCGTGCCTGCTACTGCACCGGCGCGGGCTCCGCTCAGGCCATCGGCTGGGCAATGTCGGCAATGCGGTAACCGGCACTCTGCACGGTGTGCAGCAGCGGACGGTCGAACGGCTTGTCGATGATCTTGCGCAGGTTGTACAGATGGCTGCGCAGGGTGTCCGAATCGGGCAGGCCATTGCCCCAGATCTCGCGTTCGATTTCCTGGCGGGTGACCACGCGCGGCGATTCGCGCATCAGGATGGTCAGCAGGCGCAGGCCGATCGGTGAAAGCTGCAGCTCGGTACCGGCACGGGTAGCCCGCATGCTGACCGGATCGAGCACCAGGTCGGCGACCTTGAGCACTTCCGAACCGACCTGGCGACGTTCACGGCGGATCAGCGCGCGCAGGCGGGCTTCCAGCTCCTGGATCGCGAACGGCTTGGTCAGGTAGTCATCGGCACCGAAACCGAGGCCGGTGAGCTTGTCGTCCAGCGTGTCGCGTGCGGTGAGCATCAGCACCGGGGTGGACTTGCGCGCGTCGTTGCGCAGGCGACGGCACACTTCGATGCCATCCAGGCGCGGCAACATCAAGTCGAGCACCACGACGTCATAGCTGTTTTCCGCCGCAAGGCGGTAGCCATCCAGGCCGTCCTGTGCATAGTCGACTTCGAAGCCGCGACCTTCCAGGTATTCCCCGATCATCTCGGAGATGTTGCGGTTGTCTTCGACCACCAGCACCAAGCCGGAGGTCTCCTTCGTCTGACGCATGTGATTCCCTCTAACTTCAGCTTTGTGAAACATGCCGGATCGACGGTGGACGCGATGTGAAGTTCCGTCAAGAGGTACACAAACGGTTCAGAGCAGCGGCCTGAGCAGCGGCCAGACATTGTCCAGCACCCTCGGCTGCGCCTGCGCCGTAGGGTGCAGGCCGTCGGCCTGCATCATGCCCGGCTGCAGCGCCACGCCTTCCAGCAGGAACGGCAGCAGCGGCACCTTGTACTGCGTGGCCAGCGCCTTGTAGGCCGCCGCAAGGCGCTGGCGATAGGCCGGCCCGTAGTTGGGCGGTACATCGATGCCCAGCAGCAGCACCCTGGCGCCGGCCTTCTGGCTGGCCAGCACCATTTTCTCCAGGTTGCCCTGTACCTGCGCCGGGGTCAGCCCGCGCAGCGCGTCATTGCCGCCCAGCGCGATCACCACCACGGTCGGTTGTTCCTTCGCCAGCAGGCCCGGCAGGCGGGTCAGCGCGCCGGCGGTGGTCTCCCCGCTCATGCTGGCGTTGACGATGCGCGGCGGTGTTTTCGACTGCTGCCTGACCCGCTTGTCCAGCAGGCTGACCCAACCGGCATCGGCGGGGATATTGTGGGCGGCACTGAGGCTGTCGCCGAGCACCAGCACCGTGCCGGCCGGACCTTTGGCACAGGCCAGCCCGGGCAACAGCAGCAACGCTAGCAGCAGCACCATCATCGCGCCGGCTCGCCGGCTCCATCCCGTCTTGCGCATTGGAGTCTCCTCATCGACAGCCTGTCCCCCCGCAGCGCGTCCGTCGCCATCGCCGTCGACCAGGTCGGCAAGTCCGTGCAGGGCCCGGAGGGTGAAGTCCACATACTGGACAACATCACCCTGACCGTCCATGAAGGCACCAGCGTGGCCATCGTCGGCGCTTCAGGTTCCGGCAAGACCACCCTGCTCGGCCTGCTGGCCGGACTGGACCTGCCCAGCCGTGGCCGCATCGCGATGGCCGGGCAGGATCTGGGCAGCCTCGATGAAGAAGCACGGGCGCAGCTGCGCGCGCGCACCGTTGGATTCGTATTCCAGAGCTTCCACCTGCTGCCGGCGCTGACTGCCGCCGAGAATGTCGCGCTGCCGTTGGAACTGGCCGGCCGCGAGGACCGCGCGCGCGTCGATGAGGTGCTGGCGCAGGTCGGCCTGTCCCACCGTGCCCGCCACTACCCGCGCCAGCTGTCCGGCGGCGAGCAGCAGCGCGTGGCGCTGGCACGTGCCTTCGTCACCCGCCCGCGCATCCTGTTCGCCGACGAGCCGACCGGCTCGCTCGACCATGCCACCGGCCAGCACATCAGCGACCTGCTGTTCGAACTCAATGCCGGCAGCGGCACTACGCTGGTGCTGGTCACCCATGACCTGCGCCTGGCCCAGCGCTGCCAGTACATCCATCGCATCGATGACGGCCGGCTGCTGCCGGTCGAACGCGGGGCGCAGGCATGAACCTGCTGCGCCATGCGTGGCGCGCGCTGCGCCGCGAGGCCCTGGCCGGCGACCTGCTGACCGTGTTCGCCGCGCTGGTGCTGGGCGTGGCGGTGATGACCGCGGTCGGCACACTGGTGAACCGGGTCAACCTGGCGCTGACCGGCAGCGCGGCCGAAATGCTCGGCGGCGACCTCGGCATCGCCGGGCGCGATGATCCGCCGCAGGCATTCGCCGACGAGGCGCAACGGCGTGGCCTGGCGCATACCCGCATCGCCAGCTTCGGCAGCGTGCTGTTCAACGGCGATGCCAGCCAGATGGCCAGCATCAAGGCGGTACAGGCGGGTTATCCGTTGCGCGGCACGCTGCGGGTGCGGGCCACGCCCGGCGGTGCGCTGATCACCGATGCCGGCATGCCGCCCAAAGGCCAGGCCTATGCCGACCCGCGCCTGTTGCAGGGGCTGGGGCTGAAGGCCGGAGACAACTTTGAATTCGGCACCGGCACGCTGCGCATCGCCGGCATCATCGAGGCCGAGCCGGACACCGGCGGCGACCTGCTGACGCTCTCGCCCACCCTGCTGGTCAACCGCGCTGATGTGGAGGGCACCGGGCTGCTTGGCCCCGGCAGCCGCATCAACTACCGGCTGATGTTCGCCGGACCGGCCGATCAGGTTGCCGCGCTGCGCCAGTGGCTGCTGCCGCAAGTCAAAGGTCTGCGCCTGCTGAGCGTGGATGATACCCAGCGCGGCGTACGCCAGGCCTTCGACCTGGCCGGCCGCTTCCTCGGCCTGAGCGCGCTGCTGGCGGTACTGCTGGCCGGCGTGGCGACCGCGCTGGCGGCCAACCGTTTTGCCCTGCGCCGCATCGACCAGGTGGCGATCCTGCGCTGCCTGGGCGCGCGCCAGCGCGACATCCTGCTGGGCCTGGCGCTGCAGCTGCTGATGCTGGCGGTGCCGGCCTGCGCGCTCGGCATCGGCCTGGGCATGGCCGCGCAGGAAGGCCTGGTGCAGGTACTGGGCAGCCTGGTGCCGCAGCGCCTGCCGCTGCCGGAAGCGATGCCCGCACTGACCGGCGCCGGTATCGGGTTGTTGCTGCTGTTCGGCTTTGGCCTGCCGCCATTGCTGCGCCTGCGGGGGGTGCCGCCGATGCGGGTGCTCAACCGTTCCTTCGCCGCCCTGCCGCCGGCGTCGTTGCTGGCCTATGTGGCGGCGCTGGCGGCCAGCCTGCTGCTGGCGGTGCAGGTCACCGGCGATCTGAAACTGGCGCTGTGGGTGCTGGGCGGCCTGGCCGCGCTGGCGCTGGCCGCCGGCGTGGTCGGTTTCGTGCTGCTGCAGCTGCTGCGCGGCCTGCAGCACCGCCTGCACGGCAACTGGCGGCTGGGCCTGGCCGCGCTGACCCGGCGCCGGCTGCTGGCGGTGATGCAACTCGTCGGGCTGTCGCTGTCGCTGTGCGCGTTGTTGCTGCTGGCGGTGACCGGCCCCGGCCTGCTGCAGCAGTGGCGCGAACGCCTGCCTGCGGATACGCCGAACTACTTCCTGATCAACATCCAGCCCGAGCAATGCGACAGCGTGCTGGCCGCACTGCGCGGACTGGGCGCCGGCGACGCCAGCATCGAGCCGATGGCCACCGGTCGCCTGCTCGCGATCAACGGCAAGCCGCCGCTGCGCGTGGACCGCTCGTCGGAACAGAGCGGGCAGCAGGCCTCAGGCGAAGCCCAGCGCGATGACGATGATGAAAACCGGCCGTTGAACTTCAGCTGGCGCAGCAGCTTCCCGCCAGCCAACACGCTGGTCAACGGCACGTTCTGGAAAGCCGACAGCACGGCGCCGGAAGCATCAGTGGAAATCGGCTGGGCCAAGCGCTACGGCGTGTACCCGGGCGACCGGATCACCATTGCAGTGGGCGAGCAGGAGCGCGAGTTCACCGTGACCAGTGTGCGCAAGGCCGACTGGAACACCTTCCGGCCGAACTTCTTCGTGCTGCTGAACCCGAATGCGGTGGGCGACACTCCGCACAACCTGCTGTCAGCGTTCCATCTGCCGGCCGGCAAGGCGGCCGGGCTGGGCGAACTGGTACGCGCGCAGCCGAACCTGTCGCTGCTGGATGTGGACGCGGTGATCTCGCAGGTGCGCGATGTGATGGAGCGTGTGGCGCAGGCGGTGCAGCTGGTGATGGTGTTCAGCCTGCTGGCCGGCGTGCTGGTGCTGCTGGCCGCGCTGCAGGCCACGGCCGGCGAGCGCCGCTACGACAGCGCGGTGCTGCGCACGCTGGGCGCGACCCGGCGCCAGCTGCGGGGTGCGGTGCTGGTGGAGTTCGGCGCACTGGGCACGCTGGCCGCGCTTCTTGCGGTGGGTGCGGCCGCTGCCATCGGCGTGGCGGTCTCGCAGAAGGTGTTCGAGCTGCCCTTGCTGCCACCGTGGCCGGGCCTGCTGATCGGCGGCGGGGTCGGCATCGGGTTGAGCCTCCTGGCGGGCTGGTGGGGTACGCGGGCGATCCTGCATACGCCGCCCGCGTTGGCGCTGCGCGAGGCCTGACCCGGCATCCCACCCGAAAGCGTGCCGAGCAAGCTCGGCACCTACCAAAGCGAAGCGAAGGCATCGAGCTTGGCTGGACGCTACCGGGCCTTCTCCACGTACTTGGCGAACACTTCGTCGATCTGCGCGTCCTTCACCTTCTTGCCGGACTGGATCGCTTCGGCCTGGGTGAACAGCGGAATGATCATCGCCATGCCGTCGATCCTGGTCTTCAGGTGCACGCCCGGGGCCTGGTTCAGGAAACCGTCCCAGCGCTGGCGCACCTTGGCCCAGTAACCGGCAGTAGCCTTCCAGTAGTTGCGCGCCGGGGTGAAGTCGACCTCGGTGGTCTTCACGTAGTCGTTGAAGCCGAACTCGCGTGCGATCTCCACCTGGCTGCCGTCGGCGTTGCGCTGCACCTTGGTGTTGAACTGCTCGTGGGTCCAGCCATTGGGCGTGAGCGTGTGGCGGTTGACCACGGCCAGCGCGTTGTAGTCGCTGCGCTGGGTGTACTCACGACGCGGCAACGGCCGCCAGCTCAGGTCGCTGGTCCAGCTCGGCACGTTGTTGGTGTACGTCCATTTACCGGTGCCGCAGTAGCGCGGTGCGTCGCTCACTTCGTACACGCACTGGGTCCAGGCGCCCTGGTTCACCGCTGCGGGAATGCGGCGTACCTGCCAGGTCTGGTCGGCGCTGAACTCGAAACGGTTCGGTGCTTCGTAGACCCAGTCCTGGCGCCAGTGCTTGGTGATGTGGCCGCTCTTCTCGTCCAGCAGCAGGTGCTGCAGCACGATGCGCTTCGGCGTGTCCTCGACCACGATCACCAGTTCGTTGCCGCCGCTGCGCATCGCCGGGGCGCGCTCGTAGCCCGGCTTCAGCAGCACGGTCTCGTCGAACGCGAAGTCCACGGTGTACTCACCCTGCATGGCCAGGATGCTGTCGTGGTCGCGGGCGATATCGGAGGGCTGCGCACTGGCGACGCCGCTGGCGGCAAGCACAAGCAGGGCGCTGGCTGTCTGGAACTTCATCGGGTCTTCCTTCGGGGTTGCAGGTGTAGTGAGAGGCCGTCCGTGGCCGACAGGCGTTCCATCAGCAAAGGATCACAGGCGGATCAGCGGCAGCTCGCCGGAGATGCGGGCCGCCGGTCGCCGCGCGGCATCGGCGCAGCAGCAGTCATCGATCACCAGTTCGCCTTCGGCGCCTTCCATGCGCGCGATGCGGCGCGCCGTGGCTGCGCCCAGCGAGGACAACGTCGAGAGGCTTGCAGCGAGGGTGCGGCCATCGTCGGCGGCATGCAGGCGCAGCGCACACAGTCGCCAGCGCTGGCCACCGAGATGGCCGGCCAGGCGTCGCCACAGGCGTTCGCCGACACTGCCATCGCTGTCATGCTCCGGGCCCGGCGGCAGCGCCGCGACCAGCCGGTCCCAGGCCAGGAAATCGCTGTCGGGCAGCAGGTACAGCCGCCACACGCAGCGTCCGCGGGCATCGAGGAAACACAGGCTTTCGCGCACGCCCTCGCTGTCCACGCCCTGGCAGGCATGCACGCGTATTGCCTGGCGCCAGCCACCGAGCTCGTTGCCGTCGGCGCGGTACAGGCACAACACGGTGCCGAGCGTGGCCAGCTGTGCCGGCGTCGGCCAGGCCGCGCTGCCCTGCGCGGCGATGGCGTCGTTCCTGCGTGCGGACAAGGCTCGGCTCATGAGGTCACCAGGACACGGCAAGGCTGGCCGACAGGGTGCGGCCCGGGCTGGTATAGCGGTCCAGCACGCGGCTGCTCGGCGACAGCGTCGAACCCACGTTGGACCAGTCGATGTAGCGCTTGTCGCCGAGGTTGAAGACGCCAACGTTGAAGGTGGCGCCCGGGGCGAAGTTCCAGTGCGCCATCAGGTCGGCCACACCGTAGCCGGCCGGGCGGTAGACCGTGGCCGCGGTGACACGGTCCTTGCGCTTGACGAAGGTACCGGCCAGTTCGACGCCCCAGCTGTCGGTGTCGTACATCAGGCCGACGGTGCCGCGCAGCGGGTCGACCGAATCCAGCGGCGTGCCTTCGGTCTTGTTGTCGCCACGCGACCAGGCCACCGAACTGCGCAGCGCCCAACCCTGCAGCACCGGGCTGAGCTGCCCGAAGTCGACGCCGGCCTTCAGTTCGGCGCCGTAGATGCGTGCGTCGGCGATGTTGCGCGACTGGAACACCATCAGGCCCTGTGCGTTGGTACCCACCAGCGACTGCGACTCGATGAAGTCCTTGTACTCGTTGTAGTAGCCACTGACGCTGACGTAGGCGGCCGGCGACAGGAAGCGCAGGCCCAGCTCCATGCCATCGCTGGTTTCCGGCTTCAGGTCCGGATTGGGAATGGCGGTGTAGCCGAAGGCGAAGTTGGTGAAGCCGAGGTTGACGTCGTTGTACGGCGGCGAGCGGAAGCCGTGCGCGTAGCCGGCGAACAGCGACCATTCGTCGGTGAAGCGGTAGACCAGGCCGAACTTCGGCGAGACGCTGGTCTTGGTCAGCGTGGCCACCGCCACGCCGGGGTTGTCTTCGGCGAAGATGCTGTCCACCTCCGGCTTCAGTTCGTAGCGGTCCACGCGCACGCCCGGCACCAGCGACAGCTTGCCGTTGGCCATGCGCATTTCATCCTGCGCATACAGGCCCAGCTCGGTGGTCTTGCTGATCGGGAAATCGCGTACCGGGAAGACGTCGGGCAGGAGGGTGGTGCTGGTCTGGCCATTGGCCAGCACCTGGAAGCCATCGCGCTTCTGGCGGATCTCGGTGCGTGCGCCCTCGAAGCCATAGGTCAGCGCGTGCTCGACGCTGCCGGTGCTGAGGGCCTTGTTGAACTGTGCCTGCAGGCCATAGACGCGCTGGTCGAAATTGAACTCGCGGTGGCGACGGCTGCGGTTGGCACGGTCCTCGTCGGTGATCTGGGTGGTTTCGCTGTGCTGGGTATACAGCTGCCAGTGCAGGCTGTCGGCGAAGCCCTTGTCCAGCGCATCCATTTCATGGGCGAACGACACGCGGGTACGGTTCTGCGTGTCGCGCGCCTTCATGCCGGTGGTGGTGGTGCGGTCGATCGAGGACAGCACGTTGGTATCGGTGTTGTCTTCGTTGCCTTCCACGGTCAGGCGGAAGCGCTGGTCCTGGCTCGGTGCGTAGACCAGCTTGGCCAGCCCGCTGCGACCGTCGCGGTCCTGCGGATTGGCGGCGGTACGGGTGTTGTCCAGGCTGCGCACATCGCCCTTGTTGCCGGTTTCCTGGCCCTGGCGATGGTTGATGTTGACCATGCCGCTCCAGTGCTCACCACCGAACGCGCTGGTCACGCCGCCGAGCAGGCCCTTCCACTCACCGTCATAGCCGAACTTCAGCCCGACGTAGCTGTCCTTGCCGTCCTTCAGGTAATCGGCCGGATCCTTGGTGACGAAGGCGACCACACCCCCGAGCGCGTCGGAACCGTACAGCGAGCTGGCCGGGCCGCGCACGATCTCCACGCGCTTGAGCGTGTCCAGGTCGGTGAAGTTGCGGTTGGCGTTGGAGAACGAGCCGATGTTGAAGCTGGTGGGCATGGCGATGCCATCGGTCTGCACGCGCACGCGGTTGCCGTCCAGGCCGCGGATACGGATGCTGCCCAGGCCGAAGCGCACGGCGCTGCGGCTGACCGACAGGCCCGGCTCGTAGCGCAGCAGATCCTTGATGTCCTGCACCAGGTGGCGATCCATCTGCTCGCGGTCGATCACATCGACGGTAGCGGCAACGTCGCTGACGGCGCGCTCGGTGCGCGTGGCGGTGACCTGCACGCGGTCGAATTCGCGCGCCTCGGGGGCGGCGCTGGCAGCGTTAGCGGCGTGGGCGGACAGCGGCAGCGCGATCCAGACGGCAAGGCAGAGGGCGGTAGGGCGGGTCATCGGGTTCGGTCGGTCAGGCAGGGGAACCCCCGGTCACCGGCACACCCGGAAGGTGCACGCGGTAGACCGAGGGGGAGAGAGCGGGCGCGGACGGGTCGCCCACCCTGCCGGCGCTGCCGGCAGGAGGGAGGGAGGCGGACGACCAGACCGCGATTACTTGGTCAGGATCAGCTTGTCGTTGCTGGTGTGCCGCAGGCGGTAGAAGCGGTCGCCGTGCTGGATCAGGATTTCACGACGGCCCTTGAGCAGGGCTTCGCTGTCGATGACCTCTTCCGGCGGAACGACACGGACTGGACGATCGCGGAGGGTCAGCGTTTCGGGGCGCAGCAGTACAGGTTGAGCATTCATGAGCATCTGGACTCGTGCGAGGGACGAGTCAAATGATAATGATTCTCAGTTGACAATCAACAACCATTCTCAATTTCATTGATGAGATTAATGATCGAATTCGAAAATTCGATAGATCACATCAATTCAAGAAGGCCGCGGCGCCTCTGTAGAGTCGAGCATGGCTCGACGCTACAAAGGGCTGTCAGCCGAAGGCGGCTTCGATCTCGGCCCAGCCGGCCGCATCCACCTGCTCCAGCACGTCCAGTGCCTGCAGGTTCTGCAGCAGCTGCTCCACCCGGCTGGCGCCGAGGATCACGCTGGAGACGTTCGGGTTGCGCAGGCACCAGGCGATGGCCAGCGTGGCCGGGGCGTGGCCCAGCGCGCGTGCCACCTCGCTGAAGCGCCGCACCTGGCCCAGCCGGGCCTCGGCGTCGGCACCCAGCACCAGGGCCTGCAGCCATTCCATGCCTTCCCGGCCCAGCCGCGCGTCGGCAGGAATGCCCTGGTCGTACTTGCCGGTCAGCAGGCCCGAGGCCAGCGGCGAGAAGATGGTGGTGCCCAGGCCAGCGCGGGCGTACAGCGGCGCGTACTCGACCTCGACCCGCTCGCGGTGCAGCAGGTTGTACTGCGGCTGCTCCATCGACGGGCCCTGCAGGTTGCGCGCCTGCGCGATGTCCAGCGCCTGCTCGATCTGCGTGGCCGACCATTCCGAGGTGCCCCAGTAGAGGATCTTGCCCTGCCGTACCAGGGTGTCCATGGCATGCACGGTCTCGGCGATCGGGGCGTCTGGATCCGGGCGGTGGCAGTAATAGAGGTCCAGGTAGTCCACCCGCAGGCGCTTGAGTGCGGCGTGGCAGGCATCGGTCACATGCTTGCGCGACAGCCCGCGCTGGGTCGGCCGCGGGTCCTGGGCACTGCCGAAGAACACCTTGCTGGAGACACAGATGCCGTCGCGCGGCAGGCGCAGGTCGGCGATCACATCGCCCATCACCTGTTCGGCGCGGCCGTTGGCATAGCCCTCGGCGTTGTCGAAGAAGTTGACGCCGTGGTCCCAGGCGGCGGCCACCAGGTTGCGGGCCTCGTCGCGCGGGATCTGGTCACCGAAGGTCACCCAGGCGCCGAAGGACAGGGCGGAAATCGGCAGGCCGGTGGAGCCCAGGCGACGGTAGTGCATGCAAATCTCCTGCTGCGGGCCCGCATCCGGGCCGGGATCGAGCCCCATTCTACCTGCCGCCGCTGGGCGCAAGCCCTTGCCGTTGCTGGCCTGATCGGTACCGATGGGTGCGCACACGCTGCTTTTCCTTGCCCCGGCCCCTGCCCTGCACTAGGCTTCCCGTTTTTCGCGACGCCCCAGGGGAGTCACTCACATGGTCGAAGGTTTGGGCAGGATCGGCTTCGGCCTGTTCGGGTTGGCGGTGCTGATCGGCATCACCTGGTTGTTTTCCAACAACAAGCGTGCGGTTGACTGGAAGCTGGTTGCCACCGGAATCACCCTGCAGATCGCGTTCGCGGCGCTGGTGATCCTGGTGCCGGGCGGGCGCGACGTGTTCGACGCGCTGGGCAAGGGCTTCGTCAAGATTCTCAGCTTCGTCAACGAGGGCTCGGGCTTCATCTTCGGCTCGTTGATGGACACCAAGAACTACGGCTTCATCTTCGCCTTCCAGGTGCTGCCGACCATCATCTTCTTCTCGGCGCTGATGGGGGTGATGTACCACCTCAACGTCATGCAGGCGATCGTGCGCGTGATGGCGTGGTCGATCACCAAGGTGATGCGCGTGTCCGGCGCGGAAACCACCAGCGTCTGCGCCAGCGTCTTCATCGGCCAGACCGAGGCGCCGCTGACCGTGCGCCCGTACATCGCCAGGATGACCCAGTCCGAGCTGCTGACCATGATGATCGGCGGCATGGCCCACATCGCCGGCGGCGTGCTGGCGGCCTACGTGGGCATGCTCGGCGGTGGCGACCCGGCGCAGCAGGCCTTCTATGCCAAGCACCTGCTGGCGGCGAGCATCATGGCCGCACCGGCCACCCTGGTCGTGGCCAAGCTGCTGATTCCGGAAACCGGCACCCCGCTGACCCGCGGTACGGTGAAGATGGAAGTGGAGAAGACCTCCAGCAACATCATCGATGCGGCCGCGGCCGGCGCCGGTGACGGCCTGAAGCTGGCGCTGAACATCGGCGCGATGCTGCTGGCCTTCATCGCCCTGATCGCGCTGCTGAATGCCCCGCTGACCTGGTTCGGCGATGTGACCGGCCTGGCCGCTGCCATCGGCAAGCCGACCAACCTGTCGACCATCTTCGGCTACGTACTGGCCCCGATCGCCTGGGTGATCGGCACCCCGTGGGCTGATGCCACCACCGTCGGTTCGCTGATCGGCCAGAAGGTCGTGATCAACGAGTTCGTCGCCTACACCGAGCTGTCGCAGATCGTGAACGGCCAGATCCCCGGCGTGAGCCTGTCCGCCGAAGGTCGCCTGATCGCCACTTATGCACTGTGCGGCTTTGCCAACTTCAGCTCGATCGCGATCCAGATCGGCGGCATCGGCGGCCTGGCCCCGGAACGTCGCCACGACCTGGCCAAGTTCGGCCTGCGCGCGGTGCTGGGCGGTACCATTGCCACCTTCATGACGGCGACCATCGCCGGCGTGCTGACGCACTTCAGTTGAACCCCTGGTTGAGAAAAGATTCCCTATGAGCAGCAGTGTCGTTGTCGTCGGTTCCTTCAATGTCGATCACGTGTGGCGGTGCGAGTCGCTGCCGGCACCGGGTGCGACCATTGCCGGCCGTTACAGCACCGGCCCCGGTGGCAAGGGCTTCAACCAGGCCGTGGCCGCCTGCCGTGCCGGTGCCGACACCCACTTCGTGTGCGCGCTGGGCGATGACGCCGGTGGCGCCACGGCACGCGAACTGGCTGCGCACGATGGTTTCGGGCTGATTGCCGAAGCCAGCAGTGAGCCGACCGGCACCGCAGGCATCTACGTCGATGCCCGCGGCCGCAACACCATCGTGATCGGCCCGGGCGCCAACGCCGCGCTGGGCACCGATTTCCTGCAACAGCAGCAGGCCATGCTGACCAGCGCCAAGGTGGTGCTGGTGCAGCTGGAATCGCCGGTGCCGACCATCGAAGCCGCACTGGCCACGGCCCGCGAAGCCGGCGTCACCACCGTGCTCAACACCGCGCCGGCCGACGCGCCCTCGACCATCGGTCTGCTCAAGCTGGCCGATGTGATCACCCCGAACGAGACCGAGTTCGCCGCCCTGCTCGGCCGCCATGTCGGTGAGCGCGTGGATGCCAACGATGTCGCCGCGCTGGACGGTGCCAGCCTGCACGCGCTGTGCCGCAAGCTGGTCGGCAACGGTACGGTGGTGGTGACCCTGGGCTCGGTGGGCGTGTTCGTTTCGCATGCCGAGGAGAACCTGCGCGGCGATACCCAGCCGTACTACCGCGTGGGTGCAGAACAGGTACAGGCGATCGACACCACCGGTGCCGGTGACGCCTTCAACGGTGCGCTGGCCGCGTCGCTGGCGCAGGTGGCTGATGCCCCGTTCGCCCGCCACGTGCGCTTCGCCAACCAGTTCGCCGGCCGTTCGACCGAGAAGGAAGGCGCCGCTGCGGCGATGCCGCGCTTCACCCCGACCGACGCCGAAGCAAAGTAGATCCACGCCACGCGTGGATGAAGAAGCCCGGGTGTGCAGACACCCGGGCTTTTCTGTTTGCCCTTCAATGAGGCAGATCCACGCCATGCGTGGATGAACGAGACCGGGCAAGCCGCCGCAGCAGCAGGCCCGCGACGATTGCCAGCAGCGCCACGGCAGCGGCCACCACGCCCAGCGAGGCAAGCCCGAAGCGTTCGATGGCGCCACCTCCCAGCAGCGCGCCCAGGCCGATGCCGGCGTTGGCCGCGGACACATTCAAGGTTCCCGCCAGCGCCTGCGCCTGCGGCGCCGCACGCATCACCCGCACCTGGCACAGCGGGAACAATGCGGTATGCGCCACACCCCACAGGGCCAGTGCGATCAGCACGAACGTGCCGTGGCCGGCCAGGCCGACACTGGCCAGCATACCCAGCGCCAGCACCGCGCAGAACACCAGGGTCGCGCCCAGCGGCGCACGATCGACCCAGCGCCCACCCAGTGCATTGCCGATCAACCCGACAGCCCCGAAGCCCATCAGCCACCAGCCCACCTGTGCCGCCGGTACCTGCATCAGCCGCTCCAGCACATCGGCCAGGTAGATATAGGCAGCAAACATCGCGGTGAACACCAGCACCGACAGCAGCACATCGCCCAGCAACTGCGGCTGGCGCAGCACTCGTGCCTGTTCGCCCAGCGCGCGCCGCGGTCCGGCCACGGTGTCCGGCATCCACAACGCCAGCGCGCCGGCCATCAACAGCGACAGGGCCGCCAACAGCCAGAAGCTGCCGCGCCAACCGAGGGCGTCGGCGGCCAACGTACCCAGTGGGATACCGAACAGCATTGCGGCGGTGATACCCAGGTAGACCCGCGCGACCGCACGACCGCCCTGCCCTGCAGGGGCCAGCTGCGCAGCAGTCTCACTGGCGATGCCCCAGAACACCGGCAGGGCCAGTGCCGGCAGCACCCGCGCCAGCGCCAGCAGCCACGGCTGCGTGGCCATCGCGGCCAGCGCGTTGGAACCCGCGAACAACAGCAGGATGGCCACGAACAGGCGGCGCCGGCCGACGTGTGACAGCAGCGCGGTCAACGGTGGCCCGGCCAGCATCACGGTGAACGCGAACAAGGTAACCAGCTGCCCGGCGCGGGCGATGCCCAGGCCAAGGTCGCGCGCCAGCGCCGTCAACAGGCCGACGATCAGGAACTCGGTGGTGACGATGACGAAGGCGGACACCGCCAGCAGGACAACCGAAAGGCGTGCGCGGCCGTTTGCGCGGACAGCGGCCGCGGCGGAATCGAGGGAGGACATGGGCGGGCATCAGAACAGGGGCCGCCAGCCTATTTCCTCCCCGGATTCCGATTGCTGCTATGTTTTCCATCGATTCCGGACAGAAATTCCCCATGCTTCCCACCGAGCGCCTGCGCGGCATCGAGGCCTTCGTCGCCACCGCCGATGCCGGCAGCTTCACTGCCGCCGCCGAACGCCTGCACCTGACCAGTTCGGCGGTGGGCAAGACCATCGCACGGCTGGAGGCACGCCTGGGCGCGCGGTTGTTCGAGCGCAGCACGCGCCGCCTTCGCCTGACCGAGGCCGGTGAGGGCTTCTACCGCACCTGCGTGCGGGTGCTGGGCGAGCTGGCCGATGCCGAGTCGGTGCTGGTCTCGCACGCAGACGCGCCCGTGGGCCGCCTGCGGGTGGATGCGCCGGCCACCTTCGGGCGCCTCAAAGTCTGGCCGTTGCTGCTGCAGCTGGCCGCAGAGTTTCCACAGTTGCATCCGCAGGTGACCTTCAGCGACCGCTTCAGCGACCTCGCCGAGGACGGCGTCGACCTCGCCGTGCGCATCGGCGGTCCCGAGCCGCTGCCCGCCACGCTGGGCAGCCGCCTGCTCGGTTACGAATGCCTGCGCTTCTGCGCCTCCCCGGCCTACCTGCTTCGGCATGGCCAGCCCCGCTCGGCCGCAGAGCTGGCCGGGCATGACGGTGTGCTGTTCGGACGCGCGGACGGCAGCATCGGGCCGTGGCAGGTGGCCGATGGCAGGCAGCGCAGTACACCGCTGCAGGCCCGCGCGCGCCTGGTGGTTGGCAGCGCCGAGGCCCAGGTGGCGGCGGTCGAGGCCGGCTTCGGCATCGCGCAGCTGGCCACCTGGCTGGTCGATGACGCGCTGGCGCGCGGCAGCCTGGTCTCGATCCTGCCGTCACTGGACTGCCGCGGCCTGCCGCTGCGCCTGCTGTGGCCGCAGGGCCGGCAACGGCTACCACGCGTGGACGTGGCCCTGGACCGTCTCGGCGCCGGGTTGCAGATCGATCCGCCGCGCTGAGCGAAGCGCCATCGGCGGCGGTCGCATCGAACAGCTGCGACTGCCGGTCGCATTGCCCGCATCCCGCCCCTCACCCACCATCCGCGCAGCGTTTCAGCGTGGGCAGGACATGGACGGATTCCCCTGGTTGCTGGTTGCCGCCGCCGGTAGTGCCATCGCAGCCTTGCTGCATATCGGCTGCATCGCCTTCGGCGCCGCGTGGTACAGGTACTTCGGTGCCGGCCAGCGCATGGTCCGGCTGGCACAGGCCGGGCATTGGTGGCCGCCGCTGATGACGGCCGGCATCACCGCTGTGCTGGTGGCCTGGACCCTGTACGCACTGGCCGCCGCCGGCTGGCACTCGCCGCTGCCGGCCAGCCGCCTGGTGCTGCCTGGCATCGCCGCGCTGCTGTTGCTGCGTGCCGCGATGGGCTTGGTGCTGGCGCTGCTCCGCCCCGGCTACAACGGCCGGGGCTTCTGGATGGCCAGTTCACTGGTCTGCCTGGGCCTGGGCCTGGCCTTCGCCATCGGCACCGGCCAGGCCTGGGAAAGCCTGGGCTAGCCGCCCACCATCGCCCGCGCGTGGGGACGGTGGAAGCAACCGTCAAGCATCTGCTGATGCCGGTACGGCATGAGGTCGGTGCGGATCGGCCTGAATCCAGGCCCCGCCGACGCCGCCCGGCCTCCGCCCACGCCCTACAATGGGCGCATGCAGATTGGCCCGTACACCATTGCCCCGAACGTCGTGCTGGCGCCCATGGCCGGCGTCACCGACAAGCCCTTCCGCCTGCTGTGCAAACGGCTGGGCGCGGGCCTGGCCGCGTCGGAAATGACCATCAGCGACCCGCGCTTCTGGAACACGCGCAAGTCGATCCACCGCATGGACCATGACGGCGAGCCCGCACCGATCAGTGTGCAGATCGCCGGCACCGAGCCGCAGCAGCTGGCCGAGGCCGCACGCTATAACGTCGACCACGGCGCGCAGATCATCGACATCAACATGGGCTGTCCGGCCAAGAAGGTGTGCAACGCCTGGGCGGGCTCGGCGCTGATGCGCGACGAGCACCTGGTGGCGCGCATTCTGGAGGCGGTGGTCAACGCGGTGGACGTGCCGGTCACCCTGAAGATCCGTACCGGCTGGGACTGCGACCACCGCAATGGCCCGGTCATTGCCCGCATTGCCGAAGACAGCGGCATCGCCGCGCTGGCCGTGCATGGCCGCACCCGCGACCAGCATTACACCGGCCAGGCCGAGTACGCCACCATCGGCGAGATCAAGGCTGCGCTGCGCATTCCGGTCATCGCCAATGGCGACATCGATTCACCGCAGAAGGCCGCCCACGTGCTGCAGCAGACCGGGGTGGATGCAGTGATGATCGGCCGCTCCGCGCAGGGCCGGCCGTGGATCTTCCGCGAAGTGGCGCACTACCTGGCCACCGGCGAGGAACTGCCGCCGCCGTCGCTGGGCGAAGTGCGCGACATCCTGCTCGGCCACCTGCACGCGCTGCATGCCTTCTATGGTGAACCGCAGGGCGTGCGCATCGCGCGCAAGCACCTGGGCTGGTACGCCAAGGATCGTCCGGAGAACGCCGCGTTCCGCGCGGTGGTCAACCGTGCCGAAGACCCGCAGAGCCAGATCGCGCTGACCACCGAGTACTTCAACCGCCTGATCGCCGGGGAACCGGCGCTGTCTTCGGCGGCCTGAGCCGCCAGCCCCGCGTTTCCGAACAGTCGAGCCAGCTCGACGCTACAAGAGCCCGCCGTCATGACTCCGCCGATCTCCTCCCCGACCTACCTGCACGGGTTCTCCGGCACCGAGCAGCAGCGCCTGATGACCCAGGCCCGCCTGCTGGAATCGAGCATCTTCGGCCAGATCGACTACAGCGGCGCGCGGCGCCTGCTGGAAGTGGGCAGCGGCGTGGGAGCACAGACCGAGATCCTGCTGCGCCGTTTTCCCGAGCTGCACGTGACCGGGGTGGACCTGAGCGAAGCGCAGCTGGCGACCGCACGCGAGAACCTGGCCCGCACGCCGTGGTGCAGCGACCGCTACACGCTGCAGCAAGCCGATGCCGGCGAGCTGCCGTTCGAGGCGCGCAGCTTCGATTCGGCCTTCCTGTGCTGGGTGCTCGAGCATGTACCGGCGCCGGCGCGGGTGCTGAGCGAGGTGCGCCGGGTGCTGGCACCGGGTTCGCCGGTGTACATCACCGAGGTGATGAATGCCTCCTTCCTGCTCGACCCCTATTCGCCGCACATCTGGCGTTACTGGATGGCCTTCAATGACTTCCAGTACGACCATGGCGGCGACCCGTTCGTCGGTGCAAAGCTGGGCAACCTGCTGCTGGCCGGTGGCTTCCGCGACGTGCACACCGAGATCAAGACCATCCACCTGGACAACCGCGAACCGGCGCGTCGCAAGACGATGATCGCGTTCTGGGAACAACTGCTGCTGTCGGCCGCCGACCAGCTGCTGCAGGCCGGCTCGGTGGACGAGGAAACCGTGGAAGGCATGCGGCGCGAGTTCCGCCTGGTGCAGAACGACCCCAACGCGGTGTTCTTCTATTCGTTCGTGCAGGGCCGCGCGACGGTGTATTGAGGGCCGAACCAGGCCCTGCCTGGCCGTCGCGCCGATGTTGCGCATCCACGCAAGGCGTGGATCTACGGCGGGGTGTGCCAGATGCGCTGCCACATCACCGCCAGCCGGCCCTTCATCTCGGCCCGTGCCTGCGGGCTGCTGTAGTCGGCACGCAGCTGCTCGGGCGTGATGCCCTGCCACTGCCCGTCCACCTGCTCAGCCACCACGAAGTTGAAGGTGTAGTCCGGCTCCAGCCCCATGCGCAGGTCACTCAGCACCAGCCGGCCGTCCACCACCTGCGCACGCATGAAACCTCGGTTGAACCACTGCAGCCGCTGCACGGCGGGAATTGCAGACGCTTCGCGCAGTGCCTGCACGTTGGACGGATGGCCCTCGAACTGCATCGGCCCATGGTCGGCCAGCAGCGAGCGGTCAGCCACCACGTAGCCGCTGGGTGTCATCGCCACCACCCGCCACAGCAGGGTGTTGAACGGCATCGGCACCGAAAAGCGCGGCGCATCGCCCAGCCCCATCGCCGCCAGGCTCTGCTGCGCGGCACGATCGACCTGGGCCTTGGCAATCAGGCCCCAGCCCAGGTAGCCGCTGCTGACCAGCAGCGCCACGCCCAGCACCGTGCCTGCCCACGGCCGCGCGCGCCCGAACCAGGCCAGAACGCAGCCCAGCAGCAGCCACACGGTGTAGGCCGGGTCGATGATGAAGACGCTGGAGCCCATCGTCGGGTGTGGTCGCAACGGCCACCACAGCTGGGTGCCGTAGACGGTGAACGCATCCAGCACGGGATGGGTGAGCAGCGCGAGCTGGATCGCCCAGAACCAGCGCAGCGGTGACTGCGCGACGCGGCCGTTGCCGAAGCGCTTGAACAACCACCAGATCAGCGTGGCCACCCAGGGCAGCACCAGCAGTGAATGGCTGAAGCTGCGGTGCTCGATCATGTTGGCGACCGGGTCGGCGGCGGTGAAGCCCAGCCACAGCGCATCGAGGTCCGGCAGGGTGCCGAGCGCGGCACCGGCCAGCAGGGCCGCGCGGCGATGGCCGGGCGGAGCGATGGCAGCGGCGACGGCGCCGCCGAGCACGATCTGGGTCAGGGAATCCATGGGCCGATGCTAGCGGCTTGCGGGCGGTGCATGTAGAGCCGCGCCCATGCTCGGCTGACCTTCGTTGCGTCCAACAGCAGAGCACCGCTCGCGCTCTTCTGTAGAGGCACATCTCCCGCGCGCGGCCGTCGAGCATGGCTCGACGCTACAGGGCATCTCAGGCCGCTTGCTTGACGCGCGCGCCCGGCAGCTCCACCAGGGTCTGGCCGTTGTGGTCGAGCAGGCGCAGCGCGCCATCATGGTCTTCGGCCAGCGCGGTCAGGCTCTCCACCCAGTCGCCGTCATTGGCGTAGACCAGGCCATCGCGTTCAACCAGCGCGGCACGATGGATATGCCCGCAGACGATGCCATCCAGGCCGCGCCGGCGCACGTCGTCCAGCCCGGCCTGCACGAAACGCTCGATGTAGCGCTCGGCCGCACCGCTGCGCTTCTTCAGGAACTCCGACAGCGACCAGTAGCGCATGCCCAGCCGACGCCGCACTGCATTCAAGGCCTGGTTGCCGGTGAGGATGCGGTAGTACAGCCAGTCACCGAACTTTTCCTGCAGGCCACCGAAATGGGTCACGCCGTCGTAGTCGTCGCCATGTGCGACCAGCAGGCGGCGGCCATCGGCGGTCACGTGGATGGCGCGCCGGCGCACCTGCATCGCGGGCAGCATCAGCCCGCACACCTGGCGCAGCGAGGCATCGTGGTTGCCCGGGATGTAGATGATCTCGGTCCCCGCACGTCGCAGCGCGTGCAGGGCCTGGATGACCTCGCTGTGCGACTGCCGCCAGTTGGCACGGCGGTGTGCCATCCACCACAGGTCGATGATGTCACCGACCAGGTACAACCGTTCACAGCGCAGCGGCGAGAGGAACCGTGCCAGCTCGGCGGCATGGCAATGACGCGAGCCCAGATGCACGTCGGAGACGAACACTGCGCGCCGCTTCGGCACCAGGTTCGCCAGCGTGCTCATGCCGCTGCCCCCGCGTCGCGCAGATAGCGCTTGCGCTTGTGCGGCCGGATCGCGCACAGGTCCACCTCGATCAGGCCATCGATCGAATCGCTGAAATCAGGATCGACACCGAAGGCAAGGAAGCGTGCACCGCCGGGTTCGCACAGATCGGTGTACTGCCGGTACAGCGTCGGCACGCCGGTGCCGAGCGCGGCCAGGTTGGCCTTCAGCACATCGAAGGCAGCGCCCGCATCCAGTTCGCCGAAACTCGGTGGCGCGGCGAAGTACTGGAACGGCCGGTTCGATTCGGCCAGCCCGGCAGTTCCGCTGTAGTAGCGCTGGTAGTACGCCACCAGCTGCTCGCGCGCATCACGCGGCAGCGCCGCACTGATCGACACCGCGCCAAACAGGTAGCGGATGCCCGGCCGGCACTGCAGGTAGGCGCCGATGCCCTGCCACAGATAGTCCAGGCTGCGGCTGCCCCAGTAGTCGGGCACCACGAAGCTGCGGCCCAGTTCCAGGCCCTCGGCGATGTGGCTGATGGCGTCGTCGGAATAGCGGAACAGCGACGCGCTGTAGAGCCCGGACAGGCCGTGCCGGGCCAGCGCCTGGGCGCCGCGCATGATGCGGTAGGCACCGGCAATGCGCTGCGCCGCCGCGTCCCAGATCACGATGTGTTCGTACTGCGGGTCGTAGTCGTCCAGGTCGCGGCTGCGGCCGGTGCCCTCGCCCACCTGGCGGAAGGTCAGTTCACGCAGGCGGCCCAGTTCCAGCAGCAGTGGTGAGCCTGCATTGCAGCTGGCCAGCAGGATCTGCTTGCCGTCGGCGGTCTGGCCCAACTGCGTGGCCGCCGCGATGCCCACGGCGACCTGCGAGGGCGGCACCGGGGCGGCCAGCGGCTCGGGGCCCGCGCAGGGAACCTCTGTGCCGGCCGAACCATTGCGGCCCAGCGCGTACAGCGCGCGGCGCACGGCCAGCAGCTGCGCCCCGGGATCGCCCGCCTTGGCCAGCTGCATCGGCTCGCCGATGCTCAGCCGTAGCGGGCGGCCACGGCGGGTGAACATCTCGCGTGCCAGCAGGGCGGTACCGGCCGGCTTGAACAGGGTCGAAGCGCCGTAGAACAGCGCCGAGTTGCGCGCCTCCACCCGCACCGGCAGCACCGGCGCACCGGCCGCGCGGGCAAAGCGGACGAACCCGCGCTGCCAGCGGCCATCGCGGATACCGCGCAGCGACAGCCGCGAGACCTCGCCGGCCGGGAACACGATCACGCACTGCTCGGCGGCCAATGCTTCCTCGACGGCATGCAGGCTGCCGCGCTGTGCCTTCCCCCCCAGGATGCGCACCGGCAGCAGCAGATCCTGCAGCGGCGCGATCGCCCCCAGCAGGTCGTTGGCCACGATCCGCACGTCGCGGCGGACGCGGCCGACCGCGTCCAGCAGCGCCAGTGCATCCAGCGCCCCGGACGGATGGTTGGCGACGATCAGCAGGCGACCGGTGGCCGGAATCTTCGCCAGGGCGGCAGGATCCACCTGGTACTGGCCGTCGATGAACTCCAGGCCGGCGGCGACGAAGCCGAAGCCGCGCAGGCCCGAGCTGCGCTGCAGGAAGGCCTCGATCTGGTCCAACCGCGACCAGCGGCCCACGCTGCGCAGCAACGGCCGTGCCAGCTGGCCACGGCGGCCATGGAACCAATCGGGGAAACGTTGCTGGAGACGCTGTTCGAGTTCCTGCATGGCGGATCCACTGATGCCCGGCGGCCGGATTGGCCGACAGCCTGCGCCCGGCAGGCGGCAGCCAGATGGCGGTTCTGGGGCAGAACGATGACGGCCGGCGCGCCTTGACGGCAGGGTCGCGGCCTCCGCGGTCGGGGGAGGGCCAGCCCCCGCCCTTTGTCACGCTGGTGGAACACTGGGCCTCGAGGCTGGGCCCCAATCCCGTCGCGACGGCCCCTGCCGGGCCTACGCGGGCTTAACCACCGGCAACCGGTACCGGTTCACAATGCACAGGCGGCGCACCCCGTGTATCATGCGCGCCCATCTTTCCATCCGAATCAAGGGATATACCGCCTGATGTCCAGCTATCTCTTCACCTCCGAGTCGGTCTCCGAAGGCCATCCGGACAAGGTTGCCGACCAGATCTCCGATGCGGTGCTGGACGCGATCCTGACCCAGGACCAGCGCGCCCGCGTGGCCTGCGAGACCATGGTCAAGACCGGCGTTGCCATCGTGGCCGGTGAAATCACCACCAGCGCCTGGATCGACCTGGAAGCACTGACCCGCAAGGTCATCACGGACATCGGCTACGACAGCTCCGACGTCGGCTTCGACGGCGCCACCTGCGGCGTGCTGAACCTGATCGGCAAGCAGTCGCCGCACATCGCCCAGGGCGTGGACCGCAAGAAGCCGGAAGAAATGGGCGCGGGCGACCAGGGCCTGATGTTCGGCTATGCCACCAACGAGACCGACAGCTACATGCCGGCGGCGATCCACCTGTCGCACCGCCTGGTCGAGCAGCAGGCCAAGATCCGCAAGAAGAAGAACTCGCCGCTGTCGTGGCTGCGCCCGGACGCCAAGAGCCAGGTCACCCTGCGCTATGAAAACGGCGTGGTCTCGGCCATCGACGCCGTGGTCCTGTCGACCCAGCACGCCCCGGGCATCAAGCAGAAGGACCTCATCGAGGCCGTCCGCGAAGAGATCATCAAGCCGGTGCTGCCGGCCAAGTGGCTGCACAAGGGCACCAAGTTCCACATCAACCCGACCGGCAAGTTCGAGATCGGCGGCCCGGTGGGCGACTGCGGCCTGACCGGTCGCAAGATCATCGTCGACACCTACGGCGGCTGGGCCCGTCACGGTGGTGGCGCGTTCTCCGGCAAGGACCCGTCCAAGGTCGACCGTTCGGCTGCCTACGCGGCCCGCTACGTCGCCAAGAACGTGGTCGCCGCCGGCCTGGCCGACCGTTGCGAAGTGCAGGTCTCCTACGCCATCGGCGTGGCTGAGCCGACCTCGATCTCGGTCACCACCTTCGGCACCGGCAAGATCAGCGACGACAAGATCGAGAAGCTGATCCGCAAGCACTTCGACCTGCGCCCGTACGGCATCATCAAGATGCTGGACCTGATCCACCCGATGTACCAGCAGACTGCGGCCTACGGCCACTTCGGCCGCAAGCCGAAGGAGTTCAGCTACCTCAACGGCGAAGGCGAGACCGTCAACGCCACGGCCTTCTCCTGGGAGAAAACCGACCGCGCCGCCGCCCTGCGCGCCGATGCGAAGCTGAAGTAAGAAGCACGAAGGGCCGCGCAAGCGGCCCTTCTTTTTCTGTAGAGCCGAGCCATGCTCGGCTTTCTTTTTGCCTGCGGGCCAGCCCATGCAGTCGAGCATGGCTCGACTCTACAAAGGCGATGCGTGCCCGATACAATCCGCCGCATGTCGACCGAACTGAAAACCCACCAGCTGTCCATGACCGTGCTGATGTCGCCGGAGATGGCCAATTTTTCCGGCAAGGTCCACGGCGGCGCCATCCTGCGCCTGCTCGACCAGGTGGCCTACGCCTGCGCCAGCCGTTACGCCGGCCGCTACGTGGTCACCCTGTCGGTGGACCAGGTGATGTTCCGCCAGCCGATCGCGGTGGGTGAACTGGTCACCTTCCTGGCCTCGGTGAACCATACCGGCACCTCGTCGATGGAGATCGGCATCAAGGTGGTGGCCGAGGACATCCTCAAGCGCAGCGTGCGCCACGCCAACAGCTGCTTCTTCACGATGGTGGCGGTGGATGAGGAAGGCCGGCCGACGCCCGTCCCGCCCTTGCAGCCGGCCACGTCCGACGAAAAGCGCCGCCAGGCCGCCGCGCAGATCCGTCGCCAGCTGCGCCAGGAAATGGAACAGCGCCATCTGGAACTGCTGGCGTCGAACCCGCCCTCGCCGGAGGAATGAGGTAGTGCCGGCCGCTGGCCGGCAACCTCGCGCGTGCTGCCAAACATCATGAGGGTGCCGGCCAGCGGCCGGCACTACGCTTTCGAATTCGCCGGGCCACGCCCGGCGGATGCGCAAGGTCAGCCGGTGTTCTGCACGCCCTGCGAAACACCGTTCACGCACGCCACCAGCGCGCGCAGCAGATCATCATCCTCGCGCCCGCTGGCCCGCCAGCGCTGCAGCAGGTCCACCTGCAGCACGCTGATCGGATCGACATAGGGATTGCGCAGGCGGATCGACAGCGCCAGCCGTGCATCATGGTCCAGCAGCGTCTGCTGGCCCATCAACGCCAGCAGCCAGCGCCGGGTCAGTTCCAGCTCGCGCTGTACCTGCGGGAAGAAGCGCCCGTGCAGGTCGCCCGACAGCTTCGAGAACTGCTCGGCGATGGTGACATCCCCCTTTGACAGCACCATCGCGATGTCATCCAGGAAGGTGCGGAAGAACGGCCAGTCCCGCGCCATCTCGCGCAGCGTGCCCTCGTGGCCGGCCTCCACGGCCGCCTGCAGGCCACTGCCCACGCCATACCAGCCGGGAATGACTGCACGCGCCTGGCTCCAGGCAAACACCCACGGAATCGCGCGCAGGTTGCCCAGCGCCGCATCCTGGCCAAGCCGGCGCGACGGCCGCGAGCCCAGCGTCATCCGTTCGATCACGTCGATGGGCGTGGCGGTGCGGAAGTAATCCATGAAGCCGGCCTGGCCGACGAAACCGCGGTACACCTCGCTGCTGGCAGCGGACACCACATCCATCACCGGGCGCCAGCCGTCCTCGCGCGGCTCGGCGGCGCGTGGGCGCAGGCTGGCGCGCAGCACCGCGCCGGCGGCCTGTTCCAGCGACCGCAGCGCCAGCGCACGGATGCCGTACTTGCGGTGGATCACCTCGCCCTGCTCGGTGACCCGCAAGCGGCCATCGATGCTGCCGCGTGGCGAGGCATCCACGGCATGGGTGGTCTTGCCGCCACCACGGCTGATCGAGCCGCCGCGGCCATGGAAGAAGGTCAGGCGGATGCCAGCCCCGGCGGCCTCCTCCAGCAGTTCCACCTGCGCACGTTGCAGGCCCCAGCGCGAAGCGGCGATGCCACCGTCCTTGCTGCTGTCCGAATAGCCGAGCATCACCATCTGCACGTCGCCACGCGCACGCAGATGCGCGCGGTAGACCGGGTCGGCCAGCAGATCGCGCAGCGTGGCGGTGCCACGCTTCAGGTCGTCCACGGTTTCGAACAGCGGGGCGATATCCAGGGGTACCGTGCCATCAGCATCGACCAGGCCACCGCGCCGCGCCAGCGCCAGCACCGCCAGCACGTCGCTGCGGTCGTGCGCCATCGAAATGATGTAGCTGCCGAGCGCATCGCCACCATGCCGTGCGCGGGCATCGGCCAGTGCGGCGAACACCGCGTCCAGGCGCGCGTTGCCGTCGTCATTGCCGACCGGCAGCGGCGCTTCGCCGCTGGCATGCGGGCCCAGCAGCCGCGCCCGGCCCAATGCATCCAGCGCCTGCCACGCGTCCTCGCCGCCCAGCACCGACGCCAGTGCACGTGCATGCACGCTCGATTCCTGGCGCACGTCCAACCGCGCCAGGTGGAAGCCGAAGGTCTTCACCCGCCACAACAGGCGCTGCACGGCGAAGCCACCGGCATGTTCGCCGCGGTTGGCGCGCAGGCTGTCGAGGATCAGCTGCAGGTCGTCGATCAGCTCGTCCGGGCCGGCGTAAGCGCCCTCGCTGTCATCCAACGTGGCCTGCAGGCGTGCGCGCATGCGGTCGTTGAGCAGGCGGTACGGCATGTCGGCATGGCGCGGCCGCGACTGCACCTGCGGCAGCAGGTGCTGGTACTGCGCCACGCGCGCCTGCAGCGCATCACTCACCCCCACCCGCTCGGTGGACTGGCTGAGCAGGCTGGCCAGCTGCAGCAGTTCCTTCTGGTAGCGCCCCAGCACCGCCTGCCGCTGTGCGTCCAGCGTATTGCGGATGGTGGTGGCGTCCACGTTCGGATTGCCGTCCATGTCACCGCCCACCCAAGTGCCGAAGCGCAGCAGGCGCGGCAGCGGCAGTTCTTCGCCATAGGTATCGCGCAGCGCCTGCTGCAGCGATTCGTACAGCACCGGGATCACCCGGTACAGCACCTGCACCAGGTAGAAGCCGACGTGCTCGCGTTCGTCATCGACAGTGGGCCGCACCGGCGAAGAGTCGGTGGTCTGCCACGAGGCGGTCAGCGCCATGCGGAAGCGCGCGGCATCGGCGGCCGCCTCGCCCGGCGTGCGCTGGCCGTCGAGGTTGTCGACCAGGCTGGCCACCATCAGCTGCTCTTTTTCCAGCAGTGCGCGGCGCACCGCTTCGGTCGGGTGCGCGGTGAACACCGGTTCGATGTCGATGCGTGGCAACCACTGCGCCAGTTCGTCCAGGCCCACGCCCTGCGCCTTCAGGTGCTGCAGGGCATCCTGCAGGCCATCGGGCTGCGGCGCGGCGGTGCCGGCGCGCTGGTAATCGCGGCGGCGGCGGATGCGATGCACGCGCTCGGCGATGTTGACCACCTGGAAGTAGGTGCTGAACGCCCGCACCATGGTTTCGGCCTGCTGCGGCGTGCGCCCGGCCAGGCCTTCGGCCAGCTCCGACAGCGGCGCCTGGTTCTCACGGCGGGCGATGGCGCGGGTACGTACCTCTTCGACATCGTCGAGGAAAGCGGCCGATACCTGTTCCACCAGCAGGTCGCCGACCAGTGCGCCGAGCCGGCGCACGTCATCGCGAAGCGGAAGATCGGGAGAAGCAAACTCGATGCTGCTGCGGTACTCGTTCATCGGCGACGCACAGGCCTCGGTCAACGGATCCAGACCCCAAGCCTATCCCAGATCGGGCGTCGTGCTGCGATGCAAAAATGGTTTCATCTGCACGTATCCACGGCAGACACAGCCGAGCATGGGCTCGGCTCTACAACCATCATGGCGCGCGACACCGTATAGCGCCCGAGCCCATGCGCAGCCGCACAGGCGGCCCCCGTTGCAGGGGCCGCCATCATCGCGCGCGGATCAGCGCTTCTTCTTCGCCTTGACCTGCCCGGCCGGGCCAATGGTCTGCTCCAGCCAGCGCTCGCTCTCGGCCAGCATGGTCATGATCGATTCGCGTGCGCGGTAGGCATGCGATTCGTTCGGCAGCATCACCAGTCGTGCGGTGCCACCCAGGCCCTTCACCGCGGCGAACATGCGCTCGCTCTGGATCGGGAACGTGCCGGAGTTGTTGTCGTCCACGCCATGGATGAACAGGATCGGATCCTTGATCCTGTCGGCGTAGTTGAACGGCGCCATCTTCTGGTAGACGTCCTGCGCCTGCCAGTAGTTGCGCTCCTCCGCCTGGAAGCCGAACGGGGTCAGCGTGCGGTTGTAGGCGCCGCTGCGCGCGATGCCGGCCTTGAACAGGCGCGTATGCGCCAGCAGGTTGGCGGTCATGAACGCACCGTAGGAATGGCCACCGATGGCGATGTGGTCGCGATCGGTCACGCCACGCCGCACCACTTCATCCACGGCTGCCTGCGCGTTAGCCACCAGCTGTTCGATGTAGGTGTCGTTGGGCTCCTTGTCACCCTCGCCGATGATCGGCATCGACGGGCTGGCCAGCACCACGTAGCCCTTGGCCAGGAACGCCTGCGGGCCCCAGTAGCTGACCGCGTTGAAGCGGTACGGCGAATCGGTCACCTGGCTGGCCGCAGCCGCACTCTTGAACTCGCCCGGGTAGGCCCACATCAGCAGCGGCCGCGGGCCGTCGCGCTTGGGGTCGTAGCCCGGCGGCAGCAGCAGGGTCGCGGTCAGATCGACGCCATCCTTGCGCTTGTAGCGGATCTGCTCCTTCTGCACGCCCTTCAACTGCGGCAGCGGATGAGCGAAGTGGGTCAGCGCGCGCGGTGCGGCGCTGGCATCGGCCAGCGACTGCACGTAGAAGTTGGCCGGCTCGTCCGGGCTCTCACGGCTCAGCAGCAGCGAGCTGCCCTGGTTGTCCAGCAATGCCACCGGCAGCGAATAGCTCGGCGCCTGCGAATGGAACAGGCGCGTCGCCTTGCCGCTGGCGATGTCGAAGCGGTCCACGAACGGACGGTCACCTTCCGGCGAAGCACCGGCACCGGCCAGATACAGGCTGCTGCCATCGGGGCTGGTCTGCAGCAGCGAGCGGCCACGATCGTCGCTGGACAACTGCGGACGGCCTGGATCGGAATAGCGGTCCTGCGCATCGCGGTCCCACAGCAGGCGCGGCTCGGTACCGGCGTTGTCCGGGGCGATCAGCCAGGTCTTGGTCCTGCGGGTCTTCCACCACGACTCGGTCAGCAGCGCTAGGTCACCACGGCCCCAGCTGATGCCGGCCAGGCGGCTGCCAAGCTGGGCCAGCGTCACCGGCGGTTTGTCGAACGGGGCGGCCTGCATCAGTACCGCATCGCGCACCCTGGCCTCCCTGTTCGGGTCGCCGCCGTCCTGCGCTTCGGCCCAGACCAGGGTGGCGTCAGCATCACCGCGCCAGCTGATGTCGCGCACGCCGGTCACTTCGGCATCGTTGCCGGTCGGCAGGCCTTCCACCAGCGGGCGCACGGCCACGGTGTGCACCAGCTTGCCGCTGGCACGGTCGATCACTTCAATGCGGCGCGGGAAACTGCTCACCGGCACCACGTAGGAGTACGGCCGCTGCACCGGTTGGCGCAGCACGAAGCGGCCATCCGGCGACACCGAGAAGCCCATGAAGATGCCCGCCGCGCCGATCGCGCGGGTGCTGCCATCCAGGCCGACTTCCATCGGCTGGGTGGTGGCGTAGTAGTCGAACTGGCGCGCGTCGGCCTCGTTCTTCAGCAGGTCCTGGTAGGTCCGGATCGACACCACGCCGCCGCCCTGACTGGTCTGCTGGACGGCGGGGCCGGTCGGGATGCCGTCGGAGGCCGGGGCGGGCCCCAGGTTCGCCGGGCGGGTGAACACCACCAGCCCCCGGCTGTCGGGCAACCACTGGTAGCCACTGCCGATCACCGTGTTCAGGCCGGCCACCAGGCGGCGGGCGCTGCCGGCGGCCACGTCCACCAGCCACAGCTCGTTGGCGCCACTGGCCGCGTCGAGCTGGTTGAAGGCCAGCCACTTCTGGTCCGGCGACCACATCACACTGGCAATCGACAGCGTCGCTGGCAGGCCGCTGATCTGCCGCTCCCTGCCGTCGGCCACGTTCATCAGCCACAGCTTCTCGCCGAAGCTGAAGCGGCTGTCGGAGAACGTGCGCGGGTTGATGCGCAGGCCGGCCAGCTTCAGTTCCGGCTGTGCCACCACCTGGATCGAGGGCAGCGACGGCATCTGCAACATCGCGGCCACGTCGCGGCGCGGCGACAGGTACAACGAGGGCGCACGGGGCGCGTCCACCACCGCCTGCAGCGCCGCCGACGGCAGTTCGTAGCCGTTGACGCCCTGGGCCTGTGCGGCCGCGGGCTGCGGCGCTGCCGCCCAGGCCAGCGGGGCCACTGCCAGCAGTCCCATCGACAGGACCAGGCCGGTCCAGCGCCGTGTGCGGCGCGCGTGCATGCTCATCGTTCCACCTGTGTGATGCGTGAAAACACCGACCTTAACAGTCCGTGCACGCGGCCCCATCTGCCGATGGTTGGGTCATCCGGATGTCATGCCGGCGCCGCGATATAATGGCGGTTCTCCCCTGCCGAGGGGCGCTGCGACCGGATCCCCCGAGGCCCGGCCAGGCTCGGTAAGGTGGCTTTGTAACAACGGCGCCCGGCCAGATGCGAGCACCCGCTCGTCCACAACCGGAGCACACCAATGAACGCTGTTGCCAAGACCTTCTCCACCGAAGGTGATTACAAGATCCGCGACATCACGCTGGCCGACTGGGGCCGCAAGGAACTGGACATCGCCGAGCACGAAATGCCGGGCCTGATGTCGATCCGCCGCAAGTACCAGGCCGAGCTGCCGCTGAAGGGCGTGCGCGTGACCGGCTCGCTGCACATGACCATCCAGACCGCAGTGCTGATCGAGACCCTGAAGGACATCGGCGCCGATGTGCGCTGGGCCTCGTGCAACATCTTCTCGACCCAGGACCACGCTGCTGCGGCCATCGCCGCCACCGGCACCCCGGTGTTCGCCTGGAAGGGCGAGACCCTGGAAGAGTACTGGGACTGCACCCTGGATGCGCTGACCTTCACCCTGGCCGACGGCACCCTGACCGGCCCGGAACTGGTGGTCGACGACGGCGGTGACGTGACCCTGCTGATCCACAAGGGCTACGAGCTGGAAAACGGCAGCGACTGGGTCAACACCGCCTCCTCCTCGCACGAAGAGCAGGTCATCAAGAACCTGCTCAAGCGCGTCGCCAAGGAGCGCCCGGGTTACTGGGGCCGCGTGGTCAAGGACTGGAAGGGCGTCTCTGAAGAGACCACCACCGGCGTGCACCGCCTGTACCAGCTGGCCCAGGCCGGCACCCTGCTGATCCCGGCGATCAACGTCAACGACTCGGTCACCAAGAGCAAGTTCGACAACCTGTACGGCTGCCGCGAGTCGCTGGCCGACGGCCTGAAGCGCGCGATGGACGTGATGCTGGCCGGCAAGGTGGCCGTGGTCTGCGGCTACGGCGACGTCGGCAAGGGCTGCGCCGCCTCGCTGCGTGCCTACGGCGCGCGCGTGATCGTCACCGAGATCGACCCGATCTGCGCCCTGCAGGCAGCGATGGAAGGCTATGAAGTCAACACCATCGAATCGACCCTGGGCCGTGCCGACCTGTACGTCACCACCACCGGCAACCGCGACATCATCCGCATCGAGCACCTGAGCGCGATGAAGGACCAGGCCATCGTCTGCAACATCGGCCACTTCGACAACGAGATCCAGGTCGACGCGCTGGTGTCGTTCGCCGGCATCAAGCACGTCAACATCAAGCCGCAGGTGGACAAGTACATCTTCCCGAACGGCAACGCGATCTTCCTGCTGGCCGAAGGCCGCCTGGTGAACCTGGGCTGCGCCACCGGCCACCCGAGCTTCGTGATGTCCAACTCGTTCGCCAACCAGACCCTGGCCCAGATCGACCTGTGGGCGAACAAGGACAGCTACGAGAAGAAGGTCTACCTGCTGCCGAAGAAGCTGGACGAAGAAGTGGCCCGCCTGCACCTGGAAAAGATCGGCGTGAAGCTGACCACCTTGACCCAGGACCAGGCCGACTACATCGGCGTGCCGGTGGAAGGCCCGTTCAAGCCGGACCACTACCGCTACTGATGTCTTGCCCAGGGTCGGATCCCTTTCCGCAGGAAAGGGTTCTGACCCCAGCAACGGATGCACACGGAACGGGCGCCTTCGGGCGCCCGTTCCGTGTTTGCGTGTGGCCGTATAGCCCGCATCCAGCCCCCACAGTAGATCCACGCCATGCGTGGATGCCCTCCGGCAATAGCCTCGGTCAAGGCAACACATTCCGCACGCGCTACGATGCGCCCATGACCCCGGCCATCAACCTGCTCAAGCGCGAGAAGATCGCCCACACCGTGCGCAGCTACGTGCACGATGCCCACGCCGAATCCTATGGCGGCGAAGCCGTCGACAAGCTCGGCCTGGATCCGGCCCAGGTGTTCAAGACCCTGCTGGCCAGCACCGAAACCCACGAACTGCTCGTCGCGATCGTGCCGGTGGCCGGCCAGCTCGACCTGAAGGCGCTGGCCGAAGCGGCCGGCTGCAAGAAGTGCGAGATGGCCGCCGCCGACGCCGCGCAGCGCGCGACCGGCTACCTGGTCGGCGGCATCAGCCCACTGGGGCAGAAGAAGCGCCTGCGCACGTTCCTGGATGACAGTGCCGAAGCGCTGCCCGCGCTGCATGTCAGCGCCGGACGCCGTGGCCTGGAAGTGGAACTGGCACCGGCCGACCTGCTGCGGCTGACCGCCGGCCACTACGCGGCGATCGGCAAGGCACGTTGATGCGCTGGCCGTGGTCCGCAACGCCGTCGCCCCGGCTTGAGGATGCTCAGGCCGATGTGCTGCTGCAGGATCTGCTGTCACGCGACGCAGAGCGCATCACCGACGCCGCCCGCGTCGTCGCACGACTGTTCAGTGCACCGTCGCTGGACGCCTTGGCCGCGCAGGTGGACCTGATCGAACGCAGCTGCCAAGGCATCGCTTTCGGCGGCATGCTGATCAGCAACCAGGCGCATCTGGAGGCTGCCCTGAAACGGCTGCGTTACTGGCAGGCGCACGCAGGCTGCCTGTGCGCGCTCAATCCCGGCTACCCGTTCTTCGATCCGCGCCGCCTGATCGAACAAGGGCAGATGCAGCTGCTCGCGTTGCAGGAGGCCGAGGATGGTTGGGGCGATTGCCACAACGTTGCCTGCACCCAGTGCGGCCAGCATTGGCAGGCGATCGACCGCGAGTACCATTACCCATGGTGGGAGTGGCAAGCTGTCTGAAGGCCAAGCAGCCACGCATGGCGTGGCTCTACTGCAGCCCGATAGATCCACGCCATGCGTGGATGATGGTCATTCCACAAACTCATACCGCATCGGCACGCGCACGATGGTCAGCGCCGGCGCCGGGCTTCCGGTATCGCTACGCACGAATTGCCAACCGCGCAGCTCTTGCACCGCCGCCTCGTCCAGCACCGCATGGCCACTGGAAGTCTCCACGATCACCGCAGCCACGGCACCGTGCACATCGATCAACGCCTTGAGCAGGCTGCGCCCGGAAAGCCCCTGCTCCATGGCTTCGCGCGGATAGCGCGGCAGCTTGCCGCGCGGCTGCACCCAGGGCAGACCTTCGCCAGTGAACAGGTCCTGGCTGCTGCGCGCGGCGCATCGCTTCGGAGTGCGCAGCAGCAGTGATGGCCGCAGGCTGTCTACCGTCACCTCCGCAGGCGCTGCGCAGGCATGCTGCGCCAGCACCTCCAGTACCTGCTGCTGCCGAAGCAAAGCCTTGCCGTCGCTCGCCGTCACCTCGACTACGCAGCGACCGTCCCGCGGCTGCATCGACAATGCAGTCACCTTCGCATCGCGAAGTCCGGGAACCGTGGCCAGCGGTGCGCACGCGGCGCCAGCCGACGGCGTGGCTGCCAGCACCGGAGTGGCGGGCAGCATGCCCGCCAGCAATAACGGAATCATCCTCGTTCCGGCACCCATGCCCCGCCCTCCATGCGATCGCCTACCCCGATCATAGAGCAACCCCGCACGGCACGGCGCTACGTTCCCTTCGGCCTACGGCCGCCAGTTGGCATTGTTCTCCCAGAACTCCACCGAGCGCCGGTAGGCCTCCCGGTCCAGCGGCACACCGGAGCCGCCTTCCTCCACCCCCAGCGCATTGCGCATCATGGTGATCGGCGCCATCGGCACCTCCTCCGGTTCGGCGGTGTAGATGCAGCCGACGATGCCCCAGTCGGCCTGGATCGGTGAACCTTCCCTGGCCAGCTGCTCGGCGCTGTACAGGATCACCACCAGGTAATTCGCACGCGGCGATTCCACGCCTTCGAACCAGCGCACCAGCACTGGCAGCTCATCGCGGTTGCGCGCCTCATAACCGCTGCGCAGCAGGTGGCGGTTGGCCTCGGTGACCGGCACGGTCAGGCAGCGCGTGCTGGTCCAGTTCTCGTAGACGAACAGCTTGCAGAACGGTGCATAGCCATCGAGCACCTTCAACGGCGCATGCGCATTGAGGTGGGCCTCGAACTGCTCGGCAGTGCAGTCCTGGATGGTGTTGCCGCGTGGCACGCGCGGGAACAGTCGGGGGCGGGCGAAATCGGTGAGGACGATGGACATGGCAGGGCGTGATCAGGGGTTCCACCGCACAGGGTAACCGCCCCGGAGGCAGGCCGGACCGGATGCCGATCGTCACTGGCGCCCGCGTCCGGCTTGCAGCACTCTGCGGGCGACCCAATGCAAGGATCGCCGGCTCATGGATGCAGCACGCGCGTTGCCCCGATCCGCCCGCCGTCGGCGGTGGCCGATCGTACTGGTTGCCCTCCTGCTGGTGCCGCCTTTGCTGTTCGCCGCCGCCCTGGTCTGGCCACTATCGGCACCGCCGTTGCCCGAGCCGGGCAGCAGCCGCGTGATCGTCAACGCACGGGTGGTGGACGTCGTGCACGGGCAGGTCAGCGAGCCGACCACAGTGACGGTACGCAACGGCACCATCACCGCCCTTGGTGAAGACCCGCAGGACACGCAGCTTCCCGTGCTCGACGCCGGTGGCCGCTGGTTGCTGCCCGGCTTCTGGGACATGCACACCCACGCTCTGCAGCTGTCACCGCAACTGCAGTTTCCGCTGATGCTCGCCAACGGCATCACCGGCACCCGCGACATGATGGACTGCCCACAGGCCACCGATCCGCTGATCGCCTGCGTGGCCGACAAGCGCCGCTGGACCGCACAGGCCATCGCCGGGCAGCAGGTCGCGCCGCGCTTCATGCAGGTCGCCAGCTTCTATTTCGAAGACGCTTCGCTGTCGCCGGAGGCTGCCGCGTTGCGGGCACGCACGTACAGCGCGCGTGGTGTCGACGCGCTGAAGGTCTACAACCGCCTGCGCGCGGATACCTACCAGCGGCTGGCCATCGAGGCTCAGCAGCTGCATCGCCCGTTGGTCGGCCATCTGCCCAGGGCGGTACCGCTGGAAGACGCCCTGCAGGCGGGTCAACGCAGCTTCGAACATGCACACCTGTTCGTGCGCCATTGCTTCGACAACGCCGCCGCATGGCGTGGCGGCATGCTGGATGGCGAAGACCCGACCGCTCTGGCCGAACGGATGGTCAGTGGTCATCAGCCCGCGCTTTGCGAAAAAGCGTTCGGCCAGATGCAGGCCAGCGGCGCAGCATTCGTGCCAACCCACATCACCCGGGAGGAGGATGCGCGCTCACGCGATCCCGCCTTCGTCGACGATCCGCGCCTGGCCTATCTGGACCCGCTCTCACGCTGGGCGTGGCGTGATGACCTGCAGGCCACCGTGGCGCGCTATCCCGGCCGACGCGGCGAAGACGCACTGAAGACCTACTTCGAGCATGGCCTGGCGCTCACCGGTGCGGCGCATCGTGCCGGCGTCACCGTCCTGGTCGGCACCGACACCGGGCCAGGCGGCCTCCGCTACCACGATGAACTGCAGTGGCTGCGGCACGCCGGCCTGAGCCAGGCCGATGTGCTGCGTGCGGCCACGCTGCAGGCCGCGCGTCATCTGCAACTGCAGGCATCCCATGGCAGCGTCGAGGTCGGCCGGGCCGCCGACCTGGTACTGCTCGATGGCGATCCGCTGCTGGACACCGGCAACACCCGCCGCATCCACGCCGTGCTGCTGGCCGGCCACCTGTACGACCGCCCGCGCCTGGACGCGCTGCGGGCGTATGCCCGTGCGCAGGCACGCTCGCCGGCGGTGATGGCGCGCCTGCTGTGGGGATTCATCACCAGTCCGGTCAGTGCCGAGCTGTAGCCCCCTTCCCGCGCGAATGCCCGCCAGGGGGCCGCCTCCCCCCTCACAACCTCCTTGCACATCCATCTTGATGAAGCGATATACTAACCCCCATCCGTCGCCGCCGCCCGCGCCATGACCGCCATCAGCTTCGAGTTCTATCCGCCCAAGACCGATGAACAGCGCAGCCAGCTCGACCGTGCCGCGACCCGGTTGAAGGACTACGCCCCCGACTACGTGTCGTGCACCTTCGGCGCCGGTGGTTCGACCCTCAGCTACACCTCCGAGACCGTACGCCATCTCAACCAGCACCACGGTTTCGACGCCGCACCGCACCTGTCCTGCGTCGGCGGCACCCGCCAGGAAATCCGCGAGCTGCTCAAGCTGTACCGCGCCATCGGCTGCCGGCGCCTGGTCGCGCTGCGCGGCGACCTGCCGTCGGGCATGGGCTTTCCCGGTGACATGCGCTACGCCGCCGAACTGATCGACTTCATCCGCGCCGAGCACGGCGATGCGTTCCATATCGAAGTGGGTGCGTACCCCGAAACGCATCCGCAGGCCTCCGACGCACTGGCCGACCTGAAGCATTTCAAGGCCAAGATCGATGCCGGTGCCGATGCGGCGATCACCCAGTACTTCTTCAACCCGGACGCGTACTTCCATTTCGTCGACGAAGTGCGGCGGCTGGGCGTGCAGGTGCCGATCACCCCGGGCATCATGCCGATCGCCAACTTCAGCCAGCTGCGCCGCTTCTCCGAACAGTGTGGTGCGGAGATTCCGCGCTGGATCAGCCGCAAGATGCAGGCCTATGGCGATGACGCCGAATCGGTGCGTGCATTCGGCACGGAAGTGGTGGCCCGGCTGTGCCAGCGCCTGATCGAAGGCGGCGCACCCGGTCTGCACTTCTACACCCTGAACCTGGCCAAGCCGACCACCTCGGTGCTGAAGCTGCTGCAGGGCTGAAAGCACGGCGCGCAAGCGTGATCGGCGCTACCCTGCGAGGATGATCCGGCTTTCCTTCCTGCTGTTGCTGCTGCCGCTGTGCGTGCTGTCGAGCGTCGCCCACGCACAGTCCACGCGCCTGAACCGCTGCACCGATGCGCAGGGGCAGAGCGTCTACACCGACCGGCCCTGTGACAGCGTGGGTGCACGCTCACGGCTGCCGCCGCCGGCACCCACCGGCAACACCGCCCCGCGCGACACCCTGGGTGCGCGCTGCCCACGGCGCCTAAGCGAGCTGGTGGACGCACTGCGCACCGGTATCGTCAGCAACGACGTGAACCGGCTGTCCTCGCTGTACCTGTGGGGCGCGGTGTCGGACGCGGGTGCACAACGCATCCTGGGCCAGCTGGAATCGCTGGCCCGGCGGCCGCTGGTGGACGTGGTGCCGGTGTACCCGCGGCAGGATCAGGACGCCCTGCAACAGGAGGTTCAGCGCCCTGCTGCGCAGGAATCCGACCCCGAGCCGCCAGTGGCACGTCATCCAGTCGGCCTGCGCCTGGAGCAGACGCTGCCGGGCAGCGCGGCGCGCGCGTCCACCGTGCTGGGCCTGCGGCGGCAATACGGGTGCTTCTGGATCACGTTGTGATCAGGAGGGGTCGGATCCCTTTCCAGCGGAAAGGGTTCTGACCCCCGGATTCCGGCGATCGGGTCAGAGCCCCGCGTTGCGGGGATCCGACCCTGTTTGCATCACGCCGGCCACAGCCCTCGGATGGCAGCGATGCCCTGCCCGCCATGGCGGCGCGCTTCGGTGATGTGGCCGCTGCCCATGCCACCCAGCGCGTAGATCGGCAGTGACACCTGTGCACGCAGCTCGGCGAACGCATCCCACCCCAGCGGCACGGCCCCGGGATGACTGGCGGTTTCCTGGACCGGGCCGAGCACCGCGAAGTCACAACCCAGCTGCTGTGCAGCCTGCAGCTGCTGCAGGTCGTGGCAGGACGCGGCGACCAGCTGCCCTTCCGGCAATGGGCGCTGCGGCAGCGCCAGCAGCTGTTCACTGCCCAGATGCACGCCCACCCCCAGCGCACGCGCCAGTTCAATATCGCGGTTGAGCAACCACTGCACGCCACTGCGGCGATGCGTACGCAGCACCTGCTCGAGCATCGCCTGCCGCTGCGGATGGGCCGGCGGCAGGCGCAGCTGGATGCGCTGCTGGCCGGAGGCCACCGCGTGCTGCAGCTGGTCGTGCCAGCGCTGCACGCCATCGGCCGCGTCCGCCGGCGCCGGGGTGATCAGATAGCGGTCGGGCTGGCGCAGCGCGGCCACCACCGGCAGGTCGGCCGGCGGCATCGAATAGCGGCCCAGCTTGTCCTGCGCCACCCAGGTGATCGCCTGCCCTTCGCGGCCGCGTGGCGTGCCCTTCCAGCTGCGCACATGGCGCACTTCCAGGGTCAGGTGCTTGTCGGGGTAGCGCTGTGGCACATCCATCAGCCACTCGCCGACATCGGCCTCGATGCCCAGCTCTTCGCGCAGTTCACGCACCAGTGCCTGTTCGGAGGTTTCGCCGGGTTCGCGCTTGCCGCCCGGAAATTCCCACAGCCCGGCCATGTCGCGGTTGCCGGTACGGCGGTTGAGCAGCACGCGGCCACGGGCGTCGGTGATGACGGCGGCCACGACGTGGATCGATCGGGTGGGAGAAGGCATGAGGGGAGCATGCCCAGAACAGGGCGGCCGGCGCAATCACATCGGAGGGTGGCATCGTCCTGCGCAAAGGAAAGGCCCCGCTTTCGCGGGGCCTTCCGGGGTCAGCTCAGCTGGCCGTGGCAGTGCTTGTACTTCTTGCCACTGCCGCAGGGACACGGGTCGTTGCGGCCGATCTTGGGCTCGTCGCGCTGCATCTGCGCCACACCCTGCCGCGCGGCCTGCACCTGTGCGGCTTCCTCGTCGGCGCTGTAGCCACCGGCGTCCTGGTGCTGGAACTGCGACTGGCTCAGGCGCGCTTCGACCTGCTGGCGCTCTGCCGCTTCCAGTGCCTGCACTTCCTCGTCGCTGCGGATACGCACGCGGGCCAGCAGGGTCACCACTTCGCGCTTGACGTTCTCCAGCATGTCCGAGAACAGCTCGAAGGCTTCCTTCTTGTACTCCTGCTTGGGCTGCTTCTGCGCGTAACCACGCAGGTAGATGCCCTGGCGCAGGTAATCCATCCGGGCCAGGTGCTCCTTCCAGCTCTGGTCCAGCACGGTCAGCATCACATGCTTTTCCAGCGCGCGCATGGTCTCTTCGCCCAGCCCGGCTTCCTTCTCGGCGAAGTGCTGGTTGACGCGCTCCTGCACCTTCACCGCGATGGCTTCGGCGTCCAGCTCCTCGTGCGACTTGACCAGGTCGGTCAGCGACATCTGAAGGCCGAAGTCCGACTCCAGGGTCGCTTCCAGGCCACGCAGGTCCCACTGCTCGTCGATCGAATTGGGCGGCACGAAGCGGGCCACGATGTCGAAGATCACGTCGTCGCGGATGCCATCGACGTTGTCCTTCACCGACTCGGCGTCCAGCAGCTCGTCGCGCTGGGCGTAGATCACCTTGCGCTGGTCGTTGTTGACGTCGTCGAAGTCCAGCAGGTTCTTGCGGATGTCGAAGTTGTGCGCTTCCACCTTGCGCTGCGCCTTCTCGATCTGGCGGCTGACCAGGCGGTCCTCGATGACGTCGTCTTCCTTCATGCCCATCATGCGCATGGCCTTCTGCACCCAGTCGGAGGCGAAGATGCGCATCAGGTTGTCTTCCAGCGACAGGTAGAAGCGGGACGAACCCGGGTCACCCTGGCGGCCGGAACGGCCACGCAGCTGGTTGTCGATACGGCGCGATTCGTGGCGTTCGGTACCGACGATGTGCAGGCCGCCGGCGGCCTTGACCGCATCATGGCGCTTCTGCCACTCGGCCTTCACTGCCGCCTTCTGCTCGTCGGTCGCGCCTTCGCCCAGCTCGTGGATTTCCGCTTCCAGCGAACCGCCCAGCACGATGTCGGTACCACGGCCGGCCATGTTGGTGGCGATGGTCACCGCGCCCGGACGGCCGGCGTTGGCGACGATGGTCGCTTCGCGGTCGTGCTGCTTGGCATTGAGCACTTCGTGCTTCACGCCTGCCTTGCGCAGGTGCTCGGACAGCATTTCCGAGGTTTCGATCGAGGTGGTGCCGACCAGCACCGGCTGGCCGCGCTTGGCGCACTCTTCGATGTCGGCCAGCACCGCATTGAACTTGCCCTTGCGGTTGAGGAACACCTGGTCCGGGCTGTCCTTGCGGATGGTCGGGCGGTTGGTCGGAATCACCACCACTTCCAGGCCGTAGATGCTCTGGAACTCGAACGCTTCGGTATCGGCCGTACCGGTCATGCCGGACAGCTTCCTGTACATGCGGAACAGGTTCTGGAAGGTGATGCTGGCCAGCGTCTGGTTCTCGCGCTGCACCGGCACGCCTTCCTTCGCTTCCACCGCCTGGTGCAGGCCGTCGGACCAGCGACGGCCGGACAGGGTGCGGCCGGTGAACTCATCGACGATGACCACTTCGCCGTCGCGCACGATGTAGTCCACGTCACGCTGGTAGATGGCGTGCGCGCGCAGTGCGGCATTGAGGTGGTGGACCACGGTCAGGTTCTGCGCCGCGTACAGGCCCTCGGTCTCGGCATTGAGGATGCCGGCCTCGACCAGCAAGCGCTCGGCGTGCTCCATGCCCGCTTCGGACAGGTGCACCTGCTTGCCCTTCTCGTCGACCCAGAAGTCGCCCTCGCCGTCTTCGGCTTCCTGCTTGACCAGGTTCGGCACGACACGGTTGACGCGGATGTACAGCTCCGGGGAGTCGTCGGCCGGGCCGGAGATGATCAGCGGGGTACGCGCTTCGTCGATCAGGATGGAGTCGACTTCGTCGACGATGGCGTAGTGCAGGCCGCGCTGGTAGCGGTCGGCCTTGGACAGCGCCATGTTGTCGCGCAGGTAGTCGAAACCGAATTCGTTGTTGGTGCCGTAGGTGATGTCGGCGGCGTAGGCTTCGCGCTTGTCGCTGTGCGGCATGCCCGGGTACACCACGCCCACGCTCAGGCCCAGCCAGTTGTACAGCTTGCCCATCTGCGCGGCGTCGCGGCGGGCCAGGTAGTCGTTCACGGTGACCACGTGCACGCCCTTGCCTTCCAGCGCGTTCAGGTACACCGGCAGGGTCGCCACCAGGGTCTTGCCTTCACCGGTGCGCATTTCTGCGATCTTGCCCAGGTGAAGCACCATGCCGCCGATCAGCTGCACGTCGTAGTGGCGCATGCCCAGCACGCGGCGGCCGGCTTCGCGGCAGACCGCGAATGCTTCCGGCAGCACCTTGTCCAGGGCTTCACCGCCAGCGATGCGCTGCTTGAACTCCGGCGTCTTGGCCTGAAGCTGCTCGTCGGAAAGCTTCTCGATCTCCGGTTCCAGCGCATTGATCTTGGCGACGATGCGGTTGAGCTGGCGCAGCTGTCGTTCGTTACGACTGCCAAATACGCGGGTAAGCAGGCTGTTGATCATTGAAGGAACCGGGTTGGATGGACACGACGCCCGGCCTCCCCTTGGGATCCGTCCGCCGCAAACGAAACAGGGCGCTTGGCGCCCTGTCGATGGCAACACCCATTGTAGCTTGGGACGGGCGCGAGGGGTTTCAACCCCGAGGGGTAGTGCCGGCCGCTGGCCGGGTACGCGTCAGCGCATACGCGCTGGCGCTCCCACGCTTCGCTGCGCGAACCGCGGGCCCCGCTTACCTCGCCTCCACACCCCCGCGCCTACGGCGCTGCCCCCGTACTCCGGGGGCGGTAGTGCCGACGGCAGCCGGCACCCCAATGTGGGATCAGCCGCGGCTGATCCGCCCGACCGGCGTGTTGCCGCCGTCGCCGAGGAACTTGCGCGGGTTGACCACGTTGCCGTTTTCCCACACCTCGAAGTGCACGTGGGCGCCGGTCGAACGGCCGGTGGAACCGGCCTTGGCCACTTCCTGGCCGGCACGGACCAGATCGCCGACCTTCACCACCAGGCGCGAATTGTGCGCGTAGCGGGTGACATAGCCATTGCCGTGATCGACATCGACCACGTTGCCGTAGCCGCCCTTCACGCCGGCGAAGCTGACCACGCCCTCGGCCACCGCCATCACCGGGTCACCGACCCGGGCGTGGAAGTCCATGCCCTTGTGGGTGGCGGCACCGCGGCCGAACGGGTCGGCACGGGTGCCGAAACCGGAGGTCACATAGCTGTTGCGGATCGGCATGCGCGAGGGCACGGCGTTCTGCTGCAGCTGGTGGTCGAACATCAGCGATTCCATCACCGACAACTGGCGGCCTGAAGCAGCGAAGCGCTGCTCCAGCACCTGTAAGTCGGCGTTGACGTCCTTCACCGGGATGTCCGCGGCCGGGCCGCCGGCATCGCCGTCACCGAGGCCGGGGGTCTCGTTGAAGTCGAATTCGCCGTCTTCCAGCTTGCCCATCTGGGTCAGCCGTTCGCCCAGCGCATTAAGGCGGGTGGCCTGGGCCTGCAGCTCGCCGAGGCGGGCCGCCAGCGCGTTGACCTGGGTCTGCGCATCGCGCTTGACCTTGGCCAGCTCCGCATCCTGGCGCTCGACCTTGGCCTGCAGCCGCGAATCATTCAGCGCGCTGGCGCCAATGCCGCCGGCAAGGCCGATAATGCAGCCTACCCCGAGCACGCTGCCCAGCAGGGCGCGGGGGCGGTCCTCGAAATAGAACCGCAAACGCGTGATCGGCGACGCCTTGGCCTGTCCTTCACGCGTTTTGATTACGATCTTTTTGAATGCCATCAGTGAGTTTTCATGTCTGAGCCGAAATCCAGCGTTCGCCCCGCGTCAGTGCCGAAACCGGCGCTGGATGCGGTGATGGCGGACAAAAGCGGGAACCCGCTGCGGCGTGCCTTGTGGCTCGACGCGCTGGACCGTCAGTTGCGCCCCCAGTTGCCGCCCCCCTTGCGCAGCCGTTGCCGGCTGGCCAATGTGGACGGGGAACACCTCGTTTTTCTCGTCGAGTCCCCGGTCTGGCATGCCAAGTTGCGGCTTGCCGAGGCCCAGTTGCTCGACGCGGCCCGTTCCATCGGGCTGAAGGCCACCAGGGTGACCATCAAGACTGCGTCCACCACTCCCTCACGCTCCCCAGCGATCGACAACCGGAATGGCCCCCACGCAGTTTCAGCCGCCACGCACAAAGGGCTACGCGACGCCTTGGCTTGCCTGCAGGACATTCCTTCGAAGCCGAAGAAGCGATCCTGAGGGCAACGGAGCATCCGGCTCCGCTCCCCGTCGCACGTGTCACCACGGCGTGAAACATTTCGGGGGCCGGGTCGCATCCTAGCTGCCATCCGGGGGCCTGTCGTTAGATTGTTGTTAAAACTATGTTAAATTCAGGCTTCCGATCCAACAGGTTCACAAAACCGTGACCTCGAACCCGGCTTGACGATCGCCAAGTGGACTGAATGCGCCAACGCCCGCAGAAACGACAACGCCGCCCTTCAAGGCGGCGTTTTTCTTTTTAATTCAATCGATTACGGAACTCAGGCGTAGGCCGGCGTGGCGTATTCCACCGGATCCGGCGTGGCCGGCGAGTCGAAGGTGACCCATTCCCAGGCCGTGGCGTCGGCCATCAGTGCCCGCACCAGCTTGTTGTTGAGTGCATGGCCGGACTTGAAGCCTTCATAGGCACCCAGCACCTGGCCACCGGCCAGATAGAGGTCACCGATCGCATCGAGAATCTTGTGGCGCACGAATTCGTCGGCGTAGCGCAGGCCGTCTTCATTGAGCACGCGGAACTCGTCCAGCACGATCGCATTGTCCATCGAGCCGCCCAGGCCCAGGTTGCGCTCGCGCATGTACTCCAGGTCGCGCATGAAACCAAAGGTGCGCGCGCGGGAGATTTCCTTGGTGTAGGCCAGCGTCGAGAACTCGATTTCCTGGCGCGACTGCTTGGCCGGGATCATCGGGTGGTCGAACTGGATGGTGAAGCCCAGCTTGTAGCCCTCGTACGGGGTGAAGCGGGCCAGCTTGTCGCCCTCGGTCACTTCGACGGTCTTCAGCACGCGGATGAAGCGCTTTGGCGCATCCTGTTCCACGATGCCGGCCGACTGCAGCAGGAACACGAACGGACCGGACGAACCGTCCATGATCGGCAGCTCGGCCGAGGACAGTTCGACGATGATGTTGTCCACACCCAGGCCGGCCAGTGCCGACATCAGGTGTTCGACGGTCTGGATCTTGGCGTCGTTGCAGGTCAGGCCGGTGCACAGGGTCACTTCGGTGACCAGCTCGGCCTTGGCCGGCACTTCCACCACCGGGTCCAGATCGACGCGGCGGAACACGATGCCATGGTTGACCGGTGCCGGGCGCAGGGTCATGTAGACCTTGTCACCGCTGTGCAGGCCAACGCCGGTGGCGCGGATCGTGTTCTTGAGGGTGCGTTGCTGGATCATGGGGGATGGCCGGAAGTGACACATTAGATTAACACGCACGCTCCCCTACCCTGGCTGAAACGCCAGTAAAGCTGCCGGCAGGACACACCGGCGCGCCAATGGGACGCGCGTGAAGCAGGGCGGCCGGGCCCATCCTGGCCCGGCGCCCGCGTTTTCAGGACATGGTGGCGCAACCCGGGGAGGACAAGCCCCGGGCTACCCCGCTCAGTCCGCCTGGCGGCGCAGGAAGGCCGGGATGTCCAGGTAATCGTTCGGCAGTTCCGCCGCGGCCGGGGCCGAAGCGGCCGGCGCCGACGGGGTGGAGGCCGCCGCGGTGTCGCTGCTGGCACGACGCAGGCCCAGGCCCATGCCGCCGACGGCCTTGGACACGGCGTCGCCGCCATTGTCGAAGTCGCCGAACTCCGGCTGGCCGGTGGTGGCGTTGCGGACCAGCTTGATCGGCGCACGCTCGCCCGGACGCTGGGCCTTGCTGGCCGAGACACGGTTCAGGCCGGTGGCGACCACGGTCACGCGCACCTCGTCCTGCATGTCCGGGTCCAGCACGGTACCGACCACCACGGTGGCGTCTTCGGAAGCGAAGCCATCGATGGTGCGGCCGATCTCGTCGAACTCGGCCATGGTGAAGTCGGCGCCGGCGGTGATGTTGACCAGGATGCCGTTGGCACCGGCCAGGTTCACATCGTCCAGCAGCGGGTTCTGGATCGCCGCTTCGGCGGCCGCCTGGGCGCGGTCATCACCACGGGCGGTGCCGGTACCCATCATCGCCAGGCCCATTTCGGACATCACGGTGCGCACGTCGGCGAAGTCGACGTTGATCAGGCCCGGACGCACGATCAGATCGGCAATGCCCTGCACGGCGCCCTGCAGCACGTCGTTGGCGGCACGGAAAGCCTGGATCATGGTCGCGTTGCGGCCCAGCACGGTGATCAGCTTCTCGTTCGGGATGGTGATCAGCGAGTCGCAGTGCTGGCTCAGCTCCTCGATGCCCTTCAGTGCCACCTGCATGCGGCGACGGCCTTCGAACGGGAACGGCTTGGTGACCACGGCCACGGTCAGGATGCCCATTTCCTTGGCCAGCTGGGCCACCACCGGCGCAGCGCCGGTGCCGGTGCCACCGCCCATGCCAGCGGTGATGAACACCATGTCCGCGCCCTGCAGCGCGTCCATGATGCGCTCACGGTCTTCCAGCGCGGCCTGGCGGCCGACTTCCGGGTTCGCGCCTGCGCCCAGGCCCTTGGTCACGTTGGTACCCAGCTGCAGCTGCAGCTTGGCACCGCAATTCTTGATGGCCTGCGAGTCGGTGTTGGCGGTGATGAATTCCACGCCGTCCACCGCCGAGTTGACCATGTGCGCCACGGCATTGCCGCCGCCGCCGCCCACGCCAACCACCTTGATCACCGCATTGGGTGCCATCTTTTCGATCAGTTCAAAATGCGCCATGTCCGTGTCCTCGTTGTATCCGCTTTGGCTGGCATGGGCATTCGGGCGTCCTGCCCTCGTGCTGCATGCCGACGTTGCGGCTGTGTGGGTTGTGTGTTGCCGGTGTTGCATCGTGTTGCCGGTGTTGCTGCCGGGGGTCACCCGGGTGTTGCCAGGGCCGCGTCAGAACTCGCCGCGGAACCAGGTCTTCAATTTCTTGAACATGCTGCCGGCGCGCCCGGTGGGCAGTGACGGGCGACGCGGGTGTTCGATCTGGCTGCCCATCAGCAGCAGGCCCACGCCGGTGGCGTGCACCGGGTTGCCGACCACTTCGCCCAGGCCGGTCACATGCTGCGGGATGCCCACGCGCACCGGCATCTGCAGCATTTCCTCGGCCAGTTCGACCACGCCTTCCATCTTCGAAGCGCCACCGGTCAGCACCATGCCGGCGCGCACCAGTTCTTCGAAGCCGGAGCGGCGCAGTTCGGCCTGCACCATTTCGAAGATCTCCTCGTAACGGCCCTGCACCGCCTGCGCCAGCGAGTGGCGTGGCATGCGGCGCGGCGGACGATCACCCACCGACGGCACCTGGATGCTCTCCTCGGCAGTGGCCAGCTGGGCCAGCGCGCAGGCGTAGCGCACCTTGATCTGTTCGGCTTCCGGCGTGGGCGTGCGCAGCATGTGCGCGATGTCGTTGGTCACGTGGTCGCCGGCAATCGGCAGCGAGGCGGTGTGGCAGATCGCGCCCTGCACGAACACGGCGATGTCGGTGGTGCCGGCGCCCATGTCGACCAGCACCACGCCCAGTTCGCGCTCGTCGGCGGTCAGCACCGCCACGCTGGAGGCCAGCGAGGACAGCACCAGATCGTCCACCTGCAGGCCGCAGCGCTGCACGCACTTGCTGATGTTGGCCGCGGCCGACTGTGCGCACACCACCAGGTGGGCATGCACTTCCAGGCGCACGCCGGTCATGCCGACCGGGTTGCGGATGCCTTCCTGCGAATCGTCCAGCACGTACTCGCGCGGGATGGCGTGCAGGATCTTCTGGTCGGCCGGAATCGCCACTGCCTTGGCCGCGTCCAGCACGCGATCCAGGTCGCCCCAGGTCACTTCGCCGTCGCGGATCGGCACGATACCGGGCGAGTTCTTGCACTGCACGTGGTTGCCGGAGATCGAGGCGTACACCGAGCGGATCTCGCAGCCGGCCATCAGCTCGGCTTCTTCCACCGCACGCTGGATCGACTGCACGGTCGATTCGATATCCACCACCACACCGCGCTTCAGGCCGCGCGATTCGTGCGAGCCGATGCCGATCACTTCGATCGGGTTGCCCGGCGAATACTCGCCCACCAGCGCCACCACCTTGGAGGTGCCGATGTCCAGGCCAACGATCAGCGATTTGTCACCCTTGCGATTCATGTCCTTTCCTGCGTCCTGCTGGCCGGGGTCGCCGGCGTTTTCGCCGGCGTGGCCGGGGTACCCCAGCTCAGCGTGAAACCATTGGTGTAACGGAGGTCGGCGCGCTCGATCGGCGCGTCCTGGCGGTTGAGCTGCGGCAGCACCTTGACGAAGCGCTGCAGGCGCGAGCGCGCGTCGTCACGGCCGACCACCACTTCAGTGCCGTTGCTCAGCACCAGTGACCAGCTGCCGCGTGCATCCATCGTTACCCGGCGCACATCGACACCGGCCGGTGCGAACAATGCACGCGAGTCGCTGTACAGCTTCATCACTTCTTCGGTCTGGCTGTCCGGGCCGTCCAGCTCGGGCAGTGCCAGATCGGACAACTTCTTCGGCGTGGGGAACAGCTTGCCCTGCTCTGAGACCAGCCGGTCGTTGCCCCAGCGCGCGAACGGCTTGTGCTCGACCAGGGTCACTTCCAGCACGTCCGGCCACTGCTTGCGCACCCGCGCGCTCTCCACCCACGGCAGGGTTTCCAGCGCATTCTGGGCATCCTGCAGCTTGACCGCGAAGAAGCCGGCGCGCGCGTACGGCAACAGCACCTGCTGCAGCTGCTCGGCCGGCACCCGCTTGAATTCGCCATGCACGCGCAGCTTCGCCAGCGGCCAGCGCTCGGCGCCGACCCAGCCATTGACCACGGCCACCACCGGCAGTGCAACCACCGACAGCGCCAACAGCCAGACGAAGATGCGCAGCAGCGCGTTCATGCGTGCGCGGCCTCCAGAGTCTGTTCCAGCACGCGCCACACCAGCTCTTCAAAGCTGATGCCGGCCTGGCCTGCGGCCTTGGGCACCAGTGAATGGCTGGTCATGCCCGGCGCGGTGTTCACTTCCAGCAGGAAGAAGCGGCCGCTGCTGCGGTCACGCATCACGTCCACGCGGCCCCAGCCACGGCAACCGGCGGCGCGGAACGCGGCCAGCGCGATGCGGCGGATTTCTTCTTCGTCGTCACCGTCCAGGCCCGGGCACAGGTACTGGGTGTCGTCGGCGATGTACTTGGCGTTGTAGTCGTACCACTGGCCCTTGGGCACGATGCGGATCGACGGCAGCGCGACATCCCCCAGGATGGCCACGGTCAGTTCGTCGCCGACCACCATCTGCTCCATCAGCAGCTGGCCGTCGTAACGCGCAGCCAGGGCCACGGCCTCATCCAGGCCGGCTTCGTCGGTCACCCGGCTGATGCCCACGCTGGAGCCTTCATTGGCCGGCTTCACCACTACCGGCAGGCCCAGTTCGGCCGCCAGCGCATGTACATTCGACGCATCAACCTTCCTGTACTGCGGCGTCGGCAGGCCCAGCGACAGCCACACCTGCTTGGTGCGGATCTTGTCCATGCTCAGCGCCGAACCCAGCACGTCCGAACCGGTGTACGGCACGCCGAAAGCGGCCATCAGGCCCTGCACGATGCCGTCCTCACCGCCACCGTTGTGGCCGTGCAGGATGTTGAACACGCGGTCGATGCCGCCAGCGGCCAGCGCCCTGGCCAGCGCCGGAATGCCATCCACCGCGAACGCATCGACGCCGCGCGACTGCAGCGCTTCCAGTACGTTGCGGCCCGAATCCAGCGATACCTCGCGTTCGCTGGAGCTGCCACCGAGCAGCACGGCGACGCGGCCGAACCCGGCCGGGTCGGTCACGCGCAGCGGCGGGAAGGTCAGCGCGCTCACGCCTCGCCCTCCACCTTGAAGCCTTCCACCGCGATCTGGGTGGCCACGGCGCCGATATCGCCCGCGCCCATCATCAGCAGCAGGTCGCCGTCCTGCAGCACGTCCGGGAGCACGCTGGCCAGCTCGGTGGCCTTGCCCACCACCACCGGCTCGCTGCGGCCGCGCGCGCGGATGGCGCGGGCCAGCGCATGCGAATCGGCACCGGCGATCGGTTCCTCACCGGCCGGGTAGACCTCGCTCAGCACCAGCGCATCGACGCTGGACAGCACGGCGGCGAACCTGTCGAACTGGTCGCGGGTACGGCTGTAACGGTGCGGCTGGAACGCCACCACCAGGCGCTTGTCGGCCCAACCACCGCGGGCGGCGGCGAACACGGCTTCCAACTCGCTGGGGTGGTGGCCGTAATCGTCGATGATGCGGACCTTGGCACCGCTGGCGGTGGTCACTTCACCCAGATCGTTGAAGCGGCGGCCGACGCCGGCGAAGGCTTCCAGCGCACGCGCGATCGCGTCCGGCGCCACGCCCAGCTGCCAGCCCACCGCAGCGGCGGCCAGTGCGTTCAGCACGTTGTGCTTGCCTGGCAGGGCCAGCACCACTTCCTGGCTGGTGCCCTGCGGCAGGCGCAGGGTGAAGCGCATGCGCGAACCTTCCTGCACCACGTTCTCCGCACGCACGTCGGCCTGCGGGCTCATGCCGTAGCTCATCACGTGGCGCGGGGTCTTCGCCGCCAGTGCAGCCACTTCCGGATCGTCGATGCACAGCACCGCCAGGCCATAGAACGGCAGGCGCTGCAGAAACTCGGCGAACGCGGCCTGCACGCGGGCAAAGTCGTTGCCGTAGTTCTCCAGATGATCGGCATCAATGTTGGTGATGATCGACATCAGCGGGTTCAGGCGCAGGAAGCTGCCATCGCTCTCGTCGGCCTCGGCCACCAGCCACTGGCCACCGCCCAGCTTGGCGTTGGCGCCGGCGGCCAGCAGCTGGCCACCGATCACGAAGGTCGGGTCCAGGCCACCCTCGCTCAGCACCGCCGCTGTCAGGCTGGTGGTGGTGGTCTTGCCATGGGTACCGGCCACGGCAATGCCGCGGCGGAAGCGCATCAGCTCGGCCAGCATGGCCGCGCGCGGCATGATCGGAATGCGCTGGCTGCGCGCTTCCATCAGCTCCGGGTTGTCTTCGCGGATGGCGCTGGAGACCACCACGCAGTCGGTGCCCAGCACGTTGGCCGCAGAGTGGCCGCGCATGATGCGCGCACCCAGGCTGGCCAAGCGGCGCGTGGCACCGTTGTCGGCGTTGTCCGAGCCGGACACCTCATAGCCCAGCGTCAGCATCACTTCGGCGATACCGCTCATGCCGGTGCCGCCGATGCCGACGAAATGCACGCGCGGGAACGCGCGCACCAGGTCGTTGGTGTCGTGCAGGCGACGGATCATGCGCGGCCTCGCGCAGGGCAGGCGCAGTGGCATGCCTTCTTCATACAGCTTCCTCAAGAATGATATCGGCGATGCGCTCGGCGGCATCGACCTTGGCCAGGGCACGCGCGGCTTGCGCCATCTGCATGCGGCGGGCGGGATTTTCGGACAGATCGCGCAGCAGTGCGGCAATGCCGCCGGCCAGCGTTCCGTCCTGCTTCAGCAACACCGCCGCGCCGCGCTCGACCAGATACTCCGCATTACGGGTCTGGTGATCGTCGACGGCGGCAGGGAATGGCACCAGCACGCTGCCGACGCCAACCGCGCACAGCTCGGCCAGGGTCGACGCGCCTGCACGGCACACCACCAGGTCGGCCCAGGCGAACGCTTCGGCCATGTTGGCGATGAACGGGGTGATCTCAGCCTGTACACCGGCCTTGGCATAGGCCTCGACCGCCTCGGCATGCAGCTTCTCGCCACTCTGGTGGCGCACCTGCACCGGCACGTCCGTACCCAGCGCCGTGATGGCCTGCGGCACACCGGTGTTGAGCGCGCGCGCGCCCTGGCTGCCGCCGACCACCAGCACGCGCAGCGGGCCGTGGCGGCCGGCGAAGCGCTGTTCCGGCGGTGCGATGGCGGCAATCTCCGCACGCACCGGGTTGCCGACGAACTCCTCGCCCTTGGCGAAGGTACCCGGGAAACCGGTCAGCAGGCGGCGTGCGTAGCGCGACAGGATGCGGTTGGTCAGGCCCGGCGCGCGGTTCTGCTCATGCACGATCAGCGGCAGGCCGTGCAGGCGCGTGGCCATGCCCCCGGGACCGGAGGCGAATCCACCGAAGGCCACCACCGCGCGCGGCTGGCGCTTGCGGATGATCATGCCGGCCGCACGCAGCGCGCGCATCAGCCTCCACGGCGCACCCAGCAGGGCCAGCTTGCCCTTGCCGCGCAGGCCGGTGATGGCCAGCGTGTCGATGGCGATGTCGTGCTGCGGCACCAGGCGGGTTTCCATCGCGCCCTCGGCACCCATCCAGGTGACCGGCACGCCGCGCTCGCGCAGCACGCGGGCCACGGCCAGGCCGGGGAAGATGTGGCCGCCGGTACCACCGGCCAGGATCATCACCGGGCGGGCGTTGGAAGCGCTGCTCATGACAGCCTCCCGAAGGTCGGTTCCACGCGCGACTGCAGGCGGCTGGTGCCACGTGCAGCGTTCGGCGCAGCGGCAGCCACCGGGGCGGCGCTCGTCGGTACGCTGGCCGCCGCAGGTGCGGCAGCGTCGTCCCTCGGCTCGGCAGCGGCGTCTTCAGCGCCACCGCCGATCCGCACGGCCTGGCGTCGCTCGGCACGCTTGAGTTCATAGGACACGCGCAGCAGCAGGCCCATCGCCACGCAGGTCATCAGCACCGACGAGCCGCCGGAGGAAATCAGCGGCAGGGTCAGGCCCTTGGTCGGCAGGATGCCCAGGTTCACGCCGATCGAGACGAAGGTCTGCATGCTGATCCACAGGCCGATGCCGAAGGCGATATAGCCGGAGAAGTGGCGCTTCATTTCCACGCAGCGCATGCCCAGCCAGAAGGTGCGGCCCACCAGCAGCGCGTACAGGGCCACGATCACGCAGGTGCCCAGGAAGCCGAATTCCTCGGCGGTGACCGAGAAGATGAAGTCGGTGTGCGCCTCGGGCAGGTAGTACAGCTTCTGCACCGAGTTGCCCAGGCCAACGCCGGTCCATTCGCCGCGGCCGACCGCCATCAGCGCGTTGGACAGCTGGTAGCCGTCTCCCTGCTGGTCGGCCCACGGGTCCAGGAACGAGGTGATGCGGCGCATGCGGTACGGCTCGATGATCGCCAGCGCGCTCATGCCGACCAGGCCGATGATCACCGGCATCGACATGCGCGGCATGTTGACCCCGCCCAGCACCAGCATGCCGGCGGTGATCGCCAGCAGCAGGGTCGAGGAACCGAAGTCCGGCTGCAGCAGCAGCAGCACCACCAGCGCGCCGGCCACGCCCAGCGGCTTGAGCATCGCCGGCCAGGTCGCGTTGACCTCGTCGCGGAAGCGCACCAGGTAGCTGGACAGCCACACGATGTAGAGCACCTTCACCGCTTCGACCGTCTGGAACTTGGAGATGCCCAGGTTGATCCAGCGGCGCGCGCCGTTGACGGTGCTGCCCAGGCCCGGCGCGAACACCGCCAGCAGCAGTACGAAGCAGCCCAGCAGCAGCATCTGGTTGTACTGCTCGATGGACTTCAGCTCGGTACGCGCGGCAATCACTGCCAGCACGATGCCAACCGCCAGGAAGATCAAGTGGCGGTTGAGGTAGTAGAACGGGCTGCTCATCAAGGCGATCGAGCTGGACGCCACCATCACCACGCCGACACCGGTGAGCGCGATGATCGCGCCCAGCAGCCACTTGTCGTAGCTGCCTTCGATGGCTTCAAGGCGTGTTGCCTGGCGGGACAGGTCGTTCATCTCAGCGCACCTTCAACGTGGCCAGGCCGATCAGCACGAGCACGACGGAGATGATCCAGAAGCGCACGATCACGCGCGGTTCGGGCCAGCCCTTCAGTTCGAAATGGTGGTGGATCGGTGCCATGCGGAACACGCGCTTGCCGGTCAGCTTGAACGAAGCCACCTGGATCATCACCGACAGCGTTTCGATGACGAACACGCCGCCCATGATCACCAGTACCAGCTCCTGGCGGGTGATCACCGCGATCGTGCCCAGCACCGCGCCCAGCGACAGCGCGCCGATATCGCCCATGAACACCATGGCCGGATAGGTGTTGAACCAGAGGAAGCCCAGGCCAGCGCCGGCAATGGCCGCGCAGATGATCACCAGCTCGCCGGCACCCGGGATCTGCGGGATCTGCAGGTAGTTGGCGAACACCACGTTGCCCGAGGCATAGGCGAACACGCCCAGCGCGCAGGCCACCAGCACGGTCGGCATGATCGCCAGGCCGTCCAGGCCGTCGGTCAGGTTCACCGCGTTGGAGAACCCGACGATCCAGAAGTAGGCGATGGCCACAAAACCGATGCCGGCCAGCGGCAGCGCCACCGACTTGAACATCGGGATATAGAAGGTCAGCGCCGCCGGTACATCAGCGGTCTGGAACAGGAAGATGCCCGCGGCCAGGCCGAAGATCGACTGCAGCAGGTACTTCCAGCGCGACTTCAGGCCGTTCGGGTCGCGACGGACGATCTTGATCCAGTCGTCATACCAGCCGATGGCGCCGAAGCACAGCATCACCGCCAGCACCAGCCACACGTAGCGGTTGCGCAGGTCGGCCCACATCAGCACCGACAGGGTGACGGTGAGCAGGATCAGCGAGCCGCCCATGGTCGGCGTGCCGGCCTTGGAGAAATGGGTCTGCGGGCCGTCGCTGCGGATCGGCTGGCCGCCCTTGAACTGGGCAAGCTTGCGGATCATCGCCGGGCCCAGCCACAGCGACAGGAACAGCGCCGTCAGCGCGGCAAGGATGGCGCGGAACGTCTGGTAGTTGAACAGCCCGAACAGGCTCTCCAACTGCTGCAACCATCGAGCCAGTTCATACAACATGCGGGGATTCCTCTCCTTGCGCCAGCAGCGCTTTGACGATCAGGTCCATGGCACTGCCACGGGAACCCTTGACCAGGCAGCGCACACCAGCGTGCAACTCGTCCTGCAGCGCCTGCGACAGCGCATCATGGGTGGCGAAATGGCGGCCACCTTCACCGAAGGCGGCCGCAGCGGCGGCACTGAGCGGCCCCAGCGCGTACAGCCGCTTGAGACCGGCCGCGCGTGCGCGCAGGCCAGCCTGGGCATGCAGCGCCCCGGCATCCGGGCCCAGCTCACGCATGTCGCCCAGTACCAGCCAGCCCTCTTCCGGGGCCGCGGCCAGGGCGTCGATGGCCGCAGCCAGCGAACCCGGGTTGGCGTTGTAGCTGTCGTCCACCAGCACCGCACCGTTGCGTAGCTGGTGCGCGATCTGGCGCCCCGGCACCGGCTGTGCCTCGGCAAGCCCGGCCGCAACCAGCGCCAGATCGATACCGGCAGCCAGCGCCAGGCTGGCGGCGGCCAGCGCGTTGCTGACGTTGTGGCGACCCGGCAGGCCCAGCACCACGCGGGCCTCGCCGGTCGGCGCGACCAGCACGAACTGGCTGCCCTGCGCACCGGCACGGATATCGCGCGCGGTGACCTCGGCAGTGTGCTCCAGCCCGTAGCGCAGCACGCGGCAGCGCGGTGGGGTGCCGACAAAATGCTGTTCGAACCAGCGCCCGTAGGCATCGTCCACGTTGATCACCGCCACGCCATCGGCCGGCAGCGCTGCGTAGATCGCGCCCTTGGTCACGGCCACGCCGAGCAGGCTGCCCATGCGCTCCAGGTGCGCCGGGGCGACGTTGTTGACCAGCGCGTAGCGCGGACGGGCGATGTCGGTGAGGTAGGCGATGTCACCCGGCTTGCCGGCGCCCATCTCGTAGACGGCGTAGTCGGCATCTTCCGGCGCGTCGATCACCGCCAGCGGCAGGCCGATCTCGTTGTTGCGGTTGCCCGGGTTGGCATAGACCACCTTGTGCGCATCGCGCGCCACCTGCTGCAGGATCGACAGCAGCAGGCTCTTCACGCTGGTCTTGCCGTTGCTGCCGGTGATCGCGAACACCTCTGTACTGCGGTCGCGCTGCATGCCGGTGGCGATCTTCGCCAGCGCCAGCTCGCTGTCGGCCACCAGCACCTGCGGCACGTCCAGCGGCAGCAGGCGCTCGACCAGCAGCGCGCTGGCTCCGCGCGCCAGTGCGTCGGCGGCGAAGTCATGACCGTCGAAACGCTCGCCCCGCAGCGCCACGTACAGGCTGCCCGGGCCGAGGCTGCGGGTGTCATTGCTGACCGCATCGATGGCCACGTCGTCGCCGTGGATCTCGCCGCCGGCCCAGTGTGCGATCAGCGAAAGCAGGGTGCGCTTCATGCGATGCCCTCCCCGGCCTGCGGGCCCTCTTCCGCGTCCTGCGGCCGGGCCACCAGTGCATCCACGCGCGTCGCAGCTAGAACACCGGCCTTGGCCGCCAGCGCAGCGGCAGCCACTTCGGTGTCGTCGAAATCATGGCGCACGCCGTTCACTTCCTGGTACGGCTCGTGGCCCTTGCCGGCGATCAGGATGATGTCGCTGGCACCGGCGCGCTTCACCGCCAGGCCGATCGCGCGCGCGCGGCTGCGCTGCACGGTCACGGCATCGGCGTTCTGGAAGCCGGCCAGGATGTCGGCCACGATCACGTCGCCATCCTCGCCACGCGGGTTGTCGTCGGTGACGATGACCTGGTTGGCCAGGCGCTCGGCAATGGCGGCCATCTGCGGGCGCTTGCCGGTGTCACGCTCGCCACCGCAACCGAACACGCAGAACAACGCGCCGTGCAGGTGGCCGTGCAGGCTGTCCAGCGCCTGTTCCAGCGCGTCCGGGGTATGCGCGTAATCGACCACCACGGTCGGCAGGCCGTCTTCGCCGCCCAGGCGGTTCATGCGGCCACGGATCGGCTGCAGCGCCGACAGCACCTCGGCAACACGCGGCAGCGGCTGGCCCTGCGCATGCAGGGTGCCGGCCACGGCCAGCAGGTTGTCCACGTTGAAGCGGCCCAGCAGCGGCGACTGCACGGCAGCACGCTGGCCGTCGATGATCAGTTCGAAGGCGATGCCACGGCCGTCCAGCTGCAGCGCTTCGGCGCGCACGTTGGCATCGGCCGCACCGCGCGAGCTCAGGCCGATCGGCTGCACGCCCGCCGGCAGGCCGGCGAACAGCTGGCGACCGAACCCGTCGTCAAGATTGATCACCGCCGCCTTCAGGCCCGGGCGATGGAACAGCCGCGCCTTGGCCGCGCCGTAGCTGGCCATGTCGCCGTGGTAGTCCAGATGGTCACGGGTGAGGTTGGTGAACACCGCCACGTCGTAGTGCACGGCATCCACGCGGCCCTGGTCCAGCGCATGCGAGCTGACCTCCATCGCCACCGCGCGCGCACCGGCGTCGCGCAGCTGCGCCAGCAGCGCATGCATCTGCAGCACCAGCGGCGTGGTGAAGCCGGTCGGCTCGACCGCACCATAAAGTCCGGCGCCCAGCGTGCCGATACTGCCACTGGGCGTTCCGAGCAGGTGCCAGGCCTGGGCCAGCAGCTGCACGGTGGAGGTCTTGCCGTTGGTGCCGGTCACGCCGACCATCGCCATCGCCCGCGACGGTGCGCCATGGAACTGGTCGGCCATCGCGCCCATGCGCGCACGCAGGCCCGGCACGGCGATCGCATCGGCCGGTGCCGGCAGCTCAGCCGGTGCCGGCGGTTCGAACAGGATGGCACTGGCACCGGCCGCGCGCGCCTGCTCGACAAAGCCCAGGCCATGCGCGCCGAAACCGGCGATGGCGACGAAGGCATTGCCGGGACGCACGTCACGGCTGTCCAGCACCAGGCCGGTCAGAACGGGATCGTGGCCCGCCAGGGCCACATCCGGAAGCAACTGCGAAAGCAACATCGAAGGACTCATTGCGTGCCTCCCGTAGCGGGCGGCGTCTGGGCGTGCGCGCTCGGCAGCGCAGCGTCGAATTCAGCGGCGGCATCGACCGGCAGTGCGGCCTCGGCCGGCGGTGCAGGCAGGATCGAGGCCGAATGGCCGACCTTGCCGGACTGCTGAGCAGCCAACCACGACTGCAGGTCGTCCAGCGGCACGTCCATCAGGCGCAGCGTGCCTTCCATCACGTTGTGGTAGACCGGCGCCGACACCAGGCCGCCGTAGAACTTGCCGGCCTGGGGGTCGTTGATGACGATGACAGTGGCGAAGCGCGGGTTGGTGGCCGGCACCACGCCGGCGAACAGCGCGTTGTAGTGGCCGCGCTCGTAACCGCCCGGGCCGGTCTTGCGCGCGGTACCGGTCTTGCCGGCCACGCGGTAGCCCAGCACCGCCGCCTGCTTGGCGCCGCCCTGGGTCACCACGGTTTCCATCATCGCCACCACCTGCCTGGCGACGCTCTCATCGATGATCTGATGCGCCTCGTTGCGCTGGCCCTTGACGAAAGTCGGCGCGATCAGCTTGCCGCCATTGGCCAGCGCCGAATAGGCGGTGGCGATCTGCAGCGGCGTCACGTTCAGGCCGTAGCCGTAGGACATGGTGGTCTTGGTGGCACCGTCCCAGTTGGCCGGGCGTCGCACCACGCCACCAGATTCACCCGGAAAGCCGCTGTGTGGCACCGAGCCATAGCCAAAGCGGCGCACGCCGTCATAGAACACCTGGTCCGGCATCTTCGCCGCTACCTTGGCCGCGCCGATATTGGAACTGCGGGTGATCACACCGGTCACGTTCAACACGCCGTTGTTGCGCGGCACGTCGCGGATGGTGAAGCGGGCGACCTGCATGTAGCCCGGGTTGGTGTCGATGACGGTGTCCTTGGTCACCGCACCGGCCTGCAGCGCGGTGGCGATGGTCAGCGGCTTCATCGTCGAACCCGGCTCGACCAGGTCGGTCACCGCGCGGTTGCGGCGCGTATCGGGGATCGCGCCGGTCAGCGAGTTCGGGTTGTAGGTCGGCAGGTTGACCATGGCCAGGATCTCGCCGGTGGTCACGTCCATGATCACCATCGAACCGCCGGCCGCCTTGTTGGCCACCAGCGCGTTGCGCAGTTCCTTGAAGGCCAGGTACTGGATGCGGCGGTCGATGCTGAGGGTCAGGTCCTTGCCCGGCTCGGCGGCGCGCAGCAGATCGCTTTCGACGGTCTCGCCCTTGCGGTTGCGGATCACCCGCTTCGCACCCGGCTTGCCGCGCAGCCATTCGTCGAACGCCAGCTCCAGGCCTTCCTGGCCGCGGTCGTCGATGTTGGTGAAGCCCAGCACATGCGCCATCGCCTCACCCTGCGGGTAGAAGCGGCGGAACTCGCGCTGTGCGGCCACGCCCGGAATCTTCAGCGCGACCACCTTCTCTGCCTCGTCCGGATTGATCCGGCGGCGCAGGTACATGAATTCCTTGTCCGACTTCTGCGACAGGCGGCTGCTCAGCTCATCCACCGACATGCCGACCGCCTGGGCCAGCTCCGGGATGCGCTCGGGCGAACGCAGCAGGTCCTGCGGGTTGACCCAGATCGAGGCGACCGGCGTGGACACCGCCAGCGGCTCGCCGTTGCGGTCGGTGATCATGCCGCGCGAAGTCTTGATCGGCAGCTCGCGCAGGTAGCGGGCCTCGCCCTGGCGCTGGTAGAAATCGCTGTTGATGATCTGCACGTAGGCCGCGCGGCCGACCAGCGACACCGAGCACAGGCCGAGCGCAAGGGCGACCCAGCGCAGGCGCTGGCGCAGGTTGAAGGCGTTGCGCGGGCGGTTGCGGCCGGTCTTGCTCATGGGCGCACCACCACGATGTCGGCGGCCTCGGGGAACTTCATGCCGAGCTTTTCGCGGGCGATGCGGTCAACGCGGTTGGCTTCGGCCAGCGTGGCCTGCTCCAGCTGCAGGCGGCCGAATTCCAGGTTGATGTCATCGCGCTTGCGCTCGGCGCGCGACAGCTCGATGAACGTCTGCCGATGACGGTGACGCACGAACACGACGCCAATCGCCGAGGCAACGGTCGAGGCCAACAGGATGATCAGCAGCAGCCGGCTCATGCGCTGGCCTCCCGCTTCTGCGCCACGCGCAGCACGGCGCTGCGCGCACGCGGGTTGGCAGCCAGCTCTTCGTCGGTGGCCTTGATGGCCCCACCGATCAGGTCCAGCGTCGGCACGAACGCCACCGCCTCAGGCAGGCGGCGGTTGGCCGGCGGCGCCTTGGCCAGGCGGTTCATGTACTGCTTGACGATGCGGTCTTCCAGCGAATGGAAGCTGATCACCGCCAGCCGGCCACCGGGCTTGAGCCGTTCCACCGCCGCACCGAGGCCGGCTTCCAGATCGGCCAGCTCGCGGTTGATGTGGATGCGGATGGCCTGGAAGCTGCGCGTGGCCGGGTGGATCTTGTCTTTCCCACGCGGCATCACCGAGGCGATCAGCTCGGCCAGTTCGGCAGTGCGGGTGAACGGCTGCTTCTCGCGGCGGGCCACGATGGCGCGGGCGATGCGCCGGCTCTGGCGCTCTTCGCCGTAGGTCCACAGCACGTCGGCAATCTCGCGCTCTTCCACGCGGTTGATCCACTGCGCGGCGCTTTCACCGCTGTCCGGATCCATGCGCATGTCCAGCGGGCCGTCCTTGCCGAAGCTGAAGCCACGCTCGGCCACGTCCAGCTGCGGCGACGACACGCCGAGATCGAACAGTACGCCGTCCAGGCCTTCGGCCGTCGCATCCCACTGCAGCAGCTGGGCGAAGCTGCCACGGAAGATGGACACGCGCGGGTCCGGCGCGAAATCGCGCTCGGCTACGGCGATGGCTTCCGGATCCTTGTCCATGACCAGCAGGCGCCCCTCGGGACCGAGCTGGGTGAGCACGCCACGTGCATGACCGCCACGACCGAACGTGCCATCCAGATAACGTCCGTTTTCGATCACCCTCAGGCCTTCAAGGACCTGGGTGTACAGGACCGGCAGGTGCACCGCCGGCGACTGCGACACCGGAAGGTGACCGGTCTGCGCTTCTGGGCGCATCCGGGCACCCCGGCTCACAACTTCAGGTCGAGCAACCCATCACCCAGATCCTCGTCAGACAACGTCTGCTGGATCAGGGCCCGATGCGCCTGCTCGCTCCACAATTCGAACTTGTCGCCCATACCGAGCAATACCGCCTTCTTCTCAATGCCCACCGCACCGCGGTGGCTGGCGGGGATGCTGATGCGACCGTTGCCGTCCAGTTCCAGATGGGCGGCCGAGCCGACCAGCTTCTGCTGCAACAGGCGCACGACGCGCTGGGTGTTGGGCTTGGACATCACATCGTCGCGGACCCGCTCCCATTCCGACTCTGCATACAGCCACAGGCAGCCGGCTTCGAACGGGTTGTAGGTCAAAACGAGACGGTTGTTGCTGGCGCGCGCGACGAGGTCGCGGTAAGCGGTGGGAACCGCCATGCGCCCTTTGTCGTCAACTGTGATGGCCGTCTCGCCCTGGAACACGACGCGTGCACCTATCCTTCGCCCGGTGAAACATTGAACCACGAAAACCCACAAAACACCCGGATTTCCCTCTGATGCCCACCTTAGCAGCGGGCGAAGGGTTGTCAACAACTTTTCAGCAGGGAAATCGCCAGCCGCATCAATGGCTTGCAACAACCTTTAGAGAATTGTTCAAGGCTTATCCACAAGTTGCTGATCCGTCTCAATTTTTGAGATTGAACGGAAGTTCAGGGGTGTGGACAGGGCGTGAAACATCGGCTGCGCATTCATCCGCAGCGGGTCGGAAACGGCGCCGGACTGCGCAAACGGTGCACAATGAAGCCATGTGCCTGCTCGCTCTTGGCTGGATGCACCACCCGCGCTGGCGGCTGGTGATGACCGGCAACCGTGATGAGTTCCACGCCCGCCCGACGGCGGCGCTGGCCCCCTGGCAGGACGAGACCTCCGTCATCGGTGGGCGCGACCTGCGCTCCGGTGGCGGCTGGGCCGGGGTGGGTGCTGCGGGCCGGATGGCGGTGGTCACCAATGTCCGCGATCCACTGGCCGCCCAGACCGGCCCATCGCGTGGCGCACTGGTGGCCGACTTCCTGCGTGGCCGCGACCCGGCTGCGGTCCATATCGAGCGTTTGGCGACCGTGGCCGGCGCCTATGCCCCGTTCAACCTCCTGCTGGCCGATCGCGACAGCCTGGAGTACCTGGGCAACCATCCGGCCGAGCGGCAGACACTCGGCCCGGGCGTGCATGGCATGTCCAACGGTGCGCTGGATGCGCCCTGGCCGAAGACCCGGCGGTTGATGGCGGCCCTTGAAGCCTGGCTGCAGAAAGACGGGGTCGGATCCCTGTCGCAAAGCGAAAGGGATCCGACCCCGGACCTGACCCCGCTATGGACCGCGCTGGCCGACGAACACCGCCCCGCCGACAGCGACCTGCCCGACACCGGGATCGGCCTGGAACGCGAGCGCTGGCTGAGCCCGGCCTTCATCCGCGGCGACGACTACGGCACCCGTGCCAGCACGGTGCTGCTGATCGATGCCGACGGCCACGGCGAGATCCACGAGCGCCGCTTCGGCCCGCAGGGTGTCCCCATCGGACAGAGCCACGTCATTTTCTGACCCGGTCGGCACGACCTGCACGCCGTTGTCGCCATCGACGCGGCGGCAGGCGTCATCGCAACAGGCCTGATACGTCATTCAGTTTCCAGCGGCGACCCTGATCCGCCCGTGCCACGGGGCTCCCGGCATCGCAGCCTGCCCACTGTGTCCTTTTCGCATTCGGCACTGTGTCTATAAATGTCGGCCCTGACCTCCCAGGGTGGTCGCGCCCGGCACTTCGCCGCGCGATCGACCGCAACCACAAGGAGGCCCCATGCGCCGCATCCTCATCCTGCTCGCCACCCACCTGCTCACCCTCGGCCTGGGCTTCGGCCTGGGCGTCTATCTCCTGCCGATCCTGATCGCCCCCGATGACCCGCCGGTCGCGCAGGTGCAGGCGGCCATGAAAGACGCCCCCTACCGCACCACCTTTCGCCGCGACCTCAAGGGCAGTGATGCGGTGCATTGGGCGGAAGGCAACGTCAGCGTCAGCCCGCGCCAGGTCGCGTTCGACGGCAAGATGGGTCCGGGACCGGATTACAAGGTGTACCTGGTCCGTGACTTCGTCGACAACAAGGCCGACTTCCTGAAGGTCAAGGCGCAGGCCCAGCGCATCGGCGAGGTGAAGACGTTCAACCGCTTCCTGGTCGAGGTGCCCGCGAACGTGGATGTGGACGACTACACCACGATCGTGGTGTGGTGCGAGCGCTTCTCGCAGTTCATTTCCGCCGGGCAGTACCGCATGCCGGGCTGAGGACCGCGCGACGTCGAGGTAGTGCCTGCCGTTGGCCGGCAGCACTCTGTCCGCCGCTGCTGGCATCGTGAAGCTGCCGGCCAGCGGCCGGCACTACCGATGCGCGGTTCATGCATATAGAAGAAAGAGGCGGAGCCGGCCGATAAGCCGGGTTCTGTCGTGGACAGTCATTCCTCTAGGCGTTACGTCACCGCAACGCTCAAGCAACCTACCCGGATCCAACGCGGGCCGCGCCAAAGGATCCCTATTTGGTCTTGCTCCAGGTGGGGTTTGCCGTGCCGGTCTGTTGCCAGACTCGCGGTGCGCTCTTACCGCACCATTTCACCCTTACCGGCCTTCCGAAGAAGACGTAGGCGGTATCTTTCTGTTGCACTTTCCGTCGGCTTGCGCCGCCCAGGCGTTACCTGGCACCTTGCCCTATGGAGCCCGGACTTTCCTCGGCACCCCCGAAGGGATGACGCGACTGTCTGGCCGGCTCCGCCAGCGCGTATTCTAGCGCACGCACGCCCTTCCTGCCGTGCCGATCGCGGCAGCCGGTTCATCCGTCCACGCTTGGCGTGGATCCACCTATGCTGCTGCCTGGTGGGTGCGGACCTTGGTCCGCACGATCCATCAACTACCGTACAACGCCTTGCGCGGCGCACCGGTCAGTTCCGCGGCCAGCTTGGCGGCGGTTGACGGCGGCAGGTGCTCGCTCAGCTTCGCGTAGACGCGGCGGCCGTGTGCCAGCTGCGCTTCCTCATCGTCACCCGCCCCCTGCACCATCACCACGAACTCGCCCTTGCGCTGGTTCTCGTCGGCCTCGACCCTGGCCAGCAGGCCGGCCAGGTCGCCATCAAGGACGGTCTCGAACAGCTTGGTCAGCTCGCGGGCCAGCACCGCCGGGCGTTCGCCGCCGAAGATCGCCGCCATGTCGGCCAGCGACTCGGCGATGCGGTGCGAGGATTCGTAGAACACCATCGTGCGCACTTCACCGGCCAGCGCCTGCAGGCGGTCGCGGCGGCCGCTGGCCTTGGCCGGCAGGAAGCCCTCGAAACTGAAACGATCGCTGGGCAGGCCGGCCACGCTCAGCGCGGCGATGGCGGCGCAGGCACCGGGAACCGGGCTGACCTTGATGCCCGCCGCGCGGGCCGCGCGCACCAGGCGGAACCCGGGATCGCTGACCAGCGGGGTGCCGGCATCGCTGACCAGCGCCAGCGACTCGCCGGCCTGCAGGCGCGACACCAGGCGCTGCGACAGCGCTTCCTCGTTGTGCTCGTGCAGGGCCACCAGCGGCTGCTGGATGCCGAAGTGGGACAGCAGCTGGCCGCTGCGGCGGGTGTCCTCGGCACAGATGGCGGCCACCGAACGCAGCACCTCCTGTGCGCGCGGGCTCAGATCGGCCAGGTTGCCGATCGGGGTGGCGACGACGTACAGGGTTGGGACACTCATTTCAGCGGTACTCACGGGGCAAGGGTAGAATCGTAGCGTGTACCCGGCCAAGGCCGCTGCCCTCATCGCATGGACCTGATCATGAACAAGCCCGCCGCACGGATCTCCGCCCTGTCGTTGTCGCTGATGCTGCTGGCCGGTTGTGCCACCACCAGCCTGACCAGCACCCCCGATTCGCCGGCCCAGAGCCAGGCGCTGGCGCTGATCGAACAGGGCAAGCCGCGCGACGCCGCACTGCAATTGGAAGGCCTGGCCGCCACGCTGCGCGGCGGTGCCCGCAGCAACGCACTGGCCGACGCCGCCTGGGCCTGGAACCTGGCCGGCGACAGCGCCCGCGCACGCAGCCTGCTGGGCCAGCTCAGCGCCCGCCAGCTGTCCGGTGCCAGCCTGCAGCGCTACCAGCTGACCGGTGCCGAGCTGGCGCTGGCCGACAAGCAGCCGGCGCAGGCGCTGGCGCTGTTGAAGGACAGCGGCGACAACGTGCTGCCGGCGCTGCGCACGCGCTGGTACCTGGCCCGCGCCAATGCCCTGCAGGCCACCGGTGATGCCTTTGGTGCAGCTACCGAGCGCGCCCGTGCCCATGCCGGCCTGACCGGCAGCGCCCGCAACGACAACCAGTCCGCCATCGCCGGCCTGCTCGGCACCTTGGACGACGCCACCCTGCGCAGCCGTGCCGCGGCCCTGCCGGCCAACGATCCGCTGTACAACTTCGCCGGCCGCGCACTGATCGCGCGGGGCCTGCCGCTGCCGCGTCCGTTCGACCGCGATGGTGCCGCCCAGTTCGACACCAGCAAGCGCCCGCCGGCACTGAGCGACGGCTACCGGCCGCCGGCCAAGCTGGCGGTGCTGCTGCCGCTCAGCGGCCGCCTGGCCACCGCCGCGCAGCCGGTGCGTGATGGCCTGCTGGCCGCCTACTACGGCGAGACCCGGCGCCGCCCGGACATCAACTTCATCGACACCGCCGGGACCCCGGCCGGCGCACTGGCCGCCTACGACAAGGCCGTCGCCTCCGGGGCCGACTTCGTGGTCGGCCCGCTGGGCCGCGACGAAGTGGACGCGGTGTATGGCCGCCAGCAACTGAAAGTGCCGGTGCTGGCGCTGAACCGCGGCAAGGATGCCCCGCCGGCCGGCAGCGCCGGCTTCTCGCTGGCGCCGGAAGACGACGGCATCGTGGCCGCCGAATACCTGCGCGGCCGCGAACGCAGCAAGGCGCTGGTGATCAACAGCGCCGACGACACCGGCCGCCGTGCCGCTGCCGCCTTCGCCCAGCGCTTCGCCCAGCGCGGTGGCCAGGTGGTGGCCACTGTCGGCGTCAGCGATGCCGTCGGCGATGTCGGCGCGCAGGTGCGCAACGCGGGCCAGGTCGATGCCGTGTTCCTGGCCGTGCGTGCACCGCAGGCGCGCCTGCTGGCGCCGCAGCTGGCGCTGGCCGGTGCCGGTGGCGCGACCCGCGTCGGCACCTCGCAGCTGACCGTCGGCAGCGGCAAGGTGGAAGAAGACGTGGCGCTGGACGGCATTGTCTACCCGAACGAAGCCTGGAACGTGCGCAGCGTGTCCGGCCTGCCATCGGCCAGCCAGGTGGCCAGCACCCTGCCGAGCGCACGCGGTGCGGCCGGCCGCCTGTTCGCCTTCGGCGCCGACGCCTGGAAGATCACCGCCTACCTGGACAAGCTGTCCAATGAGGGCGGCCTGGACGGTGCCACCGGCACCCTGTTCCTGGACAGCAACGGCAACATCCTGCGCCAGCCGGCATGGTCGACCTTCAATGGCGGCCGGCCGATGCCGATCGTCGGTGGTCGCTGAGCGCAGCCAACGGGGCTCGGCGGTGGAAGCGGCCGCCGAGCAGCACCTGCAACAGGCCGGGCTGCGGCCGCGTGCACGCAACGTGCGCTATCGCTGCGGTGAACTGGACCTGGTGATGGACGATGCCGGCACCGTGGTGTTCGTGGAAGTGCGCTACCGCGCGCGATCGGATTTCGGTGGCGGCGCCGCTTCGGTGGATGCGCGCAAATGCCGGCGCCTGGCCCATGCCGCGCAGCTGTACCTGCAGGACCACCCGGCACTGGCCAATGCGCCGTGCCGCTTCGATGTGGTGGACGCCACGGGCGAGCCGCCGCAGCTGCGGTGGCTGCGTGATGCGTTCCGATTGGATGATTGCTGATGGGTACCGTTTGCTTTGGTAGAAGCCGACCCTGGTCGGCGCTTTCTGTGCCAACCAAGGTTGGCACCTACCAGAGCGCACAGTCTGGCCGGCACGACCAGGGTGCGTGACTGATGCCTTCGATCATCACTCATGCCGCCGTGCCACTGGCGCTGTGGTGCGCCGCTGACCGTGGCCGCATCCCACCGCGCCTGCTGGTTGCGGGCGTGGTCGCAGCGATGCTGCCCGATGCCGATGTGCTGGCCTTTGCACTGCACATTCCGTATGCCGATGCCTTCGGCCATCGCGGCGCCAGCCATTCGCTGCTGTTTGCCTGCGTGCTGGCGGCATTGGCTGCGGTGTTGGCGCTCTTGGGTAGTCGCCGACCTTGGTCGGCCGGTGTGCGCCAACCAAGGTTGGCATCTACCGTTCAAGCGGCGGTATTCGTCTTCATCTGCGCCGCCAGCCATCCACTGCTCGATGCAATGACTTCAGGTGGCCTCGGCGTCGCGCTGGCCTGGCCGTGGAATGAACACCGCTTCTTCGCGCCGTGGCGACCGATCCGGGTGTCACCGTTCGCGCCACAGTTCTTCAGCGCGCGCGGCCTGGCCACCCTGCTCTCCGAACTGCGCTGGGTGTGGCTGCCGCTGGCTGGCGCCGTTGTCGCCTGGAAACTGATCCAACCTGCACCTGCCGCCACCCGAGACCTGTCATGAGTCCTGCCCTGCCTGCTGCCCTGGTTGCCGAACTGTCCGCCCTGCTGGGCTCGGAGGGCTGGCGCATGGATGACAGCGCGCTGGAGGCCAACGCGCAGGACAACTCATGGCGCCGCCAGCGCCCGGCAGCCGTGGCGCTGCCAGCCGACATCGAACAGGTTCAAGCTCTGGTGCGCGCCTGCCGCGCGCATGGCGTGGCCTTGGTCGCACGTGGCGCCGGTACCGGCACCACCGGCGCAGCCGTCCCGCAGCCGGGCAGCATCGTACTGTCGTTCACCCGCATGGACCGCATCGTCGAGATCCGCGCCGGTGACCGTTGCGCGGTCGTGCAGCCAGGCGTGCTCAATGGCACCCTGCAGCAGGCACTGGCCCCGCATGGCCTGTTCTGGGCACCGGATCCTTCCAGCGCCGAGATCTGCAGTATCGGCGGCAACCTGGCCTGCAACGCGGGCGGTCCGCGCGCAGTGAAGTACGGCACCAGCCGCGACAACGTGCTGGGCCTGGTGGCGGTGACCGGAACCGGCGAGGTGATCCGATGCGGTGGCGCCTACACCAAGGACGCCACCGGCTACGACCTCACCCATCTGCTGGTGGGCAGCGAAGGCACGCTGGCACTGATCGTGGAAGCCACGCTGAAGCTGACCCCGTTGCCGGTCAGCCAGGCCGGGCTGCGCGTGCTGTACCGCGATGCCGATGCCGCCGCCGCCGCGGTATCGCGATTGATGTCGCAGCCGGTGGTGCCCACCCGCCTGGAGTTCATGGACGCGCGCAGCCTGGAGCTACTGCGGCTCAATGGCGCCGATGTTCCGGAGGCTGGTGCGATGCTGCTGGTGGAAGCCGATGGTGACCACGACACCCTGCCCTATCTGCTGCAGGCACTGGCCAGCGCCGCTGAAGGCGACGGCATGATCCAACTGGACGTGGCGATGGAAGGCCGTGCACGCGACCAGCTGTGGGCCGCACGCAAGGCGCTGTCGCCCGCGCTGCGCAGTGTTGCGCCGGGCAAGATCAATGAAGACGTGGTGGTGCCGGTGTCGCGCATTCCGGAACTGGTGGCCGGCGTGCAGGCCCTGGCACGCGACTACACGCTCACCATCGTCACCTTCGGCCATGCCGGCAACGGCAACCTGCATGTCAACATCCTCTACCACCCGGACGATGCCGACGAGAACGCACGCGCGCATGCCGCGCTGCCGCAGATCTTCGAGTTGACGCTGGCACTGGGTGGCACGCTGTCCGGCGAGCACGGCATTGGCCTGGCCAAGCGCGATTTCATGGCGCAGGCGTTCACCCCGGCGACGCTGGCGACGATGCGCGCAATCAAGGCCGCGCTGGACCCGGATGGCATCCTCAACCCGGGCAAGGTGCTGCCACCGGCATAAACCGCGCGCGCTCCTGTGGAGCCGAGCCATGCTCGGTTCACCGCGCGCAGCGCGGGCTTCCCGCCTGTGGAACGCAGAGCAGCCGAGCGAGGGCTCGGCTCTACACCGGCTTGTCGCTCGCAATATCGATCAGCGTCTGCCGGAAGCTGGGCAACAGCACACGGTTGCCATGCCCGCTCAGATGATCGTTATCGAAGAACAACGGCTCCCCGTCTTCCACCGCCGAGCAGGTCTTCGGCCCGCACAGCAGCGGCAGCGGATCCCACACCGTGAGCGATGGATAGCGCGCTGCCAGCTCGGCCAGCAACGCCATCTGTGGTGCACGCAGCCTCTCCAGATCACCGCGCGGCATGCTCAGGCCTCCCGCGCAGGCCGGATTGTGGCGGTTGAACCAGTCCGAGCAGCGATAGGCCCCGGCCTTGAACAACGGCAGCGGCGCATCCACAACCACGTGCACGCCCAGCTTCTGCAGACGCCCAAGAACACGATCCGCCTCATCACGCGCAGCCTGTGCATGGGCCGGGGTGCGCTCGTCCAGCAGCTGTTGATAGATCTGCTGCGCATCCTGGCGCTGCCAGTCAAACCCACGCAGCTCCGGCATACGCAGGGCCGCCAGCAACACGATGTCGCCCGGACGCGCCTCGTGCTCGATGTTCGTCAGCGCGTCTTCAATGAAGCCTTGGCAATCGGCCGGGCTGGCCCGCAGCAGATTGACGAAGCTGCAGCCGCCACGATCATCCTGGCGCACCTCCATACCGGTCTGGCGCGCGACCATGCTGGTCATCGTGCGGTAGGCCGCCGCATGCGAATCGCCGGCCACGAACAGGCGCCGCCCTTCAAGCGCGGGTGCATCTACCGGCTCCAGCGGGCGCCACGCCGGGTAGCGGCGCGCCTGCCATGCGTAGCCGTCGCGGGTGACGCTAAGCGAGACCTGCTCGTGGTATTCCACGGTAGCCCAGGCACCCGCGCCACACAGCACGACCACCGGCAATGCCATCGCCAGCACCTTGGCCGGTGCCAGCCGCAGCAGCGGCGCCGCACTGCGCAACGGGCGCTCAATGAAGTGATACGACACGGCGGATACCGCCAGCAGCAGCACCGGATACAGCCACAGCGCGGCACCGTGCAGGCCATACGTCCAGCGCAGCAGTACCAGCAGGGGCCAATGCCACAGGTACAGCGAATAGGACAGCCGGCCCAGGTAGGCCAACGGTGCGCAGCCCAGCGCGCGGGCCATGCGCGATGTTCCCGATGCCGACACGCCTGCCAACAGCATCAACGTACCGCCGACGGTGGCCAGCACGCCCGGCACCGGCATCGCCAGCTGAGGGGCGATCACCACGCCTGTACCAAGCAGTGCCAGACCGACCGCTGCAACCGTGCCACCGCTCTGGCCCGGCACGCGCTCACGCATCCACTGGTACAGCAGCGCGCCCGCAGCCAGCTCCCAGAACCGTGCAGGCAGCAGATAGAACGCTGCCGCCGGTGCCGTCTGCGCCTGCCAGCCTGCCCACGCCAGCGACAGCACGGTGAGCACCGGCAACAGCCAGCGCGCCCACGGCCAGCGTTCGCGCCCGCGCAGCCACACGAAGAACAGCAGCGGGAACACCAGGTAGAACTGCTCCTCCACACCCAGCGTCCATGTATGCAGGAAGGGATTGAGTTCCGCGCCGGGTGAGAAGTAATCGTCCTGCTGGCCGGCCAGCACGATGTTGCTGAAGCCGACCAGCGCGGCCCAGCCGGTCTGATCGAACTGTTCATTGCGCCACGCGCGGGGAATGAACAACGCCGACAGCACGAAGGTGGCCATCAACATCACCAGCAGCGCCGGCAGCAGGCGCAGCACGCGGCGCCGGTAGAAGTCGAGCAGCAATGCGCCCAGTGACGCATCGGCACGCGAGGCCAGCGACTGGCTGATCACGAAGCCGGACACCACGAAGAACAGGTCCACGCCGGTGAAGCCGCCGGGCAGCCACGTCGCATTGGTGTGGAAGACCACGACGGCCAGCACCGCCAATGCACGCAGGCCATCGATGGCAGCGTTGTGGGAACGTTCGGGAGATGACATGCGGGCAACCAGCAGAAGACAGGGCGGCAGCATCGCCACCGTTTGCGCAGTCATTCAATGGACAATCGCGACAGACATGGACATGGTTCAGGTCCGGCCCCTTCTCGACGCGGTTGTAGAGCCAAGCCATGCTCGACTGCGATTGGTGCAGACCGCCGGTGCGATCAGTCGAGCATGGCTGGACTCTACAAGAAAGCGCCGGGCATGACCCGGCGCGTCCGCATCTCCATCGCCTCTTACCAGGCCATGCGCAGTCCCAGCTGGCCGCCCACATTGCGGTAGCCGTAATCACCGCGCTGCACGCTCACGCCAGCCCACGCGCCCCAGCGCTGGCCCATCTTCAGCTCGGCACCGGCCTGCACCTCATAGCGGTTGCGCGGCGCGTCCGCGCCCAGCGCGTCACCGTTGAACTGCAACGTGCTGTTGCCGCTGCCACGCAGCCAGTTCACACCCAGGTACGGCTGCACGGTGTTGCCGGCTGCAGTGCCGTGGCCGAACACGCGCACGCCCAGGCGCCCGCTCAGGCCACCGGCATCGGCGTGATCGATCACCGTGCCATTGCTCTCCACGTGGCGATCGGCGCGGAAATCGACATGGCTCAGCTGCAGCTGCGGCTGCACGTACAGCGCGCTGGCGGCACCCTGCCACACATTGAAGGTGTAGCCGGTCTCCAGCGACGCACTGGCCATGCGCGAATCGTAGTGCTCCGGCGCCAGGCCAATACCCTGCACCCGGTTATCGAAACGGCCGTACTGCAGGTTCGCATCCATGTACGCACCCTGCGTGCCGTCAGCCGCCTGCAACCAGGTGCCGTACACACCCATGGCACTGCCACGCACCCGCCCCTTGGCGCTGTAGCCGGTCAGATCGGACACTGCGCTGCTGTCGGCACGACCCGTGCCCATCATCACACCGAACGCTGCATTGCCTCGGCGAATCAGGTCAGTGCCAATCTGCAGCACCGAGGTGTTGCCATCAATCGACAGCTGACCACCGACCGCGCTGAAGTCCGCCTGCTGCCGGCCCACGCGCGCCCACGCGGCACGGCCTTCATCCCGCGAGACGGCACCGATGCGGTCGTTCAGGCGATGGGAAAACATGTTGACGGCAGCCGACTGGTTGGCCAGGTACGCACCGGCTTCCGGGCGCAGTACCGGCGGCGGCAGGATCGGATCGATCGGATCCACCGGATCGACGGGATCCGTCGGGTCGATCGGATCCGGACCCGGATCGACCACGCATCCCGGCGCAGCCGGATTGTCCTTGCAGACATCGAACCATTGCGAACGCAGGTACCAGTTACCATCGGCAGGATCCGCCAGGCCGCCCTGGAACAGGAAGTATTCGTACGATCCGCCCACCGCGCGGCCGCTCAGTGCGTAGCTCGCCAGTGATGCACCGTCGATCTCGATCAGTTGGATGCCATCGACCGTCGGCGCGCCCACGCCACCGATGTTCTTGACTGCAATCAGCGCGTCGCCGGAGGTGTCGCCGCGCACGTGCAGGCGGTCAATCGCGCTGTCATCGCCGGCCAGCGCGCCCTGGAACAGGAATGTCGCGCCCTCGCTGTGCAGGTCGCCATCCACGGTGAGCGTATTGAAGCGGCCGCTTCCGTCGGACAATGCCACGCCACTGTTGAGCACTTGCAGCTCGCCCACCGTGGCATCACCGGTCAGTGTCCACTGGCTGCCGCCTTCAATCGCCATCGTCTGCACCAGACCCGACGATCCCTGCCACAACGATCCATCCGCCAGGCGCACATGCACTTCGGATTGCGGCACCAGACCCGCATCCTCATCCTCCGGGGTGATGACGATGTCGCCCTCCATCTGCGAGCCGCCCTCCAGCACCACGTCGAAGCGTCCAGCCACGGCCGCATCCAGTGCCAAGGCGATGCCATTGCCGCCCGATACCAACGCGCCATTGGATAGGGTCAGGCCTGGGTCTCGGCTGCTGCGCACCCACACACCGCCATGCTGGGCGCTTACCAGCGAACCACCGTCGATGCGCATCCGACCGTTGTCATTGATCACCGCCGCCCACGCGCCCTCGCCCTCGGTGCGTACATGGGTCCCGGCCAGGTCCAGGGTGCCACTGCCGCCGGCCAGTACCCCGTGTGCGCCCTCACCGGTGGTCAGCACCTGGCTCTGTGCAAGCGAGAGCGAGCCTCCTGCACGCGTCAGGGCGCCGAAGGCACTGGCACCGGATGTCTCGATGCGCGACAGCGTCGCGTTGATCTGCGGGCGGCTGCCAAAGCCTCGAAATTCGGAGTAAAGGCCGTGGCTTGACGCACCGTGGGTCAGGATGTCGACCTCCTGCAGCGTCACGGTTCCAGCCCGGTTGTCGATGCCCACCGAGCGATCACCATCGGTGCGGATCACGCTTCCGCGCATGTCCAGGGTGGACGCCTGATAAACCTGTACTGCGGCGGCGTTATCGCCCGTGCTGTGCAGGCTGGAGCCCTGCACGTTGGCAACGTTGCCCATGCCATTGATGTCCAACGCGACCCCGCTGGATGTCACCGTGCTTCCGACCAGATCCAGCAGGCTCCGCTCGTGCAGGAGGATGCCGTTGGTTCCCTGCACCTGCACGTTCTCCACGCGCGCCTGTCCCTCGTTGAGGCTCACTGCCGTGCTGGCCACACCCAGCGCAGTGATCGATCCACCGGTCATGACAATCTCACCACCGCCGGACAGGCCGAATGACGTACCGCCCTGCATCTGGATGTGCACATCCTCCAGCGTGGCCTTGCTTCCGGCTTGGGCGACCACACCAAAGCCATTGCTTTCATGGACCACGTGGCTGTCGCGCAGCTCCAGCGCCCCGCCCAGCGTTGCCAGCGCGGTGGTCGTACCGGCGGCGCGGCTGGTCAGGGTTGTTGACTCCATATGCACTACGCTGCCGGCACCACTGGCCAGGGCGGCATGTGCATTAGCCCCTTCGGCGATAACGCTTCCTCCCAGGAAGTTGATGAAGCCGCCAGCACTGGCGACCAGTCCATGCGCGCCCCGACCACGGGTGGTGATCTCGCCCACACTCACGCCCGCCGAGGCAGCGTTGGCCTCGATGCCATGGCTGTTCACCCCTTGCGTGTCGATGCGCACATTCTCGGCACGCAGTTGCGCGCGATCCTGCGCGGACATACCGGCAGCCCCGTCGCCCAGCGTTATGATCTCGGCAACTTCCATCAGATCGATGGTTGTGCCGCTCCCCTCCAGCCGGACAGCGGCGGCGCCCGCGCCCTCGGAGCGCAATACAATCGCGTCCGTCGTTTCGATGCGACCATTATTGAGCGCGTAGAACACGTAGCCCGCCGGGTCTCCGGGCAGCACCGGCTCGGTGGTGCGGTACTCGCCCGCAGGAGGTTCTTGGAGAGTACCGTCGGCCACGACCTGCTGGGCGCGGGCGGAGGGAGCAAGAACAAGTGCAGCAGCCAGGGCAGCGGCCAAAGGGTGGCGAAGAGGGAGCGCAATAGGCATGGGGTATCTCCAGACGGGCGCACAGCCTGCCGTCATGCCCCCTGCGCCTCCATCGAAATGATTGCAATGCGGGCTGCGCCAGAATGTCGCACCTGGCCGCAATGCCGGCGCAGCTGCCTTAACGTCACCCGTCCCTGGCGGATATGGCAAGCCGCCTTTGCAACAAATTGCATGGGAACGATGGCGATGCGATCGGACACTGGCAGCCGTTCCCGACACGCTTGTTCGCATCTTCCGGATTGCCTCACAGAATTTTCACAAGTCGCAGTCGTATACGTCACCCCGCTGAACAGGGGTTTCCGGTTGTCGTGCAGTGTCCCGCTCGCTTCTCCATGCAAAGGACAACACCATGAACCTTCATCCCGTCCATCTCCTGTCGCTTCGGCCGCTTGCACGCGGCCTGCTGCTGGCACTCTCGGCGGTGTCCACCGGCGCCGCATTGGCAGGCGACCTGGATGACCAGACCGCAGAGGTTGTTGCGGGCGATGCAGTGGAAGCCTGGACCTTGAAGAATGGCTCGACGCTGACCGTTACCGGTGCGCAGACCGATTCGATCACCAGCACCGACTCCACCGTCTCCCTCACCAACGCAACCATTGCGTCGGCCACTACCGGTGGTCGTGCGCTGGTGCGGATGGAGGGAAACTCGGCGTTGAACATGACCGGATCGACCGTCCGCGACGGTACGGTCAGCGTCTACGACACGGCCTCCGCCCATATCGTGGGCAGCCGGATCAACAGCTCAAGCTTCATTGGCATCGATCTGACCCACGGCACTGTCATCAACGGCACCACCGCCTCGGCCATCGTCGATTCCAGCTTCGTCCGTGCCGAATTGCCCGCTGGTGCCACCGAACTGAACAATGGTCATGGCGTACGCATGTTCTTCGGCGACATGACCATTCAGAACGGGTCCCGCGTCGAGGGTGGCAACACGGCAGCCTACCTTGCAGGTCGAAGCGATCTGCCCGGTTTCACCGGCGGTCTTTCGCTGCGGGTCGACAACTCGGTGCTGAAGTCCGATACCGGTGCCGCCATTCGCGTGGCTCCGTTCTCGCTGACTCCCAACGCGCAGTACGACATCATCGTAGCCAACGGCTCGCAGCTGATCGCCGGTGATGGCAACCTGCTGCTGCTCCGCACCCGCAATCCTGCAGCAGGTGCCGGCGAAGGCACGGTCAACTTCACCGTGGATGACGCGCGGTTGATCGGCAACGTCAACTTCGATACCGCCACCACGCTCGGGGCACTGAACGTGTCTCTGCGCAACAAGGCACAGATCGATGGCCGCTTCATCAATGTCACCTCGGCCAGCATCGACAGCGACAGCACCTGGCTGATGACCGGCGACAGCAACATCGGCCACCTGGCGCTGGGCAGCACCGGCACTGTGGCGCTGGGCAATGGCAGCACCTTCAACACGCTCAGCGTGGATACCTTCGATGGCGCCGGGGGCACCCTGCTGTTCAACACCCAGCTGGGTGACGACAGCTCGGCCACCGACAAGTTGATCATCAAGGGCGACTCGAATGGCCAGGCCAATGTGCGCGTGCTCAATGCCGGCGGTGCAGGCGCCAAGACCGACAAGGGCATCGAGCTGATCCGCGTGGGCGGTGCCTCCAATGCGCAGTTCGATCTGCAGGGCCGCGCAGTGGGCGGGCAGTACGAGTACTTCCTGTTCAAGGACGCGACCAACGGTGGCTGGTACCTGCGCTCGGAGCTGGCCGGCACGCCGGACCCGTGCGTGGTGGATCCCACGCTGCCGGAGTGCACGCCGATCGATCCGGTGGACCCGGTCGACCCCACGCCGGTGCTGCGCCCGGAGGCCGGCGCCTACCTGGCCAACCAGTTCGCGATGGACCAGCTGCTGCGCCACGGCTGGCGCGACCGCCAGGGCGGCAGCACCTCCGCCGTTGATGGCGTGCGCGGCTGGGCCCGCGTGGATGCCACCCAGAGCACGCTGTCGGCGGTGGAAGACCAGCTGGACCTGCGCGTGGACCGCTCGCGCCTGCAGCTGGGTGCGGACATCGGCGTGTTCGACAACGGCCAGGGACGCGTGGGCGTGATGGGCACGCTGGCCAGGTCCGACGCCAGCTCGCGTTCGCAGCTGACCGGCTACAGCGCACGCGGCAAGGTCAACGGCGGCGCGCTGGGCGTGTACGGCAACTGGAGCAACGATGCGTTGTATGTGGATGCCAGCGTGCAGCGGGGCCAGTTCCGCAACCGCGTGCAGGGCGAAGGCCTGGCCGAGGAACGCTACGACTCGGACATCTGGCAGTCGTCGCTGGAAGCGGGTTACCGCATTGGTATCGGCCAGATCGGCCGCACCGCGCTGAGCCTGCAGCCGGAACTGCAGCTGGTCTACACCGACGGCAACACCGACCGCCACGAGGAAACCAACGGCACGGTGGTGCGCAGCCTGGGCGACAGTGGCCTGTCCGGCCGCGCGGGCCTGCGCCTGCAGGGCGAGGGCCGCAGCGCAGCCGGCGCGTCGGTCAGCCCGTATGTGGCGGCCAACTGGTACCGCGACGGGGCCAGCAACGGCATGGCGTTCGACGATGAGGCGCTGAAGGCCAGCGTGCCGCGCAACCGCTACGAGCTGAATGCCGGTGCGCGCGTGGACTTCCGTTCCGGGCTGAGCGCCTGGGGTGGCTTCGGCGTGATGCGTGGTGATCATGGGTACCGCGAAGCCACCGCCAATCTGAGCATGTCGTACAAGTGGTGAGGGAGAACTGAAACGGCGCCGGGGCAATCCGGCGCCGTTCTGCTTTCTGCTTTCTGTAGAGTCGAGCCATGCTCGACTGGCTCTTCTCGACCGCGGCCAAAAACAGTCGAGCATGGCTCGACTGCAGGGAACCATCAATGTCGGCGCGGCTGGGGCGTACATCATGCATTCTTCTGGCAATCACGCGTGGCAAGTCGCCTTCAACGAACGACCTCGCATGTCGTTCGAGCCAGTCCGTCGTCTGAGATCGTGAGCTCATCGACCAGATCCGGGCGCAGAAACGCGTGAGTGGTGCGGCCACCATCGATGCACACATCCTGGACGCTCCCGACAGACCCTGCCACTCGCAAGCGCGGGCCATCGACCTGACCACGCGTCGTCAGAATGACAAGCTGCATGCGCTCAAGCGGCCACTGGTAAGACCCGACGACAGTCTCGCAGGTTGCCCGCCCATGACGATGGCATCGCTCGCGGGTCGCCGACTACCGCACGCACCTCGTAGCGAGCTTGCCTGATCAATGAAGGAGGCCATAACTGCTGGATCACTGCCAAGGAATACCTACGACTTAACCGCTACAACACCCCGTGGTCGCTTTTGACCTTGAGCGTCGTACATCCATGCTCCTAGACTCACGGACCACTGGATGCCCGATCTCCGGGTCGAGCATCGCAGCACCTTGTGGTCCACCTGACCACGACAGGCTTAAGCCATCCTCCTAGCCATTGGCACCTCACATGAAATGCGCGACCCGTCTTCTCTTGCTCCTGTCTCTTGGCCTTCTTACGGCATGTGATCCACTCCCACATACGCGCGGGTACGTCTATCCGAATGACCGCTATCTGGAGGAAAACGTAGCGAAGTGGAACAGCTTGGTCGACACGGTCAATACGTGGAACGGCGGACCATGGGCAGATGAATTCTATGGCGCAATCGATAACGGGGATGACCTCTCCAAGTTCCGGTATCGGCTACAGGTGGCGCACAAGAATGCCGTCGAGCGGCGAACAGCTGCAGAACGCATGACACATCGCTCCGAGGCAGCTGATCTTCACCAGCATCTACTGACATCATTACAAAGCGCCGAAGACATGTTCTCTGTCATGGTGACCCTGGCAGAGCTTCCAGAAGGCTACACCACTGAGCAATCCGCATCGATTCTAGCCCGTTTGGAGCCTGCCATCGAGCGCATGGATAGAGACCTCCAGCGGCTGAGTGACGCCCAGGACGCCTTTGCAAAATCAGAGAAGATCCAGCTCACGACAAGAGATCCCACCAATCGATAGACCTGATTCATCAATAGACGCGACGGCGCTGAAGACGGGGCGATCTGCAACTTTTTGTATCGCATGCTCCAGACAGGGTCGATACGCTCGGCGACCCGCCCATCATCCAACTTCAACATGATCAGTCTTGCACTACGTCCCTTTCGCCTTTTCGCCTGCTTCAAAGGTCGATCATCAAGACGGGAGTTCTGGCTGTTCTTCCTTCTTCAGCTCATGGTGAGCGTGTCGATCATTGGTATCGCCGCATACACCTCCCGCCGACTTCCGCCTGGCGCCCTGGGCGGAGGCATGCGATTGAGCGATCTGTTTGCGTACATTTGGTTTGGCTACATCATGCTCAGCCTCGTCCCGTTCCATGCACTCGTCGCGCGTAGATTTCGAGATCTGGGACAATCTGGGTGGATGTGCCTTACGTTCATGATCCCCGCGCTTGGACCTGCCTTTGTACTGCTGCAAATGCTTCGCCCCGGCCAGGAGGGCGAAAACCGCTATGGACCCGCGCCACGCTAGTTCCGATTTCGCATTTTGTGGGGCCGAGCTAACGCCATGCTCTACAGAGACTGTCGCGATCTGCACGCGCTGACAGCTTTCGCCACATCGCTGCAAGCACTCCTGTTTCTCCAGTTTCCAATAATTGCGGCGTAGGCATCCAACAAGGAGAAGTGCAGGGTAGCGCTCAGTTCAGTCGCACGCTGGGCGCAATTGCAACGATTCCGATGGCTCATCATCACAGGATCACCAATAGTGCGCACTTCTTTTCGAGGGGTGCCCAGATGCACAAGATGATGATTCCGCTTACCCGCTACGCACAGTTCAGCGGGCGCGCCAGTCGCAGCGAGTTCTGGTGGTTCCAGCTGTTCGTCGTGATCGTATTGATACCGTCGAATGTGCTGGGCTTCATTGCTGGCTACACCGGCTCAAGCACGCTGGCACTGATATCGACGGGCGTGGGCGCGTTGGTGTGGCTGGCGATCATCGTGCCGATGATTGCAGCGACCGTGCGCCGCCTGCATGACACCGACCGTTCCGGCTGGTGGTACCTGCTGATGCTGGTGCCGATTGCGGGCCTGGTGGTGCTGGTGCTCATGCTGCTGCCGAGCACCCCGGGCGACAACCGCTTCGGTGCGCCGGTTCCGCACGTGTAATCGCCACGCGTTGGTAGGTGTTGGCCATGGTCGGCAAGGTGTTGGCACGGACGGCTGACACATTCGTGCCAACCAAGGTTGGCACCTACCCGAGCAATGCCGAGATGCTTCACTTGGGGTCAGAGCCCTTTGCGGCGCAAAGGGATCTGACCCCACCCCGAAGGTTGGCACCTACCAGGGCAGTCCCGTTGCGGCTACGCGAAGTGCTGGTAACCGCCGTCGGCGGCTTCGCCGTCCACGTGCACGCCCTGCCCTTCGGCAATACGACCGATGCGGGTGAGCGGCACGTCCAGCGATTCGGCCAGGTAATGCAGTGCGTCGCGCTGGTCGGCGGCAGCGGTGAAGCACAGCTCGTAATCATCGCCACCGCGCAGCGCGCAGTCGCGTGCAGCCTCACGACCGAGCAGTTCACGCAGCGCGTGCGAGATCGGCAGCGAATCGGCATCCACATGCGCGGCCACGTTGCTGCGCGTGGCGATGTGGCCCAGATCGGCCAGCAGGCCGTCGGACACATCCACCGCCGCATGCGCGAAGGCACGCAGGCGCAGGCCAAGCGTTACCCGCGGCGTCGGCCGCAGCAGACGCAGGCGAAGGCTTTCGTAGTCGGCCAGCAGCGTGGCGGTGGCGATGCTCAACGCACCTTGTTGCCACAGGCGCAGCGCGCCGGCGGCATCGCCCAGCGTGCCACTGATCCAGACATCATCACCCACCTGCGCGCGGTCGCGGCGCAGGGCCTGGCCACGCCCGACCTGGCCCATCGCGGTCACCGACAGCGACAGCGGGCCGCGCGTGGTATCGCCACCGATCAGCGCGATGTCGTGCTGGTCGGCCAGGGCGAAGAAGCCATCGGCAAAGGCCTCGATCCAGTCTTCAGAGGCGTCCGGCAGCGACAACGCCAGCGTGCACCACGCCGGGCGCGCGCCCATCGCGGCGAGGTCCGACAGGTTGACCGCCAGGGTCTTCCAGCCAATGTCGAAGGCCGGGGTTTCCACCGGGAAGTGCACGCCGCTGTTGAGCGTATCGGCAGTGACCACCAGCTGTTCGTTGGCACGCGGCTGCAGCAGCGCGGCGTCGTCACCGATGCCGAGCAGGATGTCGTCGCGCTCGAGGGTGCGGGCGCGGATGCGGTCGATGAGGGCGAATTCGGCCAGGGACATGGGGCGTTCTGCTTTTTTGTAGAGCCGAGCCATGCTCGGCTGCAGTTCGATCACGCGCCGCATTGCCGAACGCAACCGTGCGCTGCACGGTGAGCCGAGCATGGCTCGGCTCTACAGAAATCGGGTCAGTGACCCGATTCGACCTTGCGCCATTCCACGGCAGCGCGATCCAGCACGCCGTTGACGTAGGTGTGGCCGTGCTCGGAACCGAAGCGCTTGGCCGACTCGATGGCTTCGTTGATCACCACGCGGTACGGCACATCCAGGCGGTAGCGCAGCTCGTAGGCGGCCAGGCGCAGCACCGCGCGTTCGATCGCGTCCACTTCTTCAATGCCGCGGTCCAGGTACGGGCCGAGCGCTTCGTCGATGTCGCGTCGGTTGTCGAGCACGCCACGCACCAGCGCTTCGAAGTACGCCAGATCGGCGATTTCGCGGGCCTGCTCGTGGGCAAACTGGGCGATCAGCGACTGGGCGTTGCCGCCGGAGATCTGCCAAGCGTAGATGGCCTGCACGGCACGACGGCGCGCGCGCGATCGCAGCACCGGATCGACGCCATCGCGGCGGACGGGTTTACCGGAGGGCTTGCCCTGGGTGTTCTTGTTCATGGCAGTTGCTCCAGCAGATTGACCATTTCCAGTGCGGCGAGTGCGACTTCCTCGCCCTTGTTGCCGTGGCTGCCGCCTGCGCGGGCCTCGGCGTCTTCCACGCGTTCCACCGCCAGCACGCCGTTCAGCACCGGCACGCCGAAATCCAGCTGCACGCGCATCAGGCCTTCGGCGCAGCGGTCGGCCACGTGTTCGTAGTGGCGGGTGTCGCCACGGATCACGCAGCCCAGGGTAAGGATGGCGGCGTGTTCATGGGCGGCGGCCAGGCGCGCGGCCACCAGTGGCAGTTCCCAGGCACCCGGCACGCGGATCACGTCGATGTTGGCTTCGGTGATGCCGTTGCCGGCCAGGCTCAGGCGGGCGCCTGCGACCAGCGCGTCGGTGATGCGGGCGTTCCAGCGGCTGGCCAGGATGGCGAAGCGCGCCGATTCGGGAGTGCGAAGATCGCCTTCGTAGTGGCTCATATGCGGCTTGGGGACTCGATAAGGGGGTAATTCTAGCGTGGATGGGCCCCGGCCGTGGCTGGCGGGGGCCTCCAAGGGGCCTTCTGTAGAGCCGAGCCATGCTCGGCTGCTCTCTGCCGCCGGACTGGACACCCCCGCGCTGCGCGCGTAAGCCGAGCATGGCTCGGCTCTACAAGGGTGTCATGGCCGGGGCGCGGGCCTCAGCAGCCCACCGTCTCCACCACTTCCAGGCCGTACCCGGCCAGGCCGACCTGGCGGCGCGGGGTGCCCAGCACGCGCAGCTTGCCCAGCCCCAGGTCGGACAGGATCTGCGCGCCAGCACCGTTGCGGCGCCACTGGCCCACGTCCTTATCCTTGCCCGGCACCACCGGCGCCGGCTGCTGGCGCAGGCGGGCCAGCAGGGCCTCGCCGTCACGCGGGGCCGACAGCACCACCATCACGCCCGCGCCTTCGGCATCGATCGCACGCAGGGCATCGGTAGCGGCCACGCCGAAGTCGTCGCGGCGCCAGTGCAGCAGGTCGGCCAGCGGGTTTTCCACCTGCACGCGCACCAGGGTCGGCGTTTCCGCATCCGGCGCACCACGCACCAGCGCGAAATGCAGGTCGTGGGCAATGCGGTCGCGGTAGGTCACCAGCTTGAACGGGCCGAACTCGGTGTCGATCTCACGCTCGTCCACGCGCTCGACGGTCTTTTCGGTGGCCAGGCGGTAGGCGATCAGGTCGGCGATGGAGCCCATCTTCAGGCCATGTTCGCGGGCGAACACTTCCAGCTCCGGGCGGCGCGCCATGCTGCCATCCGGGTTCAGGATCTCCACCAGCACGCCGGCCGGTTCCAGCCCGGCCAGCATGGCCAGGTCGACGCCGGCTTCGGTATGGCCGGCACGGGTCAGCACGCCGCCCGGCTGGGCGATCAGCGGGAAGATGTGGCCCGGCTGGTGCAGGTCCGACGGCTTGGCATTGGGCTTTACCGCCGTGCGGATGGTGTGTGCGCGGTCGTGTGCGGAGATGCCGGTGGTAACGCCCTCGGCAGCCTCGATGCTGACCGTGAAGTTGGTCTGGAACTGCGCGGTATTGGCCTGCACCATCGGTGCCAGGCCGAGGTCGGCGGCGCGGGTGCGGGTCAGCGGCAGGCACACCAGGCCACGGCCGTAGGTGACCATGAAGTTGATGTCCGACGGCTTGACCAGCTCGGCGGCCATGATCAGGTCGCCTTCGTTCTCGCGGTCTTCGTCATCGACGATGACCACCATGCGGCCCAGGCGGATCTCTTCCAGGATTTCCGGAATCGGAGCGAAATTCATGCTGCATCTCCGTGCGGGTGCTGACCGTTGGCCGGCACGCTGATCAGGCGCTCCACATAGCGGGCGACCAGATCGATTTCCAGATTGACCGCGCTACCCACGCCGGTGGCGGAGAAGGCGGTGTTGGCCACGGTGTGCGGGATCAGGGCGACTTCAAAACCTTCGTCGTCCACTTCGTTGACGGTGAGGCTGACGCCGTCCACGCAGATCGAGCCCTTCCTGGCGATGTAGCGGCGCAGCGAGGCCGGCGCGGCGAAGCGCCAGCGCTGCGCGCGCGCGTCGTCGTGGATGGACAGCACCTGGCCGAGGCCGTCGACGTGGCCGCTGACCAGATGGCCGCCCAGGCGGTCGGTCGGGCGCATGGCGCGCTCCAGGTTGATGACTGCCCCTTCGCCCAGCTGGCCCAGCGTGGTCAGGCCCAGGGTCTCGGTGGAGGCATCGGCCTGGAAGCTGCTGGCGTCGAATGCGATGACGGTGAGGCAGACGCCGTTGATGGCAATGCTCTCGCCCATCTGCACGTGGTCGAACGGCAGATTCCCGACGTTGAAGGTGAAGCGGACATCGCCGCCGATGGGTTCGCGTGCGGCCAGACGGCCGACGCCTTCGATGATTCCAGTAAACAAGAAACGTTCTCCGCGAAAAGTGAGCGAAAAACGCCGCAAGGCAAACAGGCGGGCGCAGGGCCGCGAAGGCCCTGTGGCACCGTCTTCTTTCATCCGGACTATACCGTCGGCTCCGGCATTGGACCGGATCTGCTGACCCCCGGCCGTGGGCCGGGGCGCTCGCGGGCTCGTGCTTGCGCACCTACCGCCGGTGGGGAATTGCACCCCGCCCTGAAGACGTTTGTGTACCGGCGAACCGGCGTGACTAGTGTACCAGCCCGGGCTGAACGGGGTCGGATGCCCCAGCTGTGACGGCCGTCGCTCGCAATTTGTAAAACTTTCATTAAAATTACACCCCGGACGACATGAGGTCGCCACGGGCGGCCCGCTGGGCAGGCCCGCCAAAGGACTGAAATTCACAGGAATTCCCATGCGCAAGATGCTGATCGTGGCCGCCCTGCTGGCCGCCGCCCCGCTCTCGGCCTCGGCCGACGCCCTGAGCTACACCTACGTCGAAGGCGGTTGGACGCAGGTCCAGGTTGACGACAACCTGCTGGACGACCCGAAGGTCGACGGCGGCTACCTGCGCGGCTCGGTGGCCATCGCCGAACAGGTCTACGTGTTCGGTGGCTGGTCGCGCACGAGCAAGACCAATCACTACGGCGATGATTCGCTGAAGCTGGAACTGAACCAGCCGGAGCTGGGCATCGGCTACCACATGCCGTGGACCGACCGCATGGACTTCACCGCCGATGCCGCATGGGTACGCCAGAACGCCGAAGCCACCGTCCGCTACGACGGCCTGCGCTTGGCCCAGAAGGATCACACCAACCTGGGCCGCGTCACCATGGGCATTCGTGGCAAGCCGTCGCCGATGACCGAAGGTTGGGTCAAGGCCGGCTACATGGATGGCGGCAACCACTTCAAGGGCACCTGGGTCGGCACCGTCGGCGGCCAGATCAACTTCACCCGGACCTGGGGTCTGGTGGGCGAGATCTCGGGGTACCGCGACGTCACCCAGTACTCGGCCGGCGTCCGCGCCAGCTTCTGATCCAACGATCGCTCCTCGTCGTGCGATCGAACGGGCCCCGCAAGGGGCCCGTTTTTTATCCGCTGCACACGGTCACCTGGCTGCATCGCGCCATCGAAAGTGTGGGCAGATGCGCTAGGCTTGCGCGCCTCTGGAACAGGAAAACACCGTCATGAAGACCCCCACCCGTACCCTTCTGGCCAGCGTGCTGCTGTGCGCCCCGCTGATTGCCAGCGCGGCACCGGCCCAACTGACGCCCGATCAGGCCTTCGACCTGTATGCACGCGTGCTGCTGGAAGACGACACTGCTGCTACCCGCACGCTCAACGATGCGCTGAAACCCGCCTTTGAAGGCCAGGATGCGGTAACCCCGAACCCGGGTGCGCTGGCCAAGGCCTTGGCCGAACCCTGGCAGACGGTACTGGCCAGCACCGGCGCCAAGGTCGACGCTGCGGCCACCGAAGCGCTGTATGCCAAGGCGCTGCGTGATTCGAAGTGCCGCGCGACCAAGAGCGTGATCGAAGACAACGAATACGTTGAAGACCAGAAGCTGGCACGCATCACCTACAGCTGCCAGCTGCCCGACCTGGGCAAGGTGCGCCCGTTGTTCGCTGCCAGCCTGGCCGACGATGCCAGCCCAGCCGCGCGCAAGCAGTTCACCGACGCCTACACCCAGGCGCTGCAGAGCGGTGCGCGCCTGCCGGTCAGCGGCACCTTCACCCTGTACCCGGCCAAGGACAACGGCTACTGGTACAGCGGCAACTTCGATGACCTGGTGGGCACCGTAGCCGGCGCGCTGGCACCGTTCGAGGACTGGATGCAGGACGCGCAGGCGGCCAGCGCACCGAAGGTGACCGGCGTACCGGGCTGCGACCTGCTGCTGCAGCAGCACCGCGCCTGCGTGGCGAAGACCGCACCCGACCAGATCAGCGGTGTGGATGCGATGGCCGAGGAACTGAAGGCAAAGGCGCAGGTGAAGTCGGCCGATGAGATGACGCAGGAGTGCAAGGCACTGCGCCCGATCGCCGAGATGATGTGGACCGACGAGTGCGCGTGAGCCGGTAAGCGGTAGCGCCGGGCCATGCCCGGCGACACCACGCCGCAGTCATCCCTCGTCATCATCGTCCGGATGTTCACCGAACTCCGGGCGATTCTGCTGGTACTCGCAGCCGTGCAGGGTCTTGCCGGGCGCCCACGCACGCACGATGCGCGCGCGATCTTCCAGCCAGCCGTCGGCCGCCGTGTCGGTATCGTAGAAGCCTACGAAAGCAGCGTCGCTCCAGCCATCGTAGGGTGGCAGAAGCCAATCTTCGGCCAGCGTTTCGGCGATATCCCCGTCCAGCTCTGCGTACAAGGTCTGACCCACCTTGACCAAGCGTGAAGCGGGCCTGCCGGCGATCATGATCGGTGCCGGCGGCACCCACCAGCGATTGCCCTCTTCATCTTCTCCATCCTTCCAGCCTTTGAAACGCGCATCAGTGGTGTGTGCCGACATGGTCACCGCCCAATCGGCCGTGTAATTGCGCAGTGCATCGGCATTGCAGCTCAGCACGTCATCGAGCTCAGTGGCGATATCCACACCCGGCGCGAACACCACGTCAGGTTCCTTGCCGCGCCTGCGCAACTGCTCCATCCGCGTGTCGTAGCGCTCCTCGCACCCCACCAGCACAGAGCCGGGGTGGGTAGAGACGCGCGACGCCGTAAGTGAACGAACCGAAAAACCGATTTCGCTGACATTGCGCAAGGACAGGTTCCGCACATGGATGTGAGGGGCGGCGGTTGCATGTAACGGCCTCATCTCCAGCTGCTTGGATATCGTCTCAAAGGAGACATCATCAAGGATGGCCATCATCCCATCCGACAGCACTGCGATGCGCTGGGTCGGGTAGCCGAATACAGTGATCGGACTGGGCAGCTCGACCTCATGCAGATACGAATTGGGTTGTTTGACAACGATCCACGCATCGAATGGCGGCTTTGCACGCTTGCCATCACCCAGCACGACATCCCACACATTTCGCGACAGCGGCTCGCGTACCGAGGTGGGAGCCCGGCACTCGATGACGGCGGCCAGGTCCTGCAACGCCTGCGCGCTTGTGATGGCACGCACGGCAGCAGGATCATCGCCATCTGCGAAGGCGCCAGGCGAAACAACCATCCCAAGCGCAAGGAGCGCTGGAAGCAGACGGATCCGGAAGGACTGCGCCACGATGATCACCGCTCTGGGAAACCAAGCACTGTGCATTCGCGTCACGAAGGCGGCTATGAAGAAAGCTTCAAATTTCTCCGAGGTTGTTGCCACGAAAGCAATCCGTAACTTTCAGACAAGTTGCATGGACCAATGCATGGAGCGCCCCTGATCCTCAGGGACTTCCCCCGCTTCCGTCCACGTCATGTTGAGACTTCTTTTCGCCCTGCTGCTGTGCGCGCCGCTGGCCGCAGATGCTGCAGTTCTTTCAATGGAAGAGACCTTCGCTGCCTATGCGCACGTCATCACCCAGAATGACGAGGATGCCAAGACGGCGCTGCGTAGCAGCCTGCGCACGGCAGACCCGGACAACTATCCCGACATCGGAGACGTCGTTGACGCACTCTACGCATTCGAGAATCTTGCCACTGGTTTCGAAGAGCCCGCGGCCAGTGCGATCAACGCGCGCCGGGAAACCATTCACTGCCGTGTGGTCAGGATCGAGGAGGACAGCTCCTCCCATCGCGGCGTTGTGGACTACCAGTGCGCGCTTCCCGATGTTTCTGGCGCCTTTGACGCCTATCGGGAGAATCTGGCGCGCTCACGTGCCGGGGACCCTGATGGCGATGCTCTCAGAACGTTCCTTGGCATCTATGCGGCAACCCTGCGCGACGCGCCTGACACCACGTACACAGCGAGGGCGGAGTTCTCGCGCGTCGGCGACAATGGTCCATGGAGCAGTGCAGACATGCTGTTCCTCGGCTTGAATCTACTGAAGGAGCTGATGCCGTTTTCCGCTTGGGACGAGCGCATTGAAGCAGAGAAAGACACTCATCGAGTCCGGACAGACTAAGAGGCTTTCCAGATGCTCACCCACTTCCGCAGTCTCGTACGCGCGGCTCTGCTTCTCCTGCAGGCCTTGCTGCTCGCAGGTTGCTCACAGGCGTCACAGCCGTCAATGGCCGTGCCCGGCTCCGTCGTCAGCCTGTCGCCACCACCCGGGTTCGCCCCCGCCCCCAACTTCTCCGGGTTTGTCAGTGATGACGGCCGTGCCAGCATCCTGGTCGCCGAGCTGCCCGCCGAGGCCAGCAGCACAGTCAGTGGACTATTCGTGGATGAGCCCGCTGCGCGTAGCCGCTTCGCCAGCCAGGGCGTACAGGTCGATCGCCTGGAGTCGCTCAGCGTCGAGGGGCGGACGATCCCGGTGGTCATCGGCAGCCAGGTCGCGCACGGTTACACCTTCGAGAAGTGGATGGCGCTTTTCAGCGGCTCCCCCACCGTCATGATCACGGTTCAAGCCCCGCGTGATCATGCACTGACGCACAGGCAGGCGATGCAGGCCTTGGCGACCGTAACACTGCGTCCGCAGGCCACGCTTGAGCAGAAGATCGCCGCGATGCCTTTCAGCGTTGAGCCTGCGTCCCCTTTCCGCCTGCTGGACACCCTGTCCGGGTCAGCCGTGGCACTTACGGCCGGTGAACTGGATACTGATCCCGATGGTCTGCAGCCCCTGGTAATTGTCGCGTCGCAGCTTTCTCTCCCCTTTGCCTCTGACGATCCAGAGAAGGTGTCCGATCAGTTGATTGCGGGGACCGTCAGGATTCAGGGCGGAGCGATCACCTCAAGGGAGATCGTGCCGTTCGGTGGTATCGCCGGGCACCGGGTTGATGGAGTAACACCCGACGGACGCCACTACCGCCACTATCTCGCCCTGTGGCCGGGTGAGCGCTTCGTCCGTTTGGTTGCCATCCTGCCGGCAGACAGTTCCAAAGAAGTGGAAGACGCGGTTGACGCCACGGCCTCCTCGGTCCGGTTCCGCGAGCCATGACACCGATGATGCGGACCGACAGATTCGCGTGAGCCTATGCCACCGGGTCAGGCGCGCGCCTTTCCCAACGCCATACATTTTCAGACAAGTTGCATGGACCCCTGCATGAGATGCCCCTGATCCTCAGGGCCCTCCCGGATCGCCCGTGTGCCGCCATGCTGAAATCCATCGCCACCCTGCTGCTGGGAGCGCCGCTCACCGCTACCGCATCGCCCCCTGCAGCGCTCTCGCTGGAAGAGACTTTCGAGACCTATGTGCAGGTCATCGTTCACGGCGACACGCCGTCGAAAGAGAAGCTGCGGCACCATCTGCGTGCATTTGCGAAAAGCGACAGCGTTGATGTAACCGTCAATGCCATCGATGCGCTTCAGCTGCCCAAGGTCGCCTTCAACGATACGGCAATGGAACCGGTTGCCAGTGCTCTGGAGATGCGGCAGAAGGCCATGTCCTGCACCATCACCGACATCACCCGGGAGACGGTGCATTCACGCCGGTGCCGGCCGACATCGAACTGAAGGTCGAGGGCCGCGCCTTCCAGAACCTGGCGGAGGTACACGGCGAGGCGATTGCCGACGCCCTGCAGGTACGCCGGAAGACCATTCACTGCCAGGCAACCGGCAGCGATGTTGAAGAGATTGGAACACTCAGCGTTGGCACCGTGACCTATCGGTGTGTGCTGCCAGACATGTCCGGGCACTTCGAGGCCTATCGTGGTAGCCGAGAACGAATGAGGAACGGAGAGGGCGATCTGATGGATGATGCGTCCTTCGTCATCCACGCTTGATCCATCGTTGCCCGTGTCAGGGGCGATGGCACTTTCAGAACCGTTGCATGGCCCTGCACGGCCTGCATGGTCAATGCTGTTGCCCTCTTCCACCGGGGCAACCGCATGAAACACCGTATGACGTCGACCGCGCTCATGTTTCTGGCGTTGATGGCGTGCTGGCAGGCCGACGCGTCCAGGTTCAAAGCCACGAAGATCATCGTCGTCCGACCCTCGGTCGCCTTCGAGTCGACCCAGCTGAGCGACAGGCACCTGGATGCGTGGATGAGTGAAGACGACCAATGCCGCGACTTCCTGATGTACCACGATCAATGTGCCGTGCTGGTGCTGCCGGATGAGTACGACGACGGTTTCACCCGCCACCAGCTTCGGTTGAAGGCCAAGCAGCTGCCGGGCGAGGCACTGGGCGCGTACTGCCGCGACCTGCATGTGCTGTGGAAGCAGCAATGGAAGGGCCAGTGCCCCGTCGGCGAAGACGACGAGGAAGCATCCTGACACCGAGGGCGTAGCCCCTGCTCTGCGTTAGTCCTTCATGGGCGCAGCAGCAGCCTGATGTCCTCGCCGACCTGGCGCTGGTCAACCACGCGCAGGCGACGCTGCTGGTCCATGGCATCGATGCCGAGACCGGCCAGCAGCGGGCGTCCGTTGTCGCCCAGCAGCGTGGGCGCCTGGTACAGCAGCAGTTCGTCCACCCAGCCACCGCGCAGCAGCGCACCGGCCAGGGTCGCGCCGGCTTCGGTGTGCACTTCGTTGATGCCACGCTCGGCCAGCAGCGCCAGCACCGCGCCCAGATCCAACCGTCCCGCTGCGCTGGGCACGCTGGCAAATTCTGCGTCAGCCGCATCCGGCGCACTCACCGCCGCATCGTGCAGATACAGCGTCGGCGCCCCACCCTCACGCACACGGCCGCATTCGAGCGAACGCAGGCGCGAATCGAGCACCACCCGCAGTGGCGGCATCACCTCGGTGCCGGCCAGGCGCACGGTCAGCATCGGATCGTCGGCCAGCACCGTGTCGGCGCCGGTCAGGATCGCACCTGCACGCGCGCGCCAATGCTGCACGTCTTCGCGCGCGGCTGGCCCGGTGATCCACTTGGAACTGCCATCGGCCATCGCGGTGCGGCCATCGAGGCTCGCCGCCAGCTTCACCCGCAGCCACGGTCGATTGCGCTCCACGCGTGACAGGAAACCCTTGTTGATCTCACGCGCCTGCGCCGCCATCAGTCCTTCGGCGACCTCGATGCCGGCATTGCGCAGCAGATCAAAGCCACCGCCATCGACTTTCGGGAACGGATCGCGCATTGCGGCAACCACGCGCGACACGCCGGCTTCGATCAGCGCCAGTGCGCACGGCGGCGTGCGCCCGTAATGCGCGCACGGTTCCAGGGTGACGTAGGCGGTAGCACCACGGGCCTCGCTGCCGGCCTCGCGCAGCGCGAACACTTCGGCGTGCGGTCCACCGGCGCGCTGGTGCCAGCCCTGCCCGACCACGCGTTCGCCATGGGCGATCACGCAGCCGACCATTGGATTGGGACGGGTGGTGTAGGCAGCACGCTCGGCCAGGCGCAGTGCGTTGGCCATGTGCAGGTGGTCGAGGACGGAGAACGGGGTGGTCATGCGGCCATGGTAACGCTGCCGGTGTGGATCCACGTCATCAGTGCCAGCCCAGGTTGGCACCCACCAAGGGAGAGGCCGTCAGCCCTTCTTCTTCTTGGTCAGGGCGATCACATCGCCCAGCAGCTGCAGCTGTTCGGTACTGGCCGGCAGGTCGCGCTCGAGCTTCTCGATCTCCTCGCGGAAATCGGCCACGTCCTCGAAGCTGCGGTAGACCGACGCGAAGCGCACATAGCCGACATGATCGAGCTTGCGCAGTTCGTTCATGACGAACTCGCCGACCTTGATCGAGGGCACTTCGCGCTCGCCGCTGATGCGCAGCTGGTGCACCACGGCGCGCACCGCCGCTTCGATCTTGTCTTCGGCCACCGCACGCTTCTGCAGCGCGCGGTCAAAGCCAGCACGCACCTTTCGCTGGTCGAACGCCTCGCGGGTGCCATCGCTCTTGACGATGGCCGGCAGCTTCAGCTCGACCGTTTCCATGGTGCTGAAGCGCTCGCCGCAGGCTTCGCATTCCCGCCGACGACGGATCGTCGCGCCGTCTTCAGAGACGCGCGAGTCGATGACCCGGGTATCGGCATGTTGGCAGAAGGGGCAATGCATGGAACGCCTGGCTCAGGGAAGTACCTATTGCCACAGTCATGGCAGCGTCGCAAAGGTACCTGAGAAAGGGCCCCGCAGCAAATGCTGCCTGCGCGGAAGTGCCTGCATTTCGGCCGAACAGAGCCTCCAGCGCGGTCAGCGCTGCGCGTTCAACCGGGTGCCGACGCCGCGCGCGCCCCAACGCAACCACGCCAGGTGCCCGGCCATCAGCAGCAGCGGCGGGCCAAAGCCGAGGAAGGCCAATGTAGAGATTTCCCCGTGCTTGAAGGTGAAGTACAGCGTGGCGGCAACGACGCCCAACGCGGCCAGCGCTCCCACCCCCAGCCCTGCCCAGGCGACAACCGGTGATTGGCGCAGGCCGGCAACACCGCGCCACAGGAACAGGCCGCTCAGCCACAACCACGACAGCAGGCCGATGATTCCAGCCGACGACCACAGCAGCAACCACGTGTGCTCGTCGCCCGTCAGGTACTTGCCGTCCCATACCACCATCAGCCCCAGCACGGCCCCCGTGCCGCCTGCCGCCACGGTCGGCAGGCCCGCCAGCAGGCCGGCAACCGCCATCCAGCGCTTGTGCAGGCGCTCATCCATGCGTTCGATGTCCTTCCATGGGCCGCGTCATGCGCGGCGTTTGATCCATACCAGCATCGCAGCCGGCACCAGCATTGACGGGCCCAACAGCAGCAGGGCGATGCCTTCGGCGTGCACGGCGATACCCCACCACAGCGCCAGCCCCAGCGGGGGCAAGGCGGCCAAACCACCCGCCAACAGCATCCACCACCAGAGGCGGTGCGCGTGCAGCCCGGTACGCCCCTGCAGCAGAAACCCCGCGCTCAGCCACAACCAGGCCAGGCAGCCGGCAATGCCGGCCAGGCCCCACAGCGGCATCACGGTCACCGAGGCCAGCGTGCCATGGCCAAACTGGCCCAGCCCCATCAGCAGCAGCATTGTCGCCGCCGCGCCCCCCATCACCAGGCTGGGCAGGCCGAACAGCACCGCCAGCGCGATGTACAGGTACTTGAGGCGGCGCTCATCCATGCGCGGGATTCCTGGGTGACGGGGTCAGAGCCCTTCCCTGCGGGAAGGGATCCGACCCCTGCGTCGATTGGGTAGCGGGGCCGGATCCCTTTCCTGCGGGACGGGGATCCGACCCCACTGCCCGATCAGCCGTAGACCGGGTACTTGCGGCACTGCGCGCTGACCGCATCGCGCACGCGGGCGATGACGGCGTCGTCGTTCGGCGCGTCGAGCACGTCGGCGATCCAGTTGGCCAGGTCCACGCAGTCCTGTTCGACGTAGCCACGGGTGGTCACCGCCGGAGTGCCCAGGCGCAGGCCCGAGGTCACGAACGGCGAACGCGGGTCGTTCGGCACCGAGTTCTTGTTGACGGTGATGTGGGCCTTGCCCAGCGCCGCCTCCGCGTCCTTGCCGGACACGTCCTTGCCGATCATGTCCACCAGCATCAGGTGGTTCTGGGTGCCGCCGGAAACGATCTTGTAGCCGCGCGCGATGAGCGTGCTGGCCATCGCCTGGGCGTTCTTCACCACCTGCTGCTGGTAGGCCTTGAAGCCCGGTTCCAGCGCTTCCTTGAAGGCCACGGCCTTGCCGGCGATGACGTGCATCAGCGGGCCGCCCTGGATGCCCGGGAACACGATCGACTGCAGCTTCTTGACCAGGTCTTCGTCGGCGCCCTTGGCGACGATGATGCCGCCGCGCGGGCCGCGCAGGGTCTTGTGGGTGGTCGAGGTGACCACGTGGGCGTGGTCCAGCGGGCTCGGGTACACACCGGCGGCGACCAGGCCGGCGACGTGGGCCATGTCCACGAACAGGTAGGCACCGACCTTGTCGGCGATGGCGCGGAAGCGCGCCCAGTCGATCACCTGCGAGTAGGCCGAGAAACCGGCCACGACCATCTTCGGCTTGTGTTCCAGGGCCAGGCGCTCGACTTCGTCGTAATCGATCAGGCCCTGGTCGTTGACACCGTACTGCACGGCGTTGAACAGCTTGCCCGAGGCATTCACCTTGGCACCGTGGGTGAGGTGGCCGCCGTGGGCCAGGCTCATGCCAAGAATGGTGTCGCCCGGCTGCAGCAGGGCGAAATAAACCGCCTGGTTGGCCTGCGAGCCGCTGTGCGGCTGCACGTTGGCGTAGTCGGCGCCAAACAGCTGCTTGAGGCGGTCGATGGCCAGCTGCTCGGCGATGTCCACGTATTCGCAGCCACCGTAGTAGCGCTTGCCCGGGTAGCCTTCGGCGTACTTGTTGGTCAGCTGGCTGCCCTGGGCTTCCATCACCGCCGGGCTGGTGTAGTTCTCGCTGGCGATCAGCTCGACGTGGTCTTCCTGGCGCTGGGTCTCAGCGGCGATGGCCTTGGCCAGTTCGGGATCGTAGGATTCGATGCGGACGTCACGCGGGAACATCGGGTACTCCAGCAGGCAGGGAAAAGGGGTACGGCTCAGCCCTTGATTGTAGCCCCGCACCGGCCCGCTGGGGCCGAAACCGACGGGGCCGGCATCCCCGAAGGAATCCGGCCCCGTATGGTTTCGATCGACAGTTGTGGGGTCAGAGCCCTTTCCGTTGGAAAGGGACCCGACCCCGGCCGCGATCCTCAGCGGCTGTTGATGATGTAGTCGGCGATGATGCCGGTCGCCACGGCCACCAGCAGCATGTTGCCGCGGTCATCGCGGATCCAGTGATGCCCATACGGCGGGCGGCGCAGGTGGTAGCGCGGGTAGTCGTTCACCACGTAGATGGGGCCGCGGTAGTAATCGCGGTAGCGGTGGCCGACCTTCCAGCCATAACCCGGGCCGTAGGCCGGGCGGTAGACCACGCGCGGCGGCGGCGGGGCCGGACGGTAGTAGCGGTCGTGGTCGCGGTGCCAGTCGCGGCGGTCGCGTTCCCAGTCGCGCCGGGCCTCGCGGCGGTCGCGCTCCCAGTCGCGGCGGTCCTGGCGCCACTCACGGCGATCCTCCCGCCACTCACGGCGGTCGTGGTCGCGGCGATGGTCGTTGTCGGCGAAGGCCGGGGCCACGGCGCCCAGCGCCAGCACAGAGGCCACGGCACTGGCCATTACTCGATTGATGCGCATGTCAAACCTCTGCTTGGGTGGGTGGTGAGCCCATATTGCGCAACCGATCTGAACCGTTTCCGGCTGGAAACGCTTCCCGCTGCGGGACTGTGACGCAGTATTCAGGCCGCAGCCAGTCCGGCGGGGGGCCCCCGGGCGCGGCGCAGCAGCGGTTCCGGCTATAATTGGCGGTATTCCATTCCAGTCTGTGCCCGCTGCCGCAACGGGATGTTCCCGTGACGGGTCGGGCGCAGGGCCGCGCCTACGGAGACCGCATGTCCTCGCAATACATCTACACCATGAACCGCGTGTCCAAGGTGGTCCCGCCCAAGCGGCAGATCATCAAGGACATCTCGCTGTCCTTCTTCCCGGGCGCGAAGATCGGCCTGCTGGGCCTGAACGGCGCCGGCAAGTCCACCGTGCTGAAGATCATGGCCGGCGTGGACACCGATTTCGAGGGCGAAGCCCGCCCGCAGCCGGGCATCAAGGTCGGCTACCTGGCCCAGGAACCGGAACTGGACCCGACCAAGACCGTGCGTGAAGCGGTCGAGGAAGGCGTGGGCGAAGTGCTGCAGGCGCAGGCCGCGCTGGAAGCGGTGTACGCCGCCTACGCCGAGGAAGGCGCCGACTTCGACGCGCTGGCCAAGGAACAGGAGCGCCTGGAAGCGATCCTGGCCGCCGGCGACGCGCACACCCTGGAAAACCAGCTGGACGTGGCCGCCGATGCACTGCGCCTGCCGCCGTGGGATGCCATCGTGGGCAAGCTGTCCGGTGGTGAAAAGCGCCGCGTGGCGCTGTGCCGCCTGCTGCTGCAGAAGCCGGACATGCTGCTGCTCGACGAACCGACCAACCACCTCGATGCCGAGTCGGTGGAATGGCTGGAACAGTTCCTGGCGCGCTACACCGGCACCGTGGTGGCCGTCACCCACGATCGCTACTTCCTGGACAACGCCGCCGAGTGGATCCTGGAACTGGACCGCGGCCGCGGCATTCCGTGGAAGGGCAACTACACCGACTGGCTGACCCAGAAGGATGAGCGCCTGAAGCAGGAAGACAACCAGGAAAAGGCTCGCCAGAAGGCGATCCAGAAGGAACTGGAGTGGTCGCGCCAGAACGCCAAGGGTGGCCGTACCAAGGGCAAGGCCCGTCTGGCCCGCCTGGAAGAGCTGCAGTCGGTCGATTACCAGAAGCGCAACGAGACCAATGAAATCTTCATCCCGCCGGGCGAGCGCCTGGGCAATGCGGTGATGGAGTTCAAGAACGTCTCCAAGAAGTTCGGCGACCGCCTGCTGTTCGACAACCTCAGCTTCCTGGTGCCGGCCGGCGCCATCGTCGGCATCATCGGCCCCAACGGTGCCGGTAAGTCGACCCTGTTCAAGATGATCACCGGCCAGGAAAAGCCGGATACCGGCGAGATCGTGGTCGGCCCGACCGTGAAGCTGTCCTATGTGGACCAGAGCCGCGATGCGCTGGAAGGCAACCACAACGTCTTCCAGGAAATCGCCGGTGGCCTGGACATCCTCAACATCAACGGCATCGAGATCCAGTCGCGCGCGTACATCGGCCGCTTCAACTTCAAGGGCCAGGACCAGCAGAAGATGGTCGGTTCGCTGTCCGGTGGTGAGCGTGGCCGCCTGCACATGGCCAAGACCCTGCTGCAGGGTGGCAACGTGCTGCTGCTCGACGAACCGTCCAACGACCTGGACATCGAAACCCTGCGTGCGCTGGAAGATGCGCTGCTGGAGTTCCCGGGCAACACCTTCGTCATCTCGCATGACCGCTGGTTCCTGGACCGCATCGCCACGCACATCCTGGCGTTCGAAGGCGATTCGCACGTCGAGTTCTTCCAGGGCAACTACCGCGAGTACGAAGAAGACAAGCGCCGCCGCATGGGCGACGACGCTGCGCCGAAGCGCCTGCGCTTCAAGGCGCTGAAATAAGGCAACCGGAAAGGCCGCGCTCGCGCGGCCTTTCTCCTTCTGTGGGTCGCCCGCTTGCTGGCGACACCTTCGCGAGAAGCCCCATGTCCCTGTTCGAGCGCCTGTTCCAGCTGCAGCAGCACGGCACCACCGTGCGTACCGAGCTGCTGGCCGGTGTCACCACCTTCCTGACGATGTCCTACATCGTCTTCGTGAACCCCGAGATCCTCGGCACCACCGGCATGGATGCCGGTGCGGTGTTCGTGGCCACCTGCCTGGCCGCTGCGCTGGGTTCGGCGGTGATGGCGCTGGCCGCCAACTTCCCGGTCGGCATGGCACCGGGCATGGGCTTGAACGCGTTCTTCGCCTTCACCGTGGTCGGTGCCGCTGGCCTGCCGTGGCAGCAGGCGCTGGGTGCGGTGTTCATCTCCGGCCTGGTGTTCCTGGTGCTGTCGCTGACCGGCGTGCGCGCATGGCTGGTGTCCGGCATCCCCTCGTCGCTGCGCTCGGCGATCGTGGCCGGCATCGGCCTGTTCCTGGCGATCATCGCGCTGCAGAAGTCCGGCGTGATCGTCGGCAATGAAGACACGCTGGTGGCGCTGGGCCCGCTGAACACCGCACCGCCGCTGCTGGCACTGGCCGGCTTCCTGCTGATCGCGGTGCTGGAAGCGCGCCGCATCCGGGGCGCGATCCTGATCGGCATCCTGGCCGTGACCGGCGCCGGCTGGGCGTTGGGCGATGTGCAGTACCAGGGCCTGGTCTCGCTGCCGCCGAGCCTGGCACCAACCTTCCTGCAGCTGGACCTGCCGGGCCTGCTGCACCATGACGGTGGCGCACCCATCGCAGTACTGCTGCAGGTGGTGCTGGTGTTCGTGCTGGTGGAGGTGTTCGATGCCACCGGCACGCTGTACGGCGTGGTCGGTCGTGCCGGCCTGCTGAAGCTGCCGGGCGCGCAGAAGCGCTTCGGGCGTGCGCTGCTGGCCGACAGCACCGCGATTGTTGCAGGCTCGATGCTTGGAACCAGCAGCACCACCGCCTTCGCCGAAAGCGCCTCGGGCGTGCAGGTGGGCGGGCGCACCGGCCTGACCGCGCTGGTGGTGTCGGCACTGTTCCTGGCCGCGCTGCTGTTCTCGCCGCTGGCGGCGATGGTACCCAGCTATGCCACCGCACCGGCGCTGCTGTTCGTGGCTGGCCTGATGCTGCGCGAACTGGTGGAAGTGGACTGGAGCGACCTCACCGAATCAGTGCCGGCCGCGCTGTGTGCACTGGCGATGCCCTTCACCTACTCGATTGCCAATGGCCTGGCGTTCGGTTTCATCGCATACGCCGCGCTGAAGGCCGGTACCGGCCGCTGGCGCGAAGTGCATCCGGCAGTGTGGCTGGTGGCGGTGCTGTTCACCCTGCGCTTCGCGTTGGAATGAGGCCTGGCGGAGGGTCAGAGCCCATTGCTGCGCAACGGGCACTGACCCGGCAGCACTGTAGTTACCCGCGCGGCTGCAGACGCCCGTCGGCGGCGAAGCGCCAGCGCCCTTCGGCCCAGCCACGACCAAACAGGGTCAGCATCTGCGAGTAATAGGCCGGCTCGTCAGCACGCTGCTGCTCCGCGCTGGGCAGGCTGGCCAGCAATGCATCGGCACGCTTGGTTTCGCCTTGGGCGATCAGGTACGGCAGCAATGCCGCGCGGAATCCGTAGTTGCCTTCGCCCTGCCCCTGGCCACTGCGGGTGTCGATCTTTTCCCACATCGGTGCCCCACTGCGCAGGCGCTGCAGCGGCCCGGACAGGGCCGCCAGCTGCGCGCGGAACAACGGATCGCGCGATGCGGTCATGCCGGCCCAGGTGTAGCAGCGGATGGCGTCGTAGCCGCCGACCGCACCGCGCACCGGATCGACGACGAAGCGACCGCTTTTCCACGCCGCCCAGTCCGGTGCGAATCCGTGCGGGCTGCTCTGCTGCAACAGCTGCACGCTGTTGCGCGCCAGCGCCTGCCACGGCCCGCTGCGATCTTCCGCCGCAAAGCGGCGCAGCAGCGGCAGGGGCAGATAGCTGGGGTTGACCCGCGTGGCGTCCCCTTCGATGAACCCCTGTGGGCCCGGCAACAGCATCGGGCCGAGCCCGGGCAGGTCCACGATCTCGCGCGCCCGCACCTGCGCCAGCATGCCCTCGGCGATGGCCTTCAGGGCGGGACGGCGCCACAGCCGCGCGCCCTCCAGCAGCGCATAGGCCAGCCACAGATCGGAGTCCGAGGCCGGGTTGTCATCCAGTACCCGCCAGGCTTCGGCGTCATCGCGCCCCCACAGCCAGGCCGGCAGGCGCGTGCCCATGTCGCCACCGGCGAGGTTGTCCTGGGTCCAGCCGAGGATGCGGTCGAACAATCCCTGATCGTTGTCCACCAGCGCGAAGAACAAGGCGTACGACTGCCCTTCCGAGGTGCTGCGCTGGTCCTGCTGGCTGCGGTCGATCATGCGCCCGTCGCGGCTCAGGCTGCTGTCGACCAGCACCTTCCAGGCCGGCCAACGCGGCGCCGGCTGCGCCAGCGCCTGTGCGCGCGACCAGCCCAGCACCGGCAGCACAGCGGCCACCTGCAACAGGCGACGGCGGCGCAGATCAGCGGAATTCGCCATAGGGCACCAGCGGAGACACGGGCAGCGGCAGGTTGCCCTGCCAGGGCTTGAAGGTATAGCGCAGGTAGAGCTGGAACGAATTCGGCGAGAAATCGCGGCTGCGCTGCAGGGTTCCGGCAGCGCCCAGCACGAAGTGATCGCCGAGGCGGCGTTCGACCGCGCCGTACAGGCGGTAGCCGGTGCCGGTGCTGCTGCTGTCGCCGGTGTACAGGCCGGCCTGGTCCAGTGTCAGCGGGCCGTACTGCGGTTCCAGCTGTGCGATCACGCGGTCGATCAACGCCTGGTCAGGGAAACGGCTGATCGATGAGGTGCGCGCACTGGACACACTGACCGAGCCATCCAGGCGCACCGACCACACATCATTGCGCCAGGCGAAGCTCACCGGCAGGCTCAGCGAGGCATAGCGCTGCGGGCTGTAGTAGCCGCCCTGGCCCAGCGAGTAGCCGCCCAGATCCTTCTGGTAGCGCCAGTACATGGCGGTGGTGCCCACATCCAGGCGCATGTCGGCGCGCTGGATCAGCTTGTGGTACCAGCCCACCATCGCGCGTGCACGGGTGTTGTCGACCACGTTGCGGCCAGTCAGGCGATGCCAGCTCCAGTTCGACCACACACCATTGCGCCCGCCTTGGTCGTAGCCGAGGCTGAAGGTGGCGCCGTTGGCGGTGACCCCGCCCCAGGCGATGCCACTGCGCGGATCGACAGCGCCGGCCTGCGAGAGCAGCGAATTGGTCATCGGCCGCCGCGACACGGTGGCGCCCCAGCCGAACCGGCCGAGATCGCCATTGAGGGTGACGCCCCCCAGCCAGTTGCCGGCTACGTAGTTGGACGGCGTGTGGCCGATGTCGAGGTTCCAGCGGTCGTCCAGCGTGCGCCAGCCTACCGCGAAACCTGCACCGGAGCTGCGTCGCTGGTGCACGAAGCGGGTGCAGCCCGGTGCGCGCAGGCCACTGCCGTCGGCGCGCAGCAGATCGAGGTCGCAACTGCCGAAATCCTCGTCGTAGGCCCCGTTCCCATCGGTCTGGAAGCGACCGGCATCGAAGTCCACCTGCTCGATGCGCGCCCAGCCCAGCCCACCGGCGAACGGCGCGTCGAGATGCGCGATGCGGGTATCACGCGACAGCCGCGAAATGCCCGGCGTCCCATCGCTGCGGCGACCGGTATCCTGCATCACCGTCAGGGTGGGATTCTCCTGCTGGTACAAGGTCTCCACGTCGCTGCGCAGGCTGCGCCGCAGCCAGTCATCGCCGGCGGTCTCGCGGCTGGCCAGGGTCAGCGCGCGATTGTCGCGCGGCGTAGCCTGGCCGGGAGCCAACAGGCCGTTATCGGCCATGGCCTGCGCGTACATGTCCAGCGCCTGCTGCGGATCATCGCGGCGCACCAGCCGTGCCGCATCACGCCAGGACTGTGCATCCGGCCCGGTCCTGCGCGCCAGCAACGCGCGCAGGATCGCCAGCGCCTTGCTGTCTTCGCGCAGGTCGGTCCAGATAGTGGCGAGCTGGCGCTGCTGGCCGATCTCGGCCGCGTCCACCACCGGCGGTGCATCCTGCATCTGGCGGCGTGCGCTGGCCAGATCGCCGCTGCCGATCCAGGCCTGTACCTGGCCCAGCTGCGCATCCACATTGTCCGGCTGCGCGGCAAGCACGCGCTGGTAGTAGTGCAGCGCCTGCACGTGGTCACCGCGCAGGCGCGCCCATTCGGCCATCAGCAGATCGTTGTCGGTGCTGGGCGGCTGCTGCTGCAGCAGCGCGATGGCCTCGGCCTCACGTCCCTGCGCACGCAGCTCCCACAGCTGATCGACCAGCTGCTGGCGCTTCAGGCGCGCGGACAGCGCACGGATATCATCGTCCCACCGCGCCTGCGGCAGCGCGTCGAGCACCGCCAGTGCCTGCGCCAGGCGATCAGAGCCGGACAGGTACAACGCCTGTGCATAGCGTGCCTCGGCACTGTCATTGCGGGCCGCCATGTCGGCCACCACTGCATCGGCCTCGTCCTGCCGGCCCGCCCCGCGAAGCTCGTTGCCGAGCGCGAAGGCCAGCCAGGCGTCGGCCGGCAGCTCGCTGCGCAGTTGCTGCCCCAGCACGATGGCGGTGGCGGCATCACCGCTGGCCAAGGCCTGTTCGCGCCGCTCGCGCAGGCGGCTGATCTGCAGCTGGCGCAGGTCTTCGGCATACAGCCTGCGCTGTGCCGCAGGCAGGGCATGGATGAACGCTTCCAGCCGTTGCGGATCGGTGCGGCCATACAGCTGCACCAGCTTGCGGATCACGTTGGCATCGTTGGGCGCCATCCGCCGTGCCAGCTGCAGCTGGCGTTCTGCGGCCGCGTCATCGCCGCGGGCCACGGCCACGTCGACCAGGCCCAGCGCCGCATTGACGTCGCGCGGTTGCTGGCGGCGAGCCTGCGCGTAGAGCCGCTCGGCCTCATCCAGCCGGCCCGCGGCCAACGCGGCATCGGCCTGGTCCAGCTGCAGCCAGTAACGCGTGCTGGCAATCAGATCACTCCACTTGTCGCTGCTGTCACCAGCCGGTGTGGCCTGCACCGCGCGTTGGAAGTAGCCGATGGCCTGCTCGCGCCGTCCTTGCCGCATCAGCGCCATGCCCAGCCCACCCAGCAGATCGGCCTCGCGCGGATAGCCACGCAAGGCCTGCAGGAAGGCACGTTCGGCTTCGGCGTTGCGACCGGCATCCAGCAGCTGTTGGCCCCGCAGGCCCGCACGCCATGCCGGGTCGCTCACCCGCCTGTGCTGGTCGGCATAGCGTTCGCGCACCAGCGCCAGGTCGTTGAACGCCGGGTTGCGGGTGATGAAATCCTGCAGGCGGCGCACGCTGCGTTCGTCGGCCGGCTGCTCCTTCAGGTATCCCCACTCGGCATCGGCGGCCATGCCACGCGCTTCTGGGTTGCGCCCCATCCGTTGCAGTGCGGCCAGCGCTTCGTTGTCGCGGCCGGCGGCGAACAGCAGCTGCGACAGCGTCTGCAGCAGCGTCACATTGCCCGGGTAGCTGCGATCCAGCTCGCTCAGCCCCCGGATGGCCAGGGCGCGTCCATCGGCCTGGCTGCCACGCAGGCGCCAGTACTCCAGGCCCAGCTGCAGGCCAGGCGGATCGTCATTGAACAGGCGACGGTAGATCGCCAGCGCTTCGGCACTGCGGCCGCCGGCGGCAAACAGGCGGGCCTGCTGCAACGCCTGCTGCAGGTCGCCGCGGTAGGCGCGCCAGAGGCGTTCACCGGCCGCCAGTTCGCGGCTGCCGGCACCGAGCTGGCGCAGCCGCTTCAACGTGGCCTCGGCATCGTCCAGCTTCTGCTGCGACAGCTGCACCTCCAGGATCGCCACCAACGTAGCCCGATCATCCGGGGCCAGCATCCGCAAGCGGGCCAATGCGTCCTCGATCAGGCTCTGGCGGCCGGTGGCCTCGCCGATCCGCACCTGCTGCAGCAGCCATTGCCGTTGCTCGGCCACGGTGCCGCCGGGGGTGTCCGGCAGCGCCTGCGCCGCGCATGGGGCGGCACCGGCCAGGCCAAGCAGGACCAGGCCGGATGCGGTGACCAGCGGGTGCCGCCTGCGTGCCATCAGTGCCCCGGATCCAGGCGCTTGGCCGCCACCCAGCGCAGCGCGCGCCACAGCAGGAAGGCCACCATCAGCACCACCACCGTGGCCAGCACCGCCAGCAGCGCAGGGTGGTCGGCCAGGTGGTACCACAGCAGCAGCCACCACGGCAGTGCGCCCACGTAGTAGTGCTCGCCGACGAACTGGCTGTGGATACCCGAACTGCGCAGGATCGCCACCGATCCGGCGATGGCCTCACGCTTGCCGGTATCACTGAGCGCGTCGTCCAGCAGGCCATAGTCGGCGGCGTCGCTGGCCGCCAATGAAACGATACTGCGCTGCGCGTGGTGCGGCGATTGCATGCCGATGATCGCGGCGAACGGGGCCTGCGCGGTCACTGCCACTTCGGTCACCGCCGGATCGCCGGCACGGCTGCCGCGCCGCGCCTGCTCCATCGCCGCCTGCGGCGAAGGCGATTGGCCATTGAGCAGGCGCGTGCGCTGGTCGTCGATCAGCAGCGACAGCTGCTGGCTGCCGCGCAGCTCGGCCGGCAGCGTGCCCAGCATCAACAGGTCCGCATCCAGCGCACTGGCCTGCTTCCAGTCATCGGACAGGCGCAGGCCGTAGGCCGGGTAGCCACTCTGCACGCCCAGGCCGCCGACCAGGTTCAACAGCAGGCTCACCTGCGCTTGGCTGGAAACAGACGGCACCAGCACCACGGTCTCGGACAGGTCGGCCATGCGGGTGAACGGGAAGCCGCTGAGTGCGAACGCCGACAGGTCCGGCAACCCCATGTAGTGATGGAAGCCGGAGAAGTCGATGGTCGAGTCCTCCTCGATGGCCGCCTGCAGGTTCGGCGGCAGCACCGTCTGGCAATGGTCGCGCTGGGCGCTGCCCATCACGCTGGCGAAGTTGAAGTCGAAGCGCAGCTGGTTGCGGTCACCCAGCTTCAGGGCCGGAATCAGCAGGCGCCCGGCATCGGCACCGGCATCACCGGCCAGCACCGGCAGGCGGATTTCCTCCAGGCCCTGCTTGCCGTTGCGCCGCACCAGCGGGAAGCTGGAGATGAACTGGTCGTTGATCGCCACCCCCAACCGCGATTCATCGCTGCCGAACGGCGGCGTGTAGCGGTAGCGCAGGTTCAGCGGAATGCCCTGGTTGCGCCAGATGAACAGATCCGGCGGCAGGTTGAGGTTGACCGTGATCGGCTGCGGCGACACGCCATTGGCATGCAACTGCTGCGGGTAGTCCAGCAGCTCGGCCAGGCGCACGGCGCGGTCGGTGCGCACCCAGTTCGGGGCATCGTAGGGCTTGCGCGGAGCCAGGGGCTTGATCTCGTCGATGCTGACCTGGCGGCCACGGAACAACACATTGCCGGCCGCCATCGCGGCCACCGCCTTCTGCAGGTCGTCATCGTTGCGGCCGAGCACCAGCAGCAGCTTGCGCTGCGGATCTTCCGGCAGCGCCATCAGTTCGATCACCGGACCCTTCACGGGTGCATGGTTGGCGATCACCGGCGGGAACCTGCCGTTGACCGCCAGCACTACCGCATGGCCGCTGTCGGGCAGCGCGCCGAAGCTCACCGGGAAGCGCGCCTGCCGCCACCAGCCGGACAGGCTGCCGAAATAGGAGGCCATCACCGCCGCGGCACGCTGCTGGGCAAGACTGGGTGCGGCAGCGAACACCACTGGCAGTTCCAGACGCGCGGTATCGCGGGGGTCGAAGAAGGGCAGCGGGAAATTGGCCAGGTCGTCCTGCATCGCCAGCGGCTGGCCGCCCAGGCGCAGCGTGCTGTTGCTGGACAGGTTGACCCACAACGAACTGTGGGTCGGCTCCTCGCAGATATCGGTGTAGTGGCCGACGAACTCCAGCCGCACCTGGTTGAAGTCGGCGATCAGCCGCGCATCCAGCGGCAGTTTGGCCTGCACCGGACGGCCCAGCTGATCGTTGCTGATCGGCACCACGCCCATCATCGCGTCGTTGAGATAGACCCGAAGATGCGACAGGGTCGGCAGCAACGACGGTGAGGGCGTGAAGCTCAGGTCCAGTTCGGCGTCGCGCACCAAGCGGTCACGGCGCACCTGGAACTCGAACGTGGTGGCATTGCGCACGCCGGACAGCAGCGTGTCCTGGCGCCGCCCGAGCTGGGCAAAGGTGTTCTGCCGCTGCCATGGCCACGCACTGCCGGCCCAGGTCTGCGCCAGCGCCGGTTCACTGCCTGCGGCGGGTGCCGCGGGCACGGCCGCCGTCTCGGCCGGCGGCGACGCCGCCGGCGGTGCGGCTGCCGCAGTGCGCGCGGCAGGCATTCCGGCGGGGACAGCCGGCGCCGGGGCACTGTTGCCTGAAGCCACGGGCAGGGCCAGCAAGGGCAGCAGCAGCCAGCGCATAGAAAGAGGAGTGCTCATGGACGAAGCCCTGGATCAGCGGCTGGGTCAGCCGGGTGGGAAGGAAGCGGACGTTGCGGGGCGAAGCTGGCCATCCATCGCAGCAGGCGACGGCTCCAATGCTTGGGACGATCAAGATCGAACGGCGTGAAGTCACCCATCCGCCGGTAACCTCGCCAGCCCAGCACCAGCACGCTCCACAGGCTGCGCGGCAGGCTCTTGGGCTGGTATCCGGCATGCCAGTCCAGCCAGGCATCGGCGCGGGCGAAGGTGCACTGGGCAAACTCCACGCGCTGGCGCTCGCTCTCGAACAGCAGCAACAGGCCCAGGCGATGGCCGACGGTGCGCTGCACGCGGGCCGGGAACGCGAACTCGCGGCGGCCACGCCCCAACAGCACCTGCACGCGCTCGCCTTCGGCCAGCCGGGCATCCTCGCCCAGCTCGATGCCGACGCCATCATTGGAGTAGTCCTGCAGCACGCCACGCAGGCGGCGGCCATCGGGAATCTGCAGCGCCATCGGCAGGCGCGTGGTGACCCGGTGCGTGCGCCGCACCTGCTGCACTTCGGCAGCCACGGCCAGCGCGCCGCCAATGATGAGCAGGTTGTAGAGCACCCACAGCGAGCTGACCACGACCGTGCCACGCTCGTCGGCCGGCCCGTGCATGAAGCGCCATACGGCCAGGCACAGCCCCAGCACGTTGAGCAGCGCCAGCACCAGGTACGGCCGCGCCACGCGCCAGTCGAAGCGATCACCGGCCTGTGTCCCGCCCTTGTCGGTCACGTTGAACTTGCCTCGCCCCGGGCTGAACAGTGCCACCGTGGTCGGCCGCGCGATGTACCAGGCCAGCACCGTTTCATACACCTCGCCCCAGAACGGGCGCCGGTACTTGCCCTGGATACGCGCATTGGTGAGGCTGGCGTGCGCCATGTGCGGCACCACGAACAGCAGGATGGCCAGCGCCGGCGCGTAGATGATGTAGACGTGCAGCAGCAGGAACGCCAGCGGCGCGGTCAGGAACACCAGCCGCGGGATGCCGGCCAGGAAGTGCAGCATGGCGTTGGCGTAGCAGAAGCGCTGGAACAGGCTCAGGCCTTTGCCCAGCAGCGGGTTGTCGATGCGGAAGATCTGCACCATGCCACGCGCCCAGCGGATGCGCTGGTTGACGTGCGCACCCAGGCTGTCGGTGGCCAGGCCCGCCGCCTGCGGGATGCGCAGGTAGGCCGAGTTCCAGCCACCACGATGCAGGCGCAGCGCGGTGTGCGCATCCTCGGTGACGGTTTCGGTGGCGAAGCCGCCGATCGCATCGATGGCCTCGCGCCGCAGCACCGCGCACGAGCCGCAGAAGAAAGCCGCATTCCACAGGTCGTTGCCGTCCTGCACCAGCCCGTAGAACAGCTCGCCTTCATTGGGGTCGCTGCGGAACACCTGCAGGTTGCGTTCGAACGGGTCGGCCGAGAAGAAATGATGCGGGGTCTGCACCAGCGCCAGTTTTGGATCACGCAGGAACCAGCCGCAGGTGACCTGCAGGAAGGAGCGCACCGGCAGGTGGTCGCTGTCGAAGATCGCCACCAGCTCGCCATCGATCAGCGTCAGCGCGTGGTTCAGATTGCCGGCCTTGGCGTGGCGGTTGTCGCTGCGGGTGATGTAGTTGACCCCGGTCTGTGCGGCGAATGCGCGGAACTCCTCGCGCTTCCCGTCGTCCAGGATGTGGATGCGCAGCTTGTCGGCCGGCCAGTCCAGGCCCATCGCCGCGTACACGGTGTGCCGCACCAGCGCGAGGTCTTCGTTGTAGGTGGGGATCAGCACATCCACCGTCGGCCACTGCCGGATGTCCTGCGGCAGCGCCGCCGGGCGCCGGCGCAGCGGCCAGGCCACCTGCACATAGCCCAGCATCAGCACCAGCCAGGAATAGGTCTCGGCCGCCAGCAGCACCACGCCGCAGACCAGGTCGAAGGTGCTGTTCCAGTTCAGCGTGGCGGTGTAGCGCCACCACAGGTAGCGGCAGGACACGGTGATCGACAGCACCACCAGCACCAGCGTGGCGTACCGGCCCTGCATGCGCCGCACCAGCAGCGCGATGGCCCATAGCAGCAGCACGAACACGAACTGCGCGACATAGGTGAACGGCTGGGTGATGCACAGCACGGCCAGCCCCAGCGTGGCCAGCCCGATCAGCAGCGTCAGCAGCTGCCGCGACCGCGGCGACATCACGCGCGCCCGTTGCACGAACCAGTGTGCCAGGCGGCTGTTCCGGAATTCGCTCGGCGCATCGCGCATCGCGCGCAGGTAACGCAGGTGGCCGCGCCCGGCCGCACCGCGCAGCTCGGCAATGCGCTGGCGGCGGGCTTCGGCCAGGCGCAGCCGGCGCCTTGAAGCCTTCGGTACCAGCCGCACCACCGACAGCCAGATGGCCTGGATCAGCAGGCGCAGCGGATCACCCAGCCGCCAGCGCCGGTCACCCTGCACCTGCGGAAACGCCGTGCGCAGGCGCGGCGCCAGTGCCTGCCAGGCCGGGCCCTCCAGGCGCAGCAGCGCCCAGCCCAGCAGCTGCAGCAGCCATAGCAGGGCGCGCGTCGGCCACGCGGCATGGACGCGCTCGCGCATGCGGCTCCAGCCCAGGTAGTAGACGCGGCTGCTCATCAGCGCTCCCCTGCCCTGCCCTGCCGGCGCGCGGCTTCGGCCAGGCACCACAACACCAGCCCGTCGACGTCGGCGGCGGCCAGCGAGTTGGCGGCATGGCGCCGCAGCGGCTGCTTGCTGGCCAGCGCCGCCGGCACCTGGGCATCTTCATGCAGCGGCTGCGGCACCAGCCGACGCGCGTGCGAATGCAGCCACAGCTGCATGAGATCACGCTGCACGGTGATTGCCGGGTCGTAGCGGTTGGCCAGCAACAGGCGATCATCGTCGCGCTCGCGCTGCAGGAACACATGGCTGGCCGGATCGACGCAGGCCAGCCGAAGCGGCAAGGTGCAGCACGCGTGCTGGTTGATCGCGGCCGCATGGGCCGGCAGCCGCTGCGGCAGATCGAACAACAGCCAGTCGAACTGGGCGGCCAGCTGCGGCAGTCGATCGGCCCAGAGCGTGGGCGTGTCGCGCAGATGACGTTCCACCTGCATCGCCCCCTCGGCATCAACCCGCCCATACGGCAGCACGGCCAGGCCAGGCGCGCAGGCGAAGGCGGCATCGCGCCAGTCGCTACCCTCCAGCAGCGCGCGCGCCCATCCACCCTCCACGTCGGCCGCCAGCCCCAGGTGCAGGCCGAGCATCTGATCGGGACTGCACTCGACCAGCAGCACGCGCACGCCCTGGGCGTGCAGGCCCTGCCCCAGCGCCGCCAGCACCGTGGTCACCCCGGTGCCACCGTGGATACCCTGCAGCGACAGCACGGTGCTCATCGACGCGGCTCCAGTTCGGCCAGCAACGGCCAGCGTGCCAGCGCCTGCGCACGCTCGTGCTGGGCCGAGAAATCCACGTATGGCAGCTCGGGCATGTCCAGGCTGCGGCGCAGCAGGTCGATGTCATCCTCTTCCACGGACAGCGTGGCGGGCACGGCAAGAATGTCGGCGGCCATCAGCGCGCGTCCTCCGGATAGGGGCTCCAGGTCTGGCTGCCCTGCAACTGCAGCCACGGCTTGCCGTCGTAGTCGATGACCTTGGCGCCTTCATTCTCGGACACCGAAGGGGTCTGCGGCAGGCCCTTCAGCAGGGTGTCCCAGTTGCGTTCGCTCGGCGGCGACTGCGCGTTGAGCGCATACACGCGCGACACCAGTTCGGACAGCGCCAGATAGCTGCTCGGCTCGGGCACGTGGCGCGGCCCGCCGGCGGCCGGCGCGCCCATGCCCACCAGCTTGACGCCCACCGGCACGTGGGTGATCGACGGGCTGGGAATCTCGCGCATGCCCGGAATCTGCATGCGGTCGCCATGCAGGGCCGCACCGTGCTCGGGCACCACCACGATCATCGCGCGGCGCCCGCTCTTTTCCACCGCGTCGACGAAACCGGCCATGTCACCGAGCACCATTTCCGCACGCGCCTTGTAGTCGGCGGCGTTGGAGCGACCGTCGGCACCGACGATGCGGTTGCCGTCGTGCAGCGAGATCGTGTTGTAGAACAGCGCCACCTGCTGCGACGCCTCGGCCTGGCGCTGCTTCCACCAGGCCATCAGCACGTCGCCATCGCGCCGCAGCGGCGACTTGTCAAAGGCCACCAGCGCCTTGGGGAACGCATTGATGTCCATGGGCTGCGCCTGCAGGCCGCCGTACTGGTGCAGTTCGCCGATGAAGTCGTCGAAGTGGCCGTCATGGTTCATCGCCAGCTCGCTCTGGAAACCCAGACGCTGCAGGTTGGAGAACAGCTGGCACTCGGCCGGCACCGGATCGAACAACGCGGTATGCGAGGTCTGGCCACAGCTGGCGCGCAGCAGGCGGATCGCCGCCGGGCCGCTGTAGGCGGTGGCCGAGTTGAAGTCGTCGAACACCACGTCCATGTGATCGAGCAGGTTGTTCTGGCGCAGCCCCACTTCATCCAGGTCGCTCCAGGCCAGCGAGCAGATGTTGAGGATGATGACGTCGAACGGTGCGCCGCTGGCCGGCGCCGGGAAGTTCGTCTTCAGCCCCGCCTGCTGCTGGTAGAAGCTGGCCAGCCAGGCGTTGAGGGTTTCGTTGTTGGCCGGTGGCAGGCTGCCACCGGCGCCGCTGCCGGTACCCGCCGAGGCGGTGGCGGCGCCCTGCACCCAGCCCAGGCCGGCCGGCATCGGCATGGCCAGCACGGCCATGCCGAGCATGCCGAGCACGCTCAGGGTGGTGATGCGCAGCCAGGGCTTGAGCAGGTAGTACGCCACCAGCAGTACCGCCAGCACCGCCACCATCTGCCAGTTGATGAAGCGCTGCGCCAGTTCGAGCCAGTAGTCGGCCGAGAAGTCCAGCACGCCCGGTTGCACCAGCAGCCGCTTGAACGGTGGCCACCAGGTGTCCTGGTAATACAGCGCCACGCCCACCGGCAGCGCCACCACGGTGCGCACGATGCGCGCCCAGCGCCAGCGCAGCGGCACCAGCAGCGCACCGAGGAACAGCAGGTTGGGCAGGATCTTCAGATCCAGGGCGCCCATCCAGGCCAGCACCACCTTGGACAGGAAGTACAGATTCCAGCCGCGCAGGTCGGCCCACGCGAACGGCGATGCGGGAACGGCCTGCGGACTCATGCAGCGCCCCGCGGCGCACGCCGGCGCACGCCGCTCCGGCGCAGGTGGCGGGGTGGCAGCGCGCGCGCCACGCTGCGGCGCAGTGCACGCCACAGGCTGCCCAGCATCACGCCAAAAGGAATCATCACCAGTGCACAGGCGACGATCAGAGTCCACAGCTGCTGGTCGGTGGTCATGCGGAATCTCCCAGCCGCAGCGGCGTTGGAGCGGTGAAGGATGGCCCTTCCACGGCCACGGCCACCACCGGCAGGGCCGTCGGGGGGGGCGGCAGCACATCGGCGTCAGGATCGCTGCCACTGGCATTCATGGCTGCGATGTCATATTCGGCCAAGCGCTGGTAGCCATCGAACAGCTCGCGCCAGGGCAGGCGGAACAGGTTGCCCAGCGCCTGCTCGACGGCATCGCGGCGGCAACCAAACAGGAACAGGCGCACCTGCCCGCGGTAGATGCAGGCCAGATCACCCTGGCGGCGGATGCGCAGCTGCTGCAGGGTCTGCTCGGCGCGCAGCCCGGCGACCGGTTGCAGCGCCAGCACGGCGCTTTCCACCGCACTGCCATCCTGGTCGATGCGCTCGCCGGCAATCTGGCGGAAGCGCGCCACATTGACCAGGCCACTGAGTGCTGGAGGGCGGTGGGCACGGATCAGCGGTTCCGGGTCGTCGGCAAGCTGGCCCTGCCAGCGCTGCCGCTGCACGGTTTCAAGCAGGGTCAACAGGCGCGGCAACGGCGTATCGGCGGGCACCACCAGGCTGCCACCACACTGCATGAGCAGGCGCTCATCGGCATAACGAAGGCAGGGTTGCAGCTCGCGCACGACCAGTTTCAACGCGCTGCCACGCTCGCGGCGCAGGCGATGCAGCAGCCGCGCCAGCGCATCGACCTGGGCATTTTCGGTAATGGCCAGCACCACGGTCGCTTCACGCGCCTGCAGTGCCGCCGGCAACAGGCCGCCCCAGCCGTCGAACAGGCGCCATGCGGCCGACAGCGGTGGCGCCCCCTCCAGCACCTCGGCCTGGGCCAGGAACACATCGCGGTCGCTGCCGCTTGCATCGTGGGCGGGCGTGGCGACGGCATCGTCACTGCGCCGGTGGTGCAGCGTGTTGCCCTCCTGGACCACGCCGAAGGATTGCTGCGCGACCACGCCGTGGCTGTTGGACCAGTAGTGCAGCAGCAGCTGCAGCGCGCCCCGGTGCGGATGCAGCTGGGCCACCCCCGCGCAGGTGCGGTTCAATGCCAGCAGCCGCGGGGCCAGGGTGGCCACTTCGCCGTGGCACAACAACAGCAGCACCTGGTGCGCCTGCTCGGCCCAGGCCTGCAGCTGCGCGCACCAGCGCGCCAAGCGCGCGTCATCCCAGCCATCCAGCGCTGCCACCGGAAACTGCACCAGGCTCAGCCGTGTCTGTGCGGACGCGGTGCGCGGCAAATCGCCGGCCAACCCGCGCAGCGCCTGCTGCATGCCATGGTGCGAACGCCGGAACAGGCGCAGCTGCGCCGGCCCCTGTGCGGCCGGCAACAGCGCCAGCATCGGTTCGGCACCGCGCCCCAGCGTGATCAGTACGGCATCGTGCAGTGCATCGGCAGCGGCCAGCACGCCGGCACCGAGCAGGTCGGTCGGCGCGCTGCCGGCGGCGACCACCCAGTACAGGCCGCCGCTGCGCATCTCAACGTATTCAGCGGGTAGTCCGGCAATGGCAAGGTGGGTCGCTGTCACGCCGGGTCCTTTCAGCGGCTCTCAGCCGGGCGAAGTACCCGGAGCCAGCGCTGTGGTGAAGGGGAGCTCGATTTCACGACGTACATCACATTCATGTTGCTGTACGGTCATGATAGCTCCGATCTTCACGCTTGCGGGATCAAGACGCAGTCAACGCCGCCTGCAGCAGGCGGCGTTGGGGGTGCGACGCAGCGGTGGCAGGGAGGCAGCCGCCGGCCGCGTCATTCGTACTGGATGGTGAACGTGGCCTGCCCGTTTGCGACTCCGGCGCCGACGGTACCGGCCTGTGTCTGGATGTAGCGCGCGCGCAGCGGCAGCGCCATGACGCTGGTCCCCGGCGCGGTGGTGCCGACGTTGATGGTCTGGCCGAAGCGCACTTCGCGTTCGGTGGTGCCGTCGCGCTGGACCATCTGGATGCCGATGCGCGTGGCGCTGTTGCTGGCCGCGCTGAGTTTCAGCACGCCCGCCATGTTGGAGCTGTCCTGGTCGGCGTCCAGGCGGATGCCGATCTTGCTCTGGTAGGCCGCCACGTTGCTGCCCTGGCAGTTCAGGCGGATCTCGAAATCGCGGTTGACCGCCTTGGAACCGACGCCAGTGAAGGTGGTGTTGGGCACGCTGCCGAAGTCCACGGCGATGTTGCGGCTGCCAGCCTGCACTTCGCAGGTGGGGCTGACCACGGTGGTGCCCGAGCCCTTGAAGGTGGAGGTCAGCACGGGCCGCCCCGCACCGTCGCCATCGAAGTAATAGGTGGTGAAGCGACCGTTCGGTGCGATCACGCCCGAGCCGGTCTGCGCAGCGGTCTTGATCAGCTGGATGCGGAAGGTGCCCCCCACCAGCGAGATGGTGCTGTTGCTGCCGAAATTGATGGTGTGCGGGTAGTAGGTCTGGATCGCGCCGGAGTCGCGGTACAGCCGGATGCCCACGCCCGCCACGTCGGTTTCATAGACGTTCGAGAATCCGGCCACCGGGCGCTTCTGTGCGGCATTGACGTACTCGCCGATCGAGCGCCCCCCGGACCAGTCGCAGCGCGCCACGCTGTTCTGCTGGTTGATCGGCTCGCTGATCTCCTTGATCACGCCACCGACCGGGGTGCTGGGCAGGATCACGATCTGGCCCATGTCCATGGTCACGTCCTGGGCCACGAACCAGCTGCTCTGGATGCGGCAGGCGGCACTGGCCTGCTGCGCCAGCAGCACGCCGCCAAGCATCGACAGCGCAGCCAGCGCCTTGCGGCCACGGAAAGAAATCAACGGCATGCTGCCTCCAGCGGAATGAAACCGGTCTTGGACGCGTCGGCGCCCGCCGGAACCTGGTAGTCGATGGTGCAGCGCTGGTCGGCACCGGCGCCCCACTCCACCTGCAGGCGGCCCTGGTTGTGCTCGCTGCGCACGTACAGGCGCCCGCCCTGGCTGACCATGCCCACCGGCTGGCCCTGCTCGTCCTTGACCTGCGCACCGAACGGCATGGTGCGGCCATCGGAGTTGCGCACCTGGATCAGCAGTGCGTTGCCCTTGCGGGTGTCGAAGCGCAGGTAGCTGATGGCACCGGCGAACGGCGCCACCGACTGGCTGGTGCTTTCCAGTTCGACGTCGTGGGCCATGCCCTGCGGGTCGAGAGTGACGGTGTTGAGGCGGTACGGCGACACGTACGGCACCACCGCGTAGCCACGGCCATCCACGCGCAGGCCCGGCGCATTGCTGACCATGGCATCGCGTGCGCCCGGTGCCTCGACCAGCACCATGGTGTCGCCACGCTGCGGGGTGAAGGTGAAGCCGCCCGGATGCACCACCACGCTGCCGTTGGCGCCGACCGACGCCTGGCGGAAGTCGCGCGAGTGGCTGTAGGTGGCGTTCAACGCGGAGTAACGGCTGCGGTATTCGACGTTGCCGACAGCGGTGGTGCCGCCCTCGCGCGAGTCGGACAGCGCCGCGCCATAGCTGAAGTTGTTGTCCACGCCGGCCGAACCGGTGATGCCGACACGGCTGTTGTCATAGCCACCACGGTCGCGCGCGCCGAGGTCGGCGCTGAACGACACCGGGTGGGTACCGCGACCCAGCGGCACGCTCATCGAGAACAGGTACTGGGTGTCGGAGCGGCCCAGCACGCCCTCTTCGGTGCGCAGCGCCGAGAAACCGTAATTCACCGAACGCCAGGCATTGTTGTAACCCACCTGGTACTGCTTGGAGGTGCCGCTGCGGTCATAGAAGTCGCGGACCGAGCCGGTCACGTACAGGGCACCGCCGCGGCGGCCCAGCGGCTGGTTCAGGGTCAGCTGGAACTGGCTGCGCTGGCGGCCACGAGTGGTCGGATCGATGCCGCGGGTGTCCGCGTCGCGACCATACAGGGCATCCTGCAGGCTGTAGAAGCCCTCAGTGGAGTAGCGGTAGGCAGCCAGGGTCAGGTTGGTCCCTGTCTCGCCGATCATGTTGCTGTAACTCAAGCGCACGCTGGCACCGGTGTGGTCACCGTAGTGGTCGAACGAGGTGCGCGCGTGGGTGACATCGGCGGCGAACGCGCCGATGCGCGTGGACAGTCCGACGCCGTACAGCAGCGACAGGTAGCCTTCGCTCAGTGCGCTGCCGCCGTACACGGTCAGCTGGTTGCCGATGCCGCGCTGGTAGGTGCCCTGCACCAGCCAGGGTTCGTCGGCCAGCAGCTTGTTGCGCACCTGGCCAGCGGTCAGCGCGTAGCGCGACACGCCTTCGCGCAGCATCTGCGGCACCGAACCGAACGGCACCTTGAACTCGCGGCGGCGGCCGTCGGCCTCGATCACGCTCACTTCCAGATCGCCGCCGTAGCCGGTCGGGTACAGGTCGTCGATGACGAAGCTGCCCGGCGAGACCGTGGAGGAATAGATCAGCTGCTGGTTCTGCCGCACTTCCACGCGTGCGTTGGTCTCGGCGATGCCACGCACGACCGGCGCGTAGCCACGCAGCGAATCGGGCAGCATGCGGTCGTCGCTGGCCAGGCTGGCACCGCGGTAGCCGATCGAGTCGAACAGCTCGCCGGTGGTATAGGCCTCACCGATGGTGAGCATGCCGCGCACCTGCGGAATGCCGCGCTGGGCGTAGGTGGCGATGCTCTGCCAATGACGGCCGTCGCCATCGCTCCAGGTCAGGTTGGAATCATGGCGGAACTGCCAGCCGCCCAGGTTCAGGCCCGCGTTGAGGCCCAGGTAGGCACTGCGGTTGCGCTGGCCACCTTCCACGCGGCTGTCGCTGTCGATGGCGTTGAAGCTGTAGCCGACGAAGCCGGCATTGATGCCACGGTCCCACAGCGCCGGATTGACGTAGCCGCGCGCCTCGCGGCGCAGGAACACCTGCGGGATGCTGAGGTCGTAGCGCAGGTTGCCGCTGTCGTAGGCACCGTAGGCGTTGGCCATGCGCTGCTGCACCGGCACGCAGCTGGTCGTGTCGGCCGGCAGCGCCGGGTCCTGCTGCAGCAGCACGGCCTCGCTGTCCACGCCCATTTCCTCCAGCATCGGCAGCGGCAGGCAGGCGTCAACCCGCCCCTGCGCATCGGCCTTGAACTGCAGGTCACGACGGCCCTGCCAGGCGCCGTTGACGTAGACGTCGACACGGTAGCTGCCGGCCACCATCGGGTTGCCGTTGCTGAAAGCCGCCAGGTCGACCTGCTTGGCCTGGCCGGACAGGAAGCTGGAATTGAACTGGGCCGACTCCGGCGCACGCGCGGTGGCCGCACCACTCTGCGCCATCAGCGCCTGTTCGCCGAGATTGGCCGGTGCGGCCAGCGCCCATCCTGGGCAGGCCACGCCGGCAGCCAACAGGCAGATCGCCTGATGGATCGACAATGTCAATCTGTTTCCGATCACACTGACATTCCTTCAATTCGCCGCACGGCGGCGGTGGCGGGATGCGCGGGCCCACGGCCGGCGCGGCGCGTTCAGCCCCCGGTGCTGCCGAGGCGGATCGTGTGTTCCACCCGGCCGCCGTAATCGTTGATGGTGATGAAGCGCACCTGGTCGGTGCCCGCCGGTGCGGCGAACTCCAGGCTCTGATTCGGCGCGACCATCGCGCCCTTGTCCTCAACCGCCTTTTCACTGTTGCCGGTCAGCGCATGCACTTCAGCCAGCGTGACGTGGAAGGGGCTGGGGTTTTCCACCCGCAGGCGGTCGCCGGTGCGGGACCAGCGCAGCGCTGCCGGTGCGTCGTTGGCGACGCCCTTCAGGCCCTGCGGCCGGTAGAACAGCTTCAGCCGCGAACGGAACGCGACCTGCAGGTAATTCTGGTCGCCGTTGTCGGCGTTGTCCGGCGACGGCGGCACATCCAGCACGTTGAGCCAGAACACCGTTTCACGGTCGGTCGGTAGCTGGGCACCGGAGAAGATCACGCGCAGCGCCTGGCTGCGGCCCGGCTCGACGCGCGCGATCGGCGGCGTCAGCACGAACGGTGCATCGCTGGTATCGGCGGTCTGGTTGGCATCGCCACTGTCGATCCAGGCCTGGACCAGGGCCGGCGAGTCGCCCACGTTGTCGACCTGCACGGTGACTTCGCGCGCCTGCGCCGGATAGATCACGCGGGTGCCATTGACCACCACGCCGGCCAGAGCGTTCTGGCAGAAGGGCAGCGTGAACGCTGCCAGCAGCAGCGCCCGGGGAAAGAGTGCTTTCATCGGAAGAACTACGCTCGAGGGGTGTGGCCAGAGGCCGCGGAGCACGGGCCGGCGCGTACGCCGGCCAATGCGGGTACGGCGACGATCAGTTGTAGATGATCGTGTACTTGACGCTGCTGGTGACGTCACCCGGGGTGGCGGCGGCAGTGGCGTAGTACTCAGCGTAGTAGTTCAGGTCGGCCGAGCCGTCGGTGCCGACGGTGACCCACTGCGAGTTGGTCTGGGCCAGGCCAGCGCCGGCAGCCTTGATCGGCAGGAACTGGTTGTTCGAGCCCAGCAGCTGCAGCTGCACGTTGGTGGCAGCGTTGGCCGAGGCCTGGTTGACCAGGCGGCCGCTGTTGAAGTCGACGGTCGAACCCGGCTCGAAGTAGGTGGCGACGTTGCCGGCGCTGCACTTGGTCAGGTTGATGGCGAACGGAGTACGACCGGCCACGGCACCGGCGGTGGCCAGGGTGTTCTTGGACACGGTCGGCAGGGTCACGGCGAAATCCTTGCCGCCCGGGGTCGAGATGGTGCAGGTCTTGTCGGTCACCTTGCCGTTGAAGGTGATGGTGCCGTCGGCGGCGTTGGCGGCCAGCGGAGCGGCGGCCAGCATCAGAGCGGCAATGAGGTTGATCTTGTGCATTCGCTTTTACCTAACCCTACTGAAGAGATGAAAAGTAGAGGAGGAAGCAAGGAGCACTGCCGGGCTAACAAGACCCATCCTTGCGTCTCACCTGTGGCCGGATCCGGATGTACCTGCCTTGGATCCGTGACGAAAGTATATGCACAAGTGTGATGAAAGTCACATTATTTTTCTGAACGTCAATTCATTGACGCTCAATGTGTGACGTGCTACCCGAATTGAGCCTGCGCGGGCGCTTGACGATTGACGGGGGCGCCGTCGAGCGGAAAGCGGCGCTTTCTGACGCAGCTAGTGAGGCCCGCAGCACCCGCGCAAACCGGAAGTTTTCAAGGGAAAGACGACTTATTTGATGCGCATCACTCTTTGTTGGTGATGGCCCTAGCAGATTCGGACTCGTCCTATTAAAGGTGGGTCGAAGCTGTCGCTAACTAGGACACACCGAACCAGAGAACGTGTCATGAGGAACTCCCTTCTGCTGTGCGTGGCCCTGATGTCGCTCAGTGCCCTGGCCCAGGCCAGCAGCGGCAGCGTCCGCTTCAGTGGCCGCATCGCCGAACCGGGCTGCACGATGAACCTGTCCCAGGGCGAGCTGAGCCTGGCGGCCTGCCCGCCGTCGGCCAAGGGTTCGACGGTGGCGGTGACGGCGCTGGCTGACGGCCAGGCGGCCACGCTGCGCGACGGCAAGCGCCAGGGCCAGACGCTGTCGGTGTCGGCCAGCGCATTGCGCGCCGGCGATATCGCCTTCTCCGAGCGCTACCGGGTGGAAGCCGCCCGGCAGCAGCCGCTGCAGGGCGCTTACCTGGTGGTGGTCGATTACCTGTAAAGCGCCTGGGCGACGCCCCTACTCGGGCTGAGGCAGCTCGAAGACCTGGCGCAGGTAGGCCAGGTAGCCGGGGTCGTCGCACATGCTCTTGCCCGGCGAATCGCTGAGCTTGGCCACCGGCTGGCCATTGCAGCGGACCATCTTGATGACGATGTTGAGCGGGGTCGGGCCCAGATCATTGGTCAGGTGGGTGCCGACCCCGAACGCGACCTGGCAACGGCCGCGGAAGTAGTCGTACAGCCGCATCACCTTGGCGATGTCCAGCCCATCACTGAACACCAGCACCTTGCTGCGCGGATCGACCCGGCGCTGCTGGAAATGCGCGAGCATGCGGTCACCCCAGTCGAACGGATCGCCCGAATCGTGGCGGACGCCGTCGAACAGTTTGCAGAAGTACATGTCGAAGTCACGCAGGAACGCGTCCAGGCCAACCACGTCGGACAGCGCGATGCCCAGGTCGCCACGGTATTCGCGCGCCCACGATTCCAGCGCCGCCACCTGCGAATCGCGCAGGCGCGGGCCCAGTGCCTGGAACGCCTGCAGGTACTCATGGGCCATCGTGCCATGCGGCGTCATGCCGTACAGGCGCGCGAAGTGCACGTTGCTGGTGCCCACCAGTTGCGGCCCCAGTGCATCGCGCAGCAACGGCAGCAGGCGCGCGTGCCAGTCGCGGGAGTAGCGCCGGCGGCTGCCGTAGTCGGCGATGCGGCACTGCTCGAAGCCCGGCGTATCACGCAGCAGCGCGGCCTTGGCCTGCAAACGGCGCTCACCCTCGGCGAAGTCGGCGGTGGTGGTGTTGCGGAACCAGACTTCGTTGATGATCGCCAGCAGCGGCACTTCGAACAGGATGGTGTGCAGCCACGGCCCGGTGATGTCCAGCTCGATCTCGCCGGGCACGGTCTTCGACGCACGCAGCTGGATGTACTTGCGATCGAGATGGAACAGGCCGAGGAAGTCGGCGAAGTCCGGCTTCACGAAACGCAGGCCACGCATGTAATCCAGCTCGGCATCGCTGAAGCGCAGCGCACACAGGTGGCCGATTTCTTCGTCGATCTGGTCGATGTAGCGGGCCAGGTCGATGCCGGGGGTGCGGCACTTGAACCGGTACTGCACCTGGGCGCCGGGATGCTGGTGCAGCACCGCCTGCATCATGGTGAACTTGTACAGGTCGGTATCGAGCAGGGACTGGATGATAGGCATGGTGCGGATTATGCGCCCGGCCAAGTGAACCGTGGGCGCGCCTGCCTTCCGTAGAGCCGAGCCACGCTCAGCTGGAGGGTTGCCTGAGCCGAGCGTGGGCTCGGCGCTACAACGACCGGCGCAGCAACCTCGGCACCAGCATCAGCGCGTGGGCCCAGATTGCCGCAAATACCGCCACCCGCACCGGCATCGAGCGTTGCCCGGCCTCGAACTTCTGGAAGTAGCGCCACAGGCCCTTGTGCTTGTGCCATTCAACGAAGAACGGACGCGAGCGGCTGGAGACACCGCGCACGTGGGTGACCTGAAGGTCGTTGGCGATGGCCACCACCGCCCCCGCCGCGCGCGCGCGCCGGCACAGGTCCAGGTCTTCGGCATGCAGGCGATAGCCCGCGTCCCAGCCACCGATGCGGTCGAACAAGGTGCGCGGCATCATCAGCAGAGCGCCGGACAGCGCCGGCACCCGCTGCAATGCCTGCGACGGGTCGCGCGGAATCGCCAGCTTCGAGCCCTTGCCCGGTGACCGCAGCATCATCAGGAAGTCCGGGTCGCGTCGCCGCACCGCCTCATCGGCATGGCCCTGCTCATCCACCTGTTCGACGCCCAGCAGGCAGTCGCCCAGCGTATCGGCACGGGCGCGCAGCGCCGCCAGGGTCTCCGGCTCGACCATCAGGTCCGGGTTGATGAAGGCCAGCCACGGGCTGCGCGAATCGGCCACGCCCTGGTTGTTGGCCGCAGCGAAGCCCGGGTTGTCCGGGTTGCCGACGAAGCGCACGCGCGGGTCATGGCTGGCATGGCGCTGCACGATCTCAAGCGTGCCATCCAGCGAACCGTTGTCGATCACCCGGATCTCGGCTACATCCTGCGCCCGGCGCAGGCGCGAGAGGCAGGCATCGATGGTGCTGCCGCTCTGGAAGGTGACGACAACGGCGGCAATGGCAGCATTCAAACGGGAGGCTCCGGCACGGACGGGACGAACAGGTCGCCCTGTTCCCTCGGCATTATCGCCTGCCGCATGCGTTGCTGCAGATCGGCCCGCAGCCCGTGCAACGGGTCATGCATCAGGAAATCGGCCAGGCGCGGCACCCAACCCGGCCAGCGCGCGGCCAGCGCTTCCAGATCGCCGTCGCGGCTGACCGCCTCGCCGGCCCGGCTGACGAAGGCGGTCTCGCACAATACGTTGCGCCAGCCCAGCCCGGCCATGCGCAGGCTCAGGTCGACCAGCGCCGCGTTCCAGCCGATGTAGCTGTCCACGTCCAGGCCGCCGGCGCGACGGCGGGCGTTGCCGCGCACCAGCACCGCATGGGTGACCGCCGAGGGCAGTTCGGGGTGCAGCGCCGGCAGCGCGGCGCAGGTCTGCGCCAGCAATGCCGGGTCCCGCGGTTCGGGATTGATCTCGCCCAGCCGAGGCCACGCGGCGGTTTCGCCGGCATTGCACCACGGGGTTGCCGTTGCGATGGCGGCGTCGCGGGCGAAGGCGTCCTGCAACTGCTGCAACCAGCCCGGTGCCGGCACGCTGTCCGGCGCCAGCACGGCCACGTCCAGGCCATCGCAGGCGCGCAGCATTTCATCCAGATGCGCCACCTCGCCCAGTGGCCGCGCGCGGCGCGTGTATTCGGCCTGCAATGGCGTGTGCGCCAGCCAGTGCTCGACCACGGCCTGCGCGCGCGGGCCGGTCTGCGCGTCGTCGGCCAGCCAGACCGCGGTACCCGGCGCTGTGCCGGCATCCAGCGCCGCCAGGCACCGGTCCAGCGCGGCGTCGTCCACGCACAGCGGCAACAACACGATCGCCCCCATCCCGCCTCCGTGGTTGTCGGTGGCCACAGCCTAGCACTGGGAGAGTATCGGCCGGGTTGCACCCGGCACCTGCTTCAGGCCAAGGCAACAGCAACAGCCGAAGCAGAAGCTGGGTTCCTGGGTTTGGCGGGGTGGGTCCGGTTGCGGGGGACGCCGTAAATACGTCCCTGTAGGCTTGGCCGCGGCATCCAT
>NZ_LLXV01000076.1 GCF_001431665.1 Stenotrophomonas beteli | reverse complement strand
AATACGTCCCTGTAGGCTCGGTCGCCGCATCCATGCGGCTCACGCCCCCGCAACCGGACCCACCCCGCCTTCGACAGGTGGCCGCGATCTGTTGGAACCTGCTGCTGATGGTGGGTGCCGACCGTTGGTCGGCGCTCATCGGATGGGGTCAGATCCGGTTGCGGCGTAACGGGCTCTGACCCCACTGGCGGCGCCATTTATCCGGCGTCGGTTTTCTGGCCTACGGCTGCAGGGTCCAGTGGCCGGAATTCTGGCGCTGGCGCGGTGCGATGGGGCCGTCGTGCTGGGTGTAGATGAAGCGACCCTGACGGTCGCTCAGGCAGGTCAGCAGCAGGGTGTAGTGGGCGGGGCCGGCCGGGTGGGCCTCGGTCATCTGGAGTTCCGCGATATGCGGGGCCAGGCGCTGGTAGCGGTAGCTGCCGCCGATGCGCAGGTCGGTGCCGAGGATGTCGAGCACGTACTGGCTGCCGGCGAAGCTGACCTGGACCATGCGTCCGGCATTGGGGTTGTCCGGGGCGTACAGCGGGTCGCTGAGGTTGGTGAACTGGCGCTGGTCCAGCGTGGCGGGCAGGCTGCAGCTGGCGGCGGCAGCCAGGGCCGGGCAGAGCAGGGCGGCGAGCAGGATCAGGTGATGCATGGTGGGACCTCCTTGGGATGTCCCTGCCATGCTCCGCAGTGCGATTCCGTTGTCTCTAGGAAAATGTGCAAATGCAGTGGGGTCAGATCCCTTTCCTGGGGAAAGGGATCTGACCCCCGGGCGACCGCGGGCGCCAGAAACACCAGCGCCTGGGCAAGCCCAGGCGTTCGTGCCCCCTTCATGCTGGTAGCACGCTTCAGCCGGCCAGTTCGGCCTGCTCGCGTTCGATGCCGTACTTGCGCAGCTTTTCCACCAGGGTAGTGCGGCGTAGGCCGAGCAGCTGGGCAGCGTGGGCGACCACGCCCTGGGTGCGTTCCAGTGCTTCGTTGATCAGGCCCAGTTCGATGTTGGCCATATGGTTGCGCAGGTCCAGGCCGTCGTCGGGCAGCGCGGCCGGTGCCGCCGGGCGATTGACGGCAATTCCATGTTCCAACGCCGGCTGGCTGCCGCTGCCCGGGGTATGGAACGAGAAGCTGCGCAGGTCCAGGCGTTCCTCGCTGGCAACCGGCGGCGCCGGTGCCGGTGCGGTCACCGCCGCGAGCGCGGCATCGCCGCGGTAGCGCGCCGGCAGGTCCTGCACGCGCACTGAACCGCCCGGATGCAGCACCGCCAGGCGCTCGACCAGGTTGGTCAGTTCGCGCACATTGCCCGGCCATTCGTAGCCGGCCAGGGCCTGCAGGGCTTCCGGGGTGAAGCGCACTTCGCCACGGCCGGTGCGGGCCAGCTGAGCGGCGATGGTTTCCACCAGCGCCGGCAGGTCCTCGCGCCGCTCGCGCAGCGCGGGTACGTCGATCGGGAACACGTTGAGGCGATAGAACAGATCCTCGCGGAACTTGCCTTCGGCGATGCGCGTTTCCAGATCACGGTGGGTCGCGGCCACCACGCGCACATTGCAGCGGATGGTCTGGTTGCCACCGACGCGCTCGAAGCTGCGCTCCTGCAGCACGCGCAGCAGCTTCACCTGCATCGGCAGGCTCATGTCGCCGATTTCATCCAGCAGCAGGGTGCCGCCCTCGGCCATTTCGAAACGGCCCTTGCGCGCGGTCAGTGCGCCGGTGAAGGCGCCTTTTTCGTGGCCGAACAGTTCGCTTTCCAGCAGGTCGGCCGGAATGGCGCCGCAGTTGATGGCCACGAACGGGCCGTCACGACGCGGCGAGCGCTGGTGGATCGCACGCGACACGACTTCCTTGCCGGTACCGGATTCGCCCAGCACCAGCACGGTGGTGTCGAACGCGGCAACCTGCTCGATCATCGTGCGCAGTGCGGTCACCGCCGGGCCGTTGCCGGTCGGGCCTTGATCCTGCGCGGCGCCGGCCTGGTGTTCGGCATCCAGGCGCTTGAGGCTGGCGCGGCGCAGCAGGGCTTCCATCTGCGCGTGACGCAGTGGCGTTTCCAGCGGCCAGATGTTGGCCTCGTGCAGGCCATGCCGTTGCGCGAAGGCAGCGGCATCGCCATCGGCCAGCAGCACCGGCGGCGGCAGGCTGCTGCCGCCCAGCCAGTGGTACAGCGCGGTGCTGGCAGCGGTGTCGTCCAGGCTGCCGACGATTACCGCCATCCAGTCGTTCTGGCGCTGGCGGCCCAGGTCAAAGTCGGCCGCGTCGGACACCCAGCGCGGGTTGAAGTCCATGAATTCCAGCAGGGCAACGGTGCGCTCTGCGCGCACGGCGTCGTTGTCCAGCACCAGGATGCGCGATTCGCTCACGACTGTTCCTCCCTGAGGCCTTCCAGGATCGGCATGACTTCCTGGATGTAGGACAGCTTGCTGACAAAGTTGTCGGCGCCGGCGCGCAGCGCGTGTTCGCGGTGCTCGGCGTCGTCGAAGTGGCTGGCGATGACGATGTATGGTGCATCGTCCTGCGACTTGATCAGGCGGGTGGCCTGCAGGCCGCCCATTTCCGGCATCGCCAGGTCCATCAGCACCACCTGCGGGCGCAGCGTTTCCGAGCGCTCGATGGCTTCCAGGCCGTTGCCGGCGCTGCCGACGATCTGCAGCCAGTCGATCTTGCGGAAATGGCGCATCGCCGCATTGATGAAGCCCTCGTGGTCATCGACCAGCAGGACCGTGAGCTTGTTCATGTCCAACATCCTTTTCAGCCCACCCGGGCCAGCTGCGGTTGCCTGGCGCTGAGCCGGCGCCGTTCGCGGGCCGGGGCGATATCCAGTTGTTCTCGGTATTTTGCGACGGTTCGGCGGGCGATGTTCACCCCCTGGCGCGACAACAGGCCGGCGATGGCCTCGTCAGCCAGCGGGCGGCCGGCCGGCTCGGCGTCGATCAGGCGCCGGACCATGGCCTTGACCGCTTGCCCGGAGACGCTGGCGCCTTCCAGGCGCACGGCGAAGAAGTGCTTCAGTTCGAAGGTGCCACGCGGGGTCTGCAGGAACTTGCCGGTGGTGATGCGCGAGACCGTTGACTCGTGCATGCCGATTTCCTCGGCCACTTCCTTCAGGGTCAGCGGCGCCATGGCCTCCTCGCCACGCACCAGGAAAGCGGCCTGGCGCTCGACGATCACCCGCGCGGTGCGCAGCAGCGTGTCATAGCGCATCGACAGGCCGCGGCTGAACCAGCGTGCTTCCTGCAGCATCTCGCGCAGCGCCGGGGCAGCCTCGCTGCTGTCGGCCAGTGCCTGTTCGTACTGGCTGTTGATCGAGACGCGGCGGCTGGTGGCTGGATTCAGCGCCACCTTCCACTGGCCATCGGCGTGCCAGGCGACCACGTCCGGCACCACCACGACGTTGCGCTCGGGCAGCAGGCTGTCGCCCGGGCGGGGTTGCAGCGAGAGGATCAGGCGAACCGCCTCGCGCACGTCATCGATCTCGGCATCGTGCTGGCGGGCGAGGGCGGGGTAGTCGTGCGCGGCCAGGGCGTCCAGTGCGCCGCCCAGGATACGCGCGGCCAGGTGCCGGGCCGGCACCACGCCATGCAGGCTGCGCAGCTGCGCCAGCAGGCCTTCGCGCAGGTCCTGCGCGGCCATGCCGGCGGGCTCGCCGTGCAGCAGCTGCTGACGGATGGCTTCCACGCCGTCAGCGGCGATGTCGAACTGCGCGCTGGCCAGCAGCTGCAAATGGTGCAGCGGTGCCTGCAGATAGCCGGCCTCGTCGCAATGGTCCAGCCAGAATGCCGCCACCGCCAACTGGCGATCGTCCATGCCCAGCGACAGCCGCTGCAGCACGCGCAGCTGCGGATCGCTCGATTCGCCGGCAGCGATGCGCGCCATGCGGTCGTCGTCGCCGTCCTGCCAGCTGGCGCCGGCTACGTCCCACATCGACGGCTCGGGCAGCTCGTCGAAGGCGGCGGTGTCCAGCGTGGTGGCGCTGGCATCGCTGGCGTCGGCGGCAGGCGCTTCAGCCTCTTCGATCTCCAGCAGCGGGTTGGAGTCCAGCAGGCGCTGGATTTCCTGTTCCAGGTGCAGGCCATCGAGCTGCAAGAGCCGGATCGACTGCAGCAACTGCGGGGTGAGGTGAAGTTGTTGGCCCAGCTGGGTCGAGAGTGCAGCCTTCATCGTGGTTCCCCGGCACCGCTCCCCGGCGCCTTGTGGAACGCATCTTGCTTTTGATCCGGCGGGGGCGGAATCGGGAGGTTCCTGAGGGCCTTCGTAGATATCCCGACAGGGTGTAGGGACTTTCCCTACATCGGCGCGGAATATTGACGAGAGTTGCCGCCAAGTCCTTGATTCTGCGTTGCCGACCACGCGAGGGGACGGATCGTCGTGTACGGATTCCTGTCGGGGAATGTCGGGGTGACGGGATGTCGTCGCCAACGCAGGGGGTCGCGGGGTCAGATCCCTTTCCACGGGAAAGGGATCTGACCCCGATACCGGTGCTTACTCCAGCTCGTGCTGGTGGCGGGCGGCCAGCAGCAGCAGATCATTGGCGCGGCGGCAGCCCAGCGATTCCATCATGCGTGCACGATGGGTTTCCACGGTCTTGACGCTGATGCCAAGGTCGGCGGCGATTTCCTTGTTGCTCTCACCCTTGCCGATGCGGCGCAGGATCTCGCGCTGGCGAGGTGACAATGCGGCGATGCCGGTGGGCTTCTCGCGGCCGAGCATGGGTGCCAGCATCTTGGCCGAGATCTGCGGGCTCAGGAACACCTGGCCGGCGTGCGCGGCGCGCAGCGCCAGCTCAAGTTCCTGCGGTGCGGCGTCCTTGACCACGAAACCCACCGCGCCGCGATCCAGGGCATCGCGGACATGGGCGGCGTCGTCGTGCATGGTCATCATCACCACGCGGGTGCCAGGGGCGCGCAGGCGGATGTCACTGAGGGCCTCAAGACCGGTCCGGCCCGGCAGCGACAGGTCCATCAGCACGACGTCCGGTGCGTGCTGCAGGGCAAGCTGAAGTGCCTGCTCGGCGTTGCTGGCCTCTGCGACCAGCTGCACGTCGGCAAACCCCTGCAGCAGCCGTGCCAGTCCGGCACGGACAAGGGTGTGGTCGTCGACGATGAGAACTCGCACAGGCACGCAGCAGATCCGTCCAGGGGAGCCCACCTTAACTTAGCTGAACGGGTGCGCCAAGGGTTGACCTTCACTCACCCGCAGGCACGATTCAACGGGCGCGACGCGCCTCGGCCACCTGCCGGCGGTGCAGGCGGAACAGGTGCCGCTCCATCGCCATCTCCAGGCCATCGCCAAGCCGCTGGAACCGCAACCACAGGAAGTGCCCGCCGCTGCCGTCTGCCGCCTCGGCCATCACTTCCACCGGCAGGTCGATGTGATCGGGCAACCAGTCGCTGGGTTGCAGGCGTACCACCCCGGCCTGACCCGCGCTGGCGCCGCTGCGCGGGCCGAGCTGGAGGCGGATGCCGCGGCGCGACCAGCGCACCGGGCGCAGAGTGAGTTCCTGGCCCTGCTGGCGCACCAGACGGCCCAGCAGCACCATCGCCAGGTCGAGCTTGGCTTCCACGCGCTGCAGCTGCAGGCTTGCTTCGCTGCGTTCTTCGTGCTCGTCGATGCGGCTGTCCTCAACCAGCGCCAGGCTGCGCAGCAGCCCCTCGGCGCTGCTGGTTCGGCCCGCCGCGCTGCCGGCCTGGAACTCGGCCGGCAGGGCCAGCTCGCAGCTCAGGGTCTCGTCGAACAGTTCGCTCTCGGCCGGATGATGCAGCGAGGTGGTGGGCAGCAGGGTCATGCCAGCGATTCTGCCTGCAGGTAGGCATGCGCCGCGCGAAGGGAGCGCTGGCCATCGTTCATCAATGCAGCTACCGCATCGCGGCGCTGGCGCAGCAGGCCCAGCAGGTTCTGCTGGCGTTCGAACAGTGCCGTGAGCGGGGCGTGGTCGGCCGGGGTCAGGGGCTGGCTGAGCAGGGCATGCAGGGTGCTGTCGTGGCCGTCGAGCAGGCTGTCGGCCTGCTCGAGCGTGTCCTCGCCCAGCGCTTTCTCGAATGCATCCAGCTGTGCGTGCAGTTCGTGCAGGCTCATGGTGCCACCGCGGCCGGGCGGCGCTGTTCGTGCGGAATCGCGTTCCAGGCGCTGTCGATCTCGCCGAGCAGCTGCAGGGCCTCATCCAGCGCAGCACGGTCATTGTGCAGGTTGGCCTCGGTGAGGCGCTGCAGCACGTAGTCGTAGAGCGAGGACAGGTTGGCGGCGATTTCGCCCCCGGCTTCGTGATCCAGCGAGCCGTTGAGATGGCCGACGATCGCACAGACTTCGCCGATCGCCTTGCCCTTGCCGGCCTGGTCGCCGCGTTCCAGGCTGGCCTGGGCGCGGCGCACGCGCTCCAGCGCGCCGGCCAGCAGCATCGCCACCAGCTTGTGCGGATCGGCATCGGCGACCGCGCTGGTCACTCCCACCTGGCGGTATTGCTCGGCGTACTGACGGCTGGAACCGTACATTCGTGATTCTCCTTGCGCTGGGCGCCGCCGGGCGATCAGGGTGATCGCAGCCGACAGCCCGGCGATGATTGCTGTTGCGTCCGTTATCGGTGCGTTGCGCGCCAAACTTGAGCGCTGCTCACGCGTTGTCAGCGATTCAACTGCGCCAGCTGCTGCTGCAGCGCGGTGTTGCTCTGTTGCAGCTTGCCCATCAGGCTGTCCAGCGCCAGGAACTGCTTCTTGTAGCGCTCTTCCACGCTCTTCATGCGCGTGTCGAGGTCCTTGCGGCGCTTGTCGATGTTGTCCAGCGTGGTGTTCAGGCCCTTGGTGCGGGCCACGAAGGCGCCTTCCTTGCCGACCGTGGTGCTGACATAGCCATCAACCAGCGTGTACAGCTGGCCGGCGCCGCCGGTGTCACCGGTGATCGCCTGGCGCATCTTCTCCGGCTGGCTGGCCAGTGCGGCGGCGAACTTGGTGGTGTCCAGGATCAGGGTCCCGTCGGCGTTGGGGTAGCCGCGGGTATCCAGGCCGATCGCCTTGGCATCGAGCTTGTCACCGGCCAGGTCCTTGAGCACGCTCGACATGACCGAGCGCAGCTGGCTGGTGGCGCCGCGCATCTGCGCATCGCCGGTCAGCGTGGAGGCTTCCTTGGTCTTGGCGTCGTACTTGGTTTCGGTGTTGATGGCCGCCAGTGCGGCGTTGTACGCGGTGACGAACTCCTGCATCACCTTGGTCGCCGCAGCAGTGTCGGTGCTGATGGTCACCGTGCTGGTGCCCGGCATCTTCAGGTTCAGGGTCAGGCCCGGGACCGCATCGGCCACGGTATTGCTGGCGCTGACGACCTTGACGCCATCGATGGTCAACTCGGCATCGGCGGCGGCGGTGTTCTGCTTCAGGCTGTTGACCAGGCCGCCCAGCTTGGCGTCGCTGCCGGCGTATTCGAGCTTGATCGCGTTGGCGGCACCGGTTTTCTCCTGGGCGATCGACAGGTACTGGTTGTCGCCGGAACTGATCAGGGTGGCCTGCACGCCTTCCTTGCGGCCGGCCGCATCGATCTTGTTGCGGATGGTGGTCAGCGTGTCGCCGTCCTCCACCTCCACGTTCATGGTCTTGGCCTTGTCGCCCACGCCGACGGTCAGCGTCAAGGTTCCGGCAGCAAACGTGTCGGTCTTGGGTACCGACGTGTCGGCGATCAGCTTGTGCGCGGTGGCCAGCGAGGTGACGTTGACCACGTGCGTGCCGTTGGAGGCTGCTGCCTTGGTGGTGCCGACGTCATACAGCGCGACCGATGCCGTCAGGATCTCGTCGGTGCCCTTGTCGCCGCCCTTGCTGGCGGTCACCGTGCGCGTGTCGAACGCGGTGGTGGCGTTCAGCGCGGTCAGCGCCGTCTTCAGCTTGTCGAAGGCCGCAGTGACGGTGCCGATCGACGACAGCTGCATCTTGGCCTTGGACTGCTGCAGGTTCAGCGCATTGTCGGCGGGCTTGCGGTCAGCTGCGACCAGCTGGTTGACGATGCTGGAAATGTCCAGTCCCGAGCCGATGCCACCGTATCCAAAGTCTGCCACGTCGTTTCTCCTGGTATCCGGGCCTGGCCGCGGTGTGGTGGCCCGTCGTCAACGAAAATAGCGGCCTGCGCCGCTGGGTCTTGAGGACTTCGTTGATGCATGCACCGTGCCAACGGTCTGGCAGCGGGTTCTGGCACGCAGGTTGCAGGAGGGTTGGGGCAGGGTGCGGGTGGGTTCACCGCAGGCTGCCGGGGGTCTGCAAAAAACCCTCCCCCAATGCAGGGGAGGGATCAGGCTACTGACAATCGGGGGGAGACGAAGCCGCCCGGTACGTGCAGTCAAGAGTACAGCGCTGAAAGAGAGGTCCGCAGGGGCGGGCGATGCCAAGCCGGTTCGGGACGGTTCCTGGGCCGGGCATGGCCCGCGCCTTCGAGCACCCTGGCTTCCAGGTTGCCGCTACCGTCGATTCACTTCGACGGTAGCGGCGCCTTCTTGCCGTGGATCAGCGCAGCAGGCTGAGCACGCCCTGCGGCACCTGGTTGGCCTGGGCCAGCATGGCCGTACCGGCCTGCTGCAGGATCTGGGTGCGGGTCAGCTCGGCGGTTTCCTTGGCAAAGTCGGTGTCCTTGATGCGGCTGCGCGAGGAGGACAGGTTTTCCGACGAGGTCTGCAGGTTGGCCACGACCGAGGTGAAGCGGTTCTGGATCGCACCGAGGTCGGCGCGGGTGCTGTTGATCGCGCCCAGGGCCTTGTCGACCACTTCCAGCGCCTGCTGTGCGCCGAGCACAGTGCTCACGTCCAGCTTCTGCACGTTGGCAGCGGTATCGGTACCGGCGGTGTAGGCACCGGCAGCGGCAGCGGTACCCCAGGTCTTGGCGGTGCCATCGAAGTCGCTGCGCATCAGGGCGATATCGGCAGCGGCCACGGCCTTGCCTTCCTTCACCGAGCTCAGCTTCAGGGTACCGTCGGCATTGGCTTCGGCGTAGATGCCGGCTTCGCCGATCTTGGCGTTGATGGCGGTGGCCACAGCCTTGGAGGCATCGGCGGTGGTGGCGCCAGCCTTGACTTCGACAGTGCCGATGTCAACGCCCATCACGGTGCCGGAGAAACGGGCGCCGTCAGTGCTGGCGGCCAGCGCAGCGGTTGCACCGGTAGCGAAGGTCGAGGTGCCCAGCGAGCCGGCCTTGGCATCGATGGTCTTGTCGATGGCGATGGCCTGGCCGGCGTTGGCGCCCACCTGGAACAGCTGGCTGGAGAACGAGCCGTCCAGCAGCTTGGTGCCGTTGAAATCGGACTGCTTGGCAACGCGGTCGATTTCCGAGACCAGCTGGGTCACTTCGGCCTGCAGGGCCTTGCGGTCGCTGGCCGAGTTGGTGGCGTTGGAGGCCTGCACCGACAGCTCGCGGACGCGCTGCAGGTTGTTGCCGATTTCGGTCAGCGAGCCTTCGGCGACCTGGGCCAGCGAGATGCCGTCGTTGGCGTTGCGGATGGCCACGTCGGTACCGCGGATCTGCGTGCCGAAGCGCTCGGAGATCGCCAGACCGGCGGCGTCGTCCTTGGCGCTGTTGATGCGCGAACCGGAGGACAGGCGCTGGATGGTGGTGGCCAGCGAGCTGCCGCTGGTGCTCAGGTTGCGCTGAGCATTCAGCGACATCGTGTTGGTGTTGATGACTTGTGCCATGGTGCTTTTCCTTCGGCGGAGGTGGAACGTGTTTCAGGATCCGGGCGCCGCGTCATGCAGCGCCCGGAGATCGATCGGCGAGCGGATCAGCGCAGCAGGCTGAGCACGCCCTGCGGCACCTGGTTGGCCTGGGCCAGCATGGCCGTACCGGCCTGCTGCAGGATCTGGGTGCGGGTCAGCTCGGCGGTTTCCTTGGCAAAGTCGGTGTCCTTGATGCGGCTGCGCGAGGAGGACAGGTTTTCCGACGAGGTCTGCAGGTTGGCCACGACCGAGGTGAAGCGGTTCTGGATCGCACCGAGGTCGGCGCGGGTGCTGTTGATCGCGCCCAGGGCCTTGTCGACGATTTCCATTGCCTGCTGGGCGCCCTTCACGGTGCTGACGTCCAGGTTGCTGGCGTACTTCGCCGCCGGTGCCGTCGCAGCGGTGGTGGCGGTGAAGGTCGGCGCGGTGGCGCCGGTCCAGGTGCCCGGGGTCGCGGTGATGGCCTTGAACGAGCCATCGGCGTTGGCGCTGTCCTTGACCGAGGTCAGGGTCACGCCGGCGGTGCCGTTGACTTCAGCGTAGACGCCGGTTTCGCCGATCTTGGCGTTGATCGCGGTCACCAGGGCTTCACGCGAGGCCTTGCCGGTGGCAGCGGCGTCGGCGCCCTGCTTGACCGAGACATCGGCGATGGCCACGCCGTTGATGGACAGGCCAGTGGTGCTGAAGTCAGCGTTGGTGCCCGGGTCGGCCAGGGCCAGCGAGTTGGTGTCGAAGCGGGCGCCGCCCAGGGCGTTGGCCTTGGCGTCGATGGTCTTGTCGATGGCGATGGCCTGGCCGGCATTGGCGCCCACCTGGAACAGCTGGCTGGAGAACGAGCCGTCCAGCAGCTTGGTGCCGTTGAAATCGGACTGCTTGGCAACGCGGTCGATTTCCGAGACCAGCTGGGTCACTTCGGCCTGCAGGGCCTTGCGGTCGCTGGCCGAGTTGGTGGCGTTGGAGGCCTGCACCGACAGCTCGCGGACGCGCTGCAGGTTGTTGCCGATTTCGGTCAGCGAGCCTTCGGCGACCTGGGCCAGCGAGATGCCGTCGTTGGCGTTGCGGATGGCCACGTCGGTACCGCGGATCTGCGTGCCGAAGCGCTCGGAGATCGCCAGACCGGCGGCGTCGTCCTTGGCGCTGTTGATGCGCGAACCGGAGGACAGGCGCTGGATGGTGGTGGCCAGCGAGCTGCCGCTGGTGCTCAGGTTACGCTGAGCATTCAACGACATCGTATTGGTGTTGATGACTTGTGCCATGAGGAGAGGTCCTTGAGCGGTTGCACGTGAGTTGGGTTAGGCGCCCCCGACGTGCCCCGGGGGCGACTCATGTCAGCGCTGCAACAGGCTGAGCACGTTCTGCGGTACCTGGTTGGCCTGGGCCAGCATGGCCGTACCGGCCTGCTGCAGGATCTGGGTGCGGGTCAGTTCGGCGGTTTCCTTGGCGAAGTCGGTATCGCGGATGCGGCTGCGCGAGGCGGACAGGTTTTCCGAGGAGGTCTGCAGGTTGGCCACCACCGAGGTGAAGCGGTTCTGGATCGCACCGAGGTCGGCGCGCACGCTGTTGACCGATTCCAGCGCCTTGTCGACGATCGACATCGCCTTCTGCGCGCCTTCGGCGGTGGTGACGTTCAGGTCCTTGACGAAGCTGGCCGCTGCACCGGTCAGGGTGCCGCCGTTGGTGCTGGTCTCGGTCAGGCCCAGGCCGGCGATGGTCGCAGCGGTGACGCCGGCCGGCGGGGTGGCCGCGCTGACGCCCAGGGCGAAGGTCTGGCCATCCTTGACCGAGGCCAGGCTGATCACACCGGCATTGACCGAGGCGACCACGCCGGTTTCACCCAGCTTGTTGTTGATCGCCGCCGCGGTGGCCGAGCTGATCGATTCGCCCGCCTTGACGGTGAAGTCGCTGATGGTGACGGTGGTAGCGGTGCCGCCGGGCGGGGTCACCGAGACCTGCAGGCCGGAGTAGGTGGTATCGGCGGTAGCCTTGTCCACGGCCAGCGCGGTGCCGGTGTAGCCGTTGGCGAAGGTGGCCGCGCCCAGCGAATCGGCCTTGGCGTTGACCACGCTGTTGATGGCGATGGCCTGGCCGGCGTTGGCACCGACCTGGAACAGCTGGCTGGTGAAGCTGCCGTCCAGCAGCTTGGTGCCGTTGAAGTCGGCCTGCTTGGCCACGCGGTCGATTTCGCTGACCAGCTGGGTCACTTCGGCCTGCAGGGCCTTGCGGTCGCTGGCCGAATTGGTGGCGTTGGACGCCTGTACACCCAGTTCGCGGATGCGCTGCAGGTTGTTGCCGACTTCGTTCAGCGAACCCTCGGCGACCTGGGCCAGCGAGATGCCGTCGTTGGCGTTGCGGATGGCCACGTCCAGGCCACGGATCTGGGTGGTGAAGCGCTCGCTGATGGCCAGGCCGGCCGCGTCGTCCTTCGCGCTGTTGATGCGCAGGCCGGACGAGAGGCGCTGGATGGTGGTGGCGAGCGAGCTGCCGCTGGTGCTCAGGTTGCGCTGAGCGTTGAGCGACATCGTATTGGTGTTGATTACCTGTGCCATGGGGTCGTCTCCTCTTATATGGAACCCGTTGGTGAATGAAACGAAGCGCCGCCTGTTTTTTTGTGTGGCTGTGTGCTTCGCCGTTGCCAAATGAATAACGGCGCTTTGTCAACAACCTTTAGGCGTGAATTCCGATGCAGCCGAAATTCGTTGCCGGAGGCTGTTTTTCCGGGGTTTTCTGCCTTGTTGCCAGGGTCGAGGCGCCCCGGAAAGGGGTGGTCGGGCAGGGCCCGGCCAGCGCTGATGAAGGTATCGGCGGGGCAGGGCCGGGCCTGAAGGGAAATCCCGGACAATCGGCCTGGAATGGCCCAGCCCGGCCTGGCCACGGCAGCACCCGGAGCCAGAAACGAAAAAGGCCGCGATGCAGGGCATCGCGGCCTTTCTGAGCGGGCGTTGTGGAAGCGTCAGCGGATCTTGTTGAACAACGACATCGACTGCATCTGCGAGAAGATCGTCTGCGCCGCCTGCAGCGCAGTGCTTTGCAACTGGTACTGGCTCAACGCATCGGCATAGTCCAGGTCGCGCATCTGCGACAGCGTGGTCTTCAGGGTCACGCCGTTGGCCTCGCGCATGTCGGCCGCGTTGTCCAGCGCTTTCAACTGCGCGCCGCCAGCGGCACGTGAGTCGATCATGCGCTCCGACGCGCGTGCCACGTCGCGCAGTGCGCTCTGCAGCTGGTTCTGCTGCGCGGCCAACTGGGCGGCGGTTCCGGTATCAGCGTCCAGTGCAGCTACCAGCTTGTCCATGGTGTCGAAGATGTCGCGGCTGCTGGCGGCCTGCACGTTGAAGCTGTCACCGGCCACCGGTGCACCGGTGATCCGCAGGCGCACCCCGTTCACTTCCAGATCGTCACCGGCCTTGTAGGTGCCGGTGCCGGTCACGTTGCCAGCGCCATCCACCACTTCGTACTGGTTGGCCGCGGTGAAGCGGATGCTGAAGGCCTGGCCATTCCAGCTGTCGCTGCCGTCACGGGTGATGTTGGTCAGCACGCCATTGCCGGTGTTGGTGGCTGCGGCCGTACCATCAACGAACCCATCGCCGGTGGGAATGCGCATGAAGATCTCGCTGCCGGGCAGGGCATCCTGCACGTAGGTGTCCGGACCCACCTCGACCTGGCGCTGGGTCTGGTCACCACGATAGACCACCTTGCCATTGATCTTGGCAAATGGCGGGTCGCCATCGTTGGTGCCGCCAAACACGTAGCGGCCCGTGCCGTCGCTGCTGTTGGCCAGCGACAGCAGGCCATCGCGGATCTGGTTGACCTCGGTGATCAGCGTCTTCTTGTCGGCCGCGCTCAGCGCCGGGTTGCTGGCCTGGATCGTCAGGTCGTTGACGCGGGCCATCAGGTCGTTGACCTGGGCCAGGGTGTTTTCCTGCACGCCCAGGCGGTTCTGCACATTGCCGGCGTTGAGCTTCATGCGGTCCAGCGCCGCCAGGCTGCGATCAAGCCCGACAGCGGCGCCGGCGCCGACCGGATCGTCCTTGGCGCTGACGATCTTGCTGCCGGTGGCGATCTGCTGCTCCAGGTGGCTGAGCTTGGCCTGCTTGGCCATCATCAGCGACACCGACTGGTTGTACATCATTCCGGTGGAGATACGGGTGCTCATCGGCGCACGGCTCCCAGGATGGTCTGGAACATGCTGTCGGCGGTGGAGATCAGCTGCGACGCCGCCTGGTAGGCCTGCTGCAGGCGAAGCATGTCGGCGGCTTCTTCGTCCAGGTTGACGCCGGAGATTTCATCGCGTGCGGCCTGCGCCTTGTCATTGATCACCAGCTGCGCGTCCAGCGAATACTCGGCCGAGCGCGCGGCGGCGCCGACCTGCGTGGTCAGCCCGCCCAGTGCGCCGTTGAGGGTAACCGTGCCACCGTTGAAGGCCTTGGCACTCTCCACCTTGGCCAGCCGGGTGGCATTGCTGTTGTCGGACGAGCCGGCCGGGGTCGGGGTGATGTTGAAGGTATCACCGACCTTGGGCGCACCATCGAGCACGAAGCTCCAGCCATTGGCGCTGATGGTCTGGCCGGGGGTATAGGTCTGCGGTGGGCCGCCATCGATGGTGTAGGTGGTGGCCGAGGTGAACACGATCGCCGCCGGATTGCGCAGGTTGGCGTTGCCGGCGTCGGTCACGGTGACCCCGCTCAGCTTGCCGGTGCCGGTGTTGGCGGTGGCTGCCGCACCCTTTACCGCAGCGGCGGCCGCGATCCGTGACGGGTCGGTGATCGCCACTTCCAGGCTGCCAGCGACGCCGGCGGTGGGCTGCAGCAGGAAGCGATCGTTGGCGGCCGGCGTGCCACCGACCACCAGCTGCACGCCGTTGATCACCAGCGGGTCGGCGGCGGTGCCGGTGCCGGTCAGCGGAATGCTGGCACCGGTGTCGGCGCGGCTGGCCTTCCAGTTGCTGCCGTCGAACTGCAGCACCACGTTCTGCGCGTCGAGCTTGCCCAGGTCGCCATAGGTGGCGCTGAGGCTGGCGGTGCCGGTGTTGCTGGTGTTGGCGGTGACGCGCGGGTTGCCGATGTTGAAGAAGTCGCCACCGAGCTGGCCGTACAGGTCAACACCCTGGTGATGGGCCTGGTTGAAGCTCTCGGCCAGGCCCACCGCCAGCTTGCCCAGTTCGGCCTGGGCCGGCGTCAGCACCGTATCGCGGAATTCCAGCAGGCCACCGATCTGGCCGCCCACGGCCTTGGGGTCCAGGCGGATCGTGTTGCCCTGGGTTTCCAGGGCCAGCTGCAGGCGCTCGGGCTGGTAGGGATCGGCCACGGTCGTGACCTTGGTGGCCGTGGTGCCCACCACCAGCGCGTTGCCGCCGGCGGTATAGACATTCATGATGCCGCCGTCCTGGATGACCGCGGTGCCCCCGGTGTAACCGATCAGCTGGGTGATCAGCTGGTCTCGACGATCGAGCAGATCCGGTGCGGCGGTGGCCAGGTTGGTGCCGATCGCCCCGTTGATCTGTGCGATCTCCTGCGCCAGCCGGTTGACTTCGGTGGCACCAGCCAACAGACCGTTGTTGACTTCACCGTTGAGGTTGTTCAGCTGCGTGTTGAGCTGCACGAAACGGTTGGCCAGGGTCTTGCCGCCATCGAGCATGTTCTGGCGGTCGGCGGTGCCGGCGGCGTTGGAGGACAGTCCGCTGACCGAGTCGAAGAAGTTCGACCATACCCCGGAGACATTGGTGGCCGCATCGGAGAACAGCGCATTGACCCGGTCAGCCATGCCGGAGAGCTGCTTCAGGCGCGCCAGTTCGCCACTGCTGTCGAGCAGGCGCGAAATCGCCAGCTGGTCGGCCGTGCGCCGGATGTCGGTGATGCGGGTGCCGTTGCCGACCGTGCCGTAGCCATAGTTCTGCGGATCGGCGGTGGCGAAGTCGACCTTCTGCCGGCTGTAGCCGGGGGTATTGAGGTTGGCCACATTGTGGCTGGTGGTCGCCAACGCACGCTGGAAGGCGAGCAGGGCACCAGTACCGGTGGAAAGTACGCTGGACATGGGGTTCCTCAACGACGGGTGATACCCAGCGCCGCGGTTGCGGTGCTGGCGAAGGTCTGGCCAAGGCGCGCGCCGGCATCGGCCACGGCGGCCACGGCACGCTCGATGGTCGGGCCGCCGGCGATGGCGGCGATCTTGGCGGCGTAGCGCGGGTCGGTGGCATAGCCGGCGCGCTGCAGGCCACGGGCAAAGCCCTGCACGTCGGTGCCGGCCTGCAGGGCCTGCTGGTAGCGCGGGCTGCTCTTCAGCAGGCGCACGTAGTCGGCGAAGCTCTCGGCCGGCGAGCTGTAGGCGCGGAAGCTGGCGGTCTCGTTGCGGCGCACGCCATCGACGTACTCATGGGTGCCGGCGACGGCGCGCTGGCCGTTCCAGCCGGTGGCCTTGATGCCGAACAGGTTGTGCGAGGTGCTGCCGTCGGCATGCTTGATCTGGCGCTTGCCCCAGCCGGTTTCCAGTGCGGCCTGGGCGACCAGCGCGCGGGCATCCACACCCAGCTCCTTGGCCGCGCTCTGCGCGTGCTGCCAGATGCTGGCCACGAAGCCCTCCGGCGTGTGCGCCCCAAGCTGTGCGACCGCGCTGCGCGTGGCCAGCGCGTCGGCCGGGCTGACTGCGGTGCCGCGGTTGCTGGCCGTTGCCGGCCACTGATCGCTGTTGGCGGCCCAGTCCTCACCCTGCAGGCCACCGATGTACGGATCCTCGGTACCCAGCGAGCGGTGCATGCTGCTGCTCTCGCGGCCGGCGATGAGGTCCAGGGCCTGCGCCATCGGGGCCAGCGCGGCCTGTGCGCCGTCCTGTGCACCGGCGCCCATCTGCTGCAGCAGGCGCGCGGCCTGGCTGCCGTCTTCCAGCGGCAGTGCCGGTGCCGGCCGCGCCGGTGCGTTGAGCTGGTAGGCACGGCTGGCCCTGGCCGGGTCCACCCGGGTATCCAGCGCCGGGCCCTCGGCCGCCTGGCCGGACAGTTGGCGGGCGATCATGCCCGACAGTCCCAGGCCCTTGCCGCGGGTCATCGCCTCGGCGATCTTCTGGTCGTACATGTCGCGGAACATCTTGTTCTCGCCGGGAAACAGCGAGTCGCCGAAACTGGCATCACGCATGCTCTTGACCAGCATCTGCGCGAACTGGCCTTCCAGCTGGCGCGCGACCTTGTCGATCTTGGCCGGGTCGTTCTGCTGTGCGGGGTTCAGATCGAATGCGGGAGTGATGCGCATGTCAGATCACCTCGAGCTCGGCACTCAATGCGCCGGCCTGCTTCAGGGCTTCCAGGATCGCGATCAGGTCACCTGGCGCCGCGCCCACCGCATTCACCGCGTGCACGATCTCGTCCAGCGTGGTGCCGCCGCTGAACTTGAACATGCGGCTGCCATCGTTGGTGGCGGTGATGGTGGACTGCGGGCTGGCCACGGTGCGGCCGCCGGACAGGGCGTTGGGCTGGCTGACGTTGGTGTTTTCCTGGATCGTGACGGTCAGCGAGCCGTGCGAGATCGCCGCCGGCCCGACCCGAACCTGCTGGCCGATGACCACGGTGCCGGTACGCGAATTGACCACGACCTTGGCCGGCGCGCTGCCCGGAGTCAGCTCCAGGTTCTCGATGCGTGCGAGCAGGCCGATACGGGCGCCCGGATCGGTCGGTGCGGTGACCGCAACGGTCACGCCATCGACCGCACGCGCTGCGCCTTCGCCGAACGCGTTGTTGAGTGCAGCGACCATGCGCGAAACGGTGGTGAAATCGTTGTTGTGCAGGTTCAGGGTGATGTCGCCGCCATTGGCCAGTGGGTCGGGCAGGGCGCGTTCAACGGTGGCGCCATTGGGAATGCGGCCCACGCTGGGAACGTTCACCGAAACCCGCGAACCATCCTTGCCCTGCGCACCGAAGCCGCCGACGATCAGGTTGCCCTGCGCGATCGCGTAGATCTGGCCATCGGCACCGCGCAGCGGCGCCATCAGCAGCGAACCGCCACGCAGCGACACCGCGTTGCCGATCGAGGAAACAGTGATGTCGATCGGCTGGCCCGGCTTGGCGAACGGCGGCAGTTCGGCGTGGATCGCCACCGCGGCTACGTTCTTCAGCTGCGGGTTGACGTTGGGTGGCACGTTCACGCCCAGTTCGCCGAGCAGGTTCTTCAGGCTCTGCACCGTGAAGGGTGCCTGGCTAGTGCGGTCACCGCTGCCATCCAGGCCGACCACCAGGCCATAACCCACCAGGGCATTGCCACGCACGCCGCCAACCTGGGCCAGGTCCTTGATGCGCTCGGCGCTGGCCGGGGCTGCCACGACCAAGAGCATCAGCGCGACGAACGACGGCACGCGGCGCTGCCAGGAAGAAGAGAAGAAGGAGTTCATGGCCATACTCAGAACGGCGTCAGCCCGGAGTTGAAGAAGCGACTCAGCCAGCCCATCGCGTTGGACTGCGCAACCGGGCCGCGACCGCCGTAGACAATGCGCGCTTCGGCCACGCGGCTGGAGGGAATGGTGTTGTCCTGGCTGATGTCGCCCGGGCGCACGATGCCCTGCACCTGCACCAGTTCGTCGCCCTGGTTCAGGCGCAGGTTCTTCTGCCCCTGTACCACCAGGTTGCCGTTGGGCAGGCGCTGGATCACCGTGACCGTGACATTGCCCTGCAGGCGGTTGCTCTGCGCGCTGTTGCCCTTGCCGCTGAAATCGCGCTTGCCCTCCGCACTGGCGCTGAGGATGTCCTTGCCGCCCAGGGTGACCGGCGCGCCAAAGATGCTCGGGCTACCCAGGCTCAGGTTGGATTCCTTGTTGGTGGCGGTATTGGCACTGGTCTGCGCGGTGGTGTTTTCCAGCAGCGTGATGGTCAACAGGTCGCCGACGTCGCGCGCGCGGCGGTCCGAATACAGCTGCAGGGTCGGGCCGGCGGCATAGATCGCACCGGCGGTCGGCGTGGCCTGCGGCGGCATGATCGGCTGGATCGGTGCCATCGCCGGGTAGGGGCGCACGTCGCCGGCGATCACGCAGCCACCGAGCAGGGCGACCACGGCGCAGGCCATGGTAGTGCGGGCGAAGTTGGAAATGGGCGACATGGCGGTTTCCCGGTTGGGCCGGTCAGATCTTGTTGTTGAGGTAACCGAGCATCGAGTCGGTGGTGGAGATCGCCTTGGCGTTCATTTCGTAGGCGCGCTGGGTTTCGATCATCGACACCAGTTCTTCGACCACGTTGACGTTGCTGCCTTCCAGCGCACCCTGTACCACGGTGCCGAGGCCGTTCAGGCCGGGGTTGCCGTTCTGCGCCGGGCCCGATGCCGTGGTTTCCAGGAACAGGTTCTCGCCACGGGCCTGCAGGCCGGCCGGATTGACGAAGTCGGTCAGGGTCAGCGCACCCACTTCCACCGATGCGGCGTTGTCGGCCATCTTCACGCTGATGGTGCCGTCGCTGCCGATGGTCACCGACTGCGCACCTTCGGGAATCTGGATGCCCGGCTGCACTGGATAGCCGCTGTTGGTGACCAGCTCGCTGTCCTGGTTGATCTTGAACGAGCCATCGCGGGTATAGGCCGAGCTGCCATCCGGCATCTGCACTTCGAAGAAGCCACGGCCATTGACCATCACGTCCAGTGCGCGGCCGGTCTGCTGCTGGCCACCCTGTTCAAAGTTCTTGGCGGTGGCGACCACGCGTACGCCGGTACCCAGCTGCAGGCCGGTCGGCAGCTGCGTCTGCGCCGAGGAGGAACCGCCGGGCTGGCGTACCTGCTGGTACAGCAGGTCCTCGAAGCTGGCACGGTCCTGCTTGAAGCCGGTGGTGTTGGTGTTGGCGAGGTTGTTGGAAACCACCGACATGCGCATCTGCTGCGCATCCAGTCCGGTTTTCGCGATCCACAATGCCTGGTTCATCTTCGGTGTCCTGTCTGGGTGAAGCCGGCCGCGTGATGCGGCCCTTGGTAACGGGTGTGCAAGCGGTGTGCCAGCGCCACGCCCGGGCGGCGCCGGAATTCCGTCAGCTGCCCAGGCGCAGCAGGCTGTTGGCGCTGCGCGCGTTGTCATCGCCGTGCTTGATCACCTGTACCTGCATTTCGTACTGGCGCTGCAGCTGGATCATCTGCACCAGCGCGCCGGCAGCATCGACGTTGCTGCCCTCCAGCTGGCCGCTGTGCACCGCCGTACCCTGGGCGGGCGCGAACGGCTGGCGCGGGTCGGTGTTGCGGAACAGGCCATCCAGGCCGCGTTCAAGGCGCTCGTCCGGGGCCTGTACCACCTTGATCCGGCCGATCTGCGCCATCGTCTGCGGGCCTTCGCCCTGCGGGATGATCGAGATCGTGCCGTCGGCGCCGATCTCCATCGCCTGGTAGGGCGGAATGGCAATCGGGTTGTTGTTGTCATCCAGCACTGTGCGCCCCCCGGAGGTCACCAGCTGCCCGTTCGGCGTCACCGACAGGGCGGCGCCGCGCGTATACGCTTCGCTGCCGTCGCTGGCCTGCACCGCCAGCCAGGTGCCGCTCTGCAGCGCCAGGTCCAGCGGCTTGCCGGTGATGTGCTGCGCGCCGGGCCGGCGGTTGAAGCCGGCGTCGACGTGCAGCGCATCCACCCGCGACGCAAAGCCCGGGCCGCGGATCGGAAAGGCTTCGGTATTGGCCAGCGCTTCCTTGAAGCCGGGGGTGTCCGAGTTGGCGAGGTTGTGGCTGAGCGTTCCCTGCGCCTGCAGGGAGGCGCGGGCACCGGTCATCGCCACGTAAAGGGCTTTATCCATGCGGGGAGTTCCGTGACAGGGTCAGCGGGTCATCAACGGATGTTGATGACCGTCTGGGTGATCTGGTCCTGGGTGGTGATCATCTGCGCGTTGGCCTGGAAGTTGCGCTGCGCGGTGATCATGTTGACCAGCTGCTCGGTGAGATCCACGGTGGACGCTTCCAGTGAGCCGGCCTGGATCTTGCCGAGGTTGGAGGTGTCGGGCATGCCGGTGCGCGGCGTGCCCGATTCGAACGTCTCCACCCACAGGTTGTTGCCCTTCGATTCCAGGCCCTGGGTGTTGTTGAAGGTGGTCAGCGCGACCTGGCCCAGCGGCTTGTCGTCGCCGTTGGAGTAGCGGGCATAGACCACGCCCGACTCGGACACGGTGATCTCGTTGAGCTTGCCGGCGGCATAGCCGTCCTGCTGGGTGTTGCGCAGGGCGAACTTCTCGCCGTACTGGGTCGAGCCGCTGACATCCAGCGTCATGTTCAGCTGGCCGGCACCGGTGGTGGGGGTGAAGGTACCCAGGCTGACCTTGCCGTTGGCCGGGCTGGTCAGCTTGCCGCTGTTGTCGAAGGTGACCGCCGTGGGAGCGCCGGCCGGTTGGCCGTCCACGTAGTTGCGCACGGTCCACTCGTTCGGGTTGGCGCCCTTCACGAAGTACGAGACCTGGATATGGCTCACGCCCAGCGAGTCGTATACGGTGATGCCGCCGCTGGAATGGTTGTAGCTGTTGGAATCGGCCGGGTCGAAGGTGGCGACCGTCGGCTGCTTGGCGTTGGCGGGCAGGGTGAAGCCGACCTTCACTTCGCTGGTCTGCTTCGGCGGGCTGTCGGTGGTCAGCAGCTGCAGGTCGACCAGGCGGCCGGCATCGAAGTTGGTGCCGTCGGCATTCGGCGCGAACACCTGCAGGCGTGCACCCTGCGGGTTGACCACATAGCCTGCCGAATCGGTCTGGAAGTTGCCGGCACGCGAGTACACACGCGAGCCGTTCATGTTCATGGTGAAGAAGCCCTCACCGGAAATGGCCATGTCCAGGCTGCGCCCGGTCTGCTCGTTGTGGCCCTGGATGAACTGCTGGGCAACATTGGAAACGCGCACGCCCGAACCCGTCTGGTTGGTCGACAGGCCATAGCTGGTGGAGGCGAACAGGTCGGCGAACTCGGCACGCGACTGCTTGAAGCCGGTGGTGTTGACGTTGGCGACGTTGTTGGCGGTGACGCTCAGGTCGGTGTTGGCGGCATTGATGCCGGACAGCGAGACATTGAAGCCCATGGGATGCTCCTGGTTGATGCGGAATGTGCGGCTCAGCTGACGCGGAGCACGTAGTCGATCGGGGCCGTGCCCAGGCCCTTGAGGTTCAGGTACAGGCCGTCGGAACCGACGGTCACGCTTTCCACCGGCGCCTGCACATAGGTGGACAGCTTGGTGCTCTTGCCGGCGGTGTCGACGTGGTTGGCGACGATGGAGTACTTGCCCGGCTCCATGCGCTTGCCATTGGCGTCCTTGCCGTCCCACTGGAAGGCGGTCTCGCCGGCGGCCTTGGCTTCCACGCTCAGCGAGGTGACCTTGGCGCCGTTGGCGTCGGTGATATCCACGGTGATGATGCCGGCCGACGGCGCGGCCACCGTGCCTTCCACGTTGCCTTCCTTCTCCAGCACCAGCTTTTCAGAGGGCACCAGCACCTGGTGGCCGACCAGCGCGGCACCACGCAGCACCTGGTCGCTTGCCATCGACTCCTGGAAGCCCTTCACCGTCTTGTTCAGATCGGTGATGCCCTGCACGGTCGACATCTGCGCCATCTGCGCAACCATCTGCGTGTTGTCCATCGGCTTGAGCGGATCCTGGTGCTGCAGCTGCTCGGTCATCAGGCGCAGGAAGTCGGCCTGGTCCAGCGTGTTCTTCTTCTTGGTGGCGTTGCTGTTGGGGGCGTTCAGGCCGAGGGCGCTGTAGACGTCCTGGCTGGTCTGGTTGTTGACGGCGGTGGTCATGGCGGTATCCGGTACTTCGGGCCTCAGCGGCCCATGGTCAGGGTGGCCAGGGCCAGTTCCTTGGCGGTGGTCAGCATCTCCACGCCGGCCTGGTAATTGCGCGAGGTCGAGATCAGGTTGACCATCTGCGCGACCGGGTCCACGTCGGGCTGGTAGATGTAGCCATCGGCATCGGCCAGCGGGTGGCCGGGCTCGTAGCGCTTGATCGGCGCGGCCTCGCTCTGGGTGATTTCCTTGACCTTCACCGACGTGATGTTCGGATCGTTCTTGCTGGTGACGGCCTGGAAAATCGGCTCCAGCGGCTTGTACACGGCGTCGGCGGAACCGGCGACGGTGTCAGCGTTGGAAAGGTTGGAGGCGATGGTGCTCATGCGCACCGACTGCGCCTGCAGCGCGGAGCCGGCGATATCGAAGATCGGCAGGTTGCTCATGGCTTATTGCCCCGTGATCGCGGTCAGCATGGAACGCACCTTGCTCTCGACGAAGCTGAGCGAGGCGCGGTACTCGAGCGCGGCACGGCCATAGGCGGCACGCTCGGCATCGGGATCGACGGTGTTGCCGTCCAGGCTGGGCTGCACGCCCTCGCGCGCGATCTGGAACGGGTTCAGGCCACTACTGATTTCGTAGTGCTGCTCATGGGTGGTGGCCATCAGGCCGTTGGCATCCTGCCCCTGGGCGTGGCGCAGGGCGGCATCGAAGTCCAGGTCCTGGGCCTTGTAGCCGGGCGTATCGGCATTGCCGAGGTTGCTGGCGATCAGCTTCATCCGCTGTTCGCGCAACGGCATGGCCTGGGCGTGGACGCCCAGGTAGTCGGTAATCAGGTTGCGCACGGTGCACTCCCACGGGAACGTTGCCCGGGAAGCTGCAAGGGGTGTGCCAAAGGCGTGGGGTCAGATCCCCGCAGGGGCTCTGACCCCGTGGTCGACGCGTTGCGATACAGGGTCGGAGCCCGTTCCGGGATCCGACCCCGCGGCCGGCCTTACGCCGCCATCGCGACCTTGCGCAGGCGGTCCAGCACGAAGTCGGCCAGTTCGTGCGGGGGGTGCTTGGGGAG
>NZ_LLXV01000075.1 GCF_001431665.1 Stenotrophomonas beteli | reverse complement strand
CGCCCGCCTGAAAGCGCGTGCTCGCCCAGGCGCGCACGCGCTTTCAGGCGGGCGCTCAGTTCGGTACGTGAGGTCGTTTCGTCTTCGCCGCCGGGTGTCGACAGGCGCCGCGCAACGGCGGCGGCCTCCTCGGCGTGGTACCCGACCTGGACCAGTGCGGCTTCCACATCGGCGGCCAGCGCGGCATCGGTGCCGACGGGGGCGTCGGCCGCCTGGGCGGTGACCGCCGCGATGCGTGCGGTCTGTTGCAGGCGCTCCTGCCACTGCGGCGAATCGTCGCCATGCCGCAGGCGGGTCAGGGTCAGTGCATCGGCCCAGGCCTGGCGCAGCAGGGACTGCACGAAACGGGGCGGCTGCTGTGCATCACAGCACTGGTCGATCTGTGCGTTGGCCTGGCGGCGCGCCAGCTCGAGGCGTTCCTTGCCGCGGGCCGCTTCGACATGGCGGCGCTCGGCCAGCTCGGCGCGGTGCGCTGCGGCGCGCTGGTGCTGCTGCACGTCCTCGTTGGCAGCGGCGAACGCCTCTGGCGATCGCGCATCCTGGGCGAGCAGGCCCTGCACGCTCTGCGCCATGCGCTGCAGCAGCTGGGGGTCGACATCATCGTCGGCCAGCCAGTGCGCACCGACTTCGGCGATCTGGTTGAGCAGCTCGCGCGCGGGGTGTTCGTCGCGCACGAAGAAGCCAGGGTCGGCCATTGCCGCGCGGGCCAGCGGCACCTGCAGGCGCGCCAGCAGGGCGGCCGGTACCGGGTCGGGGCGCTGCCGCTGCTGCACCTGCTGCATCAGCATGCGCAGCAGATCGAGATTGTCGCGGTCGTGACTGGCCAGCTGGGCCTGAGTGCCATGCTCGCTGCGCAGCTGGGCGACCACCGCTGCCTGCAGGTCGGTCACGCCGATGGCGGCACTGGCCTGGGCCTGCAGGCGAGCGAGCACTGCGTCGACGGCGGCGCTGGGGACGGCGCCGGTTTCAACCGGGGCAGTCGCTGCGTGGCGGGCCTGCTGCAGCAGCTCATGCAGGGCGCCGCCAGTGGAGGCGGTCACGCCGACGGCAGTGCCGCCGCCCGCGTCGTTGACGGTGTCCTGTACCAGATGCGACCACGAGCCGGCCGGGGCAGCGCCATTCCAACCGGTCAGCGGTGCGGCGGCCTGCCGGGCCGGCTGCGTGGCGCGACCGCCGCCCACCGACTGGGTGATGATCCGCCGCGTGCTGGATGAGCGCGCCAGGTAGGGCGTGTAGACCAGCCCCGGCAGGATGCCGTGCTGGGCCAGCAGGGCGTTGGCGCGATCCAGCACATCGCCCAGGCGCTCCAGTACCTGGCGTTCGAAGCTGCGGTACAGCGCCAGCTGGATCTCCGCGCCAAGCGCATCCTGTTCGGCCAGCCGGCGCACGATCTGGCACAGCGCCTGCGGTGCCAGCGGCAGGGTGTCAGTCTCGAATGCCGGTGCGGCGGCCAGCACGCCCAGGCGCTGGCCCAGCAGGTTCAGCGCGTTGGTCGAGCGCTGGGTTTCACGCCGCACCATTTCGGTCAGCAGCAGGTCGCGATCCACGTCGTGCTCGGCGACCAGCGACAGCCCCTGCATGCGTGGCAGGGCCGGGCCGGGCGTGGCAGGCGCGACGGCGCTGGCCGGCTCGCGCAGCCGTGCCAGCGACTCGGCTAGGGCATCAAGCACGCGATCCGCGAAGTGGCCGGCGAAGGCGTGCAGCTGGCCGCGCTGGGCCATCAGGTCGGCCTGCTGCGCCGGATTGCGGGCGCGGTCGGCGTCGTGCAGCAGGGTCTGTTCCAGCGCTTCCACGGTCAGGATCAGTGGCGCGGCCAGTGCCTGTCGGCACAGGCCGATCAGTGCGCCCAGCAGATCGCGCACCCGCGGCGGCAGCTCGGCGGCGGCCAGGCGGTTCTTGTCGGCGGAGGTAAGGGAGAAGACAGCTGACATCGGCAGGCGGTACCCGGATTCCCGCGGATCGATCTGGAGAATCTACCGTGTCGGCCGAGGTCGGCGCTACTTTAGGCTGAACGAGAATCGCATCCGCCGGGCAGGGTCCTGATGTGCGGCCGGCACTACCGGTTACGGCGGAGGGATTATTCCTCCAGGAACAGGCTCACCACATCGTTGGTGAAACGGCGGCCCAGTTCGGTCGGTTGTACGTGACCGTCGGCCACGTGCAGCCACCCGCGCTGGACGGCCTCGGCCAGCGCTGCGTCCAGCACGCTGCGCGGCAGGCCGGTACGCGATTCGAAATCGCGCAGGCTGAAACCTTCGTGCAGGCGCAGCAGGTTGAGCATGTACTCGAACGGCAGTCGCTCCGGCGCGATCACCTCATCGCCACCGAACGAGGCCGGGGTGCCCGCACTGTCCAGATAGGCCTGCGGGTGCTTCAGCTTCCAACGCCGCAGCACATGCTCTTCGGCGCCGGAACTGATCTTGCCGTGCGCGCCGGCACCGATGCCCAGGTAATCGCCGAAGCGCCAGTAGTTCAGGTTGTGCGCACTCTGCCGGCCGGGGCGGGCATAGGCGCTGACCTCGTACTGGCCGAAACCGGCCTGGGCCAGCAGTGCCTGGCAGTGTTCCTGCATGTCCCAGGCGTTGTCTTCATCGGGAATGCCCTGCGGCGGCCGCGCGAAGAACACCGTGTTCGGCTCCAGGGTCAGCTGGTAGTGCGAGATGTGCGCCGGCTGCAGCGCGAACGCACGCTCCAGGTCAGCCTCGGCACCGGCCAGGGTCTGCTCCGGCAGGGCGTACATCAGGTCGATGTTGAAGTTGTCATAGCCCGCGTCCTGCGCCATTTTCACTGCGCGCTCGGCTTCTCCACTGTCGTGGATGCGGCCCAGGCGCTTGAGCATCGCATCGTCGAAACTCTGGATGCCGAAGCTGAGCCGGTTCACGCCGGCCGCACGGTAGCGGTCGAAGCGGCCATGCTCGGCAGTGCCCGGGTTGGTTTCCAGGGTGATCTCGGCATTCGGCGCGAAGCGCAGGCGCGCGCTGGCCTGCTGCAGGAAGCGGTCGATCGCTTCGGGCGGGAACAGGCTGGGCGTGCCGCCGCCGAAGAACACGCTGTGCACCACCCGGCCCCAGACCAGCGGCAGGTCCTGGTCGAGGTCGCGCAGCAGCGCGTCGATGTAAGCGTCGAACGGCAGTTCACCCTTGGCCTGGTGTGAATTGAAATCGCAGTAGGGGCATTTGCGCACGCACCACGGCAGGTGCACGTACAGCGACAGCGGCGGCGGCACCAGTCGCGGCGGGCTGTCATGGTCAGCGGAGCAGGCTTCGCCGGGCAGGTGGTTGCAGTGGTCGTGGGCGTGCGGCATGGGCTTCTTCGGTAGTGCCGGCCGCTGGCCGGCTTCCCTGGTTCGATCGGGTGGCGTCAGTACAGCGTCGCCAGCTGCTGCTTGAGCTGCTGCAGGGCAATGGCGCGGTGGCTGATGGCGTTCTTCAGCGCCGGCTCCATTTCCGCCGCGGTCAGGCCGTGGGTGGTATCGAGGAACACCGGGTTGTAGCCAAAGCCGTTCGTGCCACGCAGCTCGCGGATGATCTGGCCTTCCCAGCGGCCTTCGCAGATCAACGGCTGCGGGTCGGTGGCGTGGCGCAGCAGCACGATCACCGCGTAGAAGCGCGCGCTGCGCTCGCCGTCGGGCACCGCGGCCATCGCCTCCAGCAGCTTGGCGTTGTTGGCCGCGGCGTTGGTCGGGTGGCCGGCATAGCGCGCGCTGTACAGTCCCGGCGCGCCGCCGAGCGCATCGACGATCAGGCCCGAATCATCGGCCAGCGCCGGCAGGCCGGTTGCTGCGCAGGCCGCGCGTGCCTTCAGCAGCGCGTTCTCGACGAAGGTCAGGCCGGTCTCCTCGACGTCGCCCAGGCCCAGTTCGGCGGCCGAGGTGATCTGCAGCGGCAGGTCGGCGAGGATCTCCTGCATCTCCACCAGCTTGCCGGCGTTGTGGCTGGCCAGTACCAGTTTCTTCATGAGCGGGGCTCCAGCAGGTCCCAGGTGTTGCCATACAGGTCGCGGAACACTGCGACCGTTGCATAGGGTTCTTCGCGCGGTGCTTCCAGGAACTCGACGCCGGCGGCCAGCATCGCCGCGTGATCGCGGTGGAAGTCATCGGTGTTGAGGAAGAAGGCAACGCGGCCACCGGTCTGGTTGCCGATGCGGCTGCGCTGTTCCTCGTCGCTGGCGCGTGCCAGCAGAAGGGCCGCGGCGCTGCCGTCGGCCGGGCCGACCACCACCCAGCGCTTGTGGCCCTGGTCGATGTCCTCCAGCAGCGTGAAGCCGAGCTTGCCGGTGTACCAGGCAATGGCTTCGTCATAGTCGGCCACCACCAGGGTGGTCAGGGCAAGGCGCCGGTTCATGCAGACAGCGCCGCCTGCTGCGCGGCCAGTAGTTCGGCCACGCCCTTCTCGGCCAGGCCCAGCAGCGCGTCCAGTTCGTCGCGGCGGAAGGCATGGCCTTCGGCGGTGCCCTGCAGCTCGATGAAGCCGCCACCGTCGTTCATCACCACGTTCATGTCGGTGTCGCAGTCGCTGTCTTCGGCGTAGTCCAGGTCCAGCACCGGGGTGCCGCGGTACACGCCCACCGACACCGCGGCCACTGCGCCCAGGACCGGGTTGCGCTTGATGTCGCCACGCTTGAGCAGCACGTTCACCGCATCGACCAGGGCCACGTAGGCGCCGGTGATGGCGGCGGTGCGGGTGCCGCCGTCGGCCTGCAGCACGTCGCAGTCGAGGGTGATGGTGCGTTCGCCCAGCGCGTTGCGGTCCACGCAGGCACGCAGGCTGCGGCCGATCAGGCGCTGGATCTCCAGCGTGCGGCCGCCCTGCTTGCCACGCGCCGCTTCGCGGTCGCTGCGGGTGTGGGTGGCGCGCGGCAGCATGCCGTATTCGGCGGTGACCCAGCCTTCGCCCTTGCCGCGCAGGAAGCCCGGTACGCGGTTCTCGACGCTGGCGGTGCACAGCACGCGGGTTTCGCCGAAGCACACCAGCACCGAACCTTCGGCATGGCGGGTGAAGCCGCGTTGGATGACGACCGGGCGGAGCTGGTCGGGCTGGCGGCCGCTGGGGCGGGAATCGGACATGGTGCGGGTTCCGTAATGGCGAGGGAGTACGCCGCCACGCCCGCGGCCTTCACGGGGCGGGCAAGGGGGCTCTGGTGAGGGCGCTAGGGTACCATTCCCCCTTTGCACGCACCGGACACATTCCATGATTCGAAGCATGACCGCCTATGCCGGCGGCGAGCGGGTCACCCCGTGGGGCACGCTGGGCTGCGAGCTGCGCTCGGTCAATCACCGCTTCCTGGAGGTCGGCACCCGCCTGCCCGAGGAACTGCGGGCGCTCGAACCGCAGCTGCGCGAGCGTATCGCCGCACGCCTGAGCCGCGGCAAGCTGGATCTGGTGATGCGCCTGCGCGCGCCGGAAGCGGCCGCCAACCTGCAGGTCGACGAGGCCCTGCTGGGCCAGCTGGGGCGCCTGGCGCATCGCCTGACCTCCGATTTCCCCAACCTGCAGGTCAGCTTCACCGACCTGCTGCAGCTGCCGGGCGTGACCCGCGGCGAGGCCACCGATGCCCCCGCCCTGCAGGCCGAGGCGCTGGCCCTGATGGACCAGGTGCTGGATGGCTTCATCGAGGCACGTGAACGCGAAGGCGGCAAGCTGGCCGCCGCCATCGCCGAGCGCGTGGACGGCATCGAACGCATTGCCACCGAGGTCCGTACGCTGATTCCGGCCATTCGCGACGGCCAGCGCGCCAAGCTGGCCGCACGCCTGGCCGATCTGCCGCACCCGGTCGACCCGGGGCGTGCCGAACAGGAGCTGGTGCTGTGGCTGCAGAAGCTGGACGTGGATGAAGAGCTGGACCGCCTCGGCAGTCACATCGCCGAGATCCGCCGCGTGCTCAAGCAGCGCGAGCCGGTCGGCCGCCGCCTGGACTTCCTGCTGCAGGAGTTCAACCGCGAAGCCAACACGCTGGGCTCGAAGTCGGTGGACAGCCGCACGTCCAACGCGGCGGTGGAGCTGAAGGTGCTGATCGACCAGATCCGCGAGCAGGTGCAGAACATCGAGTGAAGCTGGAGGGGCGTCTTCGGGCGCCCTTCCTCGTTTCAGGCCACGCGGACGCCCGGCGTGCCTTCGCTCAACCGCCCGACCACGGCGGCCTGGCCGAACCCCGCGTCGTGGAAACAGGCCAGCACCGCATCCACTGCCTCCGGGGCACACGACACCAGCAGGCCGCCGCTGGTCTGCGGGTCGGTCAGCAGCGGTTGCCAGTGGGCTGGCAACCCATCGGCGAAGCGCACGTCGGCGCCATACGAGGTCCAGTTGCGGTTGGAGGCGCCGGTTACGCAGCCACGCTGCAGCAGCGCCAATGCCTGCGGCAGCAGCGGCACCTGGGCACTGTCCACTTCGGCGGCCACCCCACTGGCGCGGCACACTTCCAGCAGGTGGCCGAGCAGGCCGAAGCCGGTGACGTCGGTCATGGCGTGCACGCCGTCCAGCGCGGCCAGCGGCACGCCCACGCTGTTCAGGCGGGTGGTCGACTTGATCATCTGCTGGTAGCCGTCGGCGTCCAGCACTTCTTTCTTCAGTGCCGACGAATACACGCCCACGCCCAGTGGCTTGCCCAGCACCAGCACGTCACCGGCGCGGGCATCGGCGTTGCGCTTCAGTCGCTGTGGATCGAGCACGCCGATCGCGGCCAGGCCGTAGATGGGCTCCACCGAATCGATGCTGTGGCCCCCGGCGACCACGATGCCGGCGTCGGCGCAGGCGCGTTCTCCGCCCTGCAGGATGCTGCGGATGGTGTCCTGCGGCAGCGTGTTGATCGGCATGCCGACAATCGCCAGCGCGAACAGTGGGCGCGCACCCATCGCGTACAGGTCCGATAGCGCATTGGTGGCGGCGATGCGGCCGAAGTCGAACGGGTCGTCGACGATCGGCATGAAGAAATCGGTGGTGGCGACGATGGCCTGGCCGTCGTTCAGCCGGTACACCGCCGCATCATCGCTGGTCTCGCGGCCGACCAGCAGTTCAGCCGGTGCGGGCAGTGCTGGAATACCGCGCAGCAGTTCGGACAGTACGCCCGGCGCGATCTTGCAGCCGCAGCCGCCGCCATGGGCCAGCGAGGTCAGCCGCGGCGGGGCCTCGGCCCTGGAAGCGGTGGGGGACTGCGCATGCGTGGCCATGCCGGTATCTCCTGCGGAAACACGAATGGCGGAAGGCAGCAGGAGTCGAACCTACCAGGGAGCGATCGACGCCCCCTACTGGGTTTGAAGCCCAGCCGCATGCCCGGATGCGCATGCCTTCCGAAAGTATGGCGATGCCGCTGCGCTCAACCGTGCGGGGCGTTCCACTGCAGGTCGCCGCGCGGCCGATGGTGGTCACCGACGCGTCGAGTGTAGCCAACGCGATTGAAGAACTCCAAGATCTGGATGCTGCGTTTGCGACCCAGGCCGATGGCATCGCGAAACGCTGCCGCGTCCACCGTGCCGGTGGCGTGTGACAGCTGCGCGACGATCGCGGCGAGTTCGGCAATGCGGGTCGGTGCATAGAACAGGTCCGGTACGATCTGGAACAGCTCTCCGCGTGCCGCCGCCCGGCGCAGGACGGCGCGCAGGTCATCCTCGGCCAGGCCGATCTCGGCAGCCAGGGTGCGCACCCACGGTGGATCGAAGCCACCGGCGTGCAGTGGTGGCAGCACGCGGTCCAGCAGATGGCGTTCGCGTTCCGGTGGCGCGTGGTCATGGCCGGGCAGGCGCCACCACGCGCCCACGCGTTGCAGCGCGCCATCGGCCAGCAGGTCCTGCAGCAGCGCATTCCAGAGGCTCGCTGCAAGCGCGGGCAGGGTGCTGCGTTGCAGGCGCCCGCTGTCGACACCGGGTTCGTCGGGGCGCCGCTCATGCCATCCGCGCAGTGAGGTGGTCACCTGCTCGCGCAATGCCTGCCAGTGCGAGGCGAGGATGATCACCGTGTCTTCGCGGGTAGCAATACGCTGCGCGCCTGCAGGCAGATCGATCCGGTCAGCGGCGCGCCGGCAGTAGCGCTGCAGCGCGGCCATCGGTATTCCGAAAGGCGCGTGCTGCAACAGCGGGCCGATTCCCGCACCTGCGGCCAGCTGCTCCAGTGCGCCCAGCCAGGCGAGCCGTGCCGGGCTGCGCCGGCGCCGCTGTGGCGGGTCCGGGTCGAGCACGACGCCGCCACCCAGCGTGTGGGTCGCGGCTGAATCACGGGCGATGAAACGATCACCGCACATCGCACAGACCGGTGCATCGAACACCAGCTGCACGAGTTGCCCGTTACCAGGATCGCCGTCTTCCAGCACCACCACATGGGCCTGCCGGTGCATCGTGCCCCAATGGATGTGCAGCGGCGTCCAGTCGCGCAACGGCGCGGCCAGCGCGGAAAGGCGCAGCCGCACGTCAATCCGGGTGGTCGCCAGCAGGGCGCGCGGGTCGGCGATCCAGTCGCCGCGGTGGATGTGGTCGCGGTTGATGGCGGCCAGGTTCAACGCGCAGCGCTGTCCTGCCATGGCGTGTTCGCTGGCCTGGTTCTGCGCGTGGATGCTGCGTATGCGCACTTCAGTGGCGACCGGCATCAGCTGCAGGTGGTCGCCAACCATGGCGACGCCGCCATGCACCGCGCCGGTCACCAGCGTGCCATGGCCGGCCAGCGAGAACACGCGGTCCACCGGCATGCGGAACAGCTCGCTGCGCGGCTCGTCCCGGTGCGCGTTGGCATCCTCTGCGGCCCATGCGTGCAGGTGGGCGCGCAATGCGTTGATGCCAGCATCATCGGCCGAGGTGCTGTTGCAGGCGAATACAGGGGAATCCTGCAGCGGCGTTCCGGCCAGCAGGGCGGCGATCTCGTTCTCGACCCGGGCGATGCGCGCAGCGTCCACGCGGTCGATCTTGGTCAGTGCCACCGCGCCGCGATCCACGCCCAACAACTGCAGGATCGCCAGGTGCTCGCGGGTCTGCGGCATCACGCCGTCATCGGCGGCGACCACCAGCAGGGCAACGTCGATACCGGTGGCGCCGGCCACCATGGTGTGCACGAAGCGCTCATGGCCCGGCACGTCGACGAAGCCCAGTGTGGCGGCCGGGCCTTCGACGTCCCTGCTTTCCACCGGAACATAGGCGTAGCCCAGTTCGATCGATATGCCGCGCGTACGTTCTTCCTGCAGGCGATCAGTTTCGATGCCGGTCAGTGCCCGCACCAGGCTTGTCTTGCCATGGTCGATATGCCCGGCGGTGCCGATGATCATGCCTGCAGCGCGCTCCACTGGGCGAGGAAAGCGGCTTCGTCGGCGCTCTCCAGGCAGCGCAGATCCAGCCACAGCGCGTCTTCGGCGATGCGACCCAGCACCGGCCGGGGCAGCTGGCGCAGGTGCTTGGCCAAGCGATCGAGCCCGCCGCGGCGCGTGCAGGTGATACGCAGTCCTGCGCTGGCCAGCTGGGCCTGTGGCTGCGCACCGCTGCCGATCTGGCTGTGCATCGCTGCACATTCGACACTGTAGCCTGCAGCCAGCCCGGTGCGCACCGGCTGCAGCAGGCGCTGCGCCTGCGCAGAAACATCGTCGTGCTTGCGCGACAGGATGCGCAGCGTCGGCAACCGCTGGGCGAGCAGCTCCGGCTCGCGGTACAGGGCCAGCACCGCTTCCAGCGCAGCCAGGCTCATCTTGTCCATGCGCAGCGCACGCTTGAGCGGATTGCGGTTGATCCGTGCGATCAGGTCGGCGCGGCCGGCAATGATGCCGGCCTGCGGCCCGCCCAGCAGCTTGTCGCCGCTGAACGAGACCAGGTCCGCACCGGCCGCCAGCGCGTCCTGCACGGTGAGCTCGTGCGGCAGCCCGAAGGCCGCCAGATCGCACAGGCTGCCACTGCCCAGGTCAACGACCAACGGCAGGCCGTGTCCGTGCGCGATGCCTGCCATCGTCGCAGTGTCGACCTTGGCGGTAAATCCGGTGATGGCGTAGTTGCTGGCATGCACCTCCATCAGCAGCGCCGTACGCGTGCCGATGGCATTGATGAAATCGGCGGGATGGGTACGGTTGGTGGTGCCCACTTCCAGCAGCCGCGCACCGGCGCTGCGCATCACATCGGGGATGCGGAAGGCGCCGCCGATCTCCACCAGTTCACCGCGCGACACCACCACTTCGCGGCGGTTGGCCAGGCTGTTGAGCAGCAGCAACACCGCCGCGGCATTGTTGTTGACCACCGTCGCGGCTTCGGCGCCGGTGAGTTCGCAGACCAGCGCCTGCACCCGCGCATCGCGGTCGCCGCGACGACCACGGGTGATGTCAAATTCCAGATCGACCGGCGCGCTCATCGCGCGGGTGACGGCGAGCACCGCGGCCTCGGGCAGCAGGGCGCGACCCAGGTTGGTGTGCAGCACGGTGCCGGTCAGATTGAACATCGGCTGCAGGTCCTGGCGTGCATCGGCAGCCAGTACCGCCTCGAGTGCCGCGACCAGTGCCGGGCCCCCGGTTGCCTGCTGCAGATGCTCAGCCGAAAGCGCGCCGGCGCTGATGCGTTCACGCAGCGTCTGCACATGCGACCGCAGCAGCTGGGTGATACGGCTGCGGCCGTGACCTTCGATCAGTGCCGACAGTGCCGGCAGGCGCAGCAGCCGATCCAGCGAGGGCAGGGCTGCCGAAGATGCCTGGGCTGAGGGGGTGCGTGGCATCGGTTCAGTCGCCGTCGGCCTGCCACAGCAGCGGGTTCTGGCTGGCACGCGCATAGCCTTCCTCGCCCAGCAGGATATCCAGCGCCAGTGTGCCGAGGTCATCAGCCACCGGGTCCAGCTGCGGGTCCTTCTCCAGATACAGGATCTTGCGATAGCTGTGGCAGTGGTCGCAGGTCTCGGCGCGGACCGCGCTCTCACGCACGACCTCGCCGCTGTCACCGTCCACGTCGGCCAGCGCGCGATAGGCGATGTCCTTGCCGGCGGCACCACACTGGCTGCACTGCACACGCACGTAGTGCCACTGGCAGGCGCACAGCGAGCATGACAGATAGCGGTAGGATGCGTAGGGCGGGCGTGCCTGCACCATGCTGGCCACTGGCAGGGTGCCGCACAGCGGGCACAGGCCGGGTGCATCGGCCAACGGTTTCAGGTCGGTGGGGCGGAAGCTGTCCGCCAGCACCGCCCAGTAGACCTGCAGTGCATTCATTACCAGCAGCGCAGCGACCGCATCCACCGACGGCGCGTCATCACGCTCCAGCACGGCATGGGCCTGCGCGTCCAGCCAGGCGTCGTCGGCAGCGGCGACGCGTTGCAGCTCCTGGCGCGTTTCTGCCGGCAGCCCGGCCTCATCGGCGCAGTGCTGGCACAGCGTGCGCAGCCAGTCGCGCCAGCGCCCGTCCAGATGAAGTGTGTTGGCGGGCCGCAACGGCATGCCGGCACTGGCGGCCGCGCTGGACTGCTGCGCGCGCGCGTGGTCCTGCAGCGCCTCGCGTTGCTGGGGTGTCAATTCCTCCAGCAGCGCCTGCTGTGCATCGGCCAATGCCGCCAGCAGCTGCAGGTAACCGCCGATGGCGCTGTGCGCGGCCAGGCTGCGCAGGCGCGCCGCGCGTGTGGCGAACAGCGACCCGGTATCAGGCAGGATGATGCGCGGCACGTCGCGCGAGGCGAGCGTCTCGATCTCACCGGGTTCAAGGATGCGTTGCGCCATGCAGGGCCAGCCAGAAGAACCAGCCTCCATCCTCGCCGTTGTCGGCGCTGGCGTCCAGCGCACTGTCGGCCATTTGAAATGGTCGGGGTCAGATCCGTTTTCCAGAGGAAAACGGATCTGACCCCATCGTCTAACCCCATCGGTTGTTGCCGTGTTCACCGTGTCGACCAAGGTCGACACCTACCAAAGCACCGCGGAACTGTCGAAGGCGGGGTACTGTGGGTTTGCGGGGGTGTCCGCGGCAT
>NZ_LLXV01000074.1 GCF_001431665.1 Stenotrophomonas beteli | reverse complement strand
CGGCGCTGTGCCGGCATCCAGCGCCGCCAGGCACCGGTCCAGCGCGGCGTCGTCCAAGCACAGCGGCAACAACACGATCGCCCCCATCCCGCCCCCGTGGGTGGCGGTGGCCACAGCCTAGCACTGGGAGAGTATCGGCCGGGTTGCACCCGGCACCTGCTTCAGGCCAAGAGCAACAGCAACAGCCGAAGCAGAGGCTGGGTTCCGTGGGTTTGGCGGGGTGGGTCGGGTTGCGGGGGGCGCCGTAAATACGTCCATGTAGGCTCGGTCGCCGCATCCATGCGGCTCACGCCCCCGCAACCGGACCCACCCCGCCTTCGACAGTTTCCTGTGGTCTGTTGGAACGACCGTGGGGTCGGATCCGTTTTCCGCAGGAAAACGGATCCGACCCCAGATTCATTTCGATGTCTGACAGATGTGTCGACCAAGGTCGACACCTACCAAAACAGCCGTGGAGATCTGTCGAAGGTGGGGCGGTGTCGGATTGCGGGGTGTCAGCCGCATGGATGCGGCTGCCAAGCCTACACGGACGTACTTGCGGCGTCCCCGCAATCCGACATCGCCCCGCCATCCCACGGAATGCCGCTCTGGCTCTGGCTTTGGCCGTTGCATTGAGCAGGTGCAGGGCGCAGCCCTGCCGAAACACCCCCAACCATGACTGCAGTCACTTGCCCGGATGCCCCGCGCTGGCGAAAGTCGAGAAGTTGACGTGATCGGTCCGGCCCGTTGCCAACCGCACGCAAGCGAGAGAGAGAAACGCTGTGCAACGACGTGAGTTCCTGGCTTTTTCCGGTCTGGGCCTGGCGGGCCTGCTGCTGCCGCATTCCCGTGCCATCGCTGCCGAGCAGCTGCTCGCCCCGGTCGATACCGCCCAGCGCAGGCGCCTGGCGGACGTGGCGCTCGCCGCCGCGCGCAGCGCCAAGGCCAGCTACTGCGATGTGCGCATCGGCCGCTACCTCAACCAGTCGGTCATCACCCGCGAGCATCAGGTCGGCAATGTGACCAACCGCGAATCGTCCGGGGTGGGCGTGCGGGTGATCGTCAACGGTGCCTGGGGCTTCGCTGCAACCCATCAGCAGACCGAAGCCGCCGTGCGCGCTGCGGTCGAGCAGGCGGCGGCCATCGCCCGCGCCAACGCTGGCATCCAGACCCGGCCGGTGCAGCTGGCACCGACGCCGCCGGTGGGTGAGGTGCGCTGGCAGACGCCCGTCCGCAGGAATGCGATGGCGGTGCCGATCCAGGACAAGGTCGAGCTGCTGCTGGCGCTCAATGCCGCCGCGCTGAATGCGGGCGCCGATTACATCAATTCCACCCTGTTCCTGGTCAACGAGCAGAAGTACTTCGCCTCCAGCGATGGCTCGTTCATCGACCAGGACATCCACCGCATCTGGCTGCCGTTCACCGCCACCGCCATCGACAAGGCCAGCGGCAGGTTCCGCACCCGCGCCGGCCTGTCCTCGCCGATGGGCATGGGCTATGAGTTCCTCGATGGCGATGCGCGCGGCAAGGTGCACCTGCCCGGTGGCATCACCGCCTACCGCGATTCCTATGATCCGGTCGAGGACGCCATCGCCGCGGCCCGCCACGCCCGCGAGAAACTGAAGGCGCCGTCGGTGAAGCCCGGCAGGTACGACCTGGTGCTGGATCCTTCCAACCTGTTCCTGACCATCCACGAGAACGTCGGCCACCCGCTGGAGCTGGACCGCGTACTCGGCTACGAAGCCAACTACGCCGGCACCAGCTTCGCCACCCTGGACAAGCGCGATGCCGGCTTCCGCTGGGGCAGCGACATCGTCACCTTCTTCGCCGACAAGACCCAGCCGGGCAGCCTCGGCGCCGTCGGCTACGACGATGAAGGGGTGAAGACGCAGCGCTGGGACCTGGTGCGCGACGGCATCCTGGTCGACTACCAGGCCACCCGCGACGAGGCCCATATCCTCGGCCGCGATGCATCGCATGGCTGCAGCTACGCCGACTCCTGGTCCAGCGTGCAGTTCCAGCGCATGGCCAACGTCTCGCTGGCACCGGGCAAGCAGCCGCTCAGCGTGGAGGACATGATCAAGGACGTGGAAAACGGCATCTGGATCCACGGCCGCGGTTCGTACTCGATCGACCAGCAGCGCTACAACGCGCAGTTCGGTGGCCAGCTGTACTACCAGATCAAGGACGGCAAGATTACCGGCATGGTCGAGGATGCGGCCTACCAGATCCGCACGCCGGAGTTCTGGAACGCCTGTACCGCCATCTGCGACGAGCGCGATTTCCGCCTCGGCGGTTCGTTCTTCGATGGCAAGGGCCAGCCGGGCCAGGTCTCGGCGGTATCGCACGGTTCGTCCACCACCCGCTTCAACGGCATCAACATCATCAACACCGCGCGCAGCCTCGGCGCATGAGCCACCCATCCTTCGACATGGAGAGCAGCCTTGCAAAGACGTGACTTCCTGGCCCTGACCGGGCTTACCGCGGGCGGGCTGATCGTGCCCTCCTTCTTCGGCAAGGCGATCGCCGCCGAGCAGCTGCAGTCCAGCCTCGACCCGGCGCTGAAGAAGCGCCTGGCCGACGCCGCGCTGCAGGCCGCACGCAGCGCCGGCGCCACCTACTGCGATGTGCGCATCGGCCGCTACCTGCGCCAGTTCGTGATCACCCGCGAAGACAAGGTGCAGAACGTGGTGAACACCGAGTCGACCGGTGTGGGCATCCGCGTGATCGTCAATGGCGCGTGGGGCTTTGCTGCCACCAACGCGCTGAGCACCGCCGACGTGGCCCGCGCCGCGCAGCAGGCCGCAGCGATCGCCAAGGCCAATGCCGGCGTGCAGACCGCGCCGGTGCAGCTGGCCAAGGCGCCGGGCGTGGGCGAGGTGAGCTGGCGCACGCCGATCCGCAAGAATGCGATGGAGGTGCCGATCAAGGACAAGGTCGGCCTGCTGCTGGACGTCAATGCCGCGGCAATGGGCGCCGGTGCCAGCTTCGTCAACTCGATGCTGTTCCTGGTCAACGAACAGAAGTACTTCGCCTCCACCGACGGCTCCTACATCGACCAGGACGTGCACCGCATCTGGGCACCGATGACGGTCACCGCCATCGACAAGGCCAGCGGCAAGTTCCGCACCCGCGAAGGACTGTCCGCGCCGATGGGCCTGGGCTACGAATACCTGGACGGCGCTGCCAGCGGCAAGGTGCTCACGCCCAACGGCGTGGTGAACTACGGTTCGTCCTACGACATGAAGGAAGACGCCATCGCGGCGGCCAAGCAGGCGCAGGAAAAGCTGAAGGCGCCGTCGGTCAAGCCCGGCAAGTACGACCTGGTGCTCGACCCGTCGCATACCTGGCTGACCATCCACGAGTCGATCGGCCATCCGCTGGAGCTGGACCGCGTGCTCGGCTACGAGGCCAACTACGCCGGCACCAGCTTCGCCACCCTGGACAAGCGCGAGCAGCGTTTCCAGTACGGCAGCGAGCTGGTCAACATCTTCGCCGACAAGACCCAGCCGGGCAGTCTGGGCGCGGTCGCGTATGACGACGAAGGCGTGAAGTGCAAGCGCTGGGACCTGATCAGCGACGGCAAGCTGGTGGATTACCAGACCATCCGCGACCAGGCCCACATCCTCGGCAAGACCGAGTCCGATGGCTGCTGCTACGCCGATTCGTGGTCCAGCGTGCAGTTCCAGCGCATGGCCAACGTGTCGATGGCGCCGGGCAAGAAGCCGCTGAGCGTGCCGGACCTGATCAAGGACGTGGAGAACGGCATCTACATCATCGGTGACGGCTCGTTCTCGATCGACCAGCAGCGTTACAACGCGCAGTTCGGCGGGCAGCTGTTCTACGAGATCAAGAACGGCCAGATCACCCGCATGCTGGAAGACGTGGCCTACCAGATCCGCACGCCGGAATTCTGGAATGCCTGCACCGCCGTGGCCGATGAGCGCGACTACCGCCTGGGCGGTTCGTTCTTCGACGGCAAGGGCCAGCCGGGCCAGGTCTCGGCGGTCTCGCACGGTTCGTCGACCGCGCGCTTCAACGGCATCAACGTCATCAACACCGCACGCAGCCTCGGCTGACCGGTCAGGAGCCCTTACACCATGAGTATCTTCACCGAAGCCCAGGCCAAGGCCATCCTCGACAAGGTCATCGCCCTGTCCAAGGCCGACGAGTGCACCGCCGTGCTGGCCGGCGCGATCAGCGGCAACATCCGTTTTGCGTTGAACAATGTTTCCACCAGCGGGATTGTCGACAACACCGAACTGGCCGTCACCGTGGCCTTCGGCAAGCGCGTCGGCACCGCCTCGATCAACGAGTTCGACGATGCTGCGCTGGAACGCGTGGTGCGCCGTGCCGAAGACCTGGCCCGCCTGGCCCCGGAGAACCCGGAGTTCATGCCGGCCATCGGCAAGCAGAGCTACCGCGCCAGCCCCACCTTCAGCGAATCCACCGCCGCGATCGACCCGGCCTTCCGCGCCAGGGTCGCCGCCGATTCGATCGCGCCGTGCCGTGGCAACGGGCTCATTGCCGCCGGCTTCCTCGAGGACGGCCAGGGCTTCCAGGCCACCGCCAACAGCAACGGCAACTTCGCCTACCAGCGCACCACCAACTTCGATTACACCTGCACCGTGCGCACCGAAGACGGCCGCGGCTCGGGCTGGGTCGGCCGCAACCTGAAGGATGCCGCCGACTTCAAGGCCGAGCAGGACATCCGCATCGCCATGCGCAAGGCCACTGAATCGGCCGAAGCCAAGGCGCTGGAGCCGGGCAAGTACACGGTCATCCTGGAGCCGGCCGCGGCCGCGGGCCTGATCAGCTTCATGATGAATTTCTTCAGCGCCCGCTCGGCCGACGAGGGGCGCAGCTTCCTGTCCAAGAAGGGCGGCGGCAACAAGCTGGGCGAGCAGGTCTACGACCCGCGCGTGACCATGTTCGCCGACCCGTGGCATCCGGAGGCGCCGGTGCTGCCGTGGGACAACGAAGGCCTGCCGCGCGAACGCATGGCCATCATCGAGAACGGCAGGATCGCCAACCTGGACTACTCGCGCTTCTGGGCGCAGAAGCAGGGCAAGACCGCCAAGGCTACGCCGGGCAACCTGCTGATGAGCGGCGGCGAGAAGAGCACCGCCGAGCTGGTGCGCGGCACCCAGAAGGGCATCCTGGTCACCCGCACCTGGTACATCCGCATGGTCGACCCGCAGACCGTGCTGCTGACCGGCCTGACCCGCGACGGCACCTTCTACATCGAGAACGGCCAGATCAAGCACCCGGTGAAGAACTTCCGCTTCAACGAGTCGCCGGTGATCATGCTCAACAACATCGAAGAGCTGGGCAAGCCGGTGCGCGTGGCCGGTGATGAGTCCAGCTTCGTGATGATGATCCCGCCGATGAAGCTGCGCGATTTCACCTTCACTTCGCTGTCTGACGCGGTCTGATGGATCGCCGGGCCTGCCTGCGCTGGCTGGCCGCTGCCGCTTCGGCGGCGGCGTTGCCGGCCTGGGCGCAGGCAGGCCCGCGCAGTTCGCGCTACGACTTCTGGTTCACCCGCCTGCAGTACGACTCCGGTGACTGGGACGTCGACGCGCGCATGCCGTCCAACCTGATCACCTCGCTGATCGACTACACCTCGCTGCGGGTGGATCCGCAGGAACATGTGGTGGCGCTGGCCGATCCGCGCATGCTGGAAGCACCGTTCTGCTACCTGGCCGGGCACACGCTGGTGGAGTTCAATGCCGCCGAGCGGCAGAACTTCGTGCGTTACGTGCGCAATGGCGGCTTCGTCTTCGTCGACGACTGCAACCATGACATCGACGGCCTGTTCGCCACCTCGTTCGAGGCGCAGATGGGCCGCCTGTTCGGGCCCAAGGCCTTGCAGAAGCTGCCCAACAGCCACGCGCTGTACCGCAGTTTCTTCCGCTTCCCCGACGGCCCGCCCGCCACCAGCTTCGAGCTCAACGGCTGGGGCGACGACCTGGTGCACGACTACCTGAAGGGCATCGAGGTCGACGGCCGCCTGGGCCTGCTGTACAGCAACAAGGATTACGGCTGCGAGTGGGACTACGACTGGCGCAACAAGCGTTTCCTGGCCGAAGACAACACCCGCTTCGGCGTCAACATCGTGATGTACGCGTTGAACAATTGATAGGACCTGCACGCCCATGACCAGCCCCGACCTCGATTCCCTGCTGCCGCGCCTGGATGAGCTGCGCACCGCGCTCGCACGCGCCGTGGTGGGCCAGCACACGGTGGTGGAGCAGCTGCTGATCGGCCTGCTGGCCGGCGGCCACTGCCTGCTGGAAGGTGCGCCCGGGCTCGGCAAGACCCTGCTGGTGCGCTCACTCGGCCAGGCACTGGAGCTGCAGTTCCGGCGCGTGCAGTTCACCCCGGACCTGATGCCCAGCGACATCCTCGGCACCGAGCTGCTGGAGGAAGACCACGGCACCGGCCATCGTCATTTCCGCTTCCAGCAGGGCCCGGTCTTCACCCACCTGCTGCTCGCCGACGAACTCAACCGCACCCCGCCCAAGACCCAGGCCGCCCTGCTGGAAGCCATGCAGGAACGCACGGTCAGCTACGCCGGCACCACTTACGCGTTGCCCGCGCCGTTCTTCGTGCTGGCCACGCAGAACCCGATCGAGCAGGCCGGCACCTACCCGCTGCCGGAAGCACAGCTGGACCGCTTCCTGCTGCACGTGCTGGTGGATTACCCCAGCGAGGACGAGGAGCGGCAGATCCTGGAGCAGACCACCGGCGGTGCCACCGATGCGGTGCCGAAGGTGATGGACGCCGAAGCGGTGATCGCACTGCAGGGCGCGGTGCGCCAGGTGCACGTCAGCCCCGATGTGCTGGCCTGGATCACCCGCCTGGTGCGTGCCAGTCGGCCGGGCCACGGCGCACCGGCGGCGATCAACCAGTGGGTGAAGTGGGGCGCCGGCCCGCGTGCCGGGCAGTCGCTGGTGCTGGCGGCGAAGGCACGCGCGTTGCTGCAGGGCCGCTTCGCCGCCACGCGCGAGGATGTGCAGGCGCTGGCCGCACCGGTGATGCGCCATCGCCTGCTGCTGTCGTTCGCCGCCGAGGCCGAGCAGAAGCGTGCCGACGACGTGGTCGCCGCGCTGCTGCAGGCCGTGCCGTTCCCGGGTTGAGCCACGCGTGAACGCAGGTACGCCGTTGACCCTGCCACCGGAACTGCGTGCGCGCCTGCGCCTGCTGCGCCTGCGGCCGCGCCTGGCCAGCGGTGCAAGCGGCATCGGCCAGCACGCCAGCCGCAGCCGCGGTGCCGGCCTGGAGTTCGCCCAGTACCGTGCCTACGAACCGGGTGACGAACTGCGCCAGATCGACTGGAAGCTGTATGCACGCTCGGACCGCTTCTTCGTGCGCGAGTCCGAACGCGAAAGCCCGATCACGGTCTGGCTGCTGCTCGATGCCACCGCCTCGGCCGGCCAGGCTGATCGCGCGGCACCGCAGCGCACGCGCCTGGAGCACATGCGTGGCGTGGCCGCGTGCCTGGTTGAACTGGCCCTGCAACAGGGTGATCGCTTCGGCCTGCTGGCGATCAATGGCGATGGCCTGCAACTGGTGCCGGCCGCGAGCGGTGCGCGCCAGCGCGACCGTGTGTATCTGCAACTGCACGCCCTGCAGGCGCGCGGCGCCTGGCCTGCGGCCGATCACCTGCGCCCGCTGTGGGAGCGCGTGCGCCCGGGCGACCTGCTGCTGGCAATCGGTGATGGCTTCGACGACGCTGGCATCGTGCTGCTGGAACAACTGGCCAGCGCGCGCCGCGAAGTGGCACTGCTGCAGATCCTCACCGCCGACGAGCGCGACTTCCCGTTCGATGCAGGCCATCGCTTCCGCGACCCGGAAACCGGCGAGGAACTGCTGGGCGATGGCGCGGCGATCCGCGCCGACTACCTGCAGCGCTTCGCTGACGCGCGCAGTGCATTGCGTGCGCGCCTGCAGGCCAGCGGCATCGCCAGTGCCACCGGCTGGCTCGACCAGCCTCTGGACCAGGCACTACAGGGGTTGTTCGGCCGCGGAGGCCCGGCATGAACCTGTTGTTTCCGCTGGGGCTGGCTGCCCTTGCCGCCTGGCTGCTGCCGCTGCTGATCCACCTCGCCCGTCGCCATCCGTATACGCCGCTGGATTTCGCCGCACTGCGCTGGCTGCGCGCACAGATCCGGCCGCGCCAGCGCATCCGCTTCGATGATTGGCCGTTGCTGCTGGTGCGCATGTTGCTGCTGGCCGCGCTGGCGCTGTTGCTGGCGCGGCCTGCGTTGACCGGTCCTGCGCCGGTCCCCGCTGCATGGACGGTGGTCGCGCCGGGCCTGGACGGCGCCGCACTGCGCGGCAACGCCGCTGCTGGCAACTGGCACTGGCTGGCGCCCGGGTTCCCTTCCATCGAACAAGCGCCGGCACCCGGCCAGGCAACGTTGCCCAGCCTGCTGCGCGAGCTGGACGCACGGCTGCCTGCCGGTACCGCGTTGACCGTGCATGTGCCCGATCCGCTGCCCGGCCTGGAGGGTGCCCGCCTGCTGCTGTCACGCGACGTGCAATGGAAAACCCACCCGCTCGCGGTCACCGCCGCGCAGGTTGCGCCAACACCGCCGCGATTGCGCGTGCCTGCCGATGCTTCCAGCGCCGTCCGGTATTGGCTGGACGCGCTGCAGCGGGCCTGGGGCGCGCAGGTGCCGCCGGCACCGTTGGCGGCCGGCGCCCTGCCCGAACGCGGCGAGATCGGCGCCTGGGGCCGCGACGATGCGCTGTCGCCCCCCTGGCAGGCGTGGCTGCACGCGGGCGGCACGGTGCTGACGGCCGCCAAGCCACTGCCAGAGGCCGCTGTACTGCTGCGCAGCCCTGAAGGCACACCGCTGCTGTGGCAGCAACGCATCGGCCACGGCCGCCTGCTGTCATTGCCCGGCGACTGGAGCGTCGCCAGCAACGCCGCGCTGCGCGATCCCGCGCTGCCGCGTTCGCTGCTACTGGTGCTGCAGCCGCCGCCGCCACCGCGTCTGGGCGATGCGGCAGACCACGCACCGCAGCGCGCGGCATTGCCCGCGGCAACACCTCCGCTGCGTGAACCCACCGCCTGGCTGGCGGTGCTGATCGTGCTGCTGTTCGCGCTGGAACGCTGGATGGCCAGCAGCGCCCGCCGCAGGGTGCCTGCATGAGTACCCTGCAGCACGCCTGGCAGCGCGCGCGACGACGACGCGCGCTCATCACTCTGCTGCTGGGCCTGCCCTGGGCAGTGGCCGCCACGGTGCTGGCCCTGCGCCTGGCCGGCTTCGACATCGCCTGTGTGGTCGGCACGGTCAGCCTGCTCGCCTGTGCGGCGCTGGCCACTGCCCGCGCCCGCCGGCTGGACCGGCAGTGGCTGCAACGCCAGCTCGACGGCAGCGGTGCCAGCGAGGACAGTGCCGATCTGCTGTTCGCCGATACCGCTACGCTCAATCCGCTGCAGCGTCGCCAGCGCACGCATGTGCTGGCGACACTGGAACATGCAATGCCGGAGCTTCGCCCGCGCTGGCCGCGCACAGCGCTGGCCGTGTGCTGGACCGCAGGCCTGGCCATCGCGTTGCTGGCTCTGGGCTGGCCACGCTCGGGCAGCGGCCCCGGCGCCGCTGCATCGGTGGTGCCGGGCACCTCCGTGCCCGCCGGCCCGTTGCGCCTGCAGTCGAGCCGCCTGCGCATCGACGCACCGGCCTATACCGGCCAGGCCACGCTCACCCGCAATGCGCTGGATGCCAAGGTGGCCGCCGACAGCCGCCTGTCCTGGTCGCTGCGCTTCGACCGTGCGCCGAGCAAGGCGTGGTTGCAGTTCCACGATGGTCGCCGCCTGCCGCTGCGCGAGCGCGACGGCCACTGGCTGGCACAGGACGTGGCACGTGCACCGGTGCTGTACCGCGTGGTCAGCGAGCCGGCGCTGGCCGAGACCCGCCTGCATCGGCTGGACGTGGTGGCCGATCGCGCGCCCAGCGTGCGCGTACTGGAACCGGCCGCCAGCCTGGTGCTGGGCACGCCCGGGCAACGGCAATGGGCGCTGCGCTTCGAGGCCAACGACGATTACGGCGTGGCCGTACAGGCACTCCTGTCGATCACCACCACCCAGGGCAGCGGCGAAAACATCACCTTCCTCAAGCGCCGTGTCAGCCTCACCGGCAGTGGCGAGCCAACCGCACGGCGCTTCGCGCATACCCTCGATCTGGCCGCGCTGGGCGCGCAGCCCGGCAACGATGTGATCGCCCAGCTGGAGGTGCGCGACAACCACTCGCCCGTAGCGCAGGTGGGACGCAGCAGCAGCGTGATCCTGCGCCTGCCCAGTGCCGAAGTGGCACTCGGCGCCGAGCTGGAAGGCCGCATCAAGAAGACGCTGCCCGCCTACTTCCGCAGCCAGCGCCAGATCATCATCGATGCCGAGGCGTTGATCCGCCAGCAGCGCAGCCTGGGCGCCGAGGACTTCGTGAAGCGCAGCGACGCGATCGGTGTCGACCAGCGCATCCTGCGCCTGCGCTACGGCCAGTTCCTGGGCGAGGAAAGCGAAGGTGCGCCGAAGCCACCGCCGACCAGCGACCTGCCCACCAGCGATACGCCCACCGCAGACCGTCATGACGACGATCACGACCATGACGCAGGCGGCGGTGCGCACGACGACCATGGCCACGATCATGGCGGCAACGCTGACGCGCCGCCGGTATTCGGCAGCGCCACCGATGTGCTGTCCGAATACGGCCACACCCACGACCACGCCGAGGCGGCCACCCTGCTCGATCCGCAGACGCGCGCTACGTTGAAGGCGGCGCTGGACCAGATGTGGTCGGCCGAAGGCGAGCTGCGCCAGGGCCGCCCGCAGCAGGCACTGCCGTTCGCGTACAAGGCGTTGGGCTTCATCAAGCAGGTGCAGCAGGCCGAACGCATCTACCTGGCGCGGGTCGGGCCGGAGCTGCCACCCATCGATGAAAGCCGCCGGCTGGGCGGTGATCGCGCCGGGCTGGCCAGCCGTGAACTGCCGTTGGCCGCGCGCACCCCGCCGGATCCGGTCATCGTTGAAGCCTGGCAGCGCCTCGGTGATGACAACAGCGCACCGGATCTCGATGCGCTCGCGGCCTGGCAGCAGCGCAACGCCGCCTACCTGCCCGACGCACTGGACCTGGCCGCCGCCATCGAACAGCTGCGCATCGAGCCTGGTTGCGGCGATTGCCGCCAGCGCCTGCGCGCGCAGTTGTGGCGGGCACTGCAGCGACCGTTGCCGCAGGTGATGCGGCGCAATGCAACCGATGCGATGGGGCAGCGGTATCTGGACGCGCTGGAGGCGCAACCATGAACGCCTCCGGCCTGAACCTGTGGATCGCGCTGGCACTGGCCCTGGTCGTGGCCATCGCCAGCGTGCGCCAGCTACGTGGACGCACGGTGCATCGTGGTCGCCCGTGGATCGTTGTTGGCGTGCAGGTCGTGGCTGCAACGTTGCTGTACGTCTGCCTGGTGCCGCCGACCCATCAGCGACCCGCTGCTGGCCTGGTGGTGCTCAGCGCCGAGGCCGCCAGGGCCGGTGCACTGCCGGCCAGCGACGGCCCGCTGCTGCTGTTGCCGGAGGCGGCCCACGTGGCAGGCGGCCAGCGCGTGCCCGATCTGGCCACCGCGCTGCGCCAGCATCCTGCATCCACCCTGACCCTGGTGGGTGCCGGCCTCACCGCGCGTGACCGCGACGCGGGGCTGCCCGGCAACGTGCGCTGGCAGCCAGCGCCCGCACCGCGCGGCTGGATCGCGCTGCAGCCCCCGGCCGATGTCGCCCCGGGCGCGCGCTTCGAGGTGCAGGCGCAGGTGCGCGGCGTGGCGAACGCCCGGGCAGAACTGCTGGACCCGGCCGGCAGCGTGGTTGATCGCGCAGACGTGGCCGGCGATGGCGGCGTGCGGCTCAGTGGTGTCGCCCGCGCCGAAGGCCGCAGTGTGTTCCGCCTGCGCCTGCTCGATGCCGGCGGGCACGTGGTGGACACCGTACCGGTGCCGCAGCAGACGTTGCCCGCCGCACCGCTGCGCCTGCTGGTACGCGCCAGCGCGCCCGGGCCGGAACTGAAGTACCTGCGCCGTTGGGCCGCCGATGCCGGTATCCGCGTGCAGGTGCAGGCCGAGACCGGCGCCGGTCTCAGCGTGGGCGATGGCGCGGTGCCGCTGGATGCGGCCTCACTGGCGCGCGCCGACCTGCTGCTGCTGGACGAACGCAGCCTGGCGGCCCTGAGCGCGGGCCAGATGGCCGGCGTGCGCCAGGCCTTGCGCGATGGGCTGGGCGTGCTGGTCCGCAGTGCCGGCGCACCGCCGGCCGCGGCGCGCCAACGCCTGCGTGACCTGGGCCTGCCGCTGCTGGGCGACGGCAGCAGCCGCACTCTTGAACTTGCGGGCGACGGCGACAGCACGATGCTGGCCGCACGGCGTGGCCCGCTCGCCGCCGGTACGCTGCCGACCCGCGACGGCGAGGACGCCGACCGCAGCTCGCGCAGTGCCGCCCTGCCCGCGCTGGAAGCACTGGCGTTGCAGGCACCGGGCAGCCACGCTCTGCTGCTGGACCGTGGCGGCAACACCGTCGGCGGCTGGCGCGCGGTCGGCAAGGGCCGCATCGGCCTGCTGCCTCTGACCGACAGCTGGCGCTGGGTGCTGGCCGGGCGCGATGACCGCCACGGCGAACTCTGGAGCGGCGTGGTGGCCACCTTGGCACGCGCGCAGAGCACCGCAGATGCACTGTGGTCACCGCAGGCGATTGCCTGGGCAGGCGAACGACAGGCGCTGTGCGGGGTCCAGGCGCCGCTGCAGGCCTTCAACGAACGCGGCGACGGTGTTCCACTGCGGGTGGATGGCACGACGTCGGCGCTGCGCTGCGCCGGCTGGTGGCCGCGCGAAGCAGGCTGGCAGCGCCTGCGCCATGGCGACAGCACTGTCTGGCGCTATGTGTTCGACCCGAAGCAGGCACCAGCGCTGCATCGGCAGGCGATGACCGATGCGACCACGCAGGCGCTGGCGTCGCGCACGCCGGCCGACACCTCGGTCATGCAGCCGGTCGCGGGCTCGCGCTGGCCCTGGTGGCTGGCCTTCGTGCTGTGTGCCGCGCTGCTGTGGTGGCTGGAGCGGCGGCGCTGACCCGGGTCGGATCCCGTCGCCCGCGAAAGGGCGCTGACCCCATCCCTCATGCGTCCTTCAGCGTTTCCCCGCGCGCCGATACACACCGTTGAAGCGCACGTTCATGCCTCCGCATTCGCTGTTGTCGGCCACGATCAGCACCTCACCCAGCGAATGCACGCGCACCTTGCAGGTGTCCTCGACAAACTCGACGTCGGCACCACGCGGCGTCGCTCGCGCTTCCACCTGGCCCATGTTCGGCCCATAGGGGCGCTGCTCCGGCGTGGGGTTGGCGGAGGGCCAGTAGGCGTCGCCTTCCACATGCAGCTGCCCGCCCTGCACGGTGATGCGCAGGCCGTTGTCGCCGTCTTCCCAGTGGCCCGCCCAGTCCTGCAGCGCCGGTACAACCACCGGCAGCGGCTGCAGCTTGCTGCGGTCCACCCAGCCCGCACTGCCGCCCACCTTGTTCGGGAAGAACGCGCAGCGGTAACGCCCCAGATCGCGGCCGGTCACCACGGTATCGCCGTTGACCACATAGCCGCGCTGGCGGCACGCCGGTTCGCCCTTGGCGGGGCAGCCGTCCATGTCGCCGAGCAGGTACAGGCGCGGTGCATCGACCACGCGTGCCAGCGCGAACCGGCTCTGTTCGGAGGGGAATGCGCCATTGCGGCAGGCGCCCTCACCGGCGATGCCGGCAGCAAAGGCGGACGCGGGCAGCACTGCAGCCAGCAGGCAGAACGAACGCAGGAACATGGCAGCGCTACCGGTTGAGGAACCGGCAGGATATACCGGCCTACTTCACCGGAGGCGGGTCGCAGCCGTCCTGCTGCTGGCAGAAACGCAGCGCACGCTGCTGCTGTTCGGCACTGAGCTCCGGCGGTGGCCGGGCGATGGCGGACTGGATCTGGTCGGGGCCACCGGTGAGCTTGTTCAGGCCCCGGCCCGCCGCCAGCACGCCCTTGACCACACCCATCATGATGTAGCCGCCACCCATGCTGACCTGCTCCGGCGACGGTGGCTCGCTCCAGTCGCGGCTGAAGCGGTTGTCGCCGAACTTCACCGGGTTCTTGAAGCGGTAAAGGTCCAGCGGCTCGTCATCGGGCTTGAGCGCACGCACTTCGCCGAGGGTGGTCACGTTGTCCTGCGGCAAGGCGCTGGAGACCGGCGCGGTGGTTGCAGCCGGTGGATCTGCAGGGGGAGCCGGCGCAGGATCGGGCGCCGCTATCGAAGTGGCCTGCTGTGCCTGCGCGATGCCCGCCAGCAGCATGCTGGCCAGGAGTGCTCCCTGCGTTCCACGTCGTGCCACAGCCATCCACCCTGTTGGTTGCGTCCAGCGCCCAAGGATACGGATGCCGGCTTCAGATTTCGTTGCTGCACTGGCAGCTGTTCAGCCAAGGGAGATGCGGCGATGCCACGGGGCACGGGCACTGAACGGTTCACGCCCTCCGTGTGCGATGTCTCACATCCTGAGACGTGGATGTGGTGCCATGTGACCCCTCGCAATCCGTCCCGGCTCCATCTTCCATGGCTTACGAACTCGCCAAGCGCACCGCCGATGCCGAGCAGAAGCTCGCCACCCGCGATGGCCTGCCCGCCCGCGATGGCGCCCTGCTCAGCGCGCGCCTGCAGCGCCGCTACCAGGACCGCATCACCGGCAGCTTTGCCATTCCTGGCCGCGAAGGGCGCTACGCGCCGATTCCCGCGTCGGTGCCGCCGGCGCTGGCCGCCGCGCTGAGGGCGCGTGGCATCGAACAGCTCTACAGCCACCAGGCCGAGGCGTGGGAGGCCAGCCAGCGCGGCGAACATGTGGCCATCGTCACCCCCACCGCCAGCGGCAAGTCGCTGTGCTACACCCTGCCGGTAGTCAGCGCGGCGATGCAGGACAAGGCCAAGGCGCTGTACCTGTTCCCGACCAAGGCGCTGGCCCAGGACCAGGTGGCCGAGCTGCTGGAACTCAACCGCGCCGGCGATCTGGGGGTGAAGGCCTTCACCTTCGATGGCGACACCCCCGGCGACGCGCGCCAGGCCATCCGCCTGCACGGCGACATCGTGGTCTCCAACCCGGACATGCTGCACCAGGCGATCCTGCCGCATCACACCAAGTGGGCACAGTTCTTCGAGAACCTGCGCTACATCGTCATCGACGAGGTGCATACCTATCGCGGCGTGTTCGGCAGCCATGTCACCAACGTGCTGCGCCGGCTCAAGCGCATCTGCGCGTTCTACGGCGTGCAACCGCAGTTCATCCTGTGCTCGGCCACCATCGGCAACCCGCAGGCACATGCCGAGGCGCTGATCGAGGCGCCGGTCACCGCCATCACCGAATCCGGCGCGCCCAGCGGCCCCAAGCAGGTACTGCTGTGGAACCCGCCGGTGATCAATCCGGACCTGGGCCTGCGTGCCTCGGCGCGTTCGCAGAGCAACCGCATCGCCCGCATCGCGATCAAGTCCGGGCTGAAGACCCTGGTGTTCGCGCAGACCCGGTTGATGGTGGAAGTGCTGACCAAGTACCTGAAGGACATTTTCGACCACGATCCGCGCAAGCCACCGCGCATCCGCGCCTACCGTGGTGGCTACCTGCCCACCGAGCGCCGCGAGACCGAGCGCGCGATGCGCGCCGGCAACATCGACGGCATCGTCAGCACCTCGGCGCTGGAACTGGGCGTGGATATCGGCAGCCTGGACGTGGTCATCCTCAATGGCTATCCCGGCAGCGTGGCCGCCACCTGGCAGCGCTTCGGCCGCGCCGGCCGCCGCCAGCAGCCCGCGCTGGGGGTGATGGTGGCCAGTTCGCAGCCGCTGGACCAGTACGTGGTGCGGCATCCGGATTTCTTCGCCGAGGCCTCGCCCGAGCATGCACGCATCGCGCCGGACCAGCCGCTGATCCTGTTCGACCACATCCGCTGCGCCGCGTTCGAGCTGCCGTTCCGGGTCGGCGATGGCTTCGGCCCGATCGACCCGGAAGTGTTCCTGGAAGCGCTGGCCGAGACCGAGGTGATCCACCGCGAAGGCGAGCGCTGGGAATGGATCGCCGACAGCTACCCGGCCAACGCGGTCAGCCTGCGCGCGGTGGCCGACGGCAACTTCGTGGTGGTCGACCGCAGCGATGGCCGCCAGCAGATCATCGCCGAGGTCGACTACTCCGCCGCCGCGCTCACCCTGTACGAAGGCGCCATCCACATGGTGCAGTCCACCCCGTACCAGGTGGAGACGCTGGACTGGGACGGGCGCAAGGCCTACGTCACCCGCACCCACGTGGACTACTACACCGACAGCATCGACTTCACCAAGCTCAAGGTGCTGGACCGTTTCGACGGCAGCGTGGCCGGCCGTGGCGATTCGCACCATGGCGAAGTGCACGTGGTGCGGCGCGTGGCCGGCTACAAGAAGATCCGCTACTACACCCACGAGAACATCGGCTACGGGCCGGTGAACCTGCCTGACCAGGAACTGCACACCACGGCGGTCTGGTGGCAGCTGCCGCAGGCCCTGCTGCTGCGCGCGTTCGCCAGCAAGCAGGATGCGCTCGATGGCTTCCTCGGCGCCGCCTACGCGTTGCACATCGTCGCCACCGTGGCGGTGATGGCCGATGCACGCGACCTGCAGAAGTCGGTGGGCAACGGCGATGGCTCCTGGTTCGCGATCGCCGACCAGACCGGTCGCGGCCAGCTGCGCGGCGGCGAGGGCGATCCCGGCGCGGTGGAACTGCTGCAGGAATTCGTGCCCACCGTGTACCTGTACGACAACTTCCCCGGCGGCGTCGGCCTCAGCGAACCGCTGTGGCAGCGCCAGGCCGAACTCGTGCAGCGTGCGCGTGAACTGGTGCAGCGCTGCGACTGCAAGGCCGGCTGCCCCGCCTGCGTCGGCCCGGTACTGGCTGCGCAGGAAGAGGATGAGACCTCACCGCGTGCGCTGGCGTTGCGCGTGCTCGACCTGTTCGACGCCGAAGCGTGCCAGCATGTACCCGATGTGGTGGTGACCGTGCGTGACCCGATGGAGCTGCTGGCACCGTGAGCCTGAGCCTGGACAAGCTGCGCCTGCTTCGGAAGCAGGCCGGTGACCCGAAGGCGAGCACGCCGGCCACGCCCGAGCCACCGCCCACGGCAGCGGCCCCCATGGCTGCCAACGATGCACGGCAGCCGCCCGCCGAGCGCTCGGTGTTTGCCTGGGTGGAACAGGAAATCCGCCACAAGCCGACGGGCGCTGCCGCCCCCACATCCGTGCCGGCCCCGCTGCGGCGGCCGGAGGTGGGCAGCCTGCACCGCCTGCTTGGCCTGCGCACACGCGGTGGTGCCGCGCCCGCGCGCGCCAGCGCGCAGGACCGGCAACTGCCTGGCGAAGAAATCGCACCGGGCCTGTTCCTGATCGAATCGCTGCAGCCACAACCGATTCCGGCGCAGCCGCTGTCGCTGGATTTCGCCCGCCGTGAAGGCCAGCACGTGGCCGCGCGCGACCTGCTGTTCTTCGATACCGAAACCACCGGGCTGGCCGGCGGCACCGGCACCCGCGCCTTCATGATCGGCGCCGCCGACTGGCACGTGTGCCCGCAGCGTGGCGAAGGCCTGCGCATCCGCCAGCTGCTGATGTCCACGATGGCTGCCGAGGATGCGATGCTGGCCGCCTTCGCCCGCTGGCTGCAGCCGTCCACCGTGTTCTGCAGCTACAACGGCCGCAGCTATGACGCACCGCTGCTGAAAGCGCGCTACCGGCTGGCCCGCCAGCCCGACCCGATCAGCGCGCTGGACCACCTCGACCTGCTCTACCCCACGCGCCGCCGTTATCGCGGCAGCTGGGACAACTGCAAGCTGTCCACCATCGAGCGCCAGCTGCTGCGCGTGGTGCGCGAGGACGACCTGCCGGGCTCCGAAGCGCCCGGCGCGTGGCTGCGTTTCCTGAGCGGCGGCGACGCGGTGAACCTGCGCCGGGTGGCCGAGCACAACCACCAGGACGTGGTGACCCTGGCCCTGCTGTTGCAGCGACTGGTACACGAGGAGCAACGCGAGCGCGAGACCCTGGCGCTGGTCCAGCCCCAGGGCGTTGACACGCCCTGACGGTGGCAGCGGTGACACTGCCGCCACCATCCCTGCCTGGAGCCCGACGATGCGCCTCACTTCCCTGGTCCTTTTCGCTTTCCTGCCACTGGCCGCGTGCAGCCACGCCGGCAGCAGCGGCGCCCACGATTCCGCGCCGTCGCCGGTGGCCGATGCTGCACACGAATGCAGACCGGAGGCACTCGAGGCCTTCACCGGCAAGACCGCCGACGAAGCCACGATCAAGAAGCTGGTGGCCGACAGCGGCGCGCGCAATGCGCGGGTGGTCAAGCCGGGCATGGCCGTCACCATGGACTTCCGCCAGGACCGGGTGACCGTGCAGGTGGACGCGCAGAACAGGATCGAGCGCGCCAGCTGCGGTTGATGTTCCCAACCTGTCCCGCTGGCGCCGGGTATCCGCCCGTGCCAGCGGGATAAGCTTCCAGCCACACTGCAAGGAGTGCTGTATGCCGAGGTTCTGCATCAGGAATTGGCATCGACGGTGGTTGGGCTGTCTGTTCGCCACTCTGCTGTGCCTGGCAACCAGCCTGCCGCTGGCGGCACATGAGGGGCGACACCCCTGGTCCGCCAGCTGGTTCGCCGCCCAGCAGGACTACGGCGTCACCTTTCCGGACAACATCGTTCCCCCGCCTCCACCCGTCACCCTGGCCGACCAGACCGTACGCATGACCGTACGTCTTTCGCGCGGCGGGGAAACACTGCGCGTTCGCTTCTCCAACCGGTTCGGCAAGGCCCCGGTGACATTGGAAGACATCCATGTTGCGCCGAGCATGGGCGGCGATGGTGTCGTCCTCCACGAGCAGCGCCAATTGCGTTTCAGCGGCTCAGCACGCTTGATGCTCGCTCCCGGTGAAGAACGCTGGAGTGATCGGATCAACCTGCGTGTGGCTGACCAGACGGAACTGTCCGTCAGCCTGTACGTGATGGCACCGACGCCGGTGGTCACCACCCATTCGGTCGGCCTGCAGACCAACTACCGCGCACCCGGCAACCAGGTCGGCGCAGCGCTGCTGCGCTCCGCCGACACCATGCGGGCCTATTACTGGCTGGACGCTATTGACGTTGCCGGAAGCCTGCCACCCGCAGCTCACGGCAGGCCTGTGGTCATGGTCGCCTTCGGTGACTCGATCACCGATGGTGCCGGCTCTACGGTAGATCGCAATTTCCGTTGGCCCAACCTGCTCGATGACCGTGTGCGCAGCGCAGACCTGCGCGGGGTCAGCGTGGTCAATGCCGGCATTGCCGGCAATCGCTGGCTGCATGATGGTGTCGGGCCAGCGGGCGTGTCGCGCTTCGGGCACGATGTGCTGGCGGTGTCCGGTGCCAGCCATGCCGTGCTGCTGCTGGGCATCAACGATATCGGCATCGGCCAGCTGCATCCGCCGCAGGCGGTGTCTGCGGCGCAGTTGATCGACGCCCTGGGCGTCTCGGTGCAACGAGCCCGGCAACGTGGGATCAAGGTGATGCTTGGAACATTGCTGCCCTACGGAGGATCAGGCTACTTCGACGCCGCCGGAGAAACCAAGCGACAAGCCGTGAACGATTGGATCAGGGCAGCACAGGGCGTCGATGAGGTCATCGACTTCGATCGCATCATGCGCGATCCAAAGCGCCCGACCCATCTGCGTCCCGACTATGACAGCGGGGACCATCTGCATCCCAGTGATGCCGGCTATGCCGCGATGGCAGACGCGTTTCCGATACGCTGGCTGCAGCGCTGACTTCCCCGGGGCAGTGCCGGCCGCTGGCCGGCACGACCGGTCAGAGACGTTCGGCCTTGCCACTGGCCAATGCACGCGCGATCACCTGCTGCGCCCGCTGCGATGCCTGCGCATGCAGGCGGGCCTGGCGCTCGCCCAGCGCGGCCTGCTGGCTGCCCAGCGCCGCCTGGCGGCTGGCCAGTTCAGACTGCTGGCTGGCCAGGCGCTGCATGTCGCGGGTGTGGCTGGCCCGCGCGGTTTCCTTGTCCACGTCCTGCATCGCACGGCGTGCCTGCGCGGCGGCCTCACGCGCTGCCTCACGTGCAACGACCGCATCATTGGTCGCGCCCCGTGCCGCCTTCGCTGCTTCCGCCGCCGCTTCGCGATTGATGTCGTGCGCGGCCATCGCACTGCGCGCGGCCTCGGCGGCGGCCAGACCCATGCGACGCGCCTCCTCGCCCTGCAGGCGGCCTATCTCGCCCATCTGCTTGCCAAGGTCACTCTGCTGGCGCCCCAGCGCACTCTGCTGGCGGCCCAGTTCGCTCTGCTGGCGCCCCAGGTCCACCGCACCGGCATAGGCGCGCTGCAGCGACTGGATCAGCATGGGGTCGCGCACGATATAGCGCTTGTCACCCTGGCGGAACCACAGCGCCGGGCCCTTGCCGAGCTGCCTGCGGGCCACCGTCACGTCGTCCATGCCGCCGTTGGCGAAGGTCGAATCACCATCCACCAGCACGAACGCCTGCGGCGGGGACTGGCCCAGATCCAGCCGGCCGTAGGTGGTGATGGACGAGGTGTGCGAGGTCGTGTGGCCACCCTCCATGCCGGTGTCGACATCCACATCGGCCTCGACATCGGCCGCCACGTCGGCGTCATCGGGGCCGGAAATCTCTTCGGCGCCAGCCGGTGCGGCAGGCGGCGTCGGCGCAACCGGAACCGCCGGCAGGCGCGCGGAGGACGGCGGCGCCGGCGGTGCCTTGGGCGCCTTCGGCGGCAGCGGCGGTGCGGCCGTCGGTGCCGCAGGCGGAGCGGGCGGTGCCGGCGGCACCGGCGCGGCCACCAGCCGCATCGGCGCCACGCCCACCACCACCACGGCGACGGTCAACGCCATCGCCAACAGGCGCGGGCAGGCCCTGCGCGGCTGCAGCGAAAGCAGGCGACGCTTGAGGCTGGTGGTGCTCGGCGCGGCACTGGCCACACCCAGATGCGGCTGCGGTGCCACGCCCAGCTGCAGCAGCAGGCGGCCATAGGCCTGGCGGCTGGCGCCGTGCTGCCCGACCACCGCCGCATCCACCGCTTCTTCGCGGGCCTGGGCGTATTCGCGCACCGACAGGCGCAGCAGCGGGTGGAAGAAGAACAGGTGCTGGGCCAGTGCGGGCAACAGGCCCCACTGCAGGTCACGACGCTGCAGGTGCTGCAGTTCGTGGGTCAGCGCCAGGTCCAGCGCATCGCCCTGCAGGGCGTTGTCGCCGGCCGGCAGCAGCAGCACCGGGCGGAACGGCCCGACCAGCTGCGGCGAGTCCACCTGCGTGCTCATCCACAACCGCGGTGCCGGGCGCACGCCGTGCGCATCGGAGGCCAACTGCAGCGCCTGCACCAGCGCCTCGTCGTTGCAGGGATGGGCCGCAGCGAGCAACGCACGGCAGCGGCGCCACTCACCGAAGGTACGCAGCGCCATCAGCAGCACGCCGGACAGCCACAGCGCGGCCAGTGCGACCGCCCACCACGCAACTGTCGGCATGTCCGGTGCAGTCATCGGCATCGTCGCCAGCAGCTGCGCCGAGGCTTCCGGCGCCAGCGGGTAGACCAGATCAGCGGCAACGTCAGTGGCGGTCATCGCCACCGCCTGCGGCGCCGGCAGCCAGGCCAGCTGCAGCGGCTGGCTCCAGAACAGGCCGAGCACGGCCTGCAGCGACACCAGCCACCACAGGCGGCAGCGGGTGGCCGCCGACAACGACGGCAGCGCACGGCACACGCCGTACACCAGGGCCACCAGCAGCACGGTCTGCAGGCTGGTCCAGCCCAGCCGTTCCAACATCGGGATCAGTATCGTGGTGTCCATGGCTCAGCCCTCGTGGCGGCGCGATTGGAGTTGGGCGACCAGCGCTTCCAGTTCGGCCAGTTCGTTGTCGCTGACCTGCTGGCGCTGCGAGAGGTAGGCCACGAACGGCGACACCGAGCCCTGCAGGGTGTTGTCGACGAACTGGGCCACCGCGCCCTGCAGCACGCTCTGCGGGCCACGGGTGGCCTGGTAGCGGTAGACGCCGTCCTGCTGCCTGCGCTGAAGATACCCCTTCGCCCGCAGGCGCTCCATCATGGTCAACACGGTCGAACGGGCCAGCCCGCGGGCTTCGCCGTAGCCACTGGCGACCTCGCCCACGCTGGCCGGCGCATGTTCATCGATGTACTGCAGCAGGGCCAGTTCCTGGTCCCCGATCGTCTTGCCACGCATGACACCACTCCCTTGACTACACGTGTCGTCACTGTCTGCGTGACGACAACTGTAGTCAACCCCCCGGAAGTCATGGGCCGACGAACGGTAGGGGGCAAGGGGGACTAAACCTTCTGCCCACTCCGCGCATCCGATTCCTGACAACCTTCCGGGAATCCCCATGCTCCGTGCCACGCTGCCCGTGCTTCTGCTGCTCCTCGCCGCCCTGCCTGGGGCCGCCGCCCCGGTCCATCCCGACAGCGCCAACGAGCAGACCCGCCGCCTGATCCGCCAGACCATGCAGGACGAGCACATTCCCGGCCTGCAGGTGGCCGTGGTCAAGGACGGCCAGGTGGTACTTTCCGAGGCCTTTGGCCTGGCCAATGTCGAGAACGGCGTTGCCGCATCGCGCGACACCCGCTTTCCGCTGAACTCGGCCACCAAGGCCTTCACCGGCGTGGCGGCCGCGCAGTTGGCGCAGCACGGCAAGCTGGATCTGGATGCGCCGCTGGCGCGCTATCTCGATGCGCTGCCGCCGGCCTGGCAGAACGTTCGCGTGCGCCAACTGCTCGCGCACACCTCGGGCCTGCCGGACATCCTCGATGAGCATGGCTTGCTGGGTGGAGGTACCGAGACGCAGGCCTGGCAGGCCGTGATCGCGCGGCCGATGGATGCCGCACCCGGCCAGCGCTTCGCCTACAACCAGACCAATTACCTGCTGCTGGCGCGGATCATCGCGCGGCAATCAGGCATGCCCTACGAGCGCTTCCTCGCCAGCAGCCAGTTCGGCATCGCCGGCATGTCGCGCACCACCTTCGGCGACAGCTACGACCTGGTACCCGATGCGGCGACGATGTACAGCCTGGCCCCGCGCGCGACCGAAGCAGCCGACACACCGCCACGGTTGTCGCACTGGTTCTACGACGTGCCGCCCAGCCTGTGGTCCGGCGGCGGCATCCTCACCACCGCCGATGACACGGCACGCTGGTTGGCCGCGCTCAGCGACGGCCGCGTGCTGGGCGAATCTGCGCGCGTGCGCATGTGGACCGCCGAGCCTCTCGCCGATGGTCGCCCCGGCCCCTGGGCCGCCGGATGGCCGGTGCTGCAGACCGCACCGGACCGTCAGGTGGCCGGCATCGGTGGCGCGCGCTCGGCCTTCATCGTCTACCCGGACCGCGGCGTGGCGGTGGTGGTGCTGACCAACCTGGTCGGTGCCAATCCGCAGCGGTTCATTCCGCGCATCGCCGATCTTTATGCGCCTGCGGTGACCGTACCCTGAGGCTGCCGGCCAGCGGCCGGCACGACCGGAGCATCGGCCGCGCCGACGGCCATTTCCGGCAGAATCGGCGCGTCAGCCGTGCGGCCCGCCCATCACCGGCAGGATCACCCCGCTGATATAGCTGGCACAGGCTGGCGAGGCCAGGAAAACGTAGGCAGGCGACAACTCTTCGGGCTGCGCGGGCCGGCCCATGTCGCTGTCCTTGCCGAACTCAGCGACGTCCTCCGCCTTCTTGTCGGCCGGGTTCAGCGGCGTCCACACCGGGCCCGGCGCCACGCAGTTGACCCGGATGCCACGCGGCAGCAGCTGGCTGGCCAGTGCCTTGGTGAACGCATGGATCGCGCCCTTGGTGGCCGAGTAGTCGATCAGCGCCTTGCTGCCGAAAATGCCGGTCTCCGAGCCGGTGTTGATGATGCTCGCGCCCTCGCCCAGATGTGGCAGCACCGCGCGCGCCATCTGGATGTAGCCGCCGATGTTGGTCTGCAGCGTTTCCTGCAGGTGGGCATCTTCCAGGTCTTCCAGGCGCTCGCAGTGCAGCTGGAACGCGGCGTTGTTGACCAGGATGTCGATGCCGCCGAACGCCTTGGCCACCTGCTTCGCCGCCCGGCTGCAGAAGCGTGGATCGCGCACGTCACCGGCGATCACCACGCAGCGGCCACCCTCGCGCTCAACGTGCTGGCGGGTGATGTCGGCGTCTTCGGCTTCATCCAGGTGCAGCACGGCCACGTCCGCTCCCTCGCGTGCGAACAGGACCGCCACCGCACGGCCGATACCGGAATCGCCACCGGTGATGATCGCGCGCATGCCTTTCAGCTTGCCGCTGCCCACGTAATCCGGGGCGAGGAAGCGCGGTGCCAGCTCCAGTGCGTGTTCATGCCCGGGCTTGGCCAGCTGCTGCGCAGGCATCGACTCCGGCTGGCGCCGTGTGCCGGCCTGGGTCGCGGTCTTCTTCGTGGCTTTCCTGGCCGCGCGGGCGTCCTTGGCCTTCTCCTGGTCCTGCAGGCGTCGCTGCCGCGAGGCCACGCGTGCCGCGCGCGGGTCGCTGGCAGCCGCCTTGCGGGTGGCGGTCTTCACCACGCGCGGGCGATCGGGGTCGGCGACCGTTTTGGTTGGGGTGCTGCCTTTACGCACTTTCGGCGATGCCTTGCGGCGAGCGGGGGTCTTCCTGGTGGTGGCCATGCAGGTCTCCTCGGGAGGGAAAGGGGCTGCCGGCCAGCGGCCGGCACTACCGGGGGCGGCGTGCGCCGCTCGTGCAGTGTCGCCATCCAGGTTGTCGGCGCCAGTGAGCGCGCCGTGTCCAGAGCGTGTACGGCATTCATTCCGCCACCACGCGCGCCGTCGCACCCTGCACGCAATCACACGAGGAACGCCCGAATGAAACATGCCATCGCCACCGCCGCCGTCTGCCTTGCCCTCGCCGCCTGCAGCAGCACGCCGATGGCACAGGTTCAGCCCATCGACGGGGTCATTTCCGGCCAGTGCCACAGCGACAGGGTGCGCGGTGCGGTGGGCCTGGCGGCATCAGCCGCTACCGTTGAACGCGCGCGCGTGGACAGCGACAGCCTGCACGTGCAGGTACTGCGCCACGACGGCCCGCGCGTGCCACCGGCCAGCGAAGGCGGCGACCGCCTGACCATCGAAAAGGGCCGCACCAACAACATCACGGCCATTTATTGCGGCTGACAGCCGCCGGGCATGCTGGGCGCTATGTGCCACCGCTGCGCCTGGCCAGCTGCCGCGCCCGGCGCAGCACCTTCAGCGTGGCCTGCTCCCACTGGCGCGGCCCGCGCAGGCCAGCCAGCTTCGCCAGTTCACCCCGCTCCCAGCCGGCGAACACGCAGGGGTCGATGTAGGCCTTGCGGCACACCGCCGGCGTATTGCCCAGCAGCGCTGCCACCTCGCACACCACCGCGCGCTGCGCCTGGGCCAGCGCGCGCTGGCTGGCCGGTTCCGGCAGCTCGGTGGCGGCAAACGCCTGCACTGCCGCCACGGTGCCGCCCCAGGTGCGGAAATCCTTGGCGGTGAAGTCCTCGCCCATGACCTCGCGCAGGTAGTCGTTCACCGCGCCCGAATCCACCGGCTGCGGTGCGCCGTTGTCATCGCGGTACTGGAACAGCGCCTGCCCGGGCAGCTGCTGCAGGCGCCGCACCAGCAGGCCCAGGCGGCGGTCACCCACCGTCACCTCCTGCAACTGCCCGGACTTGCCACGGAAGCGCATGCGCACCCGGCCGCCGCGCAGCAGCTCCAGGTGCCGGTTGCGCAGGGTGGTCAGCCCGAACGAACGATTCTGCTGTGCGTAGGTTTCATTGCCGACCCGCACCAGCGTGTCGGCCAGCAGCGCCACCACCACGGCCAGTACTTTTTCACGGGGAAAACCCGGTCGCTTCAGATCGCGCGACAGGCGCCGGCGCAATGTGGGCAGGGCCTCGCCAAAGGCGATGATGCGGTCGAATTTGCCGGCATCGCGCTGCCTGGCCCAGTCAGCGTGGTAGCGGTACTGCTTGCGCCCGCGCGCGTCGCGGCCGGTGGCCTGCAGGTGGCCATTGGCGTGCGCGCAGATCCACACCGCGGTGTACGCCGGTGGAATGGCCAGCGCGCGGATCCGCTGCAGGGTGGTGGCGTCGCGTATCGCGTGGCCATCCGCATCGCGGTAGCTGAAACCCTTGCCGGCGCGGCGCCGGCTGATGCCCGGCTGGGTGTCGTCGACATAGCGCAGGCCGGCCGCGCGCGCAGCCTGTTGTTCCGGAGTGGGGGGCGTTGGCATGCCCGGCAGTGTTGCCGGTGGCGTGCAGTGATCCTGTCGATAACGCAAGACAAACACGTGAGGGCCGGTTCGCCGCTATGCTCGGGCTTTCACAAGCCCTTCCGGAGTCATGATGTCGTTCCCGATTCGCGCCCGTTCGCTCTCCGCCCTGTTGCTGCCGTCCGTGCTGGCCCTGACCGCCTGCCAGGCGCCGGCGCTGGATGAACAGGATTCGGCCACGGCCCATGCGCAGCAGGCCGCCGAGGCCGCCAAGGCCCCCGCCGACGAAGCGGGCAAGGCGACCGAGGCACCGCCGGTCGGCAGCTGCGACGCCAGCCAGGTGCAGAGCCTGGTCGGCCAGGCCTACACCGATGCCCTGGGCAAGCAGGCCCAGGAAGATGCCGGCGCCAGCCAGGTGCGCGTGCTCAAGCCCAATGATGTGGCCACGATGGAATTCCTGGGCGACCGGCTGAACATCGAAGTGGACGCCAAGGACCAGGTCAGCGGCGTGCGCTGCGGCTGAGTCCGACCCGCGCCGGCACAGCGGTGCCGGCGCTTTCCGTTGCACCTGCAACCGTGTATTGCGGCGTTGCAGCAACCTGTGATCTAGTCGAGGCATCCGGTGGCCTCACGATGCGCTCCAGGGAATGAGCGGGGACGAGTGTCGCCGCCAACCCTATACGCATCGAGGTAGAGATGGCCCCCCGCAACCGCCAAGGGCTTTACGACCCGCGCTCCGAGCGCGATGCCTGTGGATTTGGCATGGTCGCCCAGCTCGACGATCAACCTTCGCGCCTGCTGGTTGATACCGCCATTGCCGCGCTTTCGCGCATGACCCACCGTGGCGGCGTCGCCGCCGATGGCCTGACCGGCGATGGCTGCGGCCTGCTGCTGCGCCGCCCCGATGCGTTCCTGAAACTGCTGGCCAGCGAAGCCGGCATCGCCGTCTCCGCACGCTTCGCTGCCGGCCTGGTGTTCCTGCCGCACGATGCCGACGCGGCGCAGGCCTGCCGTGCGCAGCTGCAGGCACAGGTGGAAGCGGTGGGCTGCAAGGTCGCCGGCTGGCGCGAGGTGCCCACCGACAACAGCGTCTGCGGCCAGCTGGCACGCGACACGCTGCCACGCATCGAACAGGTGTTCGTCGATGCCGGTGTCGGCCAGGACGACGCCGGCTTCGCACTGGCACTGTTCCTGGCCCGCCGCCGCAGCGAACAGCAGTTGCGCGACCACGCCGACTTCTACGTCACCACGCTCACCCCGGATGCGATCAGCTACAAGGGCATGGTGCTGCCGGACAAGCTCAGCCGCTTCTTCCCGGACCTGCAGCGCCGCGAACTGGCCTCCAGCGCGATCGTGTTCCACCAGCGCTTTTCCACCAACACGCTGCCGCGCTGGCCGCTGGCGCATCCGTTCCGCATGCTGGCCCACAACGGCGAGATCAACACCATCGAGGGCAACCGGCGCTGGGCGCAGGCGCGCAGCAAGGTGTGGAAGACGCCGCGCTTCGATATCGGCGAGTTTGACCCGGTCATTTCCATGCACGGTTCGGACTCGCAGAGCCTGGACAACATGCTGGAGCTGATGGTGGCCGGTGGCATGGAACTGATCCAGGCGCTGCGCATCCTGGTACCGCCGGCCACCCAGTCACTGGAGTTCAAGGATCCGGACCTGGCCGCGTTCTACGAGTTCCACGGCCTGAACAGCGAGCCGTGGGACGGCCCGGCCGGCATCGTCGCCTGCGACAGCCGCTATGCGGTGTGTACGCTGGATCGCAACGGCCTGCGCCCGGCGCGCTGGATGCTGACCGCCGACCGCCACTTCCTGGTCGCCTCCGAAGCGGGCGTGTGGGAGGTGCCGACCGAGCGCGTGGTGCGCAAGGGCAAGCTCGGTCCGGGCGAGATGGTGGCCATCGACCTCAAGCGCGGTGACCTGCTCGATTCGGACGCGGTGGACCGCATCAACCGCGGCCGCGCACCGTACAAGCAGTGGCTGCAGCAGGGCGTCACCTACCTGCAGACCGAACTGATCGATCCCTCATTGGTGGAAGAGCCCTTCGACGAAGGCACCCTGCGCAGCTATCACAAGCTGTACCAGCTCAGCAGCGAGGAAGTGGAGCAGGTGCTGCGGCCACTGGCAGAGACCGAGCAGGAAGCAACCGGCTCGATGGGCGACGACACGCCGATGGCGGTACTCAGCCAGCGCAGCCGCCCGCTCTACGACTACTTCCGGCAGGCGTTCGCGCAGGTCACCAACCCGCCGATCGACCCGCTGCGCGAAGACTGCGCGATGTCCCTGTCCACCCAGCTCGGCAAGGAGACCAACATCTTCCATGCCGGCCCGGAGACGGTGAACCACGTCATCCTCAACTCACCGGTACTGAGCCAGCGCAAGCTGCGCCAGCTGCTGAAAATGGACCAGTACGTGCAGGCCAACCGCCTGCTCGACCTGTCCTACAGCGAAGACGAAGGCCTGCGTGCCGGCATCGAGCGCATCTGTGCCGAGGCCGAACAGGCCGCGCGCGACGGCATGGTGATGCTGTTGCTGTCCGACCGCTACCCGGTGGCCGGGCGGCCGATGGTGCACGCGCTGCTGGCCACCAGCGCCATTCACCATCACCTCTCGCGGCTGGGCCTGCGCTGCGACGTCAACCTGATCGTCGAAACCGGCACCGCGCGCGATCCGCACCACATGGCCTGCCTGCTCGGTTTCGGCGCCACGGCGGTGTACCCGTACCTGGCCTACCAGACCCTGTTCGATCTCGGCCGCCGCGGCATCCTCAAGCTCAGCAAGGGCGGCGAGCAGTCGCAGATCGGCCGCCGCTACCGCAAGGGCATCTACAAGGGCCTGTCGAAGATCATTTCGAAGATGGGCATCTGCACCGTGGCCAGCTACCGCGGCGCGCAGCTGTTCGAGATCATCGGCCTGGAACCGGAAGTGGTGGACCTGTGCTTCCCGGATACCGCTTCACGCATCGGCGGTGCCGGCTTCGCACGCCTGGATGCCGATGCCCGCGAACTGTGCGCGCAGGCCTGGGACGCACAGCAGGACGTCGATGTCGGTGGCCTGCTGAAGTACGTGCACGGCGGCGAATACCACATGTACAACCCGGACGTGGTGACCACCCTGCAGCGCGCGGCGCGCAGCGGTGACCCGCGTGCATGGCAGCAGTACTGCGATGCGGTGCATGCACGGCCGCCGTCGGCACTGCGCGACCTGCTGGAACTGGTACCGGCCGCTGCGCCGACGCCGTTGGACCAGGTGGCCCCGGCCAGTGAACTGTTCCCGCGCTTCGATACCGCTGCCATCAGCCTGGGCGCACTATCGCCCGAGGCGCATGAGGCGCTGGCCATCGCCATGAACCGCCTGGGCGGCCGCAGCAATTCCGGCGAAGGTGGCGAAGATCCCGCACGCTACGGCACTGCAAAGCGCAGCAAGATCAAGCAGGTGGCCTCCGGACGCTTCGGCGTGACCGCCGAGTACCTGGTCAATGCCGAGGTGCTGCAGATCAAGGTCGCGCAGGGCGCCAAGCCCGGCGAGGGCGGCCAGCTGCCCGGCCACAAGGTCAATGAGCTGATCGCGCGGCTGCGCTACGCACGCCCGGGCATCGGCCTGATCTCGCCGCCGCCGCACCACGACATCTATTCCATCGAAGACCTGGCGCAGCTGATCTACGACCTCAAGCAGGTCAATCCCACCGCGCTGGTGTCGGTGAAGCTGGTCAGCCATGCCGGCGTGGGCACGATTGCCGCCGGTGTGGTCAAGGCCGGTGCGGACCTGATCACCCTCTCCGGCCATGACGGCGGCACCGGTGCGTCGCCGGTCAGCTCGATCCGCTATGCCGGGGTGCCGTGGGAACTGGGCGTGGCCGAAGCGCACCAGGCACTGCTGGCCAACGACCTGCGCGGCCGCACCCTGCTGCAGACCGACGGCGGCCTGAAGACCGGCCTGGACGTGGTCAAGGCCGCGCTGCTGGGCGCGGACAGCTTCGGCTTCGGCACCGCGCCGATGATCGTGCTGGGCTGCAAGTACCTGCGCATCTGCCACCTCAACAACTGCGCCACCGGCGTAGCCACCCAGGACGAGCGCCTGCGCGAGAACCACTTCACCGGCCAGCCCGAGCGCGTGGAGAACTTCTTCCGCCTGCTGGCCGAAGAAGTGCGTGGCTGGCTGTCCTACCTGGGCGCGCGGTCGCTGGAAGAGATCGTCGGCCGCACCGACCTGCTGCGGCAGATCGACGCGGCGCCGCGCGAGGGCGTGCGGGTGGACCTGTCGCGCCTGCTGGCCGATGCCCGCTATGAGGGCAGCCACTGCGCCGCCCAGCGCCTGTACGAATCGCCGGACAGCCTGGCCACGCAGATGGATGGCCTGCTGGCTCCGGCCATCGAGCACAAGCGCGGCGGCGAGCATCGCTTCCTGATCCACAACACCGACCGCAGCGTCGGCACGCGCCTGGCCGGTGCGGTGGCGCGTGCGCACGGCAACCAGGGCATGGCCGAAACACCGCTGGAACTTCGCTTCCGCGGCAGTGCCGGGCAGAGCTTCGGCGCCTTCAACGTGGGCGGCCTGCATCTGGAAGTGGAAGGCGAAGCCAACGACTACGTCGGCAAGGGCATGGCCGGCGGCCGCCTGGTGGTGCGCCCGCCGCGCGGCGCGCGCTTCGAGGCGCGCAGCACCGCGATCATCGGCAACACCTGCCTGTATGGCGCCACCGGTGGCGAGCTGTTTGCCGCCGGTCGCGCCGGCGAGCGCTTCGCGGTGCGCAATTCCGGCGCGCTGGCCGTGGTGGAAGGCGCCGGCGATCACTGCTGCGAGTACATGACCGACGGCGTGGTGCTGGTGCTGGGCAAGGTCGGCCTGAACTTCGGCGCCGGCTTCACCGGAGGCCTGGCCTACGTACTGGATGTGGACCGCGATTTCGTCGACCGCTACAACCACGAGCTGATCGACATCCATCGCGTCTCCGCCGAGGGCTTCGAGAACTACCGGCAGCACCTGCACCGCCTGATCGGCCGCCACCGCGAGCTGACCGGCAGCATCTGGGCGCAGCAGATCCTCGACGAGTTCCGCGATTACATCGGCAAGTTCTGGCTGGTCAAACCCAAGGCCGCCAGCATCGAGTCGCTGACCGAAACCCTGCGCCGCGCGGCGTGACACGGCGGGGTGCCGTCCGCAACCGGCGCCCCGACCTCCCCACCGCTGTAGTGCCGGCCGCTGGCCGGCATCCGGAAAACACCACAGAGCCCGCCATGAGCCGCAAGCACGCCTTCCAGTTCCTTGACCTGCCCCGCACCATGCCGCAGCGCATTCCGGTGGAGCTGCGTACCTCCGGCGATTGGGGCGAGCTGTATGGAAAATTCGGCAAGGAAGACGCGCAGTACCAGGCCGGTCGCTGCCTGGATTGCGGAAACCCCTACTGCAGCTGGAAGTGCCCGGTGCACAACGCCATTCCGCAGTGGCTGCAGCTGGTGCAGGAAAACCGCATCCACGAGGCGGCCACGCTGTGCCACAGCACCAACCCGCTGCCGGAAGTGTGTGGCCGGGTGTGCCCGCAGGACCGCCTGTGCGAAGGTAGCTGCACGCTGGAGGAGTTCGGTGCGGTCACCATCGGCGCGGTGGAGAAGTACATCGTCGATACCGCGCTGGCCACCGGCTGGCGTCCGGACCTGGGTGCGGTGCAGGCCACCGGCCAGCGCGTGGCGGTGATCGGCGCCGGCCCGGCCGGCCTGGCCTGCGCCGACCGCCTGGCGCGCGCCGGCATCGCCGCCGTGGTCTATGACCGCTACGAGCAGATTGGCGGCCTGCTGCAGTTCGGCATCCCCAGCTTCAAGCTGGACAAGGACGTGATCCACCGCCGCCGCGAAGTACTCGAAGGCATGGGCGTGCAGTTCCGCCTCGGCGTGGAGATCGGTCGCGACATCAGCATGCAGCAGCTGCTGGATACCCACGATGCGGTGTTTGTCGGCACCGGCGCGTACCGCTACACCGATGGCGGGCTGGACGGCCAGGACCTGAAGGGCGTGCTGCCGGCCCTGCCGTTCCTGGTGCAGAACAGCCGCATTGTCAGCGGCGATGATCCGCAGCGCCGGCCGATTGCCGGCTGGGAAGACACCATCGCCCTGCCCGATCTCAACGGCAAGCGCGTGGTGGTGCTGGGGGGCGGCGACACCGGCATGGACTGCGTGCGCAGCGCGGTGCGCCTGGGCGCGGCCAAGGTCACCTGTGCCTACCGGCGCGACGAGGCCAACATGCCGGGCAGCGCGCGCGAGGTGGCCAACGCGCGTGAAGAAGGCGTGCGCTTCCTGTTCAACCGCCAGCCGCTGTCGATCGAGGCCGGCGCCGATGACGAAGTGATCGGCGTGACCGTGGTCGAGACGCGTCTGGGCGAACCCGATGCCAACGGCCGCCAGAACGCGGTGCCGATCGACGGCAGCGAATCACTGCTGGAGGCGGACGTGGTGATCATCGCCTTCGGCTTCTCGCCCAGCCTGCCGCCGTGGTTGGCCGAACACGGCGTGGAAAGCCAGGGCAATGGCCGCATCGTGGCCGGCGGCAAGGACCGGCTGCCGTTCCAGACCGCCCATCCGCGCCTGTTCGCTGGCGGTGACGCCGTGCGCGGTGCTGATCTGGTGGTGACGGCGGTCGCCGAAGGCCGCGATGCCGCGGCCAGCATCGTGCGGCTACTGGCGCACTGAGGCCGGCGCCAACAGCGCGGCCAGCAGCGCGTGCAGCTCGCGGGTTTCGGCCGGCTTGGCCACGAAGTGATCAATGCCGGCGGCGCGGCAGGCCTCGCGCGTGCTCGCCAGCACGCTGGCGGTCAGTGCGATGATCGGTACGCACGCTCCATTGCGGGAGGTATCGGCACGGATGGCACGTGCCAGCGCGAAGCCATCCATGCCCGGCATGTGGCAATCAGTGATCACCAGATCGAACAGCTGCGCCTGCCAGGCTGCCCAGGCCTGCTGCCCGTCCGCGCACGCCTGGACCTGCAGGCCCAGCGCACGCAGGCGCTGGGTCAGCAGACCCAGATTGGTGGGATGATCCTCGGCGGCCAGCACCCGTGCCGCCGGCAGTGCGGCGGCGGGCACGGCCGGCGGCGCCACGGTCTCCTGTGGTGCCGCGCTGGCCGCCAGCTCCAGCTCCAGCCAGACGGTGGTGCCTTCGCCCGGCACACTGCGCAACTGCAGCTGCCCGCCCATCGACGTGGCCAGTTCGCGGCAGATCGACAAGCCCAGGCCGCTGCCACCAAAGCGGCGCGTGGTCGACGTCTCGGCCTGCTCGAAGGCAGCGAACACCGCGTGCTGGCGTTCCACGCTGATGCCCACGCCGCTGTCCACGACCTGCAGGCGCAGCCGCTGGCCACCGGTGCGCGGTTCGACCACCTCGATCCGCAACGTCACACCGCCGTGCAGGGTGAACTTGAGCGCGTTGCCGGCCAGGTTGAACAGGATCTGCCGCAGCCGCAGGCCATCGGCCAGCGACCAGGCCTGCAACGCCGGGTCCAGCTCGCTGCGCAGGTACAGGCCACGACTGGCAGCGACGGGCATCAGCAGCTGCTGCACGCCCTGGACCAGCGTGGCCAGGTGGGTGGGACGCAGTTGCAACGGCGCGGCCTGCAGGCGCTGGCCATGCAGCACATCGTCGAGGATCTGGCGCAGCATCTGCGCCGCATCACCCACGGTGGCCAGGACCTGCCGCTGGCCTGCGTCCAGCCGGCTGTCGGCCAGGCGTTCGAGCATGCCCAGCAGCGTACTCATCGGCGTGCGGATCTCGTGGCTCATGGTCGCCAGGAAATGGCTCTTGGCCAGAGCCGCCTGCTCGGCGGCACGGCGCGCTTCGGCCAGCTCCACGGCACGCGACTGCGCCTCGCTGACGTCCATCCAGTAGCCACTCCATTCCACGCTGCTGTCGTCACAGCGCAGCGGCCGCCCCTGCGAGCGAACCCAACGCCAGCCCTGCGCAACCCGGGTGCGGAAGGTCACATCGATCGGGCCACGCATCAAGGCCGCGTTCTCGATGCAGTCCATCACCCGGCTGCGATCGTCGGCATGGACGGCGGCAAGCAGCTGCCTGTGGTCGATCCGCGCGGCCTCGCCGCTGACCCCGAACAGGGCCTGCACGTCGCCTGCGATCTGCGTAACGCTGTAGTGGCCGCACGCCGTGCGGCGCGCCTGGTAGACCACCGCAGGCAGATTCGCGGTGACCTCCCGCAGCCGCTGCTCCATGGCGCGGCGGCGGGCGCTTTCACGATGCACGCGCCAGTAGCCGAAGGCGTGCAGCAGCATCAGCGCAAGCAGCGCCAGCGAGGTCGGCACCAGCCAGCGCAGCGTCGAGGTAGTGCCGTGCGCGCGCGGTGCGTGCGGCAGCCATGCCTGCGCGATGGCGGCGCGCTGGTTGTCGCCCAGCTGTTCCAGCTGCTGGTCGAACGCGGCCACGACCCCGGCGCAGGCCGGCTCTGCTGCCAGCACCAGCGCGTCATCGAAACCCGCCGGTGCCGCAATCACCAGTGGATCGCCCGGCATCGCGCGCAGGGCGGCTTCAACTTCGCCCACATTGGCGATGACCGCATCGATCACGCCGGTGCGCAGCAGGGACAGGGCGTCGCCCAGCGGCGCCGGCGCCAGCAGCTGCGCGCCCGGGGCCTGTTCGGTCAGCCGTGCTGCCAGCGGCACCCGGTCCGGGCTGGCCACCGTGCGGTCGCGCAGGTCTTCCAGGCCCAGTACCATCGGTGCGCCCTGGCGGCGCACGATCACCTGCGGCACCTGCAGGTAGGCCCGGCTGGCCACCCAGCCGGGTGGCAGCTGCGCGCGCGGCCAGCCCAGCACCGCCTGCACCCCCGCCGGCAGCGGCCGGTCGGCCAGTGCCGCCGCCGGCAATGGCACCGGACGCAGCGCGACCTGCGTGCCCAGCGCCTGCAACTGATGGGCAATCAGTCCGGCCGGCTGCCCCTGCTTCTGCGAGGACAACGGGGGCCGATCCGACGGCCAGGCCACTTGCAGGGGATGCCCACAGCTGGACGCCCGCGCCATGCCTGGCAGCATCAGCACTGCCATGACGGCGGCGGCGGCGGCGCGGGAGCCGACGGCATTCACGGTAGTTGTCCTCGTCTCGCGGGCAGGAACCACGGCCGCGCAGAGCTACCGCTGTTCTTCACGCTAGCGAGGTGGCGCCCAACCGCAATGGGAAAAGTTGGAAATGCATCCGCACTGGCGGATGGCGACATAAACTGCCGCTTCTACCCGTACCTGCGGAGCATTCGATGCGCATCGGCCTGGCCGCCAACCGTCTCCACCACCACGATGCGCGCGCGGCACTGTTCCGCTGGCTGCACGCCAGCGAGGCCGGCCTGCGCGAACTGGGGGTCTACCTGCATGCAGTGGGGCGGACCCATGACGCGATCGAACGGCAGGGGTTGCTGGAGGGCTACGCCGGTCTGAAGCGCTATCCCTACGGTCGCGACGGCGGCCTGATGAAGCTGGTGGCCGAAGTGGTGGGCATGGGCCCGGAACGAACCCTGGATGGCGCGATCTACCTGATCGACCCGGTCGATCCCTCATCGGTGTTCCCGGAGGCAACCGCGCTCAAGCGGCAGTGCGTGATCCACGGCAAGCCGTTCATTTCGACCGTGGCCACCGCGCGCGACTGGGTCGAGGTGGAACGCATCCATGCCGGTCTGCCGGCCGATGCCGGCGCCGACGACCTGCATGCGTTCGAGGCACAGACGCTGGCGCTGATCGCGCATGATGCGATGAAGCCAGCGATGCTGGCCTTTGCCGATACCCACTTCGACGTGCTGGCACGGTTCGGCGACCGCGTGGCTACCGGCACCACCGGCCAGCGCCTGAACGAGCTGGCCTGGAGCCGTGGCTGGCCCCGTGATACTCCCTGGGTGACCCGCTACCAGAGTGGCCCGATGGGCGGCGATGCGCAGATCGCCGACCGGGTGCTGGAAGGGCGTTGCCAGCGCGCGATCTTCTTTGAGGATCCACACGTGGCGCGCCAGCACGAAGCGGATATCCAGCTGCTGGAGCGCGCGGTGACCACCGTGACCGACCAGGCGGTGTGCATCACTGCACCGGCGGTGGCCACGCGCTGGGCGGCGGCGGCGGCGTTGCGGGCGGGGTGAGGGTTTCGGCCAACGGCTGGGCCCCTCGTGGTGGGTGATATCCGAAGGCAAAGCCGTGCTTGGCCGGGCGGGGGGGAGTGCGCAGGGGTCGCTGCAAGTACGTCCTTGTAAGCTCGGTCGCCGCATC
>NZ_LLXV01000073.1 GCF_001431665.1 Stenotrophomonas beteli | reverse complement strand
CGCGGCGGCCGCCGCGCTGGTACTGGCTGAAGAAGGTCGGCAGGTCCTTTTCGCGCACGCGCAGGAATTCGACGTCGACCTCCGGCACGTTCACCGAGACCACCGGCAGGCCACGGCTGTCCTTGGCCGGCAGCACGCTGCCCTGCGAGGCGAAGCCCACCACCGGCTTCAGCTCGCCGCTGAACACCTTCTGCTTCAGTTCCTTGCCCAGCCGGCTGCCATCGGCGGCCAGCAGGTCCGGGGAGACCACCAGGCTGAACTCCTTGCCGGCCTCGACGAACGGGTAGCGCAGGGTCAAGCCGTCATCGGACAGGGTCCAGCTGCTGTCGTCGGTGCCGACCTTCTCTTCGAAGCGCACCAGTTTGTCGAAATCCTGGGTGCCGACCAGCGGGCGCGAGAACTCCAGCGCCAGCGACAGGCCATCATTCTTCTGGTCCGGGTAGGCGCGCAGCAGGGTGAACTCCTTCACCTGCTCGGCCTTGGTGGCGATGGCTTCACCACTGGCCTTGGGCAGCTGCCCGCTGTCATTGCGGCAGCCGGCCAGGCCCAGCAACAGGCCTCCTGCCAGTACGGCCGCCGCCCATCCCCACCGCTTCCGCCGTGCCGGACCGCTCATGTCGTCACTCCTTGATCGAGGCGGCCATTATAGGCAGGCCACGTCAAGGTGTTGACGCGAATTCGGCAATTGCCCCGGTGCGGGTAGTGCCGGCCGCTGGCCGGCAACCGGCATGGCAGGCTGGATGGAATTGCCGGCCAGCAGCCGGCACTACCGATCGTCCTACCCCGGCAGGTACAGGTCCACGTAGTCGGTCACCGGCATCGCCGCCAGCGCCACCGGGTCCAGCGAGGCGGCCAGGATGCGCTGCTGCTGGACAGTCGGGAAGCGATGGGCCAGGTGCCGGCGGAACTTGTCCAGCAGCAGTGGGATCCCCTCCTGGCGGCGGCGTGCGTGACCAAGCGGATACTCCACCAGTACCTCCGGCAACGCGGTGCCATCGCTGAAGCGCACCGTCAGGCCATTGGCGATGCTGCGCTTGCCCGGGTCCAGGTAGTCGGCGCTGAGCTGCGGATCCTCATGGCAGGCCATCTTCGCGCGCAGCGCGTCGATGCGCGGGTCGGCGGCGACGTCATCCTCGTAGTCCTCGGCCACCAGCCGGCCATGCAGCAGTGCGATGGCGACCATGTACTGCACGCAGTGGTCGCGGTCGGCCGGGTTATGCAGCGGGCCCTGCTTGTCGATGATGCGGATGCAGGCTTCCTGGGTGCGGATCGCGATGTGCGCGATGTCCTCGACCCGCCGCCCCATCGCACGCAGTTGCTGATGCAGCGCGATGGCCGCCTCCACTGCGGTCTGGCCGTGGAACTCGGCCGGGTAACTGATCTTGAACAGCACGTTCTCCATCACGTAGCTGCCCAGCGGCCGCCCCAGCGTCAACGCCTGCCCATGCATGGATACGGCCTCGAAACCCCATGCCGGCGCACTCAGCACGCTTGGATAGCCCATCTCGCCACTGGCTGCCATCAAGGCCAGGCGCACACCACGACTGGTCGCGTCGCCGGCGGCCCAGCTCTTGCGCGAGCCGGTGTTGGGCGCGTGCCGGTAGGTGCGCAGGGACTGGCCATCGACCCAGGCCAGCGACAGTGCGTTGAGCATGCGTTCGCGATCCAGCCCCAGCAGCTGCGAGACCACCGCCGTGGTGGCGACCTTGACCAGCACCACATGGTCCAGCCCGACCCGGTTGAACGAATTCTGCAGGGCCAGCACGCCCTGGATTTCGTGCGCCTTGATCATCGCCAGCAACACGTCGTGCACCGTTGGCGCCGGGCGGCACAGGGCCGGCGCGTTGCGCCCCAGCCAATCGCAGACGGCGAGGATGCCGCCCAGGTTGTCCGAGGGGTGGCCCCATTCGGCGGCCAGCCAGGTGTCGTTGAAATCCAGCCAGCGCACCATCGCACCCAGGTTGAAAGCCGCCTGCACCGGATCCAGCACGTAATGCGTACCCGGCACGCGCGCGCCGTTGACCACGCTGATGCCGGGCACCAGGGGACCGAGCAGCTTGCTGCAGGCCGGGAAGGACAATGCTTCCAGGCCGCAGCCCAGCGTATCGAGCAGGCAGTGGTGCGCGGTCTGGAACGCCAGGGGTGAGTCGATGCGCGCGTCGCGTACGTAGTCGACGATGTCCACCAGCAGCACATCCCACGCTGCACGCTCGTTGGATGGGATGTGGTTGATGGACATCGTCGATCTCCTCGTTGCGGTGCACGGTTGCCCGTGCCCCCTGCCAACCAAGGTTGGCATCTACCAGAGCACTACTCGGCCGGCACCCGCACCTTGCCTTCCATCAGCACGCGGGCGCTGCGGCTCATGATGGCCTTGGTCACTGTCCACTGGCCGTCAACAAGACCGGCCTGCGCGCCGACACGCAGCGTGCCCGAGGGATGACCGAAGGTCACCGCTTCACGTTCGCCACCGCCGGCCGCGCGATTGACCAGCGTGCCCGGAATCGCTGCAGCGGTAGCGATCGCCACGGCGGCGGTACCCATCATCGCGTGGTGCAGCTTGCCCATCGACAACGCACGCGCATGCAGGTCGATGGCCGACGCGGGGATCGCCTTGCCGCTGGACGACACGTAGTCCTGTGCCGGCGCCACGAAGGCCACCTTCGGCGTGTGCTGGCGGGTTGCCGCGTCTTCCAGGTTCCTGATCAGCCCCATGCGCAAGGCGCCGTAGGCGCGGATGGTCTCGAACCTCTGCAGCGCGGCCTTGTCCTCGTTGATCGCCGGCTGCAGCTCGGTGCCGCTGTAGCCCAGGTCGGCGGCGTTGACGAAGATGGTCGGGATGCCGGCGGTGATCATGGTCACCTCGAAACGACCCACGCCCGGCACATCCAGGATGTCGACCAGATTGCCGGTCGGGAACATCGCGCCCGCATCGCCGTCATCGGACGGTTCGATGAATTCCAGCTGGATCTCGGCGGCCGGGAAGGTCACGCCATCCAGCTCGAAATCGCCGATCTCCTGCACTTCGCCGTCGCGCATCGGCACGTGGGCGATGATGGTCTTGCCGATGTTGGCCTGCCAGATGCGCACGGTGCACAGGCCATCGCGCGGCACCCGGGCCGGATCGATCAGCCCGTTGGCGATCGCGAACGGACCCACCGCGGTGCTGAGGTTGCCGCAGTTGCCGCTCCAGTCGACGAAGGCGGTGTCGATCGACACCTGGCCATACAGGTAGTCCACGTCGTGGTCAGGCACCGAAGCGGCGGAGATGATCACGCACTTGCTGGTGCTGGAGGTGGCGCCGCCCATGCCGTCGGTCTGCTTGCCATACGGATCGGGCGAGCCGATCACGCGCATCAGCAGCGCATCGCGTGCGGCGCCCGGCACCTGCGCGGCTTCGGGCAGGTCCTGCAGGCGGAAGAACACGCCTTTGCTGGTGCCGCCGCGCATGTAGGTGGCGGGAATACGGAGTTGCGGGAGGAAGGTCATGGATCGGATTCCTGTGTGCAGTGGAACAATTCTCGGGGAGCCGCGCACCGCCCTTGGGGTTGGAGGGATGTACTGGCTTCATTCTCGATTCGACGCGCGCTCAAGCAGTCTCTGGAAGTACCCCGGAGGCAGGGGGGCCGGAGGCCCCGAAGCAAGGCCTTCCGCGATTAACTGGCGTAGCAGGTCTTCAGCCTTGCTTTGCCGACTCTGACGGATAAGGTCGCGAACGTACTCGGAAGCGCTGGCGTAGTCGCCTTCTCGAACTTCCTGGTCCACGAATTGTTTGAGCTCATCAGTCAGCACCACCTTGATATTGACCATACGGACCTCCACCGTGGGACTGTCACACGACAGTCTGCGAGGCATCAAAGACAACGACAAGGGTAGAAAGCGCCAGCCTTTGCAAAAGAGGTCCTCGCCGTCACGCAGACGCCCCAGCATGACTTCGCCGCGCCCGCGCGGACATTCCTTGCTGCCAATGGAAGAGGTAAAGGATGACCAGTTTGGTACTGCCACTCACCACTGCCAGCAGCAGCAACGGCCATCCCATCCGCATGCCCATGGCGAAGGCAAACACAATCGTGGATAGATCCATCAGCAGGATCAGCTGACTCATCCGCAACGACACCGCACCGGTGTGGCCATTGCGCAGGATCAGCAGGATCTGGTGCGCGTAACCCTGCGCCAGCAAGGCAGTGATGCCCACGATCATCGCGCTGGCCACTACCCTGCCCTCATCCACATGACGGTTGCCCCAAGCTAGGCCAGCCAGTGCGCAGGCCAGCAGCAGCACGGCCGTCACCAGGCTGGTCGTGGCAGAGCGATTCCGTCGGTCGCGCCAGATCTCCACCAGGATGGCCATGACCAGCACCGACGCGAGCAAGCGCGGCCAGACAATAAAGTGATTGAACGGCGTGACGCTGTAGCCATAGACGAAGAAGGACAGGTAGGCCAGGAAGCTGACCGTGAACTGATTCAGCGACAGCACGGCAGTGGCGCTTTCAGTCGCGTCCGCTCGTTCCCGGCGGTCGCGCACCAAGCGCAACTGCGCGCCCACACCCAACAGGCTCAGCACGATGAAGGCGGTGTTGACCGTGCCTGCGATTGTGTAGAACGCCGTTCCCATGCAGATGGGGCAACGCCCCTCTCCTTCGTGACCACCGCCATGCGGGCCGAAGCCAGCATGGCGACAACTCGACACAAGGCAGCTATCTGCTGCCTTACGCCACCTTGGCGCCTTCCAGGAAATCCTGGGCGAAGCGCTGCAGCACGCCGCCGGCTTCGTAGATCGCCACTTCCTCGTCGCTGTCCAGGCGGCAGGTGACCGGCACGATCACGTCCTGGCCGTCGCGGCGGTGGATGACCAGGGTCAGTTCGGCGCGAGGGGTGCGCTCGCCGATCACGTCGAAGGTCTCGGTACCGTCGATGCCCAGAGTCAGGCGGGTGGTGCCCGGCTTGAACTCCAGCGGCAACACGCCCATGCCGATCAGGTTGGTGCGGTGGATGCGTTCGAAGCCCTCGGCCACGATCGCCTCCACGCCAGCCAGGCGCACGCCCTTGGCGGCCCAGTCACGCGAGCTGCCCTGGCCATAGTCGGCACCGGCGATGATGATCAGCGGCTGCTTGCGGTCCATGTAGGTTTCGATCGCTTCCCACATGCGCATCACCTTGCCTTCCGGCTCCACGCGCGCCAGCGAACCCTGCTTCACGCTGCCGTCGTCGTTGCGCACCATCTCGTTGAACAGCTTCGGGTTGGCGAAGGTGGCGCGCTGCGCGGTCAGGTGGTCGCCACGGTGGGTCGCGTAGGAATTGAAGTCCTCTTCCGGCAGGCCCATCTTCGCCAGGTATTCGCCGGCGGCGCTGGACGCCAGGATCGCGTTGGACGGCGACAGGTGGTCGGTGGTGATGTTGTCCGGCAGCACCGCCAGCGCACGCATGCCCGACAGCGTGCGCTCACCGGCCAGTGCGCCCTCCCAGTACGGCGGACGGCGGATGTAGGTGCTCTGCGGGCGCCAGTCGTACAGCGGGCTGACCGCCGCGCCGTGCTCCACGCGCACGTTGAACATCGGGTTGTAGACGCGGCGGAACTGCTCCGGCTTCACCGAGGCCTTCACCACCGCATCGATCTCGGCATCGCTCGGCCAGATGTCCTTCAGGCGCACCTCGTTGCCATCGGCATCCACGCCCAGCACGTCCTTTTCGATGTCGAAGCGCACGGTGCCGGCGATGGCATAGGCGATCACCAGCGGCGGCGACGCCAGGAAGGCCTGCTTCGCATACGGGTGGATGCGGCCATCGAAGTTGCGGTTGCCCGACAGCACGGCCGTGGCGTACAGGTCGCGATCGATGATCTCCTGCTGGATGGCCGGATCCAGCGCGCCACTCATGCCGTTGCAGGTGGTGCAGGCGAAAGCGACGATGCCGAAGCCGAGCTTTTCCAGGTCCGGCAACAGGCCGGCTTCTTCCAGGTACAGCTGCACGGCCTTCGAGCCCGGTGCCAGCGACGACTTCACCCACGGCTTGCGCAGCAGGCCACGTTCGTTGGCCTTGCGCGCCAGCAGTGCGGCAGCGATCACGTTGCGTGGATTGGAGGTGTTGGTGCAGCTGGTGATGGCGGCGATGATCACCGCGCCGTCGGGCATCAGGCCCTGCGCCTGCTCGGCCCTGCCCGCTGCCAGCTTGGCTTCGTCGGCGATGCCGCGCTCGGTCAGCTCGGCGGTGGCCACGCGCTTGTGCGGGTTGGACGGGCCAGCCATGTTGCGCACCACGCTGGACAGGTCGAAACGCAGCACGCGCTCGTACTGCGCGGTGACCAGGTCGTCGGCCCAAAGGCCGGTGGTGCGCGCGTAGTTTTCCACCAGCGCCACCTGCGATTCCTCGCGGCCGGTCAGGCGCAGGTAATCGATGGTCTGCCCGTCGATATAGAACATCGCGGCGGTGGCACCGTATTCCGGGCACATGTTGGAAATGGTGGCGCGGTCACCGATGGTCAGTGCTGCGGCGCCCTCGCCGAAGAATTCAAGCCACGCGCCGACCACACGCTCCTTGCGCAGGAACTCGGTCAGCGCCAGCACCACGTCGGTGGCGGTGATGCCCGGCTGCGGCCGGCCGGTCAGCTCGACGCCGATGATGTCCGGCAGGCGCATCCACGAGGCACGGCCGAGCATCACGTTCTCGGCCTCCAGGCCGCCCACACCGATGGCGATCACGCCCAGCGCATCCACGTGCGGGGTATGGCTGTCGGTGCCCACACAGGTATCCGGGAAGGCCACGCCGTCCTGCACGTAGACCACCGGCGACATCTTCTCCAGGTTGATCTGGTGCATGATGCCGTTGCCCGGCGGAATCACGTCCACGTTCTGGAACGCCTGCTTGGTCCAGTCGATGAAGTGGAAACGGTCTTCGTTGCGGCGATCCTCGATCGCGCGGTTCTTCTCGAACGCCTGCGGATCGAAACCACCGCACTCCACCGCCAGCGAGTGGTCGACGATCAGCTGCACCGGCACCACCGGGTTGACCTTGGCCGGGTCGCCCCCCTTGTCGGCGATCGCATCACGCAGGCCAGCCAGGTCCACCAGCGCGGTCTGGCCGAGGATGTCGTGGCAGACCACGCGGGCCGGGAACCACGGGAAATCGAGGTCGCGACGGCGCTCGATCAGCTGCGTCAGCGAAGCGGCCAAGGTAGCCGGATCGCAGCGGCGCACCAGGTTCTCGGCCAGCACGCGCGAGGTGTACGGCAGCGTGGCGTAGGCGCCGGGCTGGATCGCATCGACGGCGGCGCGCGCATCGAAATAGTCCAGCGTGCTGCCGGGGAGGTTCTTGCGGTAATCGGTATTCATGGGCTGGCGGAGTACTTGGGGCGGGCCGGGTGCCGGCAATGCGGCGGCGAAAGCACCCGGCCGGCACAGGGCCGGCCGGATGGGGACAGCAGGGGGATCAGACGCGCTTGTCGATGGCGACGAAGTCGCGGTCTTCCGGACCGATGTAGTTGGCGCTCGGGCGGATGATCTTGCCGTCGATGCGCTGCTCGATGATGTGCGCGCTCCAGCCGGCGGTGCGCGCGATCACGAACAGGGGAGTGAACATCGCGGTCGGCACGCCCATCATGTGGTAGCTGACGGCGCTGAACCAGTCCAGGTTCGGGAACATCTTCTTGATGTCCCACATCACCGATTCCAGGCGCTCGGCGATGTCGTACATCTTCATGCTCGACTGCTCTTCGGACAGCTCGCGGGCCACGTCCTTGATCACCTTGTTGCGCGGATCGGAGACCGTGTAGACCGGGTGGCCGAAACCGATCACCACTTCCTTGCGCTCGACGCGGGCCTTGATGTCTTCCTCGGCCTCATCGGGATTGTCGTAGCGCTTCTGCACTTCGAACGCCACTTCGTTGGCGCCGCCATGCTTCGGGCCACGCAGCGCACCGATGCCACCGCAGATCGCGCTGTACATGTCGCTGCCGGTACCGGCGATGACGCGGCAGGTGAAGGTCGAGGCGTTGAACTCGTGTTCGGCGTACAGGATCAGCGAGGTGTGCATCGCCTTCACCCACGAGTCCTGCGGCTTCTCGCCGTGCAGCAGGTGCAGGAAGTGGCCACCGATCGAGTCATCGTCGGTTTCCACGTCGATGGCGCGGCCGTTGTGGCTCCAGTGGTACCAGTACAGCAGCATCGAACCGAGGCAGGCCATCAGCTTGTCGGCGATGTCGCGCGCGCCCGGATGGTTGTGGTCATCCTTCTCCGGCGCCACGCAGCCAAGCACGGACACGCCGGTGCGCATCACGTCCATCGGATGCGCCGACGGCGGCAGCTCTTCCAGCGCGGCCTTCACTGCCGCCGGGATGCCACGCAGCGACTTCAGCTTGGCCTTGTACGAGACCAGCTCGGCGCGGGTCGGCAGCTTGCCGTGCACCAGCAGGTAGGCGATTTCCTCGAACTCGCTGGTGTTGGCCAGGTCCAGGATGTCGTAGCCGCGGTAGTGCAGGTCGTTGCCACTGCGGCCCACGCTGCACAGCGCGGTGTTGCCGGCAGCGGTGCCGGACAGGGCGACGGACTTCTTCGGCTTGAAGGTCGGGGTTGCGGTCGTATCGTTCATGTTTCCCTCCGAAAACTTGATGGTGCAGGGTACTGCTTATTTCTTGGCGGCGAACAGTGCATCGAGCTGCTGCTCGAAGGCGTGGTAGCCGATGCGGTCGTAGAGTTCCTCGCGGGTCTGCATGGTCTCCACCACGTTGCGCTGGTGGCCATCGCGGCGCACCGCCTGGTAGACGTTCTCGGCCGCCTTGTTGGCGGCGCGGAAGGCCGACAGCGGGAACAGCTGGATGGCAACGCCGGCCGAGGCCAGTTCATCGCGACTGAACAGCGGGGTGGCACCGAACTCGGTGATGTTGGCCAGCACCGGCACCTTCACCGCGTCGACGAAGCGGCGGTAGGTGTCCAGATCGTAGGCCGCCTCGGCGAAGATGCCGTCGGCACCGGCCTCGACACAGGCAATGGCGCGCTCGATGGCCTTGTCCACGCCGTCCACCTGGATGGCGTCGGTGCGTGCGATCAGGAAGAAGTCCGGGTCGGTCTTGGCATCGGCAGCGGCCTTTACGCGGTCAACCATTTCACCCTGCGAGACGATCTCCTTGCCCGGGCGGTGACCGCAGCGCTTGGCGCCGACCTGGTCTTCGATGTGGCAGGCGGCCGCGCCGGCCTTGATCAGCGACTTCACGGTGCGCGCGATGTTGAACGCGCTCGGGCCGAAGCCGGTGTCGATGTCGACCATCAACGGCAGGTCGCAGACATCGGTGATGCGGCGCACGTCCACCAGCACGTCTTCCAGGGTGTTGATGCCCAGGTCCGGCAGGCCCAGCGAACCGGCAGCGACACCGCCACCAGACAGGTAGATGGCGCGGAACCCTGCGCGCTTGGCCAGCAGGGCGTGGTTGGCGTTGATCGCGCCGATCACCTGCAGCGGCGATTCGGCAGCCAGCGCCTCACGGAAGCGGGCACCGGCGGAAGAAGGAGTGGAGGCGGTCATGCGGCAATCCAGGTTGGAGAACGGATAGGGAGGCGCAAGCACCATGCCAAGCTGCAAGCCGTTGATTTCACGGGAATGACCGAGGGCCAATGCTGAAACATATGAAACACTGAAACAGATGTATCATGAAACATCACCCCTCCTTCCTGCCGTCATGTACCTGCCCCGCTCCCCGCTGCGCCACGCCGATGCCGACCCGGGCCGCCCGGTGATCTGGACGGTCAGCGTCTCGCGCCTGACCGGCCTGCTCGGCGATGTCATTCCCGAATTCGACCGCCGCGCGCGCATCGAGCAGATCAACCTTGGCTTCGAGGAGGCGGTGGAGGTGATCGGCCAGCGCCTGCGCCGCGAGCATTGCGACGTGGTGATCGCCGGTGGCTCCAACGCCGCCTGGCTGCGCAGCCGGCTGGAACTGCCGCTGGTGCCGATCCAGGCCAACGGCTTCGACCTGATGGAGGCGCTGGCCCGCGCCCGCCGCATCGCCAGCCGCATCGGCCTGGTCACCCACGCCAGCGACGTGCCGGTGTTCAGCAACTTCCAGCAGAGTTTCGGCCTGGATATCGAGCATCGCCGCTTCGTCACCCGCGAGGACGCGCGCGACTGCATCGCCGACCTGCGCGCCAACGGCATCAAGGTGATCGTCGGCACCGGCATGGCCATCGACCACGCCGAACAGGCCGGCCTGCCCGGCGTGCTGCTGTACTCGGCCGACTCGGTGCGGCAGGCGTTCGAGCACGCGCTGGAACTGACCCAGACCCTGGCCCGCTCCGGCGGCAGCCCCCGCGTTCGGCGCCGCCGCGCCGCACCGCGCACCGATGCGCACGACCTGCTGGGGGACAGCGACGCAATGGCGCAGGTGCGGGCGCAGATCGCGCTGTACGCACCACATGACAGCACCGTGCTGGTCACCGGCGAAACCGGCACCGGCAAGGAACTGGTCGCACGCCAGCTGCATGCGGGCAGTGGCCGGCGTGGTCGCTTTGTCGCGCTGAACTGCGGGGCGATCAGCGAATCGCTGCTGGAGGCCGAACTGTTCGGCTACAGCGATGGCGCGTTCACCGGTGCGCGGCGTGGCGGACGCGTCGGCCTGGTCGAGGCCGCTGACGGCGGCACCCTGTTCCTGGATGAGATCGGCGAGTTGCCGCTGCCGCTGCAGACCCGCCTGCTGCGCGTGCTGGAAGAACGCGAAGTGCTGCGCGTGGGCGCCACCGAACCGACCCCGGTCGACCTGCGCGTGGTGGCCGCCACCCTGCAATCGCTGGAGCAGCGCGCGGCGACCGGCAGCTTCCGCCGCGATCTCTACTACCGGTTGGCGGCGCTGCGCATCGCACTGCCGCCGCTGCGTGCGCGACGCGGTGACATCCCGCTGCTGGCCCAGCACTTCTTCCGCCAGCTGCGCGGCATCGACGCGCCACTGGGTGAGGATGCACGGGCGGTGCTGACCGCCGCACGTTGGCCAGGCAACGTGCGCGAACTGCGCAATCTGGTGGATCGCCTGCGCATCCACTGGCAGCCGGCTGAAGGGCTGATTGATGCCACGCGACTGCTGCAGCTAGCACCCGAGCTGGTGAATGAGGGCGTCGCGGCGTTGCCGGTGGACAACAACGGCAAGCGGCCGCCGCGTCCACAGCTTGAAGCACTGCTGCAGGAACATCGCAATGACCGCGAGGGCATGGCGCAGGCGCTGGGGGTATCCCGCACCACCCTGTGGCGCTGGTTGCGCGCTGAAGGCCTGTAGAGCCGAGCCCATGCTCGGCTGCTTGTGCGGAAACATCAGCCGAGCATGGGCTCGGCTCTATAACGGCAGCCCGTCCGCCAACAGCAGCTCGATCTCCTCCACCTGCACCACCGGCACCTGCCACGGATGATGCGGCGCGATGCCCTGCTCGAAGATGCGCTGCAACCGCTGCGGATCGCGCGGCAGGCAGAATTCCAGGCGCACGCTGTCGACCACTTCGGTGCGGCCCGCCTCACCCTGCACGGGCGACGCACCCACCCGCGGGCGGAACTGCTCGAACCCCGGCGCCGACCACCACATGCCATGCTCGTAGTCGCCGGCCGCCAGCGCGTCCGCTGCCAGGATGCCCTGCTTCACCGCGTCCAGTGCCGCAGTCGGCACGAACACCACCACGCGGTACAGCGGCAGGCGTTGCATCGGGTGGCCTTACGGGTACAGCAGGCGCTTGCTCCAGCGCCCCTCTGCACCGGCTTCATAGCACCAGCGCTCATGCAGGCGGAACTGCGCGCCGTACCAGAACTCGATGCGGTCCGGCACCACGCGCAGCCCGCTCCAGCCTTCCGGGCGCGGCACGTCCTTGCCTTCGAAGCGGGCTTCGATCTCGGCCACGCGTGCATCGAATTCCTCGCGCGTCGCCAGCGTCTTCGACTGCTGCGAAGCCCACGCGCCGATCTGGCTCATCCGCGGGCGGCTGGCGAAATAGGCGTCGGCCTCGGCATCGGCGACCTGCTCGACACATCCCTCGATGCGCACCTGGATACCGGCCTCGCGCAGGCTGCGCCACAGGAACAGCAGCGCGGCCTGCGGATTGGCCTGCAGTTCCCGCCCCTTGTGGCTGTCCAGATGGGTGTAGAACACGAAACCACGCTCGTCGAACGCCTTCAGCAGCACCGTGCGCGCCGAAGGACGGCCGTGCGTATCGGCAGTGGCCACGGTCATCGCGTTCGGCTCGACCTCGCGGCTCTGCCTGGCCTCTTCGAACAGGCCGGTAAACGTGGACAGGGCTTCGGCGTACAGGTCGCTCATGATTGCGTTCTTCTCACACGGATTGGGCTATTGTGGCTGCATGGCCGCTGCTGCGTATATGCCCCAGGTGAAAGGATTCCCCGAAACAGTGGCCGAACAGGCGCTGGACGATGCGATGGGCAGCGGCGCAGCAGTTCCAGTATTGGCGATCAGCGGCCTGCAGGGGAGCGGCAAATCGACGCTGGCCGCCCAGGTGGTGGCGCGCGCCCGGGCACGCGGCCTGAACGCTGCCACGCTGTCCATCGATGATGTCTACCTGACCCGTGCACAGCGTCAACGGCTGGCCCGCCAGGTGCATCCGCTGCTGATCACCCGCGGCCCGCCGGGCACCCATGACCTGCCGCTGGCCCACACCGTGCTCGACGCGGTGGCCGCGCGGCAGCCCTTCGCCCTGCCCCGCTTCGACAAGCTGGCCGACGAGCGCCTGCCCGAAGCGCAGTGGCCGCGTAGTGAACGGCCGCTCGACCTGCTGGTGTTCGAAGGCTGGTTCCTGGGCACGCCAGCGCAAGCCGACGATGCGCTGGGCAGCCCGCTCAACGCACTGGAACGCGAGGCCGACGCCGACGGCCGCTGGCGCCGCTGGTGCAACCAGGCACTGGCCCGCGACTACCCGGCGCTGTGGCAGCGCTGCAACCGCCTGTGGTTCCTGCAGCCGCCGGATTTTTCGGTGGTACCGCGCTGGCGCTGGCAGCAGGAGCAGAACCTGCAGGCCGCGCAGCCGGGCCGGCACGGCATGAGCCGGCCGCAGCTGGAGCGCTTCGTGCAGTACTACGAGCGGGTCAGCCGGCAGGCACTGCAGGCCTTGCCGGCCCTGGCCGACCACGTGGTGGTGCTGGACGGCCAGCGCCAGGCGCAGGCGGTGCGCTGAACGCGCTTATTCGACCAGGAAGGTCACCCGCAGGTTGACCCGCCATTCGGTGATCTCGCCGCTGCCGTTGGTCACCACCTTGGTCTCGTTCACCCAGGCGCCCTGGATGCCCTTGACCGTCTCGGAGACCTTCTTCAACCCGCTGCGTACGGCGTCCTCGACACTTTTCGGCGAGGAGGCGGTGATTTCGATGACCTTGGCGACCGTCATGGCCTGTACTCCGGCTGGCGCGGGAAACCCCGCAGGAACGCCTACCCTGACGTGAAGAACGTAAAGGCCGGGGCACGGAGGTGTTAGCATCAGAGGGCATGAATCCTGCTCCGAACCTGATCCTGATCGGCCCGATGGGCGCCGGCAAAACCTGCATCGGCCGCCGCCTGGCCGAGCGCTTCACGCTGGACTTCGTCGATGTCGACCAGGCCATCGTCGATGCCGCCGGCGCCAGCATCCCGACCATCTTCGAGCACTCCGGCGAAGCCGGCTTCCGCAGCCATGAACGCCAGGCCCTGGCCCGCGTACTGGAGGGCCGCGGCCAACTGGTCTCTACCGGCGGTGGCGCGGTGCTCGATCCGGGCAACCGTGCCCTGATCGCCCGGCGCGGCTTCGTGGTCTATCTGCGGGTCAGCGTGACCGCACAACTGGAACGGCTGGCCCGCGACAAGGGCCGGCCGCTGCTGCAACGCCCGGACCGCGAGCAGGTGCTGCATGACCTGGCCGCGCACCGCGATCCGCTCTACCGCGAGCTGGCCGACCTCACCCTTGATACCGACCCGTACACCGCTGCCGATGCGACCGCCCAGCTGGTGGTCAAGCTGGCCACGCAATGGCAGCGCCAGGACCTGACTGCATGACCTTCCCCGCCCTGCTGCAGGTCGCCGTTGGCGGCGACCGCCCCTATTCCATCACCATCGGCGCTGGTGCGCTGGCCGACGGCGCCGCGCTGGCCTCGCATGTGCGCGGCCGTCACGTGCTGCTGCTCAGCGACAGCGAAGTGGCCCCGCGCTACCTGGCGACGGTGAAGCACACGCTGCTGGCCGCGCGCCCCGACCTGGTCATCGGCGAGCACGTACTCGCCGCCGGTGAAGCGTCCAAGACCCTGGCCGAGTTCGGGCGCGCGATCGAAGCACTGGCGGCCCTCGGCGCCACCCGCGATGCCTGCGTGTTCGCCCTCGGCGGTGGCGTGGTCGGGGATCTGGCCGGGTTCGCGGCGGCCTGCTGGATGCGCGGCGTGGACTGCGTGCAGCTGCCGACCACGCTGCTGGCGATGGTCGATTCGTCGGTGGGCGGCAAGACTGCGGTCGACATCCCGGCCGGCAAGAACCTGGTCGGCGCCTTCCATCCGCCGCGCGCGGTGATCGCCGATACCCGCGTGCTGGCTACCCTGCCGCCGCGCGAGCTGCGTGCCGGCCTGGCCGAAGTGGTGAAGTACGGCGCACTGGGCGATGCCGTGTTCTTCGAGTGGCTGCAGCAGCATGCCGATGCGCTGCTGGCCGGTGAGGACGCGGTGCTTTCCGAAGCCATCGCGCGCAGCTGCCGGCACAAGGCCGCCATCGTCGAGCGCGATCCGTTCGAGAAGGGCGAGCGTGCACTGCTCAACCTCGGCCACACCTTCGGCCATGCCATCGAGACCGAACAGGGCTATTCGGCCCCGGGCCGCGATGCGCTGAACCACGGCGAAGCCGTAGCGGTCGGCATGGTGCTGGCCGCAACGCTGTCCACCGACCTCGGCCTGGCCAAGGATGCCGACCGCGCCCGCCTGCAGGCGCTGCTGGAACATCTCGGCCTGCCGGTGGCGATCCCGGCCGGGCTGGACCCGCAGGCCCTGCTCGGCCGCATGCGGCTGGACAAGAAGAACGTGGCCGGCCGCCTGCGCCTGGTGCTGTGGCGTGGCATGGGCCGCGCCGAAGTGGTGCCGGATGTGGATGAGGCGGCGGTGCTGAAGGTGCTGGGCGCGGGCTGACCTTTCCGCGTTCGCCGGGCATGGCCCGGCGCTAACGGATTGTGCCGCGGCATGAAGCGCAGCCGAGCGTGGGCTCGGCTCTACAGGTCCGTGCCGCCCCGGGGCGATACAATCGGCGCCATGCACGTCTACCTGCAACATCCCGACGCCGGTGCGCAGGCACCGCGCTTCCTGCGCCTGAGCCTGCAGCCGGACCTGTTCGGCGGCTGGGAGCTGCTGCGCGAGAGCGGCCGCGTCGGTGGCCGCTCGCAGCTGCGGCGCGAGCTGTTCCTGCAGGCCGACGATGCCTGCCATGCCTTCGAGAAAGCCCGCGATGCGGAACTGCATCGCGGCTTCCAGATCCTTTCGCACGGCGACTGACGCCGCTGCCCACTTCGTCCAAGGAATGCCCATCGTGACCAGCCCTCTCCGCAACGATCGCCTGCTGCGCGCCCTGCGCCGCGAACCGGTGGATTGCACGCCCGTCTGGCTGATGCGCCAGGCCGGCCGCTACCTGCCGGAATACCGTGCGACCCGGGCCAAGGCCGGCAGCTTCCTGGCCATGGCCAAGACCCCGGAGATCGCCTGCGAAGTCACCCTGCAACCGCTGCGCCGCTTCCCGCTGGACGCGGCCATCCTGTTCTCGGACATCCTCACCATTCCCGACGCGATGGGCCTGGAGCTGTACTTCGTCGAAGGCGAAGGCCCGAAGTTCCGCCACCCGGTACGTGATGAAGCCGCCATCGCCAGGTTGGCGGTGCCGGACATGGAGCAGGACCTGGGCTATGTGATGGATGCGGTGCGGCTGATCCGCCGCGAACTGGACGGCCAGGTGCCGCTGATCGGCTTCTCCGGCAGCCCGTGGACGCTGGCCTGCTACATGGTCGAAGGCGGCGGCAGCAAGGACTTCGCGCGCATCAAGGCGATGGCGCTTAACCACCCGCAGGCCCTGCACCGCCTGCTGGAGGTCACCACCGAGGCGGTGATCGCCTACCTCGGTGCGCAGCGTGCGGCCGGTGCGCAGGCGCTGCAGGTGTTCGACACCTGGGGCGGCGTGCTGTCGCCGGCGATGTACCGCGAGTTCTCGCTGCGCTACCTGCAGCGCATCGCCGAAGGCCTGGAGCGTGGCCAAGGCAGCGAACGCACGCCGCTGATCCTGTTCGGCAAGGGCACCGGCCTGCACCTGGAAGCGCTGTCGCAGACCGGCGCCGACGCGCTGGGCCTGGACTGGACCCTGGACCTGGATGAGGCGATGCGCCGCACCGGCGGCCGCGTCGCCCTGCAGGGCAACCTCGACCCGACCACGCTGTACGCCTCGCCGGATGCGATCGCCGCTGCCGCCGCACGCGTGCTCGACACCTATGCCGCCGGCAACGGCGGTTCGCGCGAGGGCCATGTGTTCAATCTCGGCCATGGCATGTCGCCGGACATGGATCCGGCGCACGTGCAGGTGCTGGTCGACGCGGTGCACGCGCACAGCCAGCGCTGAACCCCGGCACGGGCCACGGCGCGGCGTTGATCGCGCCGTGACCCGCATTGCGCGATCATGGCGCCCCACGCTGCACCGGCCCCCACGTCATGTCCGAACCGTCGCCCACAGGCGCGCCCGCACCCGACACCGCCGCATCCGCCGCCGAATACGCCCGTTTCCGCCCGCTTCTATGGCTGGTTTCGCTGGCGATCTTCATGCAGATGCTCGATTCGACCATCGTCAACACCGCCCTGCCGGCGATGGCCAAGAGCCTGGGCGAAAGCCCGCTGCAGATGCAGTCGGTGGTGTTCAGCTACGCGCTGGCGGTCGCCACCTTCATCCCCGCCTCCGGCTGGATCGCCGACCGCTATGGCACCCGCCGCACCTTCCTGGTAGCGATCATCCTGTTCACCCTCGGCTCGCTGGCCTGCGCGCTGGCCCAGCATCTACACCAGCTGGTCGGCGCGCGCGTGCTGCAGGGCATCGGTGGCGCGATGCTGCTGCCGGTCGGCCGGCTGGCGGTGATGCGCTCGGTGCCACGCGAGGATTTCCTGCGCGCGATGAGCTTCATCGCCATCCCGGCGCTGGTGGGCCCGCTGATCGGCCCGACCCTGGGCGGCTGGCTGGTGGAGATTGCCTCCTGGCACTGGGTGTTCCTGATCAACCTGCCGATCGGCGTGATCGGGTTCGTCGCAGCGATGAAGATCATGCCCGACCACTACGCCAGCCATCGCACCCGCTTCGACCTGCGCGGCTACATCATGCTGGCCTTTGCAATGGTGGTGCTGTCGCTGGCACTGGACGGGATTTCCGGGCTGGGCACGCCGCACGCGCTGGTGATGCTGATGACCGTGGCCGGTCTGGCGGCGCTGGTCGGCTACTGGCTGCATGCGGCCAATTCGACCGCGCCGTTGTTCTCACTGGCCCTGTTCCGCGTGCCCAGCTACCGCATCGGCATCCTCGGCAACCTGTTCTCACGCATCGGCAGCAGCGCCATGCCGATGCTGATCCCCCTGCTGCTGCAGGTCGGCCTGGGCCTGGGCCCGATGCATGCCGGCCTGATGATGGTGCCGGTGGCTGCCGCCGGCATGGTCTCCAAGCAGCTGGCGGTGAAGCTGGTGGAGCGCTTCGGCTATCGGCGCGTCCTGATGGTCAATACGGTGCTGGTCGGGCTGGCGATGGCCAGCTTCATCCTGATGACACCCGGCCAGCACCTGGCCTGGCGCCTGCTGCAGCTGGCGTTCTTCGGGGCGGTCAATTCGCTGCAGTTCACCGTGATGAACACCGTGACCCTGCGTGACCTCGACCGCGAATTCGCCAGTTCCGGCAACAGCCTGCTGTCGATGGTGATGATGCTCGCCGCCGGCTTTGGTGCTGCTGCGGCCGGCAGCCTGCTGGCCGCGTTCGGCAACCACCTGGACAGCAACAGCGCCACCGCCGCGCTGCATGCAACGTTCCTGTGCGTGGGCGCGATCACGCTGACCTCGACGTTGATCTTCTGGCAGCTGCCCGATACCAAGCCAGAGCCACGGCAGGTCGAGCACGTCGCGGAGTAAGGGGTTCGGCAGGGCCGCGCCCTGCACCTGCAGAGGCTTCAAGCCAAGGCAACAGCAACGGCGAAAACAGGCATTTCGTGGGATGGCGGGGGGGTGTCGCAGTGCGGGGACGCCGCAAGTACGTCCCTGTAGGCTTGGCAGCCGCATCCATGCCGCTGACACCCCGCACTGCGACTTCGAATTGAAATCGAAACGCATCCACGCATGGCGCGGATCTACTGGCTGCTGGGACACGTCTGGGGGAGAGCCCCCTGAGTCAGGGGGCGGCCGCGAAGCGGCGGGGGTGTGGGTATTGGCAAGAGGGGCCCGCGTTTCGCGCAGCGAAACGTGGGAGCGACAGCGCGCATGCGATGGCGCGTACCAGAACCGCAGGCCCTGCCGAACCCCTTACCTGCCCATGACCCGCGCGATCGCTTCCATCAGCAGCTCACCGGTGACTGGCTTGCGCAGGAAGCCGCCGATGCCGGCCGCCTCCACCTGCTGCTGCAGGTCCGGATCGGTGCGCGCGGTCACCGCCAGCAGCGGCAGTATGTAGCCCTGGTTGCGCAGATGCTGGGCCAGCTCGAAGCCACTCAGGCCCGGCAGGTCCAGGTCGAGCAGACCAACGTCGAAGTCACCAGCGCTGATCTCACGCAGTGCAGCCAGCGCGTGCCCCGCATGCACCACGTCATGCCCTCGCGCACTCAGCAATCCGCGCATGACGTCGGCCACGGTGTCATCGTCTTCCACCAGCAGTATCCGCAACGGCGGCAGGCGCGTGGCTTCATCGCGTTCCACTCCAGCGGCCGTCTCCGCATCAGCGTCGACCACCAGCGGCAACGGCAGCGTCACGCCGAAACAAGTGCCGCGCCCCAACTGGCTCTCCACCTGGATGCGGCCCTGCATCGCCTGCGCCAGCTCACGGCAGATCGCCAGGCCCAGGCCACTGCCACCGTACTGTGCGGCGGTGCGCGCGCCATCGGCCTGCTCGAATCGACGGAACAGGCGTTGCTGTTGTTCCTGACTGATGCCGGGTCCGGTGTCGCGCACTTCGAAGTGCAGCGCGCGCAGGTCGCCGTCGCTGCGTGCGTGCAGGGTGATGGTGCCGCGGCTGGTGAACTTGACCGCGTTGGACAGCAGATTGAGCAGGATCTGCCGCACCCGCATGGCATCGCCGGTGGCCTGCAGGCCTGCAGGCAACTGGTTGTCCAGGCTGAAGTGCAACCCCTTCTGTGCCGCCAGCGGGCCCATCAGCGCGGCCAGATCCTGCAGCAGGCAGCTCAGCGCGAACGGCTTGGACTGCAGCTCCAGCCGCCCGGATTCGATCCGTGCCAGATCCAGCGCATCGTTGACCAGATGCAGCAGGTGCTCACCGGCATGCCGGATCGACTGCGTGTAGCCCCGCTGCTGCGGGTCCAGCGGCGAGGCCAGCAACAGTTCACTCATGCCCAGCACGCCCGTCATCGGGGTGCGGATCTCATGGCCCAGATTGGCCAGGAAACGGGTCTTGGCGGCCGATGCCTGTTCGGCCAGCTCCTGCTTGTGCAACGCCAGCTGATAAGCGTGGCGGCGTTGCAGGCGGCGGCGATAGAGCCACGCGAACCAGCTGGTCAGCAGCAGCGCGATCGACGCCAGCACCAGCAGCCCGGACAGGCTGCGCCACCAGGGCGGCTGCACGCGGAACTCCAGGCTCTGCACCCGCGACCAGACGTGATCGGCCGAGCGCGCCTGCACTTCCAGCCGATAGCTGCCCGGTGCCAGCCGCGAGAACAGGCGCTCGCCGGCCGGCCCGACTTCGACCCAGTCCGGGTCATAACCGGCCAGGCGGTAGCGATAGGTGTTGGACGCCGAATCTGCAAAGGACAACAGCCGCGCGACGATGCGCAGGTCGCGGTCGCCGTCGGCGATCTGCAACGGTGCATCGTGGGTCATGTCCAGCACCTGCTCGTTGCGGCGCACTTCCACCCGTTCGATCACCAGCGGCGCGCGCCGCACCGAAGGCCGCACCTGCGACGGATCGAACACCACCGCACCGGCCGGGGTACCGGCCACCAGATGGCCGTCCGCCGACGCGATCAAGGTGTGTTCGCGGAATTCCTGGCTGGGCAGGCCGTCGTGCACGCCGTACAGGCGCACGCTCTGGCCATCGGCACTCACCCGCACCAGGCCGCGCGCGCTGGTCGCCCAGGCCACGCCCTGGCCATCGACCACCAGACCGGAGGCGGAAATGGCCGGGTATCCCTGTTCCGCGCCGATCACTGCCTGCCGTTCCAGGCGGCCCTGGCTCCAGCGGTAGCGCGACAGGCGGCCATCCTCGGACAGCCAGACCTGGCCATCGCGACCGACGTGCAACGCGTGGATCGCCGTTGCCGGTGCGCCCGGCACCGGCTGGAAACGCCCGCTGTCGGGCAGCCATTGCAGCAATCCGCGGCTGCTGGCCAGCCAGATATGATCCTGCGGCCCGCATTCGACATCGAGGTTGAGCTGGCCCTGCTGCAATCCGCGTTCCCCGTTGTCCAGCTGCTGCCGCACGTGACCGTCGAGGTCACGCTGCTGCAGGCCCGAAGGCAGCATCAGCCAGAGACTGTCGCCGTCACAGGTCATCAACGCCTCGACCACCCCTTCCATGGCGGCGTCGGCACCGGCCTCGCGCCCCCATCGGCGCAGCTCACGGCGCTGCGGGTCGTAACGGATCAAGGCATCGGTCGAACCGACCCAGACCTGGCCGTGGCGGTCTTCGCGCACCGAGGTCAACCAATGCATGCCATTGACCCAGGTCCGGTGCTGTTCGACCTTGCCGGTCCTGGGATCGAAGCGGTCCAGCGCGCCGTGCCCGCCGACCGCCCATACGCCGCCATTGCGCGAAGCGCTGGTACCGAGCACGAGCGCGTTGCGCAGCGAGCTGGGGTCATCCTCCAGGCGCGACAGCACGGAGAACTGCCACCAGCGCGGCAGCAGGTGCCACAGCCCGGCATTGGTACTCGCCAGCCAGATGCCGCCTTCCCGGTCCTCGTAGGTGCCGGTCCAGTTGGGGCGTACCGGCCCACGTGCGATCGCGCTGTACAGCGGCACGGTCTGGTACTGGCCGTCGACCGCGCGGCCCAGGCCGGTGCGGGTATCCAGCCAGTGCCCTCCCTGCTCATCGCGCAGCATCATGCCCAGCACCTGCTCGCCCGGAGGCAGTTTCCACGGCGGCGCTTCGAAGCGACCGTCCGGGCGACGCACCGTGGCACCGGCCATGGTGCTGATCCACAGGCTGCCATCGGGCTCGGTGGTCAGCCCGTTGATCAGTGGACTGGGAATGATGTCGGTGCCGACGCGTTCGAAATCGGTACCGGTCCAGCGCGCGACCCCATGCTTGGTGCCGATCCACAGGCTGCCATCGGCGAGCGTGGCCAGGTACGGCACCGACGATGAGGGCAGGCTGCGCGGGTTGTTCGGCTCGGGCAGGAAACGCTGCAGGCGGTCGTGGCTGTCCAGCCGGTACAGGCCACCCTCATGGGTGCCGAACCAGATCGAGCCATCCGGCGTGCTGGCCAGGCTCCAGACCGTGTTGGTCCCCATCAGTGGCTGGCTGCTGCGGTCGTAGAAGTGCAGCTGGCGGCGGTCGGCCGACATCCGCACCAGGCCCGCATTCTCGGTGCCGATCCACAACTGGTTGCGGGCATCGACCAGCACCGTCCAGATGCGGTTGTCGCGCAGGCCATCTTCCGAGCGCCAGACCCGGTAGGTACGCCCATCGTAACGGGCCAGGCCGTCGTTGGTGGCGATCCACAGGTAGCCGTAACGGTCTTCGGCCATGCGGTTGACGGTGTTGGACGGCAGGCCATCGAACACGGTCACCTGTCGCGGACTCGGCGGCACCGGCTGTGCAGCAACCGGCGACGCGCAGCACAGCAGGACCAGCAGCAGCATCGCCGCCCGCAGATACACCACCGATGGCCTCCTCATGCTGGATCTGATGATGCCCGCACGGCGGGCGTCGGCATGGTAAACCGAAAGTCGTACCCTTCACGCCAAGCAACGCCGCAGTCACGCCGTCGCTTGTCGTTTTGCATGCGCCTGGACGATCGCAGCCACCAGCAGGTCGCCGGTGACCGGCTTGCGCAGGAAGCCGTCGAATCCTGCGGCCAGCACCTGCGTCTCGGCGTAGGCATCGGAGCGCGCGGTCACCGCCACCAACGGCAGCTCGTAGCCCATCGTGCGCAGCTGGCGGGCGATGGCGGTGCCATCCAGCGCCGGCAGATCGAGGTCGAGCAGGCCGACATCGAAGCGATGGGTGGCGATCTCGGACAATGCGCCCAGGCCGTGCAGCACGTGAACCACGTCGTGTCCACGCCCACGCAGCAGCCCGGCAATGACCTCGGCAACGGTCGCATCATCCTCGACCAGCAGGATGCGCAGCGGGGGCAGCTCCGGCGGCGCCGCCGGTTCTCCGCTGGCGCGCGCTGGCTGCCGGGTCCACGGCAGCGGCAGCTGCACGCGGAAACGGGCGCCCTTGCCGGGCTGGCTGTCCACCTCGATGTGCCCGCCCATCGCCACCGCCAGTTCCTGGCAGATCGCCAGGCCCAGCCCACTGCCGCCATAACGCGATGCCGTGCGCGGCCCCTCGGCCTGTTCGAATCGATGGAACAGGCGCTGCTGCTGCTCGGCGTTGATGCCCGGGCCGCTGTCATGCACCTCGAAACACACACCGCCTCGCTCCTGCAGGTGCACCGCCAGGCCCACGTGCCCGCGCTCGGTGAACTTGATGGCGTTGCCCAGCAGGTTCAGCAGGATCTGGCGGACACGCATTTCATCGCCGCTGACGCTGATCGGGCCCGGCGGATCCTCGCCCCGCTGGAAGGCCAGCTGGCGCTGCTGTGCCATCGGCTGCATCAGGCCCTGCACCTGGTCGAGCAGCTCCTTCAGATCGAACGGGTGCAGGTCCAGTTCCAGCCGGCCGGCCTCGATGCGGGCCAGGTCCAAGGCATCGTTGACCAGACGCAGCAGGTGGCTGCCGGCCTGCTGGATCGAACCGGCGTAGCTGCGCTGCATCGGGTCCAGCGGCGTGGCCAGCAGCAGCTCGCTCATGCCCAGCACGCCGGTCATCGGCGTGCGTACCTCGTGGCCGAGCGTGGCCAGGAAACGGCTCTTGGCCTGCGAGGCCTGCTCGGCCAGCTGCTGCTTGTGCACGGTCAGCTGCCATTGCTGGCGCCGGCGCAGCCGTGCACGGATGGCCCAGGCCAGCGTCAGCAGCAACAGCGACCCCAGCAGCACATAGCCGAAGATGGCCATGCCACTGCGCCACCACGGCGGAAGCACCTTCACCTGCAGCCGCTGCGAAGCGGTCCACGCCCCGTTGGAGGACGCCGCCTGGACCTCGATGACGTAGTGCCCGGTCGGCAGCCGCGACAGCGTGCGCTGGCCGTCGCCACCCTGCTCCACCCAGTCCTGGTCATAGCCCTGCACGCGGAAACGGTAACGGTTGCCCTGCGGGCTGGCGTAGGACAACAGCCGCGCGTCGATCTGCAGGTCACGATCATCCGGCCCCAACAGCAGCGTGCCGGTGACCGGCAACGGCTGCCAGCCACGCGCATCGTCGCGGCGCACGCGCACCTCGGCGATCACCAGCGAGGAAGGCGGCCGCGCACTGTCAGCGGCATTCACGTCAAAGGCCACCAGGCCGGTCTGGGTAACCGCCAGCACGCGGCCATCGGCATTGACCGCCGGTGGCCGCCCGGTGAATTCCGCATCGGACAGGCCATCGCGCTCGTTGAACTGCTGCAGGCGGCGTGCCTTGGGATCCCAGCGCAGCAGGCCGCGCGGCGTGGTGGCCCACAGCTGGCCGTTGTCGGCCAGGGCCAGCCCGCCCATGCTGACCGGTGGCACGCCCGCAGCCCCGTCGATGCGCTGGATCAACCGCAGGCTCATGCCATCCCACTGGTAGCGCTCGAAGGCGCCCTGGCGCGCCAGCCACAACTGCTGCGGATCGATCCACACCAGGTCGTAGATCGGCCCGCGCGAGACGCCCGGTACCGCCTCGAAGCGTCCGGCCTGTGCGCGCCAGACCCCCATCTCCCCCATGATCCAGGGACGGCCGCGGTCATCGAAACGGATCTGTTCGATGGGTGCGTCGGCGCTGCCCTGGAACTGCTGCAACGGATAGCTGCGCAGCAGCCGCCCCTCGGCGCTGCGCTGCTGCAGGTCCAGGCCCATCACCGATACCCAGACCGTGCCATCCGGCGCCTGCCGCATCAGGTCGATGCGCTGGCGCAGATCGGCACTGCCCTCGATGCGCCAATCCTGCAGCGCGCCGCTCGCCGGGTCGTACACGGTGATGCGCCCGCCGCGTCCCAGCCAGAGGCGCCCGTCCGGGCGCGGCAGCACCGACCACACCACGCCGTTGCCGAGCTGGCGGTCGCTGGCCAGCAGGCGCAGCGTGCCCTGCGCATCGAGCCGGTAAACGCCACGGGCCGAGCCGACGTAGTAGTTCTGCCCGTCGCTGGCCGCGCTCAGCAGGTACTGGCTGTCCAGTGGCTTGCCATCCAGCTGGTTCCAGATCGAGAAGCGGCGCCAGTCCGGCGGCAGGTAGGCCAGGCCCTGGGTCAGCAGCGCCACCCACAGCCCGCCCTCGTGGTCCTGCAGCAGATCCAGCACGCCGCTGTGTGCGGTGAGGAAGCCGCTGCCGCGGTCACCCTCGAGCCGGCGCAGCACCGCCGCATCCCCCCGCAGCAGCCCATCGGAGGTGCCGGCCCAGTAGCCGCCCTGGCGATCGGCCAGCACCAGCGCCGAACGCAGCTGGGCACTGTCGGCCCAGCGTGGCCGACTGACCCGGTCCTGTGCATCGATGCGGTACAGGCCATCGTTCTGGCTGCCCACCCAGATCGAACCGTCGGCATCGCGACTGAGCCGGAGCACACTCAACGCGCCCAGTTCGCGTGCACCCACCGGCTCGAACCCGGTCCCGTTCCAACGCGCCACCCCGGCTTCGGTACCCACCCACAGCCGGCCCTGCGCATCGACCAGGCTGGTGAAGATGCTGTTGCTGGGCAGCCCGCCGGGATGCGCGGGATCATGGGTGTACAGGCGCACGCTGCCGTCTTCGCCAAGGCGGCAGACGCCATGGTTGTTGGTGCCGATCCACAAGGCGTCTTCGGCGTAGGCCAGCGCCCAGAACTGTCCCTCGCAGACGGCGTTGACCGCATCGAAGGTCGTGAAGCGCGCGCGATCGGCCTCCAGGCGGGCCACACCCTTGCCGTTCATGCCCACCCACACCCGGTCCAGCGGATCGATCAGCAGCGTCTCGATCTCATTGCCGGGCAACGAACCTGGCTGGTCCGGATCATGCTCCCAGACCCGCATGCGGTTGCCGTCGTAGCGGGCAAGGCCGCCGTCGGTGGCCGCCCAGATGTGCCCCTGGCGATCCTCGGCCAGGGCCACCACCATGCGCGAGGGCAATCCTTCGGCGGCCCCGAAGCGGCGCAGGCGTGGTGTTTCAGCCATGTCCGGGGTCGCCGCAGCGGCGGCGATCGCGCCCAGCAGCAGTCCCAACCCCGCGATGACACGGCACCACTGCCGCCAGCCACTCTTCATCCTGAACCCCCTGTCCTGGGCCGATTGTCACACAGGGCCGGGTTCATGGCTGCAACAGCCTGTTTCCAGCGGCGGCACCACCACGAACTGTTGCAGCCATGCACGCAACGTTGGCAGGGGGCTGTGCGTATGATCGCAATGTCCCGTTCCCGGAGCCCGCCATCGATGCGTCCCTGCCTGGCCCTGCTGCCGATGCTGCTTGCCACCGCACCCGCCTGGGCGGCCGCTGATTCCTATCGCCTCGATCCGGTGCACACGCGGGTGCTGTTCTCCATCGACCACGCCGGCTACTCGCAGGCCATGGGCACGGTTTCCGGCAGCGAGGGCCGCCTGCAGTTCGATCCCGACAATTGGCGCGAAGCCACGCTGGACGTCGAGGTGCCCGTGTCGCGGTTGGACCTTGGTGATGCCAAATGGAACCAGGCCACGCTGGCGCGCAGCCTGCTCGATGGTGAGCGTTTCCCGAAGGCACACTTCGTCTCCAGCCGGGTCGAACCGATCGATTCAAAGCGCGCCCATGTGATCGGCACGCTGACCCTGCGCGGGGTCAGCCAGGAGGTCACCCTGGAGGTGACCCTCAATGCCCTCAAGCGCTACCCGCTGCCGCCCTTCCGGCGTACCGCCGGCTTTTCCGCCACCACCACGTTGAGCCGGCGCGCGTTCGGCATCACCGCCTGGCCGGGCGTGATCGGTGACGCGGTGCAGGTACGTATCGAGGCCGAAGCCACCCTCGACCGCAGCGACACGCCGGGAACTCCCGCTGCCATTCCGCACTCCGACCCCAAGACGGCTCCCAAGGACCCTTCATGACCGCCAAGAACACCCCCGCCGCCTGGGGAAATGTCAGCCAGATCCTGCACTGGTTGATCGCACTGCTGATCCTCGTCCTGGGCGTGGTCGGCCTGACCATGGGCGAACTGCCCAAGACCCCGAAATACTTCTGGGTCTACACCGCGCACAAGTCGATCGGCATCACCGTGCTGGCGCTGGTGCTGTTCCGCCTCGGCTGGCGCCTGTATGCCGGTGCGCCGAAGCCGGTGCCGGGCGTGCCCAGCTGGCAGGAGCGCATCGCCAGCGCCACCCACGTGCTGCTGTATGTGCTGATGTTCGCCATCCCGCTGTCGGGCTGGCTGTACGACTCGGCCAGCGGCCTGCGCCCGTTCCGCTGGTTCGGCCTGGTCGACGTGCCCAAGCTGAGCGGCCCCGACCCGCAGGTCGTCACGGTGTCCCATGCCATCCACGAATACGGCTTCTGGCTGTTGATCGCGGTGGTGCTGGCCCATGCCGGCGCTGCCTTCTACCACCACCTGTTCCAGCGCGATGCGACCTTGTCCCGCATGTTGCCGCGCGGCTGGCTCACCTCCCCGCAGAAGGACTGACCGATGAACCTGAAACTGACCACTCCGGCCGCCGTGGCCGCCGCCCTGGCCGGCATGCTGGCCACTGCTCCGGCGCTTGCCGCCGACTACGCACAGGCGCCCGGTGCCGGTTCCATCCTGGTGTTTGCCAGCAAGTACGACGGCGAAGTATTCACCGGCAGCTTCCCCGGCTTTGCCACCAAGCTCAGCTTCGACCCGGCCAATCCGGCCGCCGGTTCGCTGGATGTGGTGATCCCGCTGGCCGGTGCCAAGAGTGGCAACAGCGACCGTGATTCGACCCTGCAGGGCGCCGACTTCTTCAACGTCGGCAAGTTCGCCACCGCGCGCTACACCGCCAAGGGCTTCCGCGCGGTCGGCAATGATCAGTTCGCCGCCGATGGCACCCTGGAACTGCGTGGCGTCAGCAAGCCGGTGACCCTCACCTTCACCTGGAAGCCGGGTGCGCAGCCGGTGCTGACCGGCAAGGCCACGGTCAAGCGCCTGGACTTCGCCGTGGGTGCCGGTGACTGGGCCGACACCAAGACCATCCCCGACGAAACCGCGATCAGCACGATCGTGAAATTCGACGCGAAATAAGCAACGTGCCGGGGCACCGCCCCGGCCGCATCCTGTAGAGCCGAGCCATGCTCGGCTGTAGTTGAGGCCGCCAGGCGCGCTTCAGCCGAGCATGGCTCGGCTCTACAATGGTCTTTCAGCCAGCCAGGCCTGCACCGTGGCCGCGTCGAACGGCCAGTCCAGCTCGCGGCCGCCTGCCTCGTCGCGCAGCACCGGCACGCGTGCGCCATAGCATGCTTCCAGCGCCGGCTGGTCATCCAGGAACACCGATTCGAACTCCGGTGCCCTGGCCTTGGCCAGCTCGGCCAGGGCCAGGTCGCACAGGTGGCAATCGTCACGCTGGATCAGGGTCAACACCGGTTCGGCTCCCAGGGTGGAAATGCTGCGCCGCAGCCATCGAATGGCACGGCAAGCCGTTAGAATAGCGGCTTGTCCGGTACCCGCAGTTTGGCATCCATGGCTGTCAGCACGTTCGACGTTTTCAAGATCGGCATTGGTCCGAGTTCCTCGCACACCGTCGGGCCGATGAAGGCCGCCGAGCGATTCATCCACCGCTGGCTGCTGGATCCGGGCCGCCTGCACGAGGTCGCGCGCATCCGTGCCGATGTCTACGGCTCGCTCGCGCTGACCGGCCGCGGCCATGGCACCGACAAGGCGATCCTGCTCGGCCTGGAAGGCCAGCGGCCGAACCTGATCGATCCGGACATCATTCCAGCCACGCTGGAGCGCATCCGCAGCAGCAAGCGCATCCAGCTGATGGGCCAGCACGAGATCGCCTTCGACGAGAAGCGCGACCTGGGCATGAACAAGCGCCAGAAGCTGCCCTACCACACCAACGGCATGCGTTTCACCGCGTACAACGCCGATGATGAAGTGATCGCCACGCGCGACTACTACTCCGTCGGTGGCGGCTTCGTGGTCAACCAGGACGACGCGGCCGACGACCGCATCGTGCCCGACGAAACCCCGCTGCCGTACCCGTTCAAGAGCGGCGACGAGCTGCTGGCGCAGACCGCGCGCAGCGGCCTGAGCATCGCCCAGCTGATGTTCGAGAACGAGAAGTGCTGGCGCAGCGAAGACGAGATCCGCGCCAACCTGCGCGAGATCTGGAGCGCCATGCAGTCGTGCGTGGCACGCGGCATCCGCGAGGAAGGCGTGCTGCCGGGTGGGCTGAAGGTGGGCCGCCGTGCGCCGGCGCTGTACCGCGAGCTGTCGTCCAAGCCGGAAGCGGCGATGCGCGATCCGCTGACCACGCTGGACTGGGTGAACCTGTACGCACTGGCGGTGAACGAGGAAAATGCAGCGGGTGGCCGCGTGGTGACCGCGCCGACCAACGGTGCCGCGGGTGTGCTGCCGGCGGTACTGCACTACTTTGATCGCTTCTGCCCGGGTGCGAACGAACAGCGCGTGTTCGACTTCCTGCTGACCTCGGCGGCGATCGGCATCCTGTACAAGGAAAATGCTTCGATTTCCGGTGCCGAAGTGGGCTGCCAGGGTGAAGTGGGCGTGGCCTGCTCGATGGCCGCCGGCGGCCTGGTCGCGGCACTGGGCGGCAACCCGAGCCAGATCGAGAACGCTGCGGAAATCGGCATGGAACACAACCTGGGCCTGACCTGCGACCCGATCGGTGGCCTGGTGCAGATTCCGTGCATCGAGCGCAACGCGATGGGTGCGGTGAAGGCGATCAACGCCTCGCGCATGGCCATGCGCGGCGACGGCAAGCACAAGGTGTCGCTGGACAAGGTGATCAAGACCATGCGCGATACCGGCCGCGACATGCAGGACAAGTACAAGGAAACCAGTCGCGGCGGCCTGGCGGTGAATGTCATCGAGTGCTGATTCGCAGCACCCTGCCGAAACAGACAAAGGGCGGCCATCGGGCCGCCCTTTGTCATTCAAGCCCGGCGTGAATCAGCGCGCCAGGCCCAGCACCGACACGTTGCGGAAGGTGCTTTCGCCCACCACGCGCACATACCAGGTACCTGCCTGGGGTCGACTGACCACGATCACCTCGGTAGAGCCCGCACGGCGCGAGCTGTACGGCGCACTGCCAACGTCGGGCGCTGCACCCCGTGCCGCATACAGGCTGACATCGCCGGTACCACCCAGCGTGCGTAGATTGAGCGTGGTCGCACCCGCCGGCACGTTGATGGCGAACAGCAGCGACTGCCCGTTCACGCCGCTCTGGCCGTCCAGACGGATGCCGTTCTGCAGCTCGGGAATCGGCAGTGCCGGCAACGGCTTGCCCTGGGCCAGCAGGACCGCGCGATGGGCATCGGCAATGCCGGCGCCGATCGGCTTGCCGTCTTCCGGGGGCTGCGGGAACGGACGCGCCGACGCCACCAGGATGTCACGCACCTGGTCGGGGGTCAGTGGCCCCCGGCCGGCCTCGACTGCAGCGGACTGCATCAACGCCACGATGGCTGCGATGTGCGGCGCAGCCATCGAAGTACCCTGGTAACCGCCCAGCACCGGTTGGCCGAGCGGCGCCCGGGTGCCGGCATCGATGGTGGACCAGATGACGCCGCGGGCCGGTGCCGGCCCGCTGTCGATTTCGCCGCCCGGCGCAGCGACGGTGACCGACGCACCATAGTTGCTGTAGCTCGCACGGCCACCCACGTAGTTGGTCGCGCCGACGTTGATCACGCCCTTGCAGCTGGCAGGCGAGAAGCCGGCGGCATCGATGTTCGAATTGCCAGCGGCGACCACCACCGTGGTACCACGGCTGCGTGCATAGTCGATGGCCGCCTGCGCTTCAGGGTCCTCGCTGCAGGCACCGAAGCCACCCAGGCTGAGATTGATCACGTCGGCTGGCGTCGGGTTGTCCGGCAGGCCATCGATATGCCCACCAGCGGCCCAGTAGATGCCATCGGCCACGTCCGAGCTGGTGCCACCGCAGGTGCCCAGCACGCGTACCGGCTGCACCTTGGCACCATAGGCTGCACCCGCGATGCCCAGCGCATTGTTGGCCACTGCGGCCACCGTACCGGCCACATGCGAGCCATGCCAGCCGCTGGTGCCAACGCCACAGTACGAACCATCACTCCAGTCGCCCGGGTCATGCGGATCGGCATCACGGCCGTCGCCATCGCCGGATCCGACGCCGCCCTGTTCGCCCGCCAGCGACACCATGTCATAGCCAGCAATCACATTCGCATCCAGGTCCGGATGCTGCAGGATGCCGGTATCCAGCACCGCTACCACCACACCCTCGCCGGTGCTTTCAGACCAGGCGCCCGGTGCGTGGATGCCACCGATCGTGTTCAGCATGTCCCACTGGTGGGATTGCAGGCGAGGGTCGTCTGGCAGACTCTGCAGCGGATACATGCGGCGATCGATCTGAGCGTACTGCACCGCCGGGTCCAGGCGGAGCTGCTGTAGCAGGCGTGCGCTTTCATCGGAAGACAGCGGGCGCGAAACGGAGATTACTTCGGCGCCGAGGCCGGTACGGCGCTGGACCTTCAGCGTCGGCGCTGCGCCTGCGCCTGCGCGGGCCGGCAGGCTGCGTGCCATTGCCGCTGCCAGCACCCCGTCGGCGAAACGACGGTCGCGCGCATCGGCCATGCCCGGCTTGAACTTCACGATGAAGCGATCATTCGCCACCGATGTCAGGGGCTTGAGCGGGCCAACGATCCTGGCCGGCTGCAGCGGAAGTGGCGTGGCGGCCAGCGCTGAGACCGAGGTCAGGCCCAGGGCCACAGCACCGGCCAACAGGCCGGCATGCAACGGAAGCTGCTTTTTCATGTTTCTCTCCAGGAACAAATGCAGTGCATGAAAGCCGCCCACCGGTTGGGCGGGCGGCATGGGGGATTACAGATCGATGCCGAAGCCAACACCCGCCGAACGTTCGCTACCACTGAATGCGCCGCCAAGGCTGAAGCTGGCGCGCTCGCCGATCTGCTTGCCGTAGCCGATGGACAAGGCCTGTTCGCCGTTCTGCCAGCCGGCGCCGACGGCAATGCGCCCACGCGGGCTGCGGCTGCCGCCGGCGTTGATGGCCATGTTGAGCATCGCCGAACCCATGGCGCCCTGCCGGTCGATGCGCCGGTCCTGCTGGCCAAGCCGCTGGTCGATTTCACGGGTGAGCTCGCTGAAGCGATCATCCAGGCCGTTGAACTTCGAATCGGTGTAACGCTTGGCCGAGGCAAGCGTCTCTGCGTTGCCTGCCTTCATCTGGCCGACATTGGCCGCGTCGGTATCGCGGGTACCAGCCGCCACATTGGTGACACGACGCTCGTTGCCGGCGCTGCCCATCGACACTGTGTTGGGCTCGTCGGCCATCGACCCCTGGCCGATGGCCACCGATCCCGAGGCCGATGCGACGGCACCCTGGCCCAACGCGGTGGCACCGGCACCGGTGACCCGACTGTCGGCGCCGACAGCAACACCGTTCTGTGCCGTTGCAGCCACCTGGCTGTTGCTGCCCACGGCAGTACTGTTGTCGGCGCCGACCTGCGAACCCTTGCCGATCGCAGTGTCGTTGGCGTCCTTGGCCAGTGAGCCCTCGCCCATCGCCAGTCCATCGCCGGTGCCGACGGGAGGACGCATACCACCATCACCGCCGGAGCCACTTCCGCCTTCCAGCGCACCGACCCGCGAATCCAGGCCACTCAACGCCGAATCCAATGCGCCAATCGCACCGCCCACATTGCCAAAGCGGACGCCCTGCACCGAATAGGTTGGCCCGATCAGCATGCCGTTGCCATCCATGCCTGCACCCCCACCCAATGCCTGCGCAACGCTGTCGACCTGCTGCACATTCACTGCATCGGTGCCTGCCGTACCTGCCTTCAGATTGTGCAGGCGGGTCCCGTCGCTGCCTTCCAGGCTCAGGCTGTCCTTGTCGCTGTTGTCATAGCGCACGGCGTTGGCCGTCCGTTCTCCCAGTTCGCCGCCCACGTCGGCGATGGCGGCTTCGAGCTGGCGCTTGTTGACCGCATCGGTGGCGTCACTGCCGTCAGCCACGTGAGTGATCTGCCGTTCGCGGCCCGCGCTGCCCACCGACACACTGTTGGCGCGGTTTGCCACCGAGCCCTGGCCCAGCGCCACCGAACCGGCCGCTGACGCCGTCGCGTCATTGCCGATGGCCACCGCGTAGTCGGCACTGGCGGTGGCACTGGCACCCAGGACATTGGCGCCCCAGCTGTTCGCCTCGGCGCCGTAACCCAGCGCAGTGGCAAACTCACCATTGGCTTCGGCAAAAGTGCCGACCGCGTTGGACGCAAATCCACTCGCCCCGGCGTACATGCCGATGGCGTTGGTGTAATTGCCTCCCGCGCTGGCGGCGTAGCCCAGCGCGGGAGGCAATTACA
>NZ_LLXV01000072.1 GCF_001431665.1 Stenotrophomonas beteli | reverse complement strand
GATGCGGCGACCAAGCCCCCAGGGATGGGTTCACGGCGTCCCCTGCCACCGGACCCACCCCACCATTCAACGGAATGCCCCGTTGTTGACGTTGACGTTGTTTCGGCGGGTGCGGGGCGCAGCCCCGCATCGCCTCACCCCGCGCTGCCGCCCAACGCCTTGAACAGCGTCACGTCGTTGTTCAGCTGGCCCTGGCGCGCACGCGCCAGCGACAGCTCTGCATCACGCCGGGTCTGCTGCGCTTCCAGCCAGGTGCGCAGATCGGTGGCGCCCACCCGATAGCGCACTTCCTGCGCGCGCTCCACTTCCACCGCTTCGTCATACGAAGCCTGCGAGGCCGCCACCTGGCGCGCCAGCTGCTCGCGGGCGGACAGGGCGTTGTCCACTTCCGACAGCGCGGTGTACAGCGTCCTGCGGAAGTTGGTCGCAGCAATCTGGTACGCCGTACCGGCGATGTCGGTATCCAGCTGCGCGCGTTGCAGGTTGAGGAACGGCAGCGACAGCCCGGCCCCGAGCGTGGCCACCGGATTGCGCAGTACATCGCCCAGCGAGGTCGCACTGGAACCGAGGCTGCCGGTCAGGCTCAGCGCCGGGTAGTACTGGGTCGCGGTCACCTTGATCGTCTTCAGGCTGTTGCGCAGGCGCAGTTCGGCTGCGCGCAGGTCCGGACGGCGGCCGAGCAGATCGCTCGGCAGTCCTTCGGCGATGGCCGGGCTGCGTGCACCCAGCAGGTCCTGTGGTTCGTCCTGCTGCGGCCAGGGCGTGCCGTCGAGCAGCACGGTCAGTGCATTGCGCACCTCCACCCGCTGCTGTTCCAGCGCGCTCTGCGAGGACCGCTGCGATTGCAGGTTCTGCAGTGCCTGGCGCACTTCCAGGCGCGACACCGCACCGGCATCAAACCGCGCCTGCACCAGTTCGCGGGTGCGTTCGAGCCGCTCCAGGTTGGCCTGGCCGGTGGCGATCGACTGGTTGAGGTAGGCCAGGTTCCAGTACTGGGTGATGGTGTCGCCGATCACCAGCAGCGCGGTGTTCTGCCGGTCTTCCTCGCTGGCCTCGGCTTCCCAGCGGGCGATGTCGCGCTGGGTGCGCAGGCGGCCCCACAGGTCGACCTCCCAACCCAGCGACACGCCTGTGGAATAGCTGCGGCGCCAATCATCAGACTGGTCGGTGGCGCGGCTGGCGCTGCCGCTCACGCCGGAAGACGAGGGTTGCGGCCACAGCGCATTGCTGGCCAGCCCGGCCTGCAGGCGCGAACGCTGCACAGCCAGGCCGGCGGCGGCCAGGTCGCTGTTGGCGGCCAGCGCGCGGGCCACCAGGCGATCCAGGCGCTCATCGCCGAAACCGGTCCACCAGGTGTCCTGGCGGATGTCGCGGCCCGGAGTATCCAGGCTGCTGCGCGGGTCGTCGGCGGGTGCATTGAGGGTGGCGTCGCCACGCCCGTAGCTGGCCGCCACGCTCGGGTTCTGCACCGGGTAGCGGCCGACCGATGCGCAGCCGGACAGGGCGAGCAGAACGGCGCCCGCCAACAGCAGGCGCGAGGGAGCGGGGAAGGGCAGTCGGGTCATCATCATTGTCATTCGCGGGCCAGGGCCTCCACCGGGTCGAGCTGCGCGGCGTTGCGTGCGGGCAGGAAGCCGAACGCCACGCCGATCAGGGTCGAGCAGGCGAAGGCGGCAACGATCGAGGCGGTGGAGAACAGCACCTGGAAGTCACTGGCGAAGCGGCCGATCATCGAGCCCAGCAGCAACGCCAGGCCGATCCCGAGCACGCCACCGAGCAGGCACACCAGCACCGCTTCGATCAGGAACTGCTGGCGGATATCGCTCTGCCGCGCGCCCACGGCCATGCGCACGCCGATTTCACGGGTGCGCTCGGTCACCGACACCAGCATGATGTTCATCACGCCGATGCCGCCGACCAGCAGCGCGATGGCAGCGATGGCACCGATCAGCAGGGTCATCGTGCGCGTGGTCTGCTCGATGGTGTCGCGGATCTCGGCGCTGTTGCTGAGGAAGAAGTCCTCGGTGCCGTGGCGCATCGTCAGCAGGCGGGTGATCGCTTCCTGCGCGGCATCCATCGGTGTGTTGTCGTCCACGCGCACGGTGATGCTGGACACATGGCTCTGGCCGAGCATGCGCGACATCACCGTGGTGTAGGGCACCCACACGCTGAGGCTGGTGCTGCCACCAAAACCGAAGCTCTGCCGCTTGGCCACGCCGACCACGCGCGCTGGCACGTTGCCGAGCAGGATCACCTGGCCGACCGGATCGACATCGGGGAAGAACTGGGTCTGGGTGTTCTCGTCGATCACCGCCACCTGGCCCAGGCCCTTCACTGCATCGGCATCGAAGAAACTGCCGCTGAGCAGAGTCACGCCCTTGACCCGGAAGAACTGCTCGCCGACGCCGCTGACCTGCGCGGTGGACGACTGGTTGCGGTAGCGCGCGGTGACCGAGGTCGACACGCTGGGGGTGGCGCTGTCCACGTAGCTCTGCTTTGCCAGCGCGTCGGCGTCGCTGGCCTTGAGCGTCTGTACCCGCGCCGAGCGCATGTCGCCGAAACCGCGGCCGGGATAGACGTCGATGGTGTTGGTGCCGAGCGCGCTGATGTTCTGCAGGATCTGCTGCTGCGAGCCGTTGCCCAGCGCCACCACCGACACCACCGAGGCGATGCCGATGATGATGCCGAGCATGGTCAGGAAGGTGCGCAGCCGATGCGCGTTCATCGCCAGCACGGCCATGCGGAAGGCTTCGGTGAAGCGGTCGCGGGCGGCCCGCCAGCTGTTGCCGTGGGCCACGCCGGTGCTGGCCTCGCGCCGGGCGCGATAGCTCGGCGCATCCGGGTTGGCGCGGTCGGCGATGATCTCGCCGTCGCGGATCTCGATGATGCGCTGCGCGTGCCGGGCCACGCTCATGTCGTGGGTAACGATGATGATGGTGTGGCCTTCGGCATGCAGCTCGCCGAGGATGGCCATCACTTCCTCTCCGGATTTCGTGTCCAGCGCGCCGGTCGGTTCGTCGGCCAGGATCACCTCGCCGCCGTTCATCAGCGCACGCGCGATCGACACGCGCTGCTGCTGGCCGCCGGACAGCTGGCCTGGCTTGTGGTGCATGCGGTCGCCCAGGCCCAGCCGCTGCAGCAGCTGCTCGGCACGCGCGTTGCGCACCGGGCCGGGGCTGCCGGCATACACCGCCGGCACCGCTACGTTGCCACGCGCGTCCAGGTCGCCGAGCAGGTGGTAGCGCTGGAAGATGAAGCCGAAATGCTCGCGGCGCAGTTCGGCCAGCTCATCCGGTTCCATCTTCCCGGTTTCGCGGCCGGCCACCTGGTAGCTGCCACGGGTAGGACGATCGAGGCAGCCGAGGATGTTCATCAGCGTCGACTTGCCCGAGCCGGACTGGCCGACGATGGCCACCATCTCGCCGGCGTGGATGTCCACGTTGACGTCGCGCAGTACGGCGATGACATCCTCGCCGGCCGGGAATTCGCGTCGCAGGTCGCGCAGGCGCAGCAACGGCGCCGTCGTGCTCATCGGCGCGGGCCCATGCCCGGGCCGCCGACCCGCATCTGCATGCCGCCACGGTTGCCACCGCCGGCGCCGGCTGCACTGGCTTCGCCCACCACCACGCGCTCGCCTTCCTGCAGGCCGGACAGGATCTCGGCCGAAGCGCCGTTGTTGATGCCCACCTTGACCCTGCGCGGCTGCGGCTGGCCCTGGTCGTCGAGCACCCGCACCATGCGCTCGTCGCCACGGCGCTTGGGCCCCAACGCTACTGCCGGGACCATCAGCACGCCCTTGGCCTGCTTGAGCAGCACCGAGACCTGCGCGGTCATGTCGATGCGCAGCGTGCCGTCGGGGTTCTCCACGTCGAACAGCGCGTTGTAGTAGACCGCGCTGCTGGAGCTGGAGCTGGACGAACTGCTGGAACTGGAGGAGTTCTCGTTGGCGATCGAGGCTGGCGCCGGATTGATCTGGCGCAGCGTGGCGTGGTACTTGCGGTCCGGATCGCCCAGCGTGGTGAAGTACACCGGCATGCCGGCCTTGATCTTGACCACATCGGCCTCGGAGATCTCGGCGTTGACCGTGACCACGTCCAGCCGCGCCAGCATGACGATGGTCGGCGCGGTCTGGTTGGCGTTCACGGTACGGCCTTCCTCGGCCACCACCGCCACCACGGTGCCGTCCATCGGCGCGGTGATGCGGGTGTAGGCCAGGTTGGCGCGGGCGGTGCCCAGCTCGGTCTGGCGGCCCTTGATCTGCGCCTCGTAGGACTGCAGCTGGGCACGGGCGGTCTTCAGCTGCGCCTCGGCGGCATCGTATTCCTGGCGCGAGGTGGCCTCGGCGGCCAGCATCTGCTGCTGGCGCGCGAATTCCAGTTCGGCCTGGCGCAGGGTGGCCTGCTGCACGGCGCGCTGGGCGGTGACCTGGTCCAGCGCGGCCTGTGCGTTGAGTACCTGGTTCTGCTGGGTGGTGGCGTCGATCTCGGCGATCAGGTCGCCTTCCTTCACGGTATCGCCCAGCTGCACTTTCAGCGACTTGATCTGGCCCGAAGCCTGCGCACCGACGCTGACCAGCTTGTAGGCATCGATCACGCCGGTGGCGTCCACCGTCTGCTCGATGTCACCACGGCTGACCGGCGAGGTGGCCACCGCGGGGGCGGCGGGTTTGCGCAGCAGCCACCAGGCGGTCGCGGCGACGATCAGGGCAAGCAGGGCGATCAGTATCAGGCGACTCCGGCGGGTCGCGGGCAGCAGGCGGAACGTCACGTCGTGGCTTCACTCTCGGGGCCGCGCGGGCGGCGTTGGTGGGCATTGTGAAGACCGGGCGATGGACGGCTCAATCCTCGGGGTATGTCTGTGTGTAACACTGTCGGTGAATACGCGTAACCACAGGTATCCCGCCCGTGGCTGGATACACTGGTACGCATTGCCCCGGATGCGGTTCAGCTGCCGACACGGGATGATCGCGACATGGAGACTGAAAACCCGATGCATCGACTGCTGATCGTCGACGACGACAACGACATCCGCACGCTGCTGGCCGAGCAGCTCGGCCGTGCCGGTTACCAGGTGAGCACCGCCGCCGATGGCACCGCCATGCGCCAGCTGCTGGACCGCGAGCATGTGGACCTGATCGTGCTGGACCTCAACCTGCCGCGCGAGGATGGCCTGACGCTGTGCCGCGACCTGCGTGCGCGTTCCAACACGCCGGTGATCATGCTGACCGCGCGCGCCGAGCCGATCGACCGCGTGCTGGGCCTGGAAATGGGCGCCGACGACTACCTGGCCAAGCCGTTCGAGCCCCGCGAGCTGCTGGCGCGCATCCGCAACGTGCTGCGCCGGACCGAGGCGCTGCCCGCCAACCTGGAGCCGCTGGCGGTACGCCGCGCGCGCTTCTCGCGCTGGGTGTTCGACCTGGAGCATCGCCACCTGGTCGATCCGGATGACCGCGTGGTGGTGCTGTCCGGCGCCGAATTCCGCCTGCTGCGGGTGTTCATCGCCCACGCCAACAAGGTGCTGTCGCGCGAGCAGCTGGTCGCGCTCAGCAGCGGCCGCAACTACGAGGCACAGGACCGCGCGATCGACCTGCAGGTCAGCCGCTTGCGCAACAAGCTGGGTGACGATGGCGGCCCGGACGGACTGATCAAGACCGTGCGCAACGAAGGCTACGTGCTGGCTTCGTCGGTGAACCTGGAATAAGCCCAATGACGCGCCTGCGCCATTTCCTGTCCTCGATGGTCGGGCGGTTGTTCGTGATCCTGCTGCTGGGCATGAGCGTGGCTGCGATCGGCGCGACCATGCTGGCCACGTCCAAGCGGCAGCAGGAGTTCGAGCGGCAGAACCTGAACCGCATTGCCGACCGCCTGCAGGGCTACGTCAACCTGCTCGATGGCAACCCCGAGCTGCGCGAGCGCCTGCTGGAGGTCGGTGGGCCGAGCGTGCGCGCGCTGCAGCCCGGCGCGCGGCTGGGGCGTGCCGACACCGCGTTGATGGAAGTGCTGGAGGACCGGCCCGGGCCGGTGTCGCGTGCGCACGTGCACTTTGCCTCGTTCCGTTCCTGCATTCCCAAGCTGCAGGACCTGTTGCCGCCGCCCAGGCCCGGCCATCGCAAGCCACCGCGCGAGCGCGATCCCGCCTTCATCCCGCCCAAGTGCCGCGCGGTTGATGTGACGCTGAACGACGGCACGCTGCTGAAGCTGGCGCTGGATTCGCCGGCGGTGGCGCATAACGGCATCCTCGCCGTCGACCCGTGGTTCCTGACCCTGCTGGTGCTGGCGATCGCCGTGCTGGCCTATATCGTGGCGCGCATCGCCAGTGCGCCACTGCAGGAACTGGCCGCCGCCGCCGAAGACCTGGGCGACGACCTGCAGCGCGACCCGTTGCCATTGCGTGGGCCGCGCGAAGTGCAGCGTGCCGCCGAAGCCTTCAACGCCATGCAGCATCGCCTGCAGCGCCATCTGGCCGAACGCACCCAGATGCTGGCAGCGATCACCCACGATCTGCAGACGCCGCTGACCCGGCTGCGCCTGCGCCTGGAGAATGTGACCGACGAGGCCCTGCGTGAGCGCCTGATCGGGGACCTTGCCGCGATGCAGGCGCTGGTGCGCGAAGGCCTGGAGCTGGCGCGCAGCGCCGAGAGTTCCGAGCAACGTGCCGCGCTGGACCTGGATTCGCTGCTGGAGAGCATCGTCGAAGATACCGCCGAGGGCGGTGCCGACGTGGTATTCGAAGGCGGCAGCGGTTCGGTGCTGATGCTGCGCCCGCTGGCCATGCACCGCCTGTTTTCCAATCTGGTGGACAACGCCGTGATGTATGCGCAGCGGGCGCGGGTGCGCGTGGAGCGCAGCGGCGGTGCGATCACGGTGGTGGTGGCCGATGATGGCCCGGGCCTGGCCGATGAGCAGCTGGAGGCCGTGTTTGATCCGTTCGTGCGGGTGGAAACCTCGCGTTCGCGCGAGACCGGCGGGGCCGGCCTGGGCCTGACCATTGCCCGCGCCCTGGCTGAGAAGGACGGGGGCCGGTTGTGGCTGCGCAACCGCGCCGAGGGTGGGCTGGAGGCCGTTGTGCAGTGGCCGGCCAGTACCCAGGTGGTGGCACCGGGGCGCGCTGGCTGAGCCGGGCGACCGGACGACGGTGACGCCGGGGCCTGGCTTTGCCCTATCATCTGCGTATCTCCCCAGCCTCCCCCCGATGAGCCAGCCCGTTCCCGCCGGCATGCCATTGCCCGCTGCCCGGCCGTTCCCGCATGCTGCCGCGTCCTGCAGCCGCATCTGGCCGCCGCCGCTGCGGTAATGGGCGGGCAGGGGGACGAGAGGCGCCGGGTGGAGCGCCGCGCATCAGGATTCAGGCGGGCATTGCGGCAGGGCCTGTTGTGGCTGCTCCTGGCCCTCGCGCTGCCGTTGGCGGCGCAGGAGGGCGCGCCGCCGCTGCGTGACTACGCCATCGACGTATGGACCTCGCGCAACGGCCTGCCGCACAACTCGTTGCGCGACATCGCGCAGACGCCGGAAGGCCACCTCTGGTTCGCCACCTGGGAAGGGCTGGTGCGCTACAACGGCCTGGATTTCACCGTGTTCGACCGCAGCACGCGCCCGGGCCTGCGCGACAACGGGATCGGCGCGCTGTTCGTCGATCGCCAGGGCGGGCTGTGGATCAGCGATTCGCGCGGCAATGTCAGCCACCGTGGCAGTGACGGCCAGTGGCGGGTGTGGGAGCACCAGGCCGATACGCCGCAGGTGCTGATCCAGTCGATGCAGATGGACAGCCAGGGCCGCCTGTGGCTGCTGTACGAAGGCAAGGGCATCGGCTATCTCACGCCGGACACGGGCATCGTCTACCGGGCACCGGCGGCCGATCTGCCGATGGCGATGAGCTTCACCAAGCTGGTGGTCGATGCGCAGGACCGGGTCTGGATCGGCACCCTCGACGGCCTGGTGCTGCGCGACAACGACGGCGTGCTCAAGCGCGCGCCGGCGGCATGGGGGCTGGGCGCCGGCAGCGGCCTGTCGTGGCCGTACCGGGCGCCGGATGGTGCGCTGTGGATCGTCGCTGGCGAGCGCCTGTACCGGGTGGAGGATGACCGGCTGGTGCTGGTGCATCGCCTGCCCGGGCAGCTGCACATGACCGCGATGCTGCAGGATCGCCACGGCGACCTGTGGCTGGGCACCGAGAACCAGGGCCTGCTGCGCATTTCCGCGCACGGGCTGGAACGGCTGCCGGCCGGCCTGAACCTGCCCGGCGGGCGTGTGGTGAGCCTGCGCGAAGATGCCGAGGGCAGCATCTGGGTAGGCGCCAATGGCGGCCTGTACCGCCTGCGCGAAACGCTGTTCAGCAGCTATACCGAGCGCGACGGACTCAGCGGAGATTATGTGCGCACGGTGTTCGAGGACCGCGACCGCAAGCTGTGGGTCGGCAGTGCCAGCGGCCTGGACCAGCAGACCACGCAAGGTCGTTTCCAGGCGATGCCGCTGCACAACCGGGGTGGCAAGGCGCCCTCGGTGCTGAGCCTGGCCCAGGGCCCGAATGGCGACCTCTGGGTCGGCACCTTTGGCGATGGCGTTTACCGGCTTGGCCGCGATGGCAGCCTGCGCCACAACTACGCTGCCGCCGACGGCATGCCCGGTGGCAACATCCGCGCGATCAGTGTGGATCCGCAGGGCGTGGTCTGGGCCGGCACGCAGAAGGGCGTGGTCCGCATCGATGGCGACCGGGTGCAGGTCTCGAGCGTGCCGGGCATGCCGGGCGGCCTGATCACGGCGCTGGAGCACGATCACCAGGGCAACCTGTGGATCGGCACCATCGAAGGCATCCGCGTGCTGCGTGGCGACCGCGTGCAATCGATCAACCTGGCCCCGCTGGGGGGCGGCCGCAGTGTGTTCGGCTTCCACCAGCTGGGCGATGCGATGTGGATCAGCAGCGACCGCGGCCTGTACCGCTGGCAGAACGGGACGCTGGCACGGGTCGGCCTGGAACAGGGCATGCCGGTGGATGCGGTGTTCCAGCTGGTGCCGGACCGGCTCGGCAACGTGTGGATCAGCAGCAACCGCGGCGTGCTGCGCACCGACATGGCCACGCTCAATGCGGTGGCCGACGGGCGCACGCCGCGGGTGGTGGTGGAGCGTTACAACGAGATCGACGGCATGGCCAACGCGCAGGCCAACGGCAGTTCCGGGCCGTCGGCGATCCTGCGCCAGGACGGCACGTTCTGGGTGGTCACCGCCGGCGGCCTGAGCACGGTCGACCCGCAGCGCCTGCAGCGCTTCCGCGAGCGCCCCTCCCCCCCGGCGGCGATCGAGAGCGTGCAGGTGGATGGCGCGCCGGTGCACTGGGAAGGTCCCGAACGCAACCACATTCCGGGCGGGCGCCGGCTGGCGGTCAGCTACGTCGGCCTGAGCTACCTGATGTCTGATCGGATCCGCTACCGGACGCGGCTCGATGGCCTGGACAACGGCTGGGTCGAGCGCGGCCCGCAGCGCAGCGTCGAGTTCGTCGGCCTGCCGCCGGGCGACTACACGCTGCATGTGGCGGCGGCACATCCGGGCGGCAGCTGGGGCCAACAGGAAGCGGTGTGGAGCTTCAGCGTCGAGCCGTTCTGGTGGCAGCGGCGCAGCGTGCAGGCGCTGGGCGGGCTGTTGCTGCTGGCCGGCCTGGTGGCGCTGTACCGCCTGCTGCTGCAGCAGCTGAAGGCCAGCAACCTGCGCCTGGCGCGGCGGGTGGACGACGCGACCTTCGACCTGCAGGCCAAGACCGTGCACCTGCAGGCGCTGAACCAGGAAAAGACCGAACTGGCCGAGCGCCTGGCGCGCCAAGCCGAAGCCTTCGAGCGCCAGGCCCGCGAGGATGCCCTGACCGGGCTGGCCAACCGCCGCGGCTTCGACGAAACGCTGGCCCGCGATTTCGCCCGTTCGCAGCGCAGTGGCCACTCGTTGTGCCTGGTGGTGCTGGACATCGATCACTTCAAGGACGTCAACGACCGGCACAGCCACAGCATCGGTGACGCGGTGCTGGTGCAGGTGGCGGCGGTGATCGCGGCGGTCTGTCGCGCGTCGGATCTGCCGGCGCGTACCGGTGGTGAAGAGTTCGCGCTGCTGCTCAACGACACCCGGCTGGAAGAGGCCGCACAGCTGTGTGCGCGCCTGCGCGGGTTGTTCCACGATCACCCGGACTGGGCCGGCGTGCCGGGCCTGCGGGTGACCTTCAGTGCCGGCCTGGTGGAACTGGATGCCGACGACCGTACTCCGGCGCTGCTGTACCAGCGCGCCGACCGCGCGCTGTACCGCGCCAAGAGCGACGGCCGCGATCGTACGAGCATTGGTTGATCACATCCACGCATGGCGTGGATCTACCGTGCGGCGATTGATTCGCCACCATGCATCGATGGAACGACGCCGGCCTGTAGAGTCGAGCCATGCTCGACTACCGCTCGACAGCGCGGAAACAGGTGCAGCCGAGCATGGCTCGGCTCTACAGAAGAAAGCGCGGCCTTACCGCGGCCAGGCGTTGGCGATGGTGCAGAACAGCCGTGCGGTCTGCTCGGTGTCGTACACCGCGCTGTGTGCCTCGTTGGCGTCCCAGCCCAGCCCGGCGGCATGGGCCGCGCGCGCCAGCACGGTCTGCCCGTAGGCGATGCCGGCCAGGGTGACCGTGTCGAACACGCTGAACGGATGGAACGGATTGCGCTTGTGGCCGGTGCGTGCCACCGCCGCATTGACGAAGCCCAGGTCGAAATGGGCGTTGTGGCCGACCAGGATCGCGCGCTGGCAGCCGTACTTCTTCATCGCCGCCCGCACCGGGGTGAAGATGTGGTCCAGCGCCGCCCTCTCTTCCTTGGCCAGCCGGAACGGATGGTCGAGGATGATGCCGGTCACTTCCAGCGACTTCGGGTCGATCTCCAGGCCCTCGGCCGGCACCACGTGCGCGCTGGCAGTCTGGCCCGGGTAAAGCAGGCCGTTCTCGTCCATCTCGATCGGCACGGCGGCGATTTCCAGCAGGGCATTGCGCTGGCTGTCGAAGCCGCCGGTTTCCACATCCACCACCACCGGCAGGAAGCCGCGGAAGCGCTGTGACATCGCGCGCTGCGCCTGGGGTACTGCGGAATCGGGGGCGGCGGCAGGTGCGGGCGTGGGGTCAGTCATGGGTGAATTCTAGCAGAGCCGCCCCGCGCGCCCGGGTTTGCACGGGTTCCCTGCGTGCGCGTGTGTCGACCAAGGTCGACACCTACCGGCGCACCGCATGACCCCGATCCCGGTAGGTACCAACCGCAGGAACCCGGTAGGTACCAACCTTGGTTGGCACACCGCGCGCCGCTCGACGGCGGCTACCGGGCCGCGGGCCGGACCGTCATGCCCGATGGAAACCACCGCGCCAACCACGCATCCACGCTCAGTTTGCCGGCACCGGTGAAGATCAACGGCAGCAGCATCGCCATGAACAGTACCGGCAGCTTGAAATTGCCGAAGCCCTGGTCGCTGATCACGTAGCCCATCGCCAGTTCGCCCAGCGAGTCCCATTGCATCGGCCAGTGCACCGCATAGGTGGCCACCACGGTCAGCACCAACAGGCTGGCCGCGGCCAAACGCGTGCCGAAACCGAACAGCAGGCAGGCCGCGCCCACCAGTTCGAACCAGGTCGCCAGCTGCCAGTTCAGTGCCGCCGGTACCTGGTCGAAGGGGAACGGGAAGGCGTCCTGGAGGTCGGCGAACCAGTTCTGGCCCTGCAGCTTCTCGCGGCCGGATTCGAAATATTCCCAGGCCAGCAGCAGGCGCAGGCCAAGCGGGGCCAACCAGGGGGCGAGACGGTCCAGCTGGCTGCGCGTGGCAGCCAGGATCGGCAGGTTCATCGGTGAGTCTCCGTGGAAGGGGCGTCAGGGGGCTGGGGCGAGCGGGCCGATCACGCCGGCGCGCAGGAACTGGTGCAGCAGCACGGCACCGGGTTCGGCCAGTGCATCGGCGGCCAGGCCATGGTCGGTAGCGAGCTGCTGGAGGTAGCCATGGCCATCCAGGCCAGGGTGTTCGCCGATCCGGGACAGAAGATGCACCGCCAACGGGCTGAGCGCGGCGAACCGCACGTCGCCGTCGGGATCGCGGCGCACCAGCAGGCCGGTCGGTTCGGCGGGCGGCTGCGTCGGCGCGTCCTCGGCACCGAGGCGATGTACCGGCCAGTGGTACAGCAGTGGCCAGGCCAGCGGCGAGCGCTGTAGAGGCTCCCTCAGCGGATCGACGTCGCCAGCCGCTGGCAGGGGTTCGGCGGGCAACTGGTACAGCGCGGTCTCCACCCACTCGTAGTGGGCCAGTTCGGCCAGCGCCGGATGCGGCAGCGCGGGTTGCGCCTGCAGCCACTGCACGAACTCGGCGGCCAGTTCGGTGAACAACGGTGTCTGGCAGCGATGGGTGGCGAAGTAGCGGCGCACCAGCGTGTTCCAGGCCGGTTCGCCAAGCAGGCGTACGCAGACCGGAAAACCATTGCTCAACAGGCCGAGGAGGTTGTTGAACAGCAGGCGCTGGTACACCGCTACCCGGCGTGGGTCCAGGCCGGCCGGCGCAGGTACCGCCTGCGGGTCGCGCAGGTGCGCAGTAAACGCGTGCTGCTGCGCGCGCAGGGTGTCGGCGGAATCAACCATGTGCCGTCCCGGTGTGCGTGGCCTGCAGGCGGCGGATGGTCTGCAGTTCGCCCTGCAGTTCCGCATAGGGCGGGAAATTGAAATCGCGTTCGAGCAGGGTGGGGCGTGGGCCGACGCGTGCATAGGTACGCGCCAGCAGCTCCCAGACCGGATCGATCACCGCGCTGCCATGGGTATCGATCTTCAGGTCGGGTGCCTCGTCCAGGTGCCCGGCTACGTGCAGGCAGACGATGCGCTGCGCAGGCAGGCCGGCGATGAAGGTATCGGCATCGTAGCCGTGGTTGCAGGCGTTGACGTAGACGTTGTTGACGTCCAGCAGCAGGTCGCAGTCGGCTTCGGCGAGCACCGCATTGGTGAACGCCAGCTCGTCCATCGCCGGTTCCGGTGCCAGGTAGTAGGACACGTTCTCCACCGCGATACGGCGGCCGAGCAGGTCCTGCACCTTGCGGATGCGCGCGGCGGTATGGTGTACGGCTTCGTCGGTAAACGGAATCGGCAGCAGGTCGTACAGGTGGCCGTCGTCGCTGCAGTAGCTCAGGTGCTCGCTGTACAGCGGCACGCGGTGCTTCTCCAGGAACCGGCCGACCTGTTCCAGCAGTTGCGTGTCCAGGGGCGCACTTCCGCCCAGCGACAGCGACAGCCCATGGCAGCTCAGTGGATGGCGCTGTGCCAGTTCGGCCAGCGCATCACCGGCCGGGCCTCCAACATGGATCCAGTTCTCCGGCGCACATTCGAGGAAATCGAAATCGCCGGCCGGGGCGTCACGCAGATCCTGCAGCAGCGCCCGGCGCAGGCCCAACCCGGCGGCCGCCGCAGGCAGCGGCGACCGCGGGTGGACGAGGCTGGCGCGGACGTCAGTGCTTGCCACCGCACTTGCCTTCGCCACACTTGCCTTCGGCCGACTTCTTGTCGCCGGTCTTGGCCGCCGCTGCACCCGCGGCCTTGCCCTTGTCGGCGCCACACTTGCCTTCGCCGCACTTGCCTTCGGCAGCCTTGCCCTTGTCACCGCCGCACTTGCCTTCAGCAGTCTTGCCGTCGGCGCCGCACTTGCCTTCGGCGTGCTTGGCATCGGCAGCCTTCGCCGCCTGGCCCGCCACCAGGTACCCCTGGGCAAGGTCGCTCATGCTCAGGGCCGAGGCACTGGCGGTCATGCCCAGGCCGGCGGCCAGGGCGGTAGCGGTCAGCAGGGACAGGGTCTTGTTGGAACTGCTCATCGGTAGTACTCCTGGGTGGTGGGCAGGTGCCCGGGGTGAATCGATGGTGCAGCGATCCTACTCAACGAATCCTCGCCAAGAACTCAAATTTTCGTGAGATTTGTTACAGAAGGGCAACACGGTGCCCGGTAGATCCACGCCATGCGTGGGTGGATCACCGGAACGCCCATGAACAAGAAGGCCGCTGTCACCAGGACAGCGGCCACCTTGGAGTCGACTCTGGTGTTGCAGTGCAGCGTCAGGGCTGTCCGGTGCTGGACGTCTCGTCGCGTTTTTCACGCGGCGGCAGCGGCTGCTCGCCGTGCACCAGGAACCACACATTCTCGGCGATGTTGGTGGCGTGGTCGCCCACGCGCTCCAGGTTCTTGGCCATGAACAGCAGGTGCGTGCACGGGGTGATGTTGCGCGGGTCTTCCATCATGTAGGTCAGCAGCTCGCGGAACAGCGCGGTGTACTGCGCGTCCAGGCGGGCGTCGTCCTCGCGCAGTGCCAGCGCGGCATCGGCATCGTTGTCGCGATAGGCGGCGATGGCGCGGCGCACCTGCTGCGCGGCCAGGCGGCCCAGTGCACGCAGGCCCTGGATCTGCGGCAGCGGCGGCACTTTGCCCAGTGCGATCGAACGCTTGGCAACGTTGGCCGCGTAGTCGCCGATACGTTCGATGTCGGCCGGGATGCGCAGGCCCGCGAGAATTTCGCGCAGGTCACGCGCCATCGGGCCACGCAGCGCCAGGCGCATCACGTCGTGGCTGATCTGCTGCTCAAGCGCATCAATCGCTTCATCGTTGGCGATGATGCGATGGGCGGCGTTCTCGTCGCGCTTTTCGATCACGTCCATCGCCGCTTCCAGCTGGGCGACGGCCATCTCGCCCATGCGGACGATTTCGGCCACCAGGCGCTGCTGCTCTTCGTCGTAGCTCTTGACGATGTGGTCGTTGGGAAGGTTCATGGTTGTTCCACTCTGTAGAGCCGAGCCATGCCCGGCTGGCGTTGTCTGTAGAGCCGAGCCACGCTCGACCGTCGTCTCAGCCGAAGCGGCCGGTGATGTAGTCCTCGGTCTGCCGCTGCGACGGCTGCGAGAAGATCACTTCGGTGCGGTCGTGCTCGATCAGGTCGCCCAGGTACATGAAGGCGGTGTAGTCGGACACGCGCGCGGCCTGCTGCATGTTGTGGGTGACGATCACGATCGTGTACTCGTTCTTGAGCTCTTCCACCAGCTGCTCGATGCGGCTGGTCGAGATCGGATCCAGCGCCGAGGTCGGCTCGTCCAGCAGCAGCACGGACGGGCGCAGGGCCACCGCACGGGCGATGCACAGGCGCTGCTGCTGGCCACCGGACAGGCCCAGGGCGCTCTGCCCCAGCTTGTCCTTCACTTCGTCCCACAGCGCGCCCTGGCGCAGCGCCTGCTCGACGCGGTCGGCCATATCGGCCTTGCTCAGCTTCTCGTGGTGGCGGATGCCGTAGGCGACGTTCTCGAAGATGGTCATCGGGAACGGCACCGGCTTCTGGAACACCATGCCGACCTTGCTGCGCAGGCGGTTCATCGGGTACTTCGGCGACAGGATGTTCTCGCCGTCCAGCAGCACTTCACCACGTGCTTCCAGCTTCGGGTACAGCGCGTAGATGCGGTTGAAGATGCGCAGCAGGGTCGACTTGCCGCAACCGGAGGGTCCGATCAGCGCGGTCACGCGCTTTTCCGGAATCTCCAGGTTGATGCCCTTCAGGGCATGGAACTTGTCGTAGTAGAAGTCCAGTCCGCGCGCGGCAAGCTTGACCGGAGCCGGGGTGTGCAGGCTCTCGTGCGAGGACGGCACGGCGATGCGCTGCATCGGCACGGCGTTGGAAAGGTCGTTCATGGCGTTATCCACGGAAAGGTCAGTCATGGGAGATACGGTTGCGCAGCAGGATGCCGCGGGCGGCAAGGCTGACCAGCAACACGAAGACAGTCAGCACCAGGGCACCGGCCCAGGCCAGCACCTGCCAGGATTCATACGGGCTGCCGGCGAACTGGTTCATCACCACCGGCACCGAGGCCATCGGCTGGAAGATGTTGTTGTTCCAGTACTGGTTGCCGAAAGCGGTGAACAGCAGTGGCGCGGTTTCGCCGGAGATGCGGGCCAGCGCCAGCAGGATGCCGGTGATGATGCCGGCCGATGCGCTGCGATAGAGCACCTGCACGATCACCTTCCACTGCGGGATGCCCAGCGACAGCGCCGCCTCGCGCATCTGCGAAGGCACCAGCCGCAGCATCTCGTCGGTGGTGCGCACCACCACCGGCAGCACGATGAAAGCCAGCGACAGCGCACCGGCGAAGGCCGAGAAGTTGCCGCCGGTCTGCATCACGTACAGGGTGTAGACGAACAGGCCGAGCACGATGGACGGGGCTGACAGCAGGATGTCGTTGACGAAGCGGACCACGGTGCCGGCCTTGCGGGCGTTGCCGTACTCGGCCAGCCAGGTGCCGGCCAGCACGCCCAGCGGGGTGCCGATGCCGATCGCCAGTGCACACATCACGGCACTGCCGAAGAAGGCGTTGGCAAGGCCGCCTTCCTGCATCGGCGGCGGCGTCATCTTGGTGAACAGATCCCAGTTGATGCCGGCCAGGCCTTTCGAGGCCAGGGTGAACAGGATCCAGCCCAGGAAGAACAGGCCGAACAGCGCGGTGGCGCAGGACGCGGCAATCGCAACGACATTGCCGATGCGGCGGCGCAGGTACAGCGAATCAGCGGTGGTGGACATCAGTTGCCCTCCTTGCGGGACAGGCGCATCAGCATCAGGCGGGCGATGGCCAGCACCACGAAGGTGACGATGAAGAGGACGAAGCCGAGCAGCAGCAGGGCCGAGCGGTAGGTTTCAGTGGCCTCGCCGAAATCGTTGGCGATCAGCGCGGCGATGGTGGTGCCCGGTTCCAGCAGCGACGGCGACAGGCGCACGCTGTTGCCGATCACGAAGGCCACCGCCATCGTTTCGCCCAGGGCGCGGCCGAGGCCGAGGAAGATGCCGCCGATCACCGCCGAGCGGGTGTAGGGCAGCACGATGTCCCAGCTCACTTCCCACTTGGTGGAGCCCAGCGCATAGGCCGATTCCTTCAGGCGGGTCGGCACGGTCAGGAACACTTCGCGCATCACCGAGGAGATGAATGGAATGACCATGATGGCCAGCACGAAACCGGCGGTGAGCATGCCGATACCCAGCGGCGGGCCCTGGAACATCGGGCCGATGATCGGCCACTCGCCCAGGGTTTCGTTGAGGAACGGAGTGACGTACTCGGTCATCACCGGCACCAGCACGAACAGGCCCCACATGCCGTAGATGATCGAGGGGATGCCGGCCAGCAGTTCGATGGCGGTACCGACCGGTCCACGCAGCCAGCGCGGTGCGACTTCGGTGAGGAAGAAGGCGATGCCGAAGCTGACCGGCACGGCGATGACCATCGCGATGACGGCGGTGACCAGGGTGCCGTAGATCGGCGCGAGCGCGCCGAACTTGTTTTCGACCGGATTCCAGTCGGCGGAGAAGAAGAAACTCAGGCCCTGCATCTGCAGGGCATGGCGGCCGCCCCACAGCATCGACAGCGCGGCGCAGGCCAGGGCGATCAGGACGAAGATGACGGTGCCGACCAGCACCCATCGGAACAGTTTGTCGTTGCGGGCATCACGCGTATCACGCGTGGACGGGGCGGCTACAGGCTGGGCGATGGCATTCATGGGGACGGCAGGGCCAGGAAGGGGCGGGGCGGCACGGCGTGGAAGAGGCGGTGGCCGCGCGGGGGGGGGGCCGGCGTGTGCGGCCCATTCGGGGGGGGGCGCCGGCGGGCCCGGTTTGGTTTGGCCGGCTCGGCCGCGGGGGGCCCGGAGGGGAGCTCGGTGTGCTGGGGGCGGGGGTTCTCGGAGGGCCCCCTTGGAGAAGGCCACGGGGGCCTTGTGGGGCGTGGCGGTCTTCTGGAGGCTCTTCTCCCGCCATAAGTTCGG
>NZ_LLXV01000071.1 GCF_001431665.1 Stenotrophomonas beteli | reverse complement strand
CGCCCCCACCCCACCTAGAATGGGCCACATGAGCACCCTGACCTTCCGGGCCGCCACGCCGGCCGACATCCCCGCCCTGATCACCCTGGTCACCTCGGCCTACCGCGGCGATGCCAGCCGCGTCGGCTGGACCACCGAAGCCGACCTGCTGGATGGCGCCCGCATCGACGCCGAAGGCATCCAGGCCGATCTCGACCGCCCGCGCTCCACCATCCTGCTCGCCGAACGCGAGGGCCAACTGGTGGCCTGCGCACACGTCGCCGGTGTCGACGGCAAGGGCTATTTCGGCATGTTCTCGGTTGATCCGGCCCAGCAGGGCGGCGGCGTCGGCAAGCAGCTGATGGACGCCGCCGAAGCGCACGCCGCACGCGAATGGAACGTGCCGGTGATGCAGATGACGGTGATCGACGTACGCGACGAACTGATCGCCTTCTACGAGCGTCGTGGCTACCAGCGTACCGGCATCAAGAAGCCATTCCCGTATGGCGACGAACGCTTCGGCATCCCCAAGCGCGACGACCTGCGTTTCGAGATCCTGGAGAAATCGCTGGCCGGAGCGGCCGCGTGAGCGATACCTGGACCTTCGTCTGTGCCGGCAACGAGCTGCTGCCCGGTGAAATGAAGAGCGTGTTCGACGAAGTGACCGGCACGCCGATCGTGGTGTTCAACCTCGACGGCGAGCTGTACGCACTGGAAGACCAGTGTACGCACGAGGAGTTCGAACTGTCCTCGGGCGAATTCAACACCGCCGAAGGCAGCGTGGAGTGCGTGCTGCACGGCGCGCGCTTCGACGTGCGCGATGGCCGCGCGCTGTGCGCCCCGGCCTACACCCCGGTCCCGAAGTTCCCGGTCAAGCGCGAGCACGACGCCGTCTGGACCCGCGACGACCGGGAGTGAGGCGCGCCACCCCGGCAGCATCCACCCCGGGGAGGACCTGGCGGAAGGCCATGAGGGCCTTCCCAGGCCATTCCGGGGCCCGTCCAGCGGCCCGCCATGCCCGTACATGCGAATCATTATCGTTGATGTTATCCTACGTAACATCTTCGTAACGGCTTCGCCCCCGCGCCATGGCTTCGCCCGCGCCCATCGCCACGTTGTGCCAGCTCGCCCGCCAGGGTTGGCCGCTGCTCGTGGCCGCGCTGCTGACGCTGCTGCTGGGCTGGTCGGCACTGCACGAAGGACGCGGCAACGGCCCTGCTGCCCACGGCTGGCAGGCACACGCTGAAGATCTGCAGCAGGTCATGCCGATGCCGGCCCCGCCGGCGGACGAGTGCCCGCACCATGCGGCACCAGCACCGGAACCGCCGCTGGATGGCGAGGGCGCCGCGCCCTGCACCGGACTGACTCCCCCGCGCGCCATCCTGGTCGCGCACATTCCGCTGTGGCGCTCCGACGCCCTGCGTTGGCAGCGGCACGATCCTGCGCTGCGCTTGAACCCCGGCCACGCACCGCCCGCACCGCACGCCAGTTGAGGCGCCCTGCGGCCGTTGCCGTGCGCCTGATTGCGTTTCCTGCCAGCCGAGCATCGGCTCGGCTACAGAAGAAGCCCTGTACGTCTCGTCGCGCTGCCTGCGCTTCGGCCTTCGCCCTTCCCCGATCCAAGCCACCCTTCATCGCCATGACCCACATCACCTCCCGCAAGTACGCCCCGCGCGTTTCCCTGCTCGCCACCGCCACCCTGGCCGCCGGCTTCGCGCCGCTGGCCGCGCAGGCTGCCGACAACGCCGATGCCGGCTCCCGCAATGCCACCGAGCTGGACAAGGTGCAGGTGCGCGGCAGCTGGTTCAATCCGTCCTCGCCGAAGTTCACCGCCGAGCTGCTGGACACCCCGAAGTCGGTGTCGATCGTGTCGGAAAAGCTGATCGCCGAAACCGGTGCGACCAACCTGCAGGATGCACTGCGCATGGTGCCGGGCATCACCTTCGGTGCCGGCGAAGGCGGCAACCCGACCGGTGACCGCCCCTTCATCCGTGGCTTCGATTCGCAGAGCAACGTCTTCGTCGATGGCCTGCGCGACGTCGGCTCGCAGACCCGCGAAATCTTCGACCTGGAGCAGGTGGAAGTGGTCAAGGGCCCGAGCTCGGCCTACGGCGGCCGTGATTCCGGCGGTGGCAGCCTGAACCTGGTCAGCAAGACGCCGAAGCTGAAGAACGAGACCAGCGCCAGCATGGGTATCGGTACCGACAGCTACGCGCGCGGCACCGTAGACGCCAACTACGTGCTGGGCGATGGCATCGCCGCGCGCCTGAACCTGATGAAGCACGAATCGGACATCGCTGGCCGCGACGCCGCCAATGTCAGCCGCTGGGGCATCGCGCCGTCGATCGCATTCGGCCTGAACGGCCCGGCGCAGCTCATCGCCAGCCACTACCACATGCAGAGCGACGACCTGCCGGACGCCGGTGGCTTCCCGTACGGCAACCCGAACGGTGCGCCGGCCTCCAAGTGGGTCGACGGCCGCCCGATGGTGCCCGACCGCAGCAACTACTACGGCCTGGTCGACCGTGACTTCCAGCGCACCCGCGCCGACATCAGCACCCTGGACGCCAGCTACGACTTCGGCGGCCACAAGCTGCGCAACATCGCGCGCCTGGGCAACACCAGCAACGACTACCTGTGGACCCAGCCGGACGACAGCCAGGGCAACCCGAACAATTACGGCACCTTGTGGCGGCGTACCAACAGCCGTGCCGTCGACGTCAAGAGCTTCGCCGACCAGCTGGGCCTGACCGGCGCCTTCCAGACCGGCGTGCTCAAGCACAGCTACAGCGCCGGCGTGGAGTACAGCGACGAGAAGATGACCCGCGGCAGCTACCTGATGACCCCGGGCACCAGCAATCCGCTCACCGGCAACAACAAGTGCCCGAGCACCGGCGCGGCCACCGGCTACAACTGCACCGACTTTGCCCATCCGGACCCGCGCGATCCGTGGGCGGCGACGCACTCGGTGTACCGCAGCGACAAGGCACTGGACGTCGAGCAGCGCACCCGGACCACCTCGGCCTATGTGTTCGACACCATCGAGCTCAATGAGCAGTGGATGGTCAACCTCGGCCTGCGCTACGACGACTTCCGCACCACCCTGACCACACCGGTGGCCGGCAAGGCTCCGACCCGCGTCCGCAATGACAACGACTTCCTGAACTACCAGGCCGGCGTGGTGTTCAAGCCGGCCGCCAACGGCAGCATCTACCTGTCGTGGGGCACCTCCTCGACCCCGCCGGGCATGGACGGTGGTGATGGTTCGGACAGCCTGAGCGCCGCCGTGGCCGACCTCAAGCCGCAGGATACGAAGAACCTCGAACTGGGCACCAAGTGGGACCTGTTCGACCAGCGCCTGAACCTGACCGCAGCGATCTTCCACACCGTGATGAACAACGCACGCGTGACCGTCGACAACGGCACCAGCCAGAACGCCGGCAAGAAGGAAATCAACGGCTTCGAGCTGGGCTTCACCGGCCAGCTGACCGAGGCCTGGAGCCTGTACGGCGGCTACACCTACCTGGACTCGGAACTGAAGGACAACGGTTTCGTCTGTGCCGCACCGGTGGGCCGCACCTGCCCGTCCAACGTCTACGTGCCCTCGCCGTACAACGGCAACGTGTTCCCGAACACCGCCAAGCACAGCGCCAACCTGTGGACCACTTACCGCTTCCCGATCGGCCTGACCCTCGGCGCCGGTGCGTTCTACTCGGACAAGCAGTACGGTGACGTGGCCAACACCAAGTGGATTGCCAGCTACACCCGCTTCGACGCGATGGCCAGCTACGCGATCCAGGACAACATCAGCCTGCAGCTCAACGTGCAGAACCTGACCGACAAGACCTACTTCACCAAGGCCTATGCCTCGCACTACGCGAGCATCGCCCCGGGTCGCTCGGCCACCCTGGCACTGAACGTGACGTTCTGATGTAACTCCGCTCCACCACGGCGGCAGGGTCTCCTGCCGCCGTTTTTGTTTCCGGCGATACTCACTCCATGGCGACCCTTACCCCCATCGACAGCGATGCTCTGGCCGAGCTGATGCAGCACGATCCGCAGGCTGCCTTCGCGCGCGTGCGCGCCGCTGCGCAGGCCGGACAGGTCGAGGCACAACTGCTGCTCGCGCAGATGCACATGGAAGGCAAAGGCACCGCACAGGACGCCTCGGCGGCACTGCTCTGGTACGAAACCGCCGCCAACAACGGCGCGCCGATGGCGATGAACATGCTTGGCCGCTGCCATGAGCTGGGCCAGGGCACTGTCGCCGACCCGGCGCTGGCGGCCGTCTGGTACCGCCGCGCCGCCGACACCGGCCTGGACTGGGGCCTGTACAACCTGGCCAACCTGCTGGCCACCGGCCGCGGCGTTGCGCAGGACCGCGCGCAGGCGCTGGCGCTGTACACGCGGGCCGCGCACCTGGGCCACGCCAAGTCTATGAACCTGCTGGCCCGCCACCTCGAAGACGGCCTGGAGATCGAGCGCGATCCGCAGGCCGCCCTGGGCTGGTACCGGCGCGCCGCCGAGACCGGCGATTTCCGTGGCCAGGCCAACTACGCCTCCATCCTGCTGCAGGCCGGTCAGATCGAGCAGGCCGTGCACTGGCTGCGGCTCGCACTGGCCCACGGCAGCCCTGCGTTCATGGCGCACATCGTGCCCGAACTGGCCGCCTCACCGCATCCGCAGGTGCGCGCCCTGGTCGCACCGCCGTCCCTCTGAGGAGTCCCGCATGCTGCTGCACATCCCCGACATTCTCAGCGCCGACCAGGTGGCCGATTTCCGCCGCCGACTGGATGCCGCCGACTGGACCGATGGCCGCGAGACGGTCGGCCATCTGGGCGCGCAGGCCAAGCACAACCAGCAGCTGCCCGAGGCTTCGCCGCTGCGCCGCGAGCTGGGCGAGATCATCCTCGTCGCACTGGCCCGGCACCCGCTGTTCTTCAGCGCCGCGTTGCCGCTGAAGTACCTGCCGCCACGCTTCAACCGCTACAGCGGCGGCGGTACCTACGGCTTCCACGTCGATGGCGCGGTAATGAACCTGGCCCATGGCGAGCAGCTGCGCTCGGACATTTCCTGCACCCTGTTCCTGTCCGCGCCCGAGGAGTACGACGGCGGCGAGCTGGTCATCAGCGATACCTACGGCGAACACGAAGTGAAGCTGCCCGCCGGCGACCTGATCGTGTATCCATCCAGCAGCCTGCACAAGGTCAGTCCGGTCACCCGCGGCGCGCGCGTGGCCTCGTTCTTCTGGGTGCAGAGCATGATCCGCGACGATGTGCAGCGCCGCCTGCTGTGGGAAATGGATGGCGCGATCGAGCGCCTGCGCCAGACCGGCGGCGACGCCGAGGCGGTGCTGCAACTGACCGGCGTGTACCACAACCTGCTGCGGCGCTGGAGCGAAGTCTGAGCCCCGTCGCGCCGGCCCGCGACAATTTGGCAATCATTCTCATTTGCAACGGCTAACAGCTCTCATTACAATCACGCCCCGTTGATGCCGGCCGCTGCCGGCAGACCCCTGGGACCCCTGCTTGCTGCGCCCGCTTCGCCCTCGCCCACTCATCCATCGCAAGATGGGCACCGCCATGCGCGGCCAGCGCCCTGCGCTGGCCAGCCTGCTGGCTTGGGTGGCGATGCTGGCCTTGCTGCTGGGCACCCTGCCGCTGCTGCCACACGGCCAGGCCGGAATGGCCGTGCAGATGCCACTGGAAGAGCGTGGTGGCGAAGGCGCCTTGCAGGAAGAGGCACCGGCCAAGCTGCGCCGCTGTGCTGCCGCTCCAGTGAAATCAGCCGTGAAGGCTCATCCGCCGTTGCTGCTGGCCAGCCAATGGCTGCGCACCGAACTCGATCTCGTTCCTGCCACGCCGGCCATGCCCGGCGTGCGCCCGGACTGGCCGCTGGCCGCTCCGGACACGCCATGGGCCGATGCGCCCGGGCGCCGCCAGCAACGCGGCCAGGCGCCGCCGCTCGCCTGATCCACGGCCCCGCCTGACCGCCTGCGCGGTCGTGCCCGCGCGCCGCTGCCTGCTTCCTCCCTGCCGCCCCTGACCGGGCCTCCCCGTGCATGCCGCGCCGTTCGCGCCTGGCACAGCACCTCCCTGCATCCTTCGAGGTAACTGCCATGGCCCAGCGCCATCGTGTCCGTTCGTCCCTGTCGCGCCCTGTCCTCACCAGCGCCGTGCTGGTGGCCCTTTCCGCCCCGGCCTTGGCCCATGGTGACGCCGCCGGTGCACCACAGACGCTGGACAAGGTGGTGGTCACCGCCTCCGGCTTCGAGCAGAAGGTGGTCGATGCACCGGCCAGCATCAGCGTGGTCAGCCGCGAAGAACTCAGCAAGCGCCCGTACACCGGCCTGGTCGACGCGCTGCGCGACGTCGAAGGCATCGACGTCGGCCTGGAGGCCACCGACAAGAACGGCCGCGCCACCATCTCGATGCGCGGCCTGCCGTCCGAGTACACCCTGGTGCTGATCGACGGCCGCCGCCAGAGCAACGTCGGCCAGCTGTACCCGAACAACTTCGGCGGTGGCCAGTTCGCCTACCTGCCGCCGCTGGACGCGATCGAGCGCATCGAAGTGGTGCGCGGCCCGATGTCCACGCTGTACGGCTCGGACGCAATGGGCGGCGTCATCAACATCATCACCCGCCGCAACCAGGAAAGCTGGCACGGCTCGGTCAGCCAGGGCTTCACCGTGCAGCAGGACGACCAGTTCGGCGACGCACGCACCACCGACCTCTACCTCAGCGGCCCACTGCTGAAAGATCGCCTCAGCCTGGCGGTACGTGGCAGCTACTACGATGCCAAGGCATCGAACCCGGAATGGGATGCACTGACCCTTCCCGACGGCACGCTGTGGGAGCGCAGCATCGGCTTCGGTGGCGGTGGCAAGTCGGTGGCCAACACCAACTGGAACACCGGCGTGCGCCTGGACTTCCATGTCAACGATGACCACGAACTGTGGCTGGACTACGACATGTCCCGGCAGAAGTACGACAACAGCCAGGGCCAGACCGGCACCCTGGACAGCCTGGCCAGCCTCTGGCGCGTGGGCAACGCGGTCATCCCCAACCCGAATGGCAGCGGCACTGTCACCCGCCGCGTGGTGCAGCCGCGCGTGGGCTACACCGCCTACCAGCGTTATGAGCGCGATCAGCTGTCGCTGACCCACCAGGGCCGCTACAGCTTCGGCACCTGGCAGACCTCGCTGACCCACAGCAAGAGCAGCAACCTCGGCCGCTCGCTGCCGCTGACCCTGGACGAGCGCGCCAACCTGCAGACGCTGTGGAATGACGTCTGCCGCCGCACTGGTGCCGCCAACAACTGTGCGGCCGGCCGTGGTAATGCCCTGGCCGCGCTCAACCCGAGCGAGATGGCGCGCCTGCAGGCGTTCCTGCCGCGTCCCCTGCGCACCATGGAGCTGGAAGGCTACGTGCTCGACACCATGCTCGACCTCGATTTCGGCGCACACACGCTGACCATCGGCGGCCAGTACAACGACACCGACATGATCGACGGCGTGTTCGGCATGGATGGCGCCGGTTACCGCAGCAACACCAGGCAGAAGCACCGCATGTGGGCGCTGTTCGCCGAGGACAACTGGGCGCTGACCGACACCCTCACCGCCACCTTCGGCCTGCGCTACGACGACCACAACGTGTTCGGCAGCCACGTCAGTCCGCGTGGCTACCTGGTGTGGAACGCCAGCGACGCGTGGACCTTCAAGGGTGGCGTCAGCACCGGCTACAAGACCCCGCGTCCGGACCAGCTGTTCCCGGGCATCACCGGCTTCGGTGGCCAGGGTGTGCTGCCGCTGGTGGGTTCGCCGAACCTGAAGCCTGAAACCAGCACCAACTACGAGCTGGCCGCCTACTACGAAGGCCAGCGCTGGGGCTTCAACGTGACTGGCTTCTTCAATAAATTCGAAGACAAGATCGCCAGCGGCGGCACCTTCCCGAACTGCGAAGTGGCCCGCGCCGGCAGCGGCTACTGCGTGGACATCGGCCCAGGCTGGGCCGCACTGGGCTACAGCACCTTCACCCAGAGCGTGAACATCGACAAGGCCGAGACCCGCGGTGCAGAACTGGCCGGTCATGTCGACCTGCTCGACACCCTGCAGCTGCGCGGCAACTACACCTGGACCAGGAGCGAACAGACCAGCGGCGCACAGAAGGGGCTGCCGATCAGCGGCACCATGCCGGCAAAACACATGGCCAACACCAGCCTCAACTGGCAGATCAATGAAGCGGTCAGCCTGTCGCTGATCGGCGAGGGCCGCTACGACCGCTATCGCGACACGCTGCTCGATGCCAACGGCGTCAGCCAGACCCGCTATTACGAGGACTACACGATCTTCCATCTCGGAGGCAGCTGGAAGGCCACGCCGTGGCTGACGGTGAACGCGCGGGTCAACAACCTGTTCGACAAGGACTTCGTCGCGCAGTCGTGCCTGCTGGTCAGCCAGAGCGAGTTCAACTGCGTGGACGACTATGCGACCAAGGACCAGCGCCGCAGCTACTGGATCTCGCTCAACGCGAAGTTCTGACCGCGCTCTGGTGGCGCCGGCCACTGGCCGGCATTGCGGGATGGCCGGCCAGCGGCCGGCACTACCCGGATCCAACCACACGGGATACAGAACGATACGCAATTGCGAGCTATTCTCATCAATGATGTAATGGGCAGTCCCCGTCCGCCTCGAACCGTGCCGTGAGCCGTCCTGCTTCTTCCACCGTGCAGCAGCAACAGAGCCGTGGCTTCTGGCTGCGTACGCTGCACCAGTGGCACTGGATCAGCTCGGCGGTGTGCCTGATCGGCATGCTGCTGTTCGCGGTGACCGGGCTGACCCTCAACCATGCGGCGAAGATCGAGGCCAAACCGCAGGTGCAGAACCAGCACCTGGAACTGCCGGCCGAACTGCTGGGCCAGCTGGGCACGCGCGAGGACGGTAATGCGCCGATTCCGCGCCCGGCCCGGCAATGGCTGGACGCCCAGCTGGGCATCGCCATTGGCGGACGCCCGGCCGAGTGGTCGGCCGAGGAGATCTACCTGTCGCTGCCGCGCCCCGGTGGCGACGCCTGGCTGAGCATCGATCGCGCGACCGGTGCGGTGGAGTACGAATCGACCTCGCGCGGCGTGGTGTCCTACCTCAACGACCTGCACAAGGGCCGCAACGCGGGCCCGGCATGGGGCTGGTTCCTGGACCTGTTCGCCGTGGCCTGCCTGGTGTTCTGCATCACCGGACTGTTCCTGCTGCACCTGCATGCGCGGCAGCGGCGCATGACCTGGCCGCTGGTCGGCCTCGGCCTGATGATTCCGCTGCTGATCGCCCTGCTGCTGATCCACTGACTTTCCCTCGTTCCCGGAGCCGCCCCATGCGCGTCACCCTGACCATCGCCCTCAGCGGCCTGCTGGCCACCTCGCCGGCCTACGCCACCACCCTCGACATCAACGTCGAAGTGCCCAAGCTCAACGTGGCCGAGTACCACCGCCCGTACGTGGCGGTGTGGCTGGAAGGTGCCGACCAGAAAGTCGCTGCCAACCTGTCGGTCTGGTACCAGCAGACCAGCAACAGCGAGGGCCATGGCACCAAATGGCTGCCCGACCTGCGCCAGTGGTGGCGCAAGAGCGGCCGCACCCTGCAGGTGCCGGTGGATGGCGTGACCGGCCCGACCCGCCCGGCCGGCAAGCACGCGCTGTCGTTCAACGACAGGCAGCCGGCGCTGAAGCAGCTGGCCCCGGGCAACTACACCCTGGTGGTGGAAGCGGTGCGCGAAGTCGGCGGCCGTGAACTGCTGAAGATCCCCTTCACCTGGCCGGCCACCGCCGCGCAGAACGGCAAGGCGCAGGGCGCCACCGAACTGGGCCAGGTCACCCTCGCCGTCAAACCCTGACCGCTCATCCGGGTCAGAGCCCTTCCTGCGGAAGGGATCCGACCCCGGGGTC